>UQBC01000027.1 GCA_900539195.1 uncultured Oscillospiraceae bacterium
CAGTTTTAAAGCGTTGTCTATAATCAACAAATCTCAGATTGCATATTTATTTAAATTGTTGAATATGACGTGAAAAATCATTGTGATATTTGACTTTATCCCAACAATGTGGTATTATTAAATAATAACGGTTCTGACCGCATAAATATCGGGAGGAAATGCTGATGTCATCAAAAAAAAATATATCGAAAGAACTTGAAAAATTATCGGACGGCGTTGAAAAAGCACGCAAAAAACGTAAATCGCTCACCGGAAAGATATTCAAATGGATGTGCCTTGCGGTAGGCAGTTCGCTTCTTATCGTCGGCGGCGTGAATATAAGTATGAACTATAACTTCCTTAAGCAGTCGCTTAAAGATCAGCTTACAGAAGTTGCGGATATGTCGTCTAAAACCATATCAAATCAGCTCAGTTCAATTACCGCCGAGCTTCAACAGATATCCAACGATTCAGGCTTTGATAACCTTTCGGATACCGGCGCACTTTCAACAAAGTGCTTTTCGATACTGACGAAGAATCCCATGCTTACGGACGTCAAGATTGTCAATACAGAGGGTAAGTGTTTCTATGCCGAAACACTGAACTATTCAGAAAACGCAAGCTTCAAACAGGCAGTTGAAACCAAAAAATCCGCAAGCGGCGAGCCGTATGCGACACAGGATCTCAAACAAGTACTTATGGACGTTGCAATTCCTATGTTTGAATCCGATAACAGCACACTGCGCAGTGTGCTTATGGCAAGCGTCGATATGAGTACATTCTCCGCCGTCATCGGTCAGACCAGAATCGGTGAAACCGGCTATACAATGGCTGTCGACCAGACAGGTACAATCATTGCATATCCCGATGAAGAAAAACTCACAGAACGTATAAACTATAAAACGCTTGCACAGGCGGACAGCTCATATCAGGGCATAGCTGACTGCATAAGCAAAGCCGTAAGAGGTGAAAACGGCTTTGCCGAAGTAAATCTTGACGGCGTAAACAAATATGTTACATACGCACCTATCGAAAATACCGACGGATGGAGCTGTCTTGTTGTAGCTACACCGTCCGAGTATACCGGAAGCATTGTTCAGTCAATAGCGTTCGGTTCTGTTGTTTCGATACTCTGCTTTATTGTTTCCGTACTTCTTATACTCACAATCGTCAAAAAGATAATAAAGCCCGTAAAACTCTGTTCGGACAGAATAGTTACATTGTCACAAGGCGACCTTCATTCGGCGCCGCTCGACTTTGGCAATAACATTGATAAGGAAATAGGTCAGCTCAGTGAGAGTACAAATCTCATCACAACGCATATCAATGCTGTAATATCCGATCTTGACAATATGCTTGCCGCACTCGGCAACGGCGATCTTACATACGCTCCTGCCGATGTTTACCTCGGTGACTTTGCTCCGCTCAAAGCTTCATATGAGCGTATAATGACGTCGCTCAACAAGACTATGAGCGGAATAAACATAGCGGGGCTGCAGGTTGCAAACGGTGCCGGTCAGGTATCCTCTGCCGCCGCAAATCTTTCCGAGGGCGCTACAAAACAGGCGGCATCGGTAGAAGAGCTTTCAGCTTCGCTTACCGAGGTTTCCGAAAAGGTAAACCGCAATGCCACAAGAGCAGGCGATGCCGCAAAGAACTCAGAACACGCCGCCGAGCTTGTAGGTTCGGGTAATGATCAGATGAAAGTTCTGCTTGAGGCTATGCTCAAGATAGACGATACATCAAAGCAGATTGCAAATATCATCAGAACTATCGATGATATTTCGTTCCAGACAAATATTCTCGCTCTCAATGCGGCAGTCGAAGCCGCAAGAGCAGGCGAAGCCGGCAAGGGATTTGCTGTAGTGGCAGACGAAGTAAGAAACCTCGCAAGCAAGGTTGCACAGGCGGCAAGCGATACAACCGAACTTATCGGTGATTCTATCAAAGCGGTTGAAGACGGTACGACTATAGCAAACGAAACCGCACAGACGCTGAGCCTTATAGTAGAAACCACTACCCAGACAACTGCGCTTATTTCTGATATTTCAACAGCTTGCGAAGAACAGGCAAATGCAATATCACAAATTACAGCGGGCGTCGATCAGATTTCATCTGTTGTTCAGACAAATTCCGCAACCAGCGAAGAATGTGCCGCTTCCGCAGAAGAGCTTTCGTCACAGGCGGCGATCCTTGACAGCATGGTAAGCAAGTTCAAACTGAGTGAAAAAATCACAGACGCAGAAGAATCCGAAACCATAAACGAAGAACCCGATGCAGATACAAATGTCAAAAAAATCTTTACAGAAAACGAAAAAGATGAAATCAAAAAAAATGTCGAACCGGTAATTGCTGAAGAAAAAGCAATAAGAGCATCAAAGAAAACTGATAAAACCGCAGTTAATAAAAAAGCGACCGAAAACAGCGAAATCAAAACGATTGAATTTATCGGACACGAATCCGTCGGAAAGAATGAAAGCATAGGACATGAATCCGTCGGAAAGAATGAAAGCATAGGTCATAAATCCGTCGGAAAGAATGAAAGTAATGTTGCCGATAAAGAAAACAAATCGGAAATTGCAGATAAGCCGATAAAGAAAAGCGATAAAAAACAATCTCCGATCAAGCCTTTATCCGCTGATTTAGCAAACGCCAAACAGCCCAAAGCAGAAAAAGCCAATGACAATACACTTTCTCAAAAGACAAAGCCAATCGGAATTGCACATTTCGATACGGCAGTTCAGTCAGACGGCGATTTCAAAGAAGATGTAAACGATAAATACTGATTTTAAGCAAAGAAGCTGTCGTAACAGACAGCTTCTTTCAGTTTACACAGATGATAATTCATCACCATTAACAGTCATCGGTATTACTTTTCACACGCCTTTTGTGATTTTATCTAAATTTACGCTAAAAATACACATAATTCATCAATAAAATTTGTTAAAAAATCTACAAAGAAAAGCGTTGAATTTGCACCTGAAATAAGGTATAATTATATTAGTTTTATGCTATGTCGCATTGTGCCCTGACAGGCAAAAACGGCACAGCAAAGCGAGAACAATTAAGAATGGAGAATCATGCATGACGGATAATTTACTGCGTACTATGGCGATAATCACCGAAGAGTCCGCCGCTCAAAGCATAAGCGGTATGTGGGCTACGGTTATTACCGGTATGGTTGTTGTTTTCCTGATCTTAGGACTGCTTATAGGACTGCTTTACATCATTTCCTTCTTCTGCAATCTGGGAAACAAGAAGAAAAAAGATGCAAAGGCTGATGAAAAGACTGCTGCACCTGCACCCGCACCCGCTCCTGTAGAAATTATCGAAGAGGACGAGAACGACGATGAGGTTATAGCTGTTATTTCAGCCGCTATCGCCGCTTACACAGCAGGCGACGGAAAGACCTATGCAATCAAGAGAATCAAACGTGCCGAAAAACAGCCTCGTTCAAGCTGGGGCAATGCGGGCGTAAACGAAAATACCCGTTCGTTTTAAAGCTCAGACTAAATAAAGGAGAACAAGATGGAAATTTTAGACGTTTTCTGGAATGCCCTTGTTGCGCTTGCACAAAAATCGGGCTTCTGTAACATAACCCCTCAGCAGGGACTTATGATAGCTGTTTCATTCTTACTTATGTATCTTGCTATAGTAAGAAAGTTTGAGCCTCTGCTGTTACTTCCTATCGCTTTTGGTATGATGCTTACCAACATTCCCGGTGCGAATATGTTCCACCCGGAAATGTTCGGTATCAGCCCGGATCCCGCAATAGCGGAAGCGTTTGCAAAAGACGGCGTTAACTACGGCGAAGTACTTCACAACGGCGGTCTGCTCGATATTCTGTATCTCGGCGTTAAGCTTCAGATATTCCCTCCGCTGATATTCTTAGGAATCGGCTGTATGACAGACTTCGGTCCTCTGATAGCAAACCCCAAGAGCTTACTGCTCGGTGCAGCGGCTCAGCTCGGTATCTTTATAACTTTCCTCGGTGCGTGTGCACTCAGCCTTACAGGTATTGACGGAGTTGCTTTCACATTCAAGGAAGCCGCATCGATCGGTATCATAGGCGGTGCCGACGGACCTACCGCAATATTCCTTACTTCAAAGCTGGCTCCGCAACTGCTCGGCTCTATAGCGGTCGCCGCATATTCCTATATGGCACTCGTTCCTGTAATTCAGCCTCCTATAATGAAGCTCCTTACAACAAAGAAAGAGCGTGCCATTGTAATGGACGGATTACGTCCCGTTTCAAAGAGAGAAAAGATCATATTCCCTGTAGCTGTAACACTTATCGTTGCTTTCATCGTTCCCGATGCTACTCCTCTTGTAGGTATGCTTATGCTCGGTAACCTCTTCAGAGAGAGCGGCGTTGTAGACAGACTTGTAAAGACAGCTTCCAACGAACTGATGAACATTATCACAATCATGCTGGGCACGGTTGTAGGCGCTACCGCAACAGCGGCTAACTTCCTCACGCTCAAGACAATAATGATAGTTGTTCTCGGTCTTATCGCTTTCTGCTTCGGTACAGCAGGCGGTCTGTTACTTGCAAAGCTCATGAACAAGCTTTCAGGCGGCAAGATAAACCCTCTTATCGGTTCAGCCGGTGTATCCGCAGTTCCTATGGCTGCCCGTGTTTCACAGACAGTCGGCTCTAAGGAAAACCCCTCAAACTTCCTTCTCATGCACGCTATGGGACCGAACGTTGCAGGCGTTATCGGTTCAGCCGTTGCCGCAGGTGTTCTGCTTAACATCTTTGGCTAATCTGAATATATGATAGCTTGACCCCTTATCGTAAGATAAGGGGTTTGTTATATGCAAAATGACCTGTGTACTCAGTACACAGGTCATTTGCGTTTCTGTTAATCCAGATGCAATATAAATCCCGTCTTTTCCTTATCGTCATACCCTGCCCGTCTGTATAAGTTCAGAGTGCTTTCAAGCTTGGAACCTGTCATAAGTATAAGCCTGTAGCAGTTTTCAGCCTTTGCTATCTCCTTTGCCTTGTCAAGGCACGCAGTAGCTAGCCCTCTGCCACGATATTCACTGTCTGTCACTACATTCTCGACAAACGCATAAGAACGTGGTCCGTGCGTCATATTCAGCACTATTATGCAGGTACAGGTAGATACTATTTTGCCGTCCTCTTCTGCTACAATAAAGTGATAATCTGGATCACACACAAGCCTATGCCACAGTTCTTTGGTTTTGCCCGAATATTCGGGTACGTTTGTTTCATGCAGCTGACAAAAAAGGCTCATCAGCTGTTCGTATTCATCTTCACGCACTTCCCGTATCATCGTTTCCTCCTATTTTTATGCTATCCATAATTATATGATCAAACGATGAATCATATCCGCCGACACGATTGACTGCGAAATAGTTTATTCCTATTTTTTCAGGCGAATCATCATCAAAATAAGTTATTTTGTATTCTATCTGATACACATTCCCATTTGCACCGATAACATCATATATTATCATTTCATCAGTCATTTGCTCAATTGTTCCGTAATTTACCCTCTTTGTGGCAAATTGATTATACACTGATGAATAACCTGTGGCGCTTCCGCCGATAAATTGAAAAACATCGGATACCTTCGCTTTCAGTTCATCATTTTTCATAGAATTTCTGAACTGTCCGTACAGCCATTCGCTGTCGCCTTTTCCCAATGCACAAAGCATATTATCGGCATATGCCTCTCTGACGCTTAGCGAAAACGCTTCTCTATCAGGTATTTCAGTATATTCCGAGGGTAGCTTACAAGGACTCAAGCATTCTATAAACTCACCTATTCTTACTTTGCTGTCCTCTTTTTCGTAATCATCATCACGCTGTACAACGGCAATATCCATAATACCGACATTATCTTCATTCTGCTTATACGCAAAGCATATCCGCATATCAATATCATACACCGTACCTTTATCGGTAACGACGTCTTCTATCGACCAACCGGCAGTATAGTTATTTGTATAGTCGATACTGTCGATATTGTGGAACTGCGACCACGACTTTAGATCGTTGATTTCTTCAAAAGTCCTGTCTTTATCGATCTCACCGTCTAAAAAGGCAAAAGCTTTTTCTGCTTCAGCTTTTATATCATGCTTTTCGGCAACAGGTTTTGCTATCTGCTTTTCTATAGCACTGCTGTCTTTGTGTAAAAATGCGTTGTATACTTCTCTGCAATATTCAAGTGCCGCTTTATCATATTCATGTCTGTATCTGAAGTAACTTACCGTCTGAACAAACTGTTTACAACCGCTTGACGATACAGCAAGGAGTGCTGTCAGAAACAGCACTCCTATTGAACTTATAGCCGATTTATTTTGGGTCATGAATTACTCCTGTACAGATGCATCAGACTTAGTATCATCTGCGGGAGCATTTGTTTCTTCAGCTGTGCCGATAATATCTTCTTCCTCAACCTCAGCAGAAGCAGGCGTAGCTACTGTTTCCTTATTGAGAATACCGAAGTTCGACTTACCGTTCTTCTTGATCTTGTACATTGCGTCGTCTGCCATACCGATTATCTCGTCAACGTGCATTGAAGAATCCTTGATGATTGAAATACCGATACTTGCATTGACGCTGAGCTTGTCGCCGTTATCCGACGTAAAGCCTTCCTTAAGTCCCGACAGAATATCACGGGCAACTCTTGTGGGATCGTTTGTTTCAACATTTCTTATGCAAGCTACAAACTCATCGCCGCCGTAACGTCCGGCTGTACCGAAGCCCTTGATTACAAAGTTTATCGTATTTGCAACAAACTTCAGTACCTGGTCGCCTGTAGCGTGGCTGTATTTATCGTTGTAGATCTTGAAGTCATCAACGTCTATGAACAGAATAGCAAATTCGCTCTTGCGTACATTGATAAGCTCTATTTCGTTATCAATTGTACGCTCGATAGACTCACGGTTGTAAAGACCTGTAAGGCTGTCATAGCTTGCTCTTTCAGTGAGGAGTTTTTCACTCTTCTTTGCTCGGTCGATATCAACGATAACGCCGACTATCTTAGCAATATTTCCATCTCTGTCACGGATAGTTGCGGTACGCATAAGTATCCAGATGTAGTCGCCGTAGATGTTCTTCCAACGGTACTCATTGCCTGCAAATTCTTCGCCCTTTGAAAGCTTTTCAAGATCCTTGTGATAACGTTCGTTATCCTCAGGATGAACCTTAACCTTGAGCAGGAAGCTGTCGCCGAAATGATCTGACGGTGCACGGTAACTGAACTTCTTATTGAAGTTATTCGAGAAGATAACATCATTTGTCTTGAAGTTCCACTCAAAGATTATGTTATCCGACATTTCTATGATCGTGCGGTATCTGCCTTCGCTTACAACGATATCATCTATAAGATCGTTGAATGTACGCGCTATCTGACCGTACTCGTTATTTGCGATTACGTTTATTCTTGCCTCGTGGTCGCCTCTGTGCACCTTTACAAGTGTTTCTTCGATAACCTTGATAGGCTTTGTAATTATAAATATAAGAACAACAGCCGCCGCTATAAGAACAATCGATACAAATACTATTATACCGATTATGCTTCCCATAGCTTCGCCGGATAAAGTATAAGCCTTATCTGTTTCGGCTATGATAGCGAGCATCCAGTTACCCTCTTCACCCTCGTTGATGGTCGCCATCTTGGATGCAAAACCTATTGTCGGGATAGCGCCGTTGTCTGTACCCTTGAAATTATCGACCTCAACCACTGAGCCGACCTGGGCATTTTCTGTAAACTTGAGATAAGCTTTGTTTTTTGCATCTGAAGTATTGCCCATATAGTCGCCATGCATAATCGAACCGTTGGGATCTATAAGTATAAGCTTACTGTTGTTTGCAAACTGTGAAGAAGTTGCAAAAGAGTTGAGCGCTGTGTTGTTGAAAAAGGTAACAACATAGTAGTCACCAACAGCATATTTTACAACCAGACGCAGGCTGTCGCCGTTCCTGGCAGGCAAAGGATCCTTATGTTCCTTGTCGCCATCCTTAAAAGAAGTATATACATCGGAGGTATAGAATGTTACCTCGCCGTCCTTCTTTGAACAGATGCTCTTTAACGTATTGCTGAGTGTATCGTCCTTTGAAATACCTGAAAGGTCACCTGTAGAAACAACGGGGAGATAATCGCTTTTATTGACGATCATGATACGGTCGATTCTGACATTATCATTATCGGAAGAAGCAATAGCCGAATAGATGTCAAGCGCATCTGTAGATGTTGGATTTTTCTCGCTGTTGAATTCCAGTATATCCGGGTTGTCGGCTATCTGCTTTGCGCTTGCCGATATTATACGGAAATACTCCGAAATATTATAGGTCTGATTTTCAGTCATTGACTGCGCTGTCTGTTTGTAATTCTTAAGCGCAAGCTTGTTCATCTCAACGTTTGCAACAGACGCAAATACAACAGACGGAATGATCACAAAGCAAGCGAGCACTATGATCAATAAGCTTTTGATCTTCATAAAAAAATAACCAACCTTTCCCTCGTCTTTACGGTATATTCCTATCCTTTACGGACGATGGTCATACTAATTCTCAGGATATTATATCATATTTTTGTCTGATAGTAAAGCGTTTGTAGCGATTTTATTAGATTTAACTAATATAAAGCGGTTTGTTTTGTGCAAAAAAGCGAATTTGTGTAATCGTTTAACCGATAACCGTTTCAATGATTGAAAAAAATTGATGTTTCGCTTATAATTATGCGGTGCCGATGCTGAATTCTTGTCGGCAATTCACGGTTTTGATCCGACAGGCGCATAAACGAAAGGAGGATTTATGAACAAAAGAATTTCTTACCGCTCGACAGTGAGCGCCTGCTATATAGGTGTTGTCTGCCACGCAAAACGCAAAAAGTGGGAAACCACGGGATAAGCCGAAATAAAGCGGGATAAATCAGTACAAAGCTGATTGTTATGCGGTTTGTTGCGTATCACAAGTGGTATATCCGGCACGATGCTCAAAAGTGAGTTGTCAAAAAAATCGGTGCGTTTTTGCATCGATTTTTTTATATCTGTTGAAAAGGAGAAGCGTTTTAAATAACCGTTTCAAACTGTTTTAATTGTATTTTAAAAGCCGTTAAAGCGCATTGTTAAGCGTTTTAACGGCTTTTCTTTTACTTTTATACGAATTTAAATAAATTCCAATTATTGAAAATGTTAGCAACGAACTCAACGAACAAAAAGCAACATATCAGCGAACTTGTTCGTTGAGCTTTTCGCTTTACGAAAAATTTAAAGAAAAAGTTAATATTGTACTATTTTATTCGTTTTTACCGAAACGGTTCTTTATCACCATTAAAATGATACCGCCTATAAGACCTATATACCCAAGTGAAGTGAGTGTAATATGTAAAGGATCGGATTCGTGATGTCCGATCATCATGAGAACAAGTCCTGCGATTATTGCTGTAATCGCAATCTTTTTAATACGCTGAACTTTAGGATCAACCGGAATCTGCTCTGTAAAATCTGTATTGCTTTGTGAATAATTCTGCTTTGCTGTTGTTGATTTACGCCGCTTTGATTTTCCCGACGAAGTAGAATATGAAATACCTGTGCCGGGGACTGAGAAAGTTTTTCTTGTGCGACCTTTTGCTGATTTTGATATGCGGAATCCTTTTGTACCCCAGCTATATCCTATACCTGATTTGCTAAGATTAAGGCGGAATCCACCGCCGAGTTTAATACTTTTTCTGAAACGTAATCCCATTATTATAAACCTCCTTTTTTACAGCGAACCTATAACCTTTCCTTTGCATACGCAAGTATCATCTGCTCCGATTCTGATGTCCTTATACTTATTATTAAGAGAAATCAAGCGATCTTTTCCTCGCTCTTTGATAAATCCTTCGCCATTAACTATAAAAATACCTATATCTCCGATGTTAACATCTGCATCAGCGGCAACAAGAACGATATCTCCGTCAAAGTATGCCGGCTCCATCGAATCTCCGTGGACACGAAGAGCAAAAGAAGCCCGCCCGGTAAGATTTGTTGCCGGTACCTTAATATAAGAAGTTGTATCTTCGTGCAGATACTCGCCGGCTCCTGCCGATGCCGGAAGTGCCGGGAATGGCAGAGATATGTATTGTGGCTCTTGTTTTTCTTCTGTTTCAGTCCGTTTTAATGATTGTTTTAATTTTGTTTGAACATTATTCTTTTCCTTTGCCGCTTCAAGCTCAGCAAGGACGGCGGCTCTCTCTCTGATCTGAGCTTTTTTTATGTCATTTACCGCTCTGTAGTTAGTTAATAATTCTTCTTCATCTAGAGAACAATTTAACGATTCCTTTCCGAATATAAGTGTGTCTGTAGATACATTTAAACGCACTGCAAGTTTTGCAACTATGTCAGAATTAGGCGATGCTCCTTTCTTCCAGTTTGATATTGAGCCTTTAGCTCCGCCACACTCTGCAACTAATGGTGTAATTTTTATCCCTTTACTATCGCAAATAGACTTCAAATTATCATAAAACATACAAAAGAACCTTTCAGAATTTGTACACTATCCACAAAGTTCATTTAAATGGGTAGAATTAGTTGACAAACCCATTTAAATGAACTATAATTAACTTAGGTTAAGAAACAGGGTATAGTTACCCATAGTTATTTTAACACACCGCCTGAGCGGTGTCAATCAAAATTAAGCGAAAGGGAGGGATAAGAATGAGAGTAATCGTTGATGAAACAGAAAAAGAAATTGCTGATTTAATGAGTAAAATCACAAAATCAGCAATTTATGAAGAAAATCATAACAACTTTGAGTTAGCAAACAATGAGTTCCCAGAAACGCATCTTGATTTTGGTGCTATAAATAAGCGTATCCAAAATCGTTACTCAAAGTAATTCAAATCAATACCGTGCTTTTTCAATTCATCGCAAAGAGCTACATGGTAAGACGCAATTGCTGAGTATGTAACACTCGCAATTAAATTGACTAATTTTTCATTATCTGAACCATTCGGTCTTCTTGTTAGATATTCGTTATAAGCATCACGAATATCTTCTGACCATTCTTTGTTTGAAATTGGAATTTTCATAAAATCACCTCCTTTAAGATGATTATATCACATGATTTGAGTAATGAAAATATATGTGAAAGGAGCTAAAAATGACATACTCTAAGAACATCGTAAGATTGCGTCAGGAACGTAATCTGTCGCAGGAAGAAGTAGCCGATGCCATAGGCGTAACGCCTGCAGCGGTCTGTGGCTGGGAACGAGGCAACAAGCAGATGTCTATCGCTAATCTGATCTGTCTGGCAGATTTCTTTGCTGTATCGACAGACGAAATACTCGGAAGGAGATTTAAATGAGCATTAAAGATAAGAAGAGAATCCTCACTGACTGGTATCGTGAGCACGGCGGACTGCCTAAAGGCAATCTTGATATAGATACCGATACCGATACAGTCGGCAATGTTTTTGTTGACGATTCCTATGTCGGTGCATTTGATTACTGCAAGGGCGAGTTTATCACACTTGCCTGAGCCGCCCGCTTGAGCGTATCAAGCCCAGACCCGCCGACCGCCGGAAGGAAATCCGGGATAAAAAATTAGTCGGAATGAAACCGCACAGGCTGGTCGTGCGTTTACCCGACGGAAGATCGGGAGGTGCGAGACGAAAGCCGCTTCCAAATTGTCGACTACAGGATACCTATTCCTCAACAGGTGCTTAACCGTATGGCTTACCCATAAGCGATAACAACAGAGCGTCAGCCCGCCCGCTTGAGCGTATCAAGCCCAGTTTGTAGGGGCGGTTACCATGGAACTGAGACATTGCAGGAGGTTACCCCGACACACCTGCAAATCAGCAGTACGATAACGGAACTCAACCGAAGAGGCGGAGACTGCATCGGTGACAGCTCGGAAAGACGAGCATATATGCAGACTGAGAGCTAACTGCTTGAAGTTTGCTACAGATCTTTTTCTATATTTGTCGAAACGGAAAGCCGCAAGGTTTTCCGTCTGCAGGGAATGACCGCCCTGTACTGATGATGGCAGGTCGGAAAGAAAACGATAATGAAGGAAAAACTGTTGGACTTACTATTTTCATATTTAATTCCGGCGGTAACGGCGATTATTATGTTAATTGCAATACGGTTTCTACCAAATAACCTGTAATCTATCTTTGCTGGAAAGGAGGAATCTACTGTGAGTGAGATGATTTCGGCTACGGCATTAGCTGAAATTAAAGGTTGTAGTTTACGTTATATTCAGCAGTTGGCTAAAAACGGAAAGCTACCATCAATTGAAAAAGCCGATGCGGCAAATAACCGCAAAGAATATCTGTTTGACATCGATCAGATGGACGAAAAAATCCGTGAGCGGTATTATAACTCCAAGCGCAAAGAGCTTGAAATAGCACCGCCTAAAACGGTTGAAAAACAGCGTTCAAAGGCTGTTGCAAAGCCGTTTGAAGAGTACACGGAAAACGAACGGAAGCAGGCGGCTGACTGGATCAAGATACTCAAGATCTGGGAGATGTACCGGAACAAGAGTAATCGCAAAAAAGCCGATACGGATCTACTTTTTGTAGCCAAGATGCAGCTTGAACATCCCGAGATAGATATATCCACCGATATACTGTATCGCAAGTACGCCGCATTTAAAAACGGCGATATTGAAGGGCTTATAGATAAGCGTGGCGGATGGAATAAAGGTCACACCGATATTCCGAAGCATATACTTGACGCTTTTTTGTATTTCTATCTTGACGAACGCAGATTGCCGGTGTCCCGCTGCTATCAGCTGATGATTGAGTGGGTTACAGAGTTTTATCCGCAGGATCTTGATAAGATACCTTCCGAGCGTAGTTTCCGCCGGCAAACTGAAAAACTCCCTCAGGCAGTAATTGCGCTAATGCGATACGGCGAAAAGGCATTTACCGATAAATACATACCTTACATCGAACGACTGTATGATGATTTGCAGGCTAATGATGTATGGATCGCCGATAACCACACCTTCGACTTCATCACATACTGCGAAAATAACGCCCAGAAGACACATCGTATGTATCTTACAGCGTTTCTTGATGCAAAGTCAGGCGTACTTGTCGGTTGGAATTTGACCGAACAGCCTGACTCGCATAGCACCCTTTTGGCACTCCGTCACGCTATAAAGCGGTTCGGCGTTCCGAAATCGGTGTATTTTGATAACGGTTCTGAATTTTTGACGCACGATATAGGTGGCAGAGGTCACAGAACACGAAAGACATGGAATGCGGAAGATATACCACCGACCATACTGCAATTGCTTGACATTACAATGCACAATGCAATTGTCAGAAACGCTAAGGCAAAGCCTATTGAGCGTACATTCGGCACACTTAAAAACCATATCAGCCGAGTAATCGAGACTTTCTGCGGCGGTACGATAATAGAACGCCCGGAAAGCCTTAAGTATAAACTGAAATACGGCATTGTTCCCGAAGACGATCAGATAAGAGCTGCGCTCGAAATCCTCATCGACGGTGACTTCAACGTCGATGAGTACGGCGGCAAAGAACGCAAATACAAGGGCATGACAAGGATTGAGGTCTGGAACGAATCAATCAAGTACACCACCTTCCGAGAAGCAAAAGACGAGGATCTTTCGCTTCTGCTTGCGAGAACGACACGGTATCAGAAAATCAAGCGCAACGGCGTATATATCGAGCTCGCAGGGGAAAAGCTCTGGTACTCAGCGGAAGATGCGTGGAAGTACCAAGGCGAAGAGGTCTATGTGCGCTATGATCCTGCAGAATATAAGACGGTGCGTGTCTATGACAAAGCAACAGACGCATATCGCTTTACATGGACGCTGCAAACAGATCTGAATGTACCATATATTACTAATGATCCTAACGAGATAGCCGCAGGTGAAAAGACAATCCGTGCTGTTACTCATGCCGTTCATGACTATTCAAAGGGCTTGACAGCGTCAATCACTGAGGAACAGGCTATTGACTTCCTGACAGCAACTATCAACCGTGCCGAAAGAGGCAAAGAAAAATTCAAAATTGAAAAGCCGACAAAATTCAAGCCGGTATTTTCTGATAAGTTCAAAGAGGACAACCCAGAGCTTTCCGATGTCGATGAAGTATTTATTGACATCGAGGAGATAAACAAAAACGCATTAAAACGGAAAGGATGATTAAGTCATGGACGAAACAAAAGAACTTGCATTGCTTGCCAAGTTTGACGAGCTTGCCGGAGAGATGGGATCGGCAAATAAGGCGGCACAGCGCATCGGTATTCCGGCATCAACTATATCGCAGCTGAAAAAAGGTGCATACACCGGTAACAAAGAAGCACAGTTTGCTAAGCTTGCCGCATATTTTGACACGAAAACCAAAGGTGCTGAAACCTACAGTGAAGTCGAATACGCACCTACAAGCATATCGGAGAAGATCTATCAGACTATCAAGACCTGCCAGATAAAAGGTGGCGTAGCAATTGCAACAGGTGATAGTGGTATTGGGAAAACAAAGGCGGTGCAGAAATACCACGCAGACAATCCGCTGAACAGCATCGTTATCACAGTTAACCCTTGCTTTAAATCAGCAAAAGCAGTGCTTAAACTGATTGCACTTGAACTGGGCGTTCCTATATCACAGTCAACGGATGATTTATGGATAGCAATAACGCAGAAGCTTCACGACGGAATGGTTATTATCATAGACGAAGGACAGCTCTTGACATTTCACGGCATAGAAACTATCAGAAGCTTTGCCGACTACTTCACGGACAAAGGTCAGACACTGGGAGTTGCATTTGTCGGCGATAACGGTATCGAAGAAAAATTCGAGGGTAAAACCCGGAGAAATTACCGTCAGATCAACAACCGTAAGTGGCTCTCGCCGAAATTCGTTACTACTGACATCAAGCGTGAGGACGTGGACATGATGTTTCCTCTGCTCGTTTCTTCTAACATGGAGCAGGAGCTTGAGTTTCTTCACAAAGTTGCTCAGAGCGAAGCCGGACTCAGAGGAGCGGTCAGATTGTTTTCGCAGGCGTATGACAACGGATGTTATACCCTTAAAGGTCTTGCATCTATGGCAAAGTTTATGCGAATTGATGTACGAAGCGTTGTGAGGTGACAATATGCACGGGAAGAAACCTACAAGGTCACAATACGATTTTCTGAAACGAGCGCACATCAACCCGGATAACTGGTTGATAGCTAAAGATACACCGACAATAATGCTTCTTGTCTGCCGGCACAACAGACAGACAAAGCTGATAAAAAAGGAATGGTATAACAAATGAGAAAGTTTATTAACAATGTGTTAATGCTTGCCGCTGCGTTTTTTGCCGGCACAGCGACCGTAAGCTTAATTGATTATGCAAACGCCGTTGCCGATCGTCCTGACAACTCAATCGGCGGCGAGGTGCTTATAATCCCTCTTATGCTCGTAATTCTCTACATAGGATGGATTCTTGCAAAAATGTACTTCAGCATAATAGTAGCAGATAAGATCTTCAACAGTGGATATAAAAAAGGCTATAACAAAGGCAAATCAGAATAACCTCCGGGAGCAAAAGCTCCCGTGTAATGTCGCCGTGGACGGTCACAAGCCCGTGAAAAGACAGAGTGCACGAAAGGTGGTGAAAGAAATGAGCAATATGGAACAGATAGAAGTAATAGTTGCCGAAGCTATGAAATGCGGTATGTCATACGGCGAGTTCGTCGCTAAAAATCCGCACTATGCAGCAAGATTATCGCAGATTGCGGCTATCAAGAAGAAAAGAGGTCAGAAGCGTGAAGCCGACTAATCTACATAAAATGCGTACACCCGAAAGTGAAAAGCGAGATACAGCACAGAAATGTTACTCTTGTGAGTACAAATATCTCGATAAAGACGGTACTCCAACCTGCAAAAACAAGCTTCGCCCGATTATCGGGTTCGGGTGCTACAGACGAAAAATCTATAAAAATCAGGGAGTATAAGCTCCCTGCTCTAATGCAGCTACTATATAATAGTAACGGTCACAAGCCCGTATAAATGCAGAGTGGAGCAATAAAAACAAGGAGGAACTATTATGGCAATGTTGAAAAGCAAAAGACTTACAGCTAAGCGGAATATTTGCCTGCCGAAAGATCTATGCGAGTATGCAGGTCTGACTCCCGGCGAAGCAATCGACCTTACGGTCGATGACAATACCGGTGAGATCCGTATCAGAAAACACGTTCCCGTATGCAGATTCTGCGGTAATCGCACCGATGCAGTAAATTACCGTGGTGTGGATATCTGCGCCGAATGTGCCGAGGCTATGTCAAAGGCGGTGATAAAATGACAGCAACTAATGAAACAATTGCCGCAAAAGTAGCCGAAATGGCAAAGTTGACAAAAGAAAAAGCTGAGCTCGAACTTAAATTCAAAGAGCTTGAAGCTTTCTTTCTGAAACTCGGCAGTGATAAACTCCGTGACAGTAAAAGAAGAACCTGCAGCTTTGAGGATAACGACGGTCACGATGTTACATACACCGAAGCCAGAACAGTAAAGATTATATCTCCTGCCGTTCTGAAGCGTTTGATGGGTGATGCGTTCGGTGACTACATCAAAGAATCGCTCGAGCCAAAGTATACTTTCAAAAGCAAAGAGCTTGAGCGCACATTTGCAAGTGTTTATTCAGCCGACATCGCAGTCCCTGAACGCAAGCTGACGGTAGACGAGTTCTACGACCAGTTACCGTGCGACGATTCCGCAAAGAGCGCACTTCGCAAGAAACTCAAAGGTGCAAATTTCCTCACAGACTGTAAAAACCTTGTTTCAATAGGTGGATTTTCAGATGAAGATGCCGCAGATTATGCGTATCTTTTCTCGGAATGTCTTGAATGGCAGCGTTTTATGACTGTTTTAGATACCATTGAAAGTAAGCGCACTGTAGAAGAGGTCATCAGAGCGATCAATAGTGCTATATCGGTATCTGATACTACGAAAATCACGGTGTAACATGGATATAAAGCAGAAACGCAGATTCATCTACAGCCTTGGACGTAAGTGCGGACTTGTCGAGGATGGGAATAAATCAGATGATCTGCACGGATTTGTGTATCAGCTCACACTCAAAGAGTCCATATCAGAGCTGAACGATGAGCAGGCGGACATAGTAATCAAACAATTGAAAGCTAACCTCCGGGCAATAACCCCGGAGGTCAAGGCATATATAAGCAACGCTCAGATAAGCAAGATTTTCGGGCTTATGTACGAGTTTGCAAAGCTGTCCCCGTCGGCATTTACTGTTAAAGAGCGGCTATGTGGCATTATTAAAAAGGAACTCGGTATTACCGTCAATCCGAAATATGACATTTTCAAAGGCTTTTCGGAACGTCAGGGTGCGGAGCTTATTGACACGATCAAACGATATGTTCGGGCAGAAAAGCGCAGAAAGGAGCGTACCGATGGCAAAATCAAAACTTGATTATCTTCAGATAAAGCATCTTACAGGGACTCAGGCAGAGATAGCCGAAGTTATCGGTATCGAAGCGTACCGCAAGCTTGTTGCGTATTTCGGCGGTGAACGCATAGCAGTTGCAAAGCCGTCAACGCTTATAAGCTTTGCTGTCGCAAGGGATATAGCCGAGGGAAACAACTATTCCGAGGAGGTCATGTCAGCACTTGAGTTGTCGAAAAAAGAACAGGAAAAGATAATCGCCGGGCTGAAATAGCCCGGCGATGCCGTTATGCGCAAAGCTCATCAAGTGTTACATTAAGTGCTTCTGCAAGCTTTTTAGCTGTAGACACTTTGCAGTCGCCATTACGCTCGACGTTTTCGATCGTCCTTACCGGCACACCCGATAGTTGCGATAAAGCCGGCACGGTAAGTTCCTTATCCAGTCTGAGCTGTCTCAAATTCATATCAATCCTTCTTTCCATTTTTTATAATCCAGTATACGATTTTTGCTACTCCGAACGAGATAAGCAATATGCCTAATGTGATAAAAATTTCTTTCATACCGTATTGACAATGTCTGCTTTGAATGATACAATTTAAGCGGTGGGAGCTTTCGCTCCCAACACCTAAATCTCGGTTGCTACTCGATTATTTTACCGATTATCAGAAGTAGCGTTCCGATGATCAAGTCCATTAAAGCCGTTATAAGTATTTCAGCGTACTTTAGCTTTGTGGGCTTTTTCTTTTTCCTGTGCTTTTTCTTTGACACTGTCTTTCCCTCCTTCCATAATATATTATACCACCTTTTAAGGTGGTTGTCAAGCATTTTTATAAAGATTTTAACTTTTTTTCAAATTTAAGGCTTAGCTTGATTACCGTAAAAGTAATTAAGCTAAGCCTTTCTGTTTTTAAGCAAAAATGTTACAATTAAATTACATCAAATATAGTATACAAAAATTACGCATTACAAAGCCATTTGAAAGGATTTAATATAATGGAAATCGGAGCAATACTATCAACGGCTATTAACATAATAATCACAGCTGCAATCGGCATTATATCGTATTTCGTCAAACGTACAATAGACAGACAGGACAAATGCGTTACCAGATCTGAACTCGAAAGCCATATTGATATGATAAAGGAATGTAAGAGTGATATCAAAAGCCTGAACGACAGATATGCCACAAAGGCAGAAGTTGAAGAAATCAAGCACACTATAGACAAGATTGACAGTGCAATTGATGAACTTAAGGATACGTCAGTCAAAAATTCCGAGTTTATCCGTGTTATGACACGTCTGGAAACAAAGATAGATAATCTTGCCGATAAGGACAGGAGGGGCAATTGATGAATATAAAAGATCAGCTCAGGAAAAACAAGTTTATAAAAAACAATGGGGCTGTGATCAGAGCAATCAATCTGCTCCGTACCGATTACGTCAATCTCGTAGATGTAACTGCTGCCCTTGAGCCTCAGATCACTGAGAATGAAGCACTTGACAGTCTTAATTATCTGCTTGAAGGTGGATATATACGGCTCGTGAAGATACGTTCCGAACAGGCTGTAGAGTGCATCGGCGACGATTATACACAGCTTGCAGGTAAGCTGACCGCTAAGGGCATTCAGCTTGTTAACGGTGCTATCGAAGATCCTTGCATAGATCTGTAAGGAGGCGATACTATGAAAAAACGTAATCGTAAAAGAGGTAAAGTCGACAAGCTGCCGTGCGACATCAGGGAAACCGTTGATATGATGATAAATAACCCGTCAGAATATCGCTACAGTGACATTGTAGACTTCATCCGTGAAAACGGTTATGAGGTGTCGAAATCTTCGGTAGCACGTTATGCACAGGCTCTGAATGCTTCTTTGGAGCAGGTAATGCTCATAAGCAACAATTTTAGGCTTATTAACGAAGAGATAGCTAAATATCCCGACCTTGATGTATCCGAGGCACTTGCCCGCATCACAAACCACAAGGTACTCGAGGCAGTACAAAACATGACCGCCGAAAGTCTGCAGGACGTCCCTGCCGACAAGCTTATTAAGGCTGTACCTTCGCTCATCAAAGCGGCATCGTACAAGCGAGATGTTGATGCTAAAAACAAATCGTCAATGGACGCGGCATACGATGTCTTTAAAGAGGAGATATTTACAGCAATGGCTAAGGATAATCCTCAGCTGTACTCACAGCTTGCCGCATATATCAAAAATAAGCAGAAAGAGGGTGACGGCGAATGATATATGTAATATATGTACAGTCAGGCTCTGAAACGGCTGTTATGTACTTGATGCGTGAACTCGGTTATACAGCGTATGTGCCGAGAGAGTTGTACAAGTATCGCAAAAAGGGTGTATGGCACGAAGAAATCAAACCGCTTTTTGACGGTTACATATTCTTTCAGACCGACCGCCTGACAGCCGATGATTATTATACCATTCGCAAGATACACGGTGTCGGCAATTTTGTCAGTAAAACAACGTGCCTGTCCTGTACCGAAGAAGAATATATCATCGGGTTATGTCGCAATCCCGATATACTCAAGGTCAGCAAAGGACACATAGAAAATGGCGTACTAAAGATAGACAGCGGCTATCTCAAACGCTATGAGCACAAAATCGTGAAATTCTCCCGAAGACAGCATAAAGCCGTTATAGAGATCACTCTTTACGGTGAGCCACACAGGATAACCTGTGCGGTCGATATACAAGTGCAGTAACTAAGGTGTTGGTCGATACGCTCCCCACCGGAACGGCTGTATACATACGCAAAGTAATCTGATTTTTTTCAAAATCGGAATGGCGAAGCATATCCCGATATAATCCCAACGGGATATTTACCGATAAAAGCGTTTTAATTGCCGTTTAAAACGTTTCAAAAAACAAAGTGGGATAATTTCACGTCAACATAATCAAATGCAGAATAAGGGCTTTTATAAGGCTCTTTTTCTTTTTGCCCGAAAGGAGTGAGCAAACTGTGAGAAAAAGCAATCGTAAAAAGGCTATAAGCAGCCTTGCAAATGACCTCGATAAATACAGAAAAACAGACACCGAACAGCGAGTGACTGCTGTTCAAAGCCTTGTTGAATGCTATTTGAATACATCCGAAAGCAAGCGTCAAAAGGCAATACAGCAGATTATCGACCGCTCGGAAGGAGTAAGACAGTTGATCGCTGATAATCCGGAGCTTGTAAGAGCTGATGTAGAACAGGCACTGATCCGTGCTGCTACCGGTTACACCGTTACGGAACGCAGGGAACGCATTGTCGGTGGCAGAAAAACCGTTGAGATAATCACCCGAGAAGTACCGCCGAATCAATCGGCAGTAGAGTTCTTTCTGACGAACAAAGCCGGCGATACTTACAGCAAAACTCCCGTTGCTATGTCAGATGACGGTGCAGGCAAGCTTGACGCTATACTGGAGGCTATGAAGAATGTCAAATGATTTGATATTTACAGCTAAACAGCAGGAGCTGATGAGTTTGCTAAAGCACAACAAACTACACCGACTTAACCTGCTTGAAGGCTCTGTCCGTAGCGGCAAGACATGGATATCGCTTATCCTTTGGGCATTCTGGATAGCCGACCGTCCGACAGATTATGCCTATCTGATGTCGGCAAAAACGTTACAGACATTAAAGCGTAACTGTCTTATGCTATTGCAGGAGCTTGTCGGAGAAGACAATTTCAAGTATTCGCTGTCTACCAAAGAGGGCAAACTATTCGGAAGAAAAATTCTTCTTGAGGGAGCGAATGACGCAAAGTCGGAAAACAAGATACGAGGCATGACGCTCGGCGGAGCTTATTGCGACGAGCTGACGCTGTTCCCGAAAGACTTCTTTTCGATGCTTCTCTCCCGATTGTCAGTCAAGGGAGCAAAGCTTATTGCAACAACAAACCCGGATGTTCCGACACACTGGCTGAAAAAAGAATATATAGACAATCCGAAAGTCGATATACTTGTATTGCGATTCCTGATCGACGATAACACAACGCTTCCTGAAGAATACGTCCATGAAATAAAAAAAGAATATACCGGCGTTTATTTTGAACGCTTCATTCGTGGCAACTGGGTAGCGGCGGAAGGTGTTATATATACTCTGTTTGCTGATAACCCAACACGATACATTATAGATACGCCTCCTGACAATCTTATGTTCGTAACTATAGGCGGTGACTTTGGCGGAAACGGATCAGCCCATACCCTTAACGCTACCGGATTCACTAAAGGCTTTCAGTCGATCGTAACGCTTGACGAATACTATCGTAAAGAAACAATATCACCGTATGAGCTTGAAAACGACTTCTGCACTTTTATTGAAGGTGTATGCCGCAGGTGGAAATGTACAGAGGTTTATCTCGATTCAGCAGAACAAATACTGATCAAAGGTGTGCGCCTTGCCGCTCAGAGAAGAAAGTTAAAGGTCACTATTCACAATGCCCGGAAAGGTTCTATCAACAACCGTATTTTATTCTACAACCGTCTGATTGCGGCTGACAGGTATAAAATCATGTCGCACTGCAAGCATACGATTGAAGCGTTCCAGACCGCTATCTGGAAGCCGAATGTGACGACCGAAATACGTCTTGACGACGGCAGTATAAACATAGACAGTCTGGATGCACAGGAATACAGCACCGAAGCCTATATGAGCAATGTCTTCGATGCAGAAAGGAGAAAGTAAATGTCGATGTACACATATATTAAGCAGGCATTTCCGAACGTGCCGATAGTCGATATATCCGACTATTATACACGGCACATTGAGCCTGCAAAACGCATCTATCAGGGCAAACCGCCGTGGAGAACTGTTACAAACAGCGGAATAAAAAAGAAAAGCCGTCCCAGAGCTATGACGAATATGGCAAAGGTTATCTGCGATAAGCTCGCCACGATGACTTTTTCAGAACAGTGCGATATATCTGTTGATGACGAAAAGTACAACGATACGGTAAGTGAGGTTCTTGAAAATAACTGTTTCTGGGAGCGTTTTCCCGAATTTCTTTCCCGTGCGTATGCGCTCGGCGGCGGAGTAATAAAGGTGTATCTCGAGGATAATGTGATACGACTGAATTACATAAATGCCGATCGTTTCTTTCCGACAAAATGGAATAACCGTCAGATCACAGAAGGTATTTTCTGTAACGACTATGTTCAGAACGGTTTCTTCTACAAGCTGTTTGAGTATCATACATTGCAGTCGGACGGCGTACACATCTATCATATACTGCGGCGCAGTGATTCACGAAGCTATCTCGGTCAGGCGGTGCCGGTTTCCGAGCTGTTCCCGAAGCTTGAATACGAAAGAGTGTTCGAAGGCGTTCAAACGCCGTTATTCTGCTATTTTAAACCTGCAGTCGGAAACAATATGGTTTTCGACTTGCCGCTCGGCTTGCCTGTCTTTGCAAATTCAATAGACACGCTACGGGAAATAGATGTAATATTCGACAGCTTGGAGCGAGAATTTATACTCGGCAAGAAGCGTATCATTATTCCTTCGGAATGTGTTAAGTCGACCTATGACAGCGACGGCAACGAAGTAAAATACTTTGACACCGATGACGAAGTATATCAGGCATTCAACGCCGATGATGCGCCGAAGCTGAATATATCCGACAATACCCAGTCCCTCAGAGTAATCGAACACGTTGAAGCTCTGAAGCTTCAGCTGAATATACTCAGCACTCAGCTCGGATTTTCTCCGGGAACGCTGTCATTTGACAGTAATTCCGGCGTAAAAACGGCGACAGAAGTTGCCGCCGATGAAAAGGACACACTTCGCACCGTGCAGAATAACAAGAATATCATATCCGAGGTGCTTGAAAGTCTTGCAACGGCGATTATAGAAATAACACAGGCTTCAGAAGAGGTCAGCAAAGATTATACGGTTTCTGTCAATTGGCAGGATAACATTATCGGCGATGACAACACCCGTATAGATAACAATATCAAGCTTGTTCAGGCAGGGCTTAAATCAAAAATTCGTGCTATTATGGAAGCACAGAATATTGATGAAGCAGAAGCCACAGAAGAACTGCAGCGTATTGCAAAGGAAAACGCCATAGACGGCGGCATACTGGACGGTGACAGCTATGAATAAGCTGACTTCCCTGCAGTTGTCGCAAGGAATAGCCGACCTTATCGTCGGACTGGAAACCGATCTTATTGCAAACATAGCCGCCTATCTTGCTGAAGGGAAAATCGAAGAAGACACGGCAAAGTGGAAAATGAAGAAGCTCGCCGAGCTTGGCAAGCTGACAAAGCAGAACGCAAAAACGATAGCCGAATATGCAGGAAAAACGCCTGAGCTTCTTGAGCTTACGCTTCAAAGAGCGGCAAATTCCGCTATTCAGGAGCTTGCGCCGGGATTAAAACGCATGGTGCAGGAGGGGCTTATTGATAGACGAGCCACGCCGTCAATGTCCGGCAATATGTTAAACAGCCTTAAAATGCTTCAAAAACAGGCAAAAAAAGACCTGAACCTTACAAATACAACGATGAAGTATAAGGCAAAGAACGCCGCTATGCAGGTGATAAACCATACTGCCGAGCTTGCTAACAAGCAGGAATACATAGACAGTCTTAACAAGGCTGCGGGCAAGGTCGTTACCGGTATAGAGGCACGGCAGAGTGCCATGCGTGAATGTATCGGCGAAATGACGCAGAAAGGTATCCCGGCTTTTGTAGATAAGAACGGTCGCAACTGGACACCGGAAGCATATACTAATATGTGTATACGCTCCACTGTCGGAAGCGTTGCCAAAGAAACTCAGTTTTCCCTTATGGACGAATATGGGCTTGATCTGGTCGAGGTCAGCAGTCACAGCGGCGCAAGACCGCTGTGTGCCAAAGATCAGGGTAAAATATTCAATCGCAACGGCGGTGGAGGCTATACCACTGACATTGACGGTAAACGGATAAAATTCTATTCTTGGCGGTCAAGCTCATATGGCAAGCCTGCAGGGCTTCTCGGTATAAACTGCGGTCATCAGATCTATCCATTCCTGCCCGGTATCAGCGTACAGACGTATTTTCCGTATGACGAAAAGGAGAATGCCGAGCAGTACGAAAAAATCTGCAATCAGCGTGCTCTTGAACGTAAGGTCAGAGCTTCCAAACGGGAATGTACCTCTCTTGACACTCTCGGCGACAAGGAAGGCTTTGACAAGGCGGCGTATAAGCTGAAACAGCAGGAACAGCAGCTTAAGGGCTACTGTGAGAAAAACGGGCTTACATATAAGCCCGACCGCACCGCTACTCCGGGATACGGTCGCAGTCAGGCGGCAAAGACTACTGCAAGCTATAAGGCGGCGGTTAAGGCTGAGCAAGAGAAAATTAAGCAACTTGAGATTGACAAATCGGCTGAAAGTGGTACTCGATTTTTAAAAGGAAATAATTATAGCGTAAAGTTTAATAAGGTTTCGGGTACAAAAGAAATTACCAAAGAACTTGCGAGAGAGTTTTCAGACGAGTATGATAAAGCATCTAAGCTGTTTGGACTTGAGAAGCAGGATAATATAAAGGCTGTAGAAGTGGTTCCTTACAAAAATGATGGTATATATGGTCTTTACACTCCTAACAGTGGCGTTATAACGATGTTTGGAGTTGGAGGTAAGGATGGTAAGGCATTTATGACTAAGGTGGCAAAGGATATGAAGAAAAAAGGCGAATGGTCTACCGATTCTCCGCTACACGCTTATCGCCACGAATTGGGTCATGCCATTCAAGAACATCTATCTGCAAACGATACAGATTATGGCAAGAAGCTTAAAATAATAACTGAGCTAAGGCAGAGTGTTTTTAACGACTTGACAAAAATATCCGAGAGTGATACAATCAAAGAAAAAGCAAGGCTGCTTTCAACTTACGGTATAAACGAATTTGATGAAATAGATGAGTTTATTTCCGAAGGTATTGCAGAGTGGCTGAACGGTAAGCCTAGACAAACGGCGAAAAAAATAGTTGACATTTTATTAGGAAGGAGTTGATAATTTTATGCTGGTTGATTATCCTTATGAATGGAGAAATTATATGGTAAGAGGCAAAATCCGAACGTTTTGTTCTGATACGCCCAAAGAAATAGTTGATAAAGCTAAGATTATCAACGAACACTTGTCGGAACATAATGTAAAACCATACTTTTACTTTGAGGATGAAGAAACATAAAGAAATTAAACACCCTTTCGAGGGTGTTTTTTCATACCGCAAAGGAGGCAACAATGTCAGATGAAGAAATACGCACACATCTTCTTAAGCATTTGAATGTACTTGAAAGTGCTATTCAGGGTGCGGTAAAAGAACAGCATTACGAACTTGTTGTTGGTATAAGCCAACAGATAATGATAACATTGTGTCAATTATGCGGTGTTTCGCCGGATGACATAAACAAATTGAAATATTAACGTTTAAAGCAGCACTAAAACGGTGCTGTTTTTATATTACCCATTTTACAGAAAGGAAAATCATTATGGATGAAAAAATCAAAATATCGGCGACTGAGAATGCCGAAAGCACAGCTCAGGCAGAACAGACAGCTGCCA
Source organism: uncultured Oscillospiraceae bacterium (assembly GCA_900539195.1). Classification (GTDB taxonomy): domain Bacteria; phylum Bacillota; class Clostridia; order Oscillospirales; family Ruminococcaceae; genus Ruminiclostridium_E. The sequence continues at coordinate 25,917 of UQBC01000027.1, forward strand.
CAGCTCAGAGCGGTGCACAGGACGGCACTGCCACGGAAGCTGTTACGCAGTCCGAATCGCAGTCTGAAGCAAAGTCCGAATCCGAGCATTCAGAAAAGCCCGGAGCAGGAACAGTAGATGACGAAAAGTCAGACACTTCCGGAAATTCAGAAACAGGAAAGGCTGACGGCAAAAAATCAGACAGCGCAGAATCCACCGGCGAAAGCGACAACTTTCAGGAGGAAAACAGCAAGCAGGAGATAGCCGAGCTTAAAGGCAAGGTTCACGCACTTTCTGTCGGCGTTGCGGCAGATTGCATAGAGGATGTGCTTGCGCTTGCAAAGGCAAAGGTCGGCGGAGATGTTACACTTGATAAGGCTATTGACAGTGTAATTGAAAAGTATCCCAACTTCAAGGGCGAAAAACCTCCCAAGGCAATAGTTACATCAGCTGTTGCAACTGCAAACGATGAACAGAAAACAGCCGATGAAGCAAGAATCAACAAGATAATGGGCATTAAGTAAGCCCGGAAAGGAAAATCACTATGGCAAATTCAATTACAAAATTCAAGGCGTATATCGACAAGCTCGATACAGTCTATCAGCAGGCTTCCGCCACATCTATTCTTGATGCTGATGCGGATACGGTGAGAATGGGAGCAAAGGCAGGAGAGTTTCTCATTCCTAAGATGAGCATGGACGGTCTTGCAGATTACTCACGTTCAAGCGGCTATGTCAAGGGTGATGTTACAATTACTTATGAAACAAAGTCCTGCAACTATGACAGAGGTCGTAAGTTCTCCGTTGACGCAATGGATAACGAAGAAGCCGCAGGTATTGCGTTCGGCAAGCTCGCAGGCGAGTTCATCAGGACGAAGGTCGTTCCCGAAATGGACGCTTTCCGTTTTGCAAAATACGCAAGTGCTACAGGCATTCTCTCTGCCGCAGAAGCTACTCCTACCGCCGGTACAGCTGTCCTGACGGCTCTTCAGACCGCCGTCAATGCTCAGGACGAGGCGGAGGTAAACGTTGACGGCAAGATACTGTATATCACTCCCACACTTCTTACGCTTGCCAAAAACGTTGATACCACAAAGAGTAAAGCTATTCTCGATCGTTTTGAAAAGATCATCACTGTTCCGCAGACAAGATTCTATACGGCGATCGATATGAAGGACGGCACATCAAGCAACGAGACCGCAGGCGGATATGCAGGCGCAACGGGCGGCTATAAAATCAACTTTATGATAATAAACCGTGATGCCATTATCCAGTTCGGTAAGCACACGGTCAACAAGGTAGTTTCGCCCGAAGAGAACCAGACAGATGATGGTTATATGTTCTTCTACCGTGCTTACAGCATCGCAGAAACATATGAAAACAAGGTAAAGGGCATCTACCTCAATCGTGATACAACGGCGCTGACCTAAGGAGGTTTCCATGACAAGAGTAGGATTTACAGCCGAAGATCTGGCGGATAACACAGTTCAGCAGGAGCAGAAAACAACTTTGGCAAACAAAAAGCAGTCTAACGAAGATCTGGCGGATAACACAGTTCAGCAGGAGCAGAAAACAACTTCGGCAAACAAAAAGCAGTCTAAGCAGTCTAAGCAGTCAAAGAAGCCGGCGGAGGTAACTGATGCAGCAGATAGTTACACCTGACTACTACAAAGACGTTTTCTGCGGAGAGTTTGACGGTGATGACAAGGAGCTTGCTAAGCTCCTTGAGGTTGCATACATTATTATATATAATGAAACCTGCGGCAGAATAGCTCAGTTCGACAGTCTGGATAAAAAGGTTCAGACGGCTGTTAAAGATGCTATCTGTTGGCAGGTTGATTATATATCAGCAAACGGCGGTCTTTCATTCGTGCATGACGGCAGCTTCAGCAATATTTCACTCGGCAGTTTCAGCTATTCGGCAGGCGGCAACAGTAGCGTATCGGATGGAAAACTGCCGATGTGCAATGTGTCATACGGCTTGCTTTTATCAACCGGGCTTATGTACAAGGGGCTGAATGCGTTATGATGAAACCTATACCACGCAGTCTTTTGATACACACTGCCGCTGTTGTTGCCGAAAAGACCGACAGATGGGGCGAAATCTCCGAAACGTCTACGGAAACATTGAAATATGTCCGTATAGAACCAACAGAGAGTTATACCAGCGATAAGCAGAACAATCAGGTAAAGGTTGATGCAGTCATGTATTACGATTGCCGTAATTCCTCTCCATCAAATTTCAAATTTGTGCCGGGCGCAAAGGTGATTTTTAAAAAAACAGAATACAGGATTGCAAGCATAAAGCGGTATGACACAAATGCTCCGCACCACTATGAGATAGGATTATCGTTATGAGTGTAAAAATAACATTAAACAGTGCGGCAGTCAAGGCAAGAATGACGGAAAAAACACATGATGCTATGAAACTTCTTATGTCAAATTTCCTTAAGGATTGCAACGATTACGCTCCTCAAGATCAGAGCGTTCTCATCAATAGCAGTATAATCCATACGGGAATCTCTGCCGATTGGATACCACCGCTCGGGAAAAAAGTGACTTCAGAACAGTTACAAGCTCTTGCCCGTGCTAAAGGCAGTGAAATTGAAATAAGAAACGATAGTATTGCTATGGTTCTTCGTTGGGAAACACCTTATGCAAGGACGTTGTACTATGGCGTATCTAAAAAAGGTAACCCTATATCATATTCACATGATGAAAACCCAAAAGCTTGCAAAATGTGGGCGCATAAAGCGGAATCGGTTAAAGGGGAACAGTGGCGAAGACAACTGCAGAAACTTTTAACAGGAAGTGATAAATAATGTCACCTCAGAAAAAAGCAATCGAGCTTATTCTCAATTTTATAGAAGATAAGCTCGGATATACAATCGAAACAACCGGCTTGCCTGTCGGCGGAGGTATCTCCGCCGAAGTGCAGGCGGCAAAGGATAACGGTGCTACACTTAACAGGCAGCGGCAGGACAGAACCTTGCCGCTTCTTCTTTTATCGAAAAACAAGACACAAGGTGTAGCAATGGAACAGCTTTTCAATATCGGCAATCTTATATCAAGAGCAACCAAACTGCCACAGGATGAATGCGTTCAGCTGATGAGCGCAACCGTATCTACTGATGCGGCACCTGTCGGAAAAGTCGGGGATTTCTGGATATATTCCATGATTGTTGATGTCAGGATAGCATTTTAGGAGGTACTAATATGGCAAATGAACAGGTAATACCTACTGTCGGCAAAGCCGAGCTGAACAGTGAAATAAAGGTAGAGATCAATACTACTCCTACAGGAGAATCGGCTACATATTCGGATATGCGCAAGGCATTCAAATCGGTAACAACTGCAATAAACGAGGTCGTTTACAGTGCGACATATCTTGCAGACGGCGGCTTTGCAAGCTCTGCGGTTGTTGGCGCAGCTCCTACAGTAGTGCTTGCGGGCGACTTCATCAAAGATGATCCTGTTTGTACTTTTCTTGACGAGATTCAGTATGAAATCGGCTCAAACAGAGTAACTGACATCAAGATAACCCGTAACGGCAAGGTTCTTACCTGCCCTGTCACGGTTACAGCTGCCGGCATAGGCGGCGGCGAGTCTACAGCTCCCAACACTATAAGCTGCACGATCGCTTTTAACGGCAAACCCGCAATAACAACAGCCACCGTTTCGGGTGTCTGATATTACATCAAAAAACAGTCAGTGTGCCAAACGGCACACTGCTGAATTTTTGTCAGGAGGATAACAATGGCATACAAAATCACACGAACACAGAAAATCACGGAAACTCTTGAGCTGTCTGATAAAAACGGAAACGTCATCGACAGCATTGATATAGACATAGATGCAGATGCCGTCTGCACAGCTTTCCGAAAGAAACAGACGGAAGTAATTGATGCGGAAAGACGTCTTAAAGAAATAAGAAAAAACGGTGTTGAAACAGATCTTGAATGCGCTTATGAGGCGTATGGAAATGCGGTAATTGCAATTTTTGAGCTGATATTCGGCGAAGACGGTACAAAAAAGTTGCTTGAATTTTTCGAGGACAATTACATTGAAATGGGTATTCAGGTAGTTCCTTTTATAAATGCCGTTATTGTACCGAAAATAAATGAAACGCTTCGTAATCGTAAGGCTCAGATCAGAGCGTTACATAAGTACCGCTAATGAGTACTTATTCATTGTCGCAGCCTTGCCCCCGCAGTATAGAAGTCGGGGGCATTTGTTATACGTTAAATTTGAGTTTTGACCGTGTTTTATCGGCGTTCGAGATACTCAGCAAAAACGAGCTTGATGATATAGATTTATTTGATATTATCTTCGATTGGTTTGTAATTGCTCCGAAAGTCAAAAACCTTTCGGCAAGAGTCGATGTGGTTAATGAAATTTTCGATAAACTTATCAATTTTGATAAAAATACCTCTGACACGGAAGCAGAAACGATAAGCTTCGATCAGGATGCACCTTATATTTATGCCGCATTTAGGCAAGCCTACGGTATCGACTTATTCAAAGAACAAGGAAAGCTACAGTGGTGGGAATTTGTTTCCCTTCTTGGAGCTTTGCCGTCCGATACACGGATGTGTGATATTATCGACATACGCACACGCCCTGTCCCTGTACCTAACGGTAAAAATCAGGAACAGATATCGGCACTGTTAAAACTCAAAGCACAGTATGCGATTAAAAATCCCGTAAACAAACAATCGGCTCAGGACGGTTGGGAACGGTTATGGGGTATTCTCGAAAAACAGGCAGAAGAGAGGTGAGATTATGCCGGAAAGCGACGGAAGAGTAGAATTTGAAGTCCGTGCGGACTTAAGTAAAATAGACGCTGATATGGCGGAAGCCGGAAAAAAGGTTTCCGAAGCGGCTCAAAAAGGCGCAAAAAAACAGGGAGAAGTCGTTGAAAAGGCGCAGGAAAACATTTCGCAGGCTGTGAAAAAAGCAAACGATGAAATAGAGAACGACAATTCCAAGACGCAGAAGAATATAACAGACACAGCAAAGAAGCAGTCTGACAAAGTAGTGCAGACCGAAAAGAAAAACAAGGAAGCTGTAACGCAGACTGCAAAAAAAGAAGGCGACAAAGTAGTTGATAACTATAAAAAGGATACGCAAGAAATTATCAACAGTACCGATACGCTTTCTTCAGAAGTCGAAAAGAAAACTTCCGGCATAGGCTCAAAAATCGGCACAGGTCTTAAAGGCGTCGGAAAAGGCATCGGCGTTGCTGTTGGTGCCGGACTTGCAGCAGCAGGCGCAGCTGTAGTTGCAACAACCGGCAAAGCTATATCCGCAGCAAACGAACTTGATAAAGCAAATACTCAGCTGACCGCATCACTCAGTCTTACTGCAGAAGAAGCAGAAAAATACGGTGACATCATCAAGAAAGTTTACGGTGATAATTATGGCGAAAGCTTTGATGATATATCCAACACGCTCGCTCTCATCAAGCAGCAGATGAAAGACGTCACAGACGACAAGCTTCAAAAGGTTATTGAAAGCGCATATCTTTTATCGGATACATACGATATAGATGTTTCTGAGGGTATCCGTGGAGCAAATGCTCTAATGAAGCAGTTTGGAATTACAGCTGAAGAAGCGTATAATCTCCTTGCTCAGGGTGCAGAAAAGGGCTTAAATCAGAACGGTGACATAGCCGATCAGCTTGCCGAGTACAGCACTTACTATGCTGATATGGGCTTTACCGCCGAAGAAGCTATGTCAATGATGGCGGAAGGTGCGAAAAACGGCGCATTTCAGGTTGATTTCCTGAATGACGCCTTTAAGGAGTTTTCCATAAGAGCAAAGGACGGCAGTCAGACTACCGCTGACGGTATGGCTTTACTCGGTCTTGATGCAACAAAGCTCGGCGAAGAATTTGCCGCAGGAGGCGACCGTGCATATCAGGCATTCAAGCTCGTCAACGAAAAGCTTGCCGAATGTAAAAGTGATGTAGATCGCAACGCCGCAGGTGTTGCTTTGTACGGAACAAAGTGGGAAGACCTCGGAGAAGATGCCGTTCTCGCTATGGCGCACATGGGGAACAGCATTGATAAAACCCGTGATAAGCTCGGTGAGATGGAAGCAGTTAAGTACAACAGCTTATCCGATATGTTCAGCGGACTTTCCCGTACAATCGAACTGCTTCTGATTCCGCTCGGCGAACAGATTATTCCCGTACTTAAGGATGTTATTGAGCTTATCGAACCGATTATTTCGGAGCTTCTTCCGCAGATAATTGAGCAGGTTAAGCCGATACTTGACAGCGTTTCAGATCTTATTCCGCCGCTCATTGAGCTGATTACCGGAATACTGCCACAGTTTATGGAATTGCTTAAGCCCATTCTCGAAAGCGTTACACGCATTATTCAGAAGCTTGTTCCGACATTGATTAAGCTTTTTGATAAGCTGTTACCGCCGATAATCAAGATTGTGGATACGCTTCTTCCACCGCTTATGGAAGTGATTGAAGCATTATTGCCGATACTTGATGTTGTGATTGAACTGCTTACTCCGATTCTGGAACTGGTGGCTGAGCTTGCCGAACCGCTCGGTGCCGTTATTTCCGCCGTTGGAAAATTGTTATCAGCTGTTATCGGTCTTATTGATGGGGCATTATCGCCGATTATGCCTGTAATATCATCGCTTGCGGATGTGCTACTACAGATACTCGGTCCGGCTCTTGATATTGTTGCGGGGCTTGTTAATTCACTTGCAGATGTTTTTTCCGGCGTTACAAATTTCTTATCCGGTGATATTATGGGCGGCTTTGAATCTTTCGGAAATGGTCTTGTAAATCTGTTTGATGGTGTTCTAAGCACCATAGATTCAATATTCGGTACTAATCTCACAAATTGGTACAATGAAGTCAAGGAGGCTTGCCAAAAAATCGGTGAAGAAATGTATGCTGCAACGCATCAGGAAGAAATCAGAGCGAATGAGCTGAGCACGAAATATACTGATTTGCATGGTGATATGAATAAATTCATAGTTCAGGAATTACGAAGCGGTAAATCAGCCGATGAGGCATTATCAAATGCCAAAAACAAATTCCTTGATACAGCGGAAAAGAAAGAATATTTCAATTCGCAATTAAAGGATTATGTCAACGAGGATATAGTTAAAGAATGGTACAACAACGTCAGAAATAATAACGGACTGTATTCACAGGGTTATTCAGACAATGAAGACCATTCTTCTGCTTATAGTCAAAGCATTGCAGAAGAAGAGGAGCGTAAAGGAAAAGCAGCTTTAGGATATACCGGTGCCGGAACAAATTATTCATATAGCAGTGCGGGAAAAACATCATATAAAGCACCTACATATTCTTATACGCCATCAACCTACAGTGCTTCTGACTATGCCTATGTACCGAAAGAAAAAGAAGAAAAGAAAACGTCAAGCTCGTCAAGCACAAAGAAAACAAGTTTATCAAGTACAAAGAAAAAAAGCTTTTCACCCTCGTCTTCCAAAAAGACAAATTCAAGTAGCAACTCGTCAAGCGGTGCTCAGAATATAAATATAACATCTTACATTCCGACAGTTTGGGATGATGTTAGCACCGCAAACTCAAAGCTCGCCGCAGGCATAGGTGCAAGCAAAGTCGGTAACAGTAAATCGGGTAAGCTCATAAGCGGATTATCAGCCGCTTCTAAGGTTTCAGCGTCAGCAGAAAAAGCAGATGCAACACTTAATGATGTAGTGTCGGAACTGAAAAAGCTGAAAACCGCACAGGAAAAGATACAATATATACTCGATGTAACGCTTAAAACGAATGAGTATACATTAGCGAAAGCTACTGTTAAAGGCATTAAGAAGATACAGAAGCAAACAGGAAAATCACCATTATAGGAGGTACAGATATGACGGTGAAAATTAACAATATAGACTTATCGGAATACATTACCGAATGCGATCTCCGTCATTCTTGCCGTGGTGAAAGCACTTCGTATAGTCTGAATGGAACGGCTTATACGGACAGATTCGGAAATTTTAAAATCTCCGGTTCTGTCGCTTTTGGCATTGTTCCGGCGGCAAAATGGAACTCTGTTTTTACCATATTAAAAAGCAGTAGTTTCACGCTTGAGGTAAACGGTGAGTCTTATACCGTTCATGCAAAAGGTGATATATCTGCGCCGTATGCTTTTACCGATGTAAAGCTCGGAGATTGTTATAAAGATGTGTCAGTGGAGGTGGAAGAAATATGATTTCAGTATCATCAAATTATAAGACCAACGCTACCAAGCCTGTAAGAAATATCAATGCAAAAATTTCAATTGGCGCTGTAGATTTCGGCATTGATGATATTGTGTCATTTGAACTTTCACGTTCGCCGTCTGATGGCGGTCTTAGTGTAGGTGGAACAGCAGCAGCTCGCCTGACTGCAACAATCCGTGCAACGATGTTACCGACCATGGATGATTATAAAGTGACTGTATTTATCGGATTTACCGCATTGGCAGAAATCGGAACATTTTTTATTACAGATCTAACTCAAGAAAAGGGATATGTGACAATAGAAGCATATGATCGATTTTATTATCTTGATAAGCCATGTAGCTTTAACGGAAGTGCCGGCGGAAAGGTTAACGCTTTATCCTTTCCTGCAACTCAGCAGGAAATGCTCGAGTATATCAGCAAAATTAACGGCTTTTCCCTGAGCGTAACCTGTGAATCTTTTGCGAAAGTAACAGCAAAACCGATTTATAACAGCGAGGCAACAAATCCGACAAATAAATATTACACATATCGTGAAATAATCGGCTTTATTGCCGCCTGCAACGGTTGTAATGCTCAATTTGATGCGAACGATAAACTGATATTTACACGTCCTTCAAACAGCGTTGAAACAGTAGATGAAGGTTCTTGCGAAAGCTGTACTGTTGCTCAGGATGACGGTTTTACCGTAAAAGGCATACGCTTTACAATCGGTACTGATACCGCATTTTATATTGATGCCAACGGTACGGCTTACGATGAATCCTTGCCGGGTATAATCGAAGCAGTTAATCCGCTTGCCACCGTTGAAATAATGGAGTATGTCTGGAACAAGCTCGGAGGGTATCACTATTATGCCGCTAATGTATCAAGACGTGGCAGAGGGTGGCTGTTGCCGGATGATGTTATAGAAGTAATGAGCAATGGAACAACTAAAAAAGCTACGATAACCGCTATTTCTTACGAGCTTAGCAAGGACGGAGGCTTTTCAGAGCAAATTACTTCCACAGCCGAAAGCACTGAACAGTCATCAAACAGGTATAGTGCCGCAGGGGATCATATATCTAATGCGGGAGCAGGAAAATATAACAGCACTACTATAATAAATGACCCTGTTATAATTTCCGAAAAAACAAAAGAATATCTGAAGTATGACTACAACGTAATCGGATACAGCGTAGACGATAAAATAACATTCGGACAAGATGGCAAAAGCGATTTAATCGTGCAAGGCTATACGGCAACGCCTATTACCGCCAAGTTTGGTGCGCCTTGCGGGGATTTTATCGTAGACAACGGCATTTACAATGCCTTTAATACATCTGCGAAAAGTTTCGTTAATTTGAGGACGTATATAACGGTAAATAGCTACCGAAATGATGGCGGATCGAAATACTGGTATTATTTTGACGTTTGGAGCGAAATAAACAACGGCGAAGCCGTAGAAAAGGTAAAAGAAACGCCGAACGAGTTAAGAAGCGAGTACGGCACGTTTACGCTTGCGGTTAAGTGGGGAAACATTTACGCACCTACAGAACAGTTCCCGAACGGCAGGGCGAGAGTGCTTATAGGTGTGAATTATTTTAAAGAATTTATAGACAGCAGCCAAGACGCTTTTTATCAAGTTACACAGTATATGGATGTTTCGTTTTCGTCTGTTGCAGAGTATAATGCTGCAATTCGATTAACACGATCGCCTCTGGAAAAGAAAGATGTAAATCAAACCGTATCCAAAATAGTTGAAGCGGGGGGAACGGCAGATTTCCCGGAACTCGGCGAAAACGATGTGCTTTATATCGACAGCACCGACAATTCGGCATATAAATGGTCTACAAAAATCTCTGCTTACTATTGCGTAGGCAGAGATTATTTTTCAATAAAGCAAATTCAGTCTGTAGCTGAGCCAAATTCATCGGAGACGGAAATACTTGAAGCCCAGTTACTTCAGGATATGCGTTCGCCGTCTGAGTGGACGATTCAGTCCACTTTTGTGCCGCCAAAAGGATACATTTGCATCACCGACTTTGACAACGGACAGCATGGCATCAAAATAGGAGACGGAAATACTCCATGGTCAGAACTTTTATATGTCAATATTTATGACTTGTCGGAGTACCTGAAAAACACGGATATAGCGGACTGGGCAAAGGCTGAAAGCAAGCCTGCATATACAGCGGAGGAAGTCGGGGCGGCAGCTAAGAGCCACACGCACACTAAATCTGAAATAACTGACTTTCCGACACTTGGAACGGCGGCGGGAAAGAATGCCGTAGATTTCTATCCGGCAAAAGCCGCTAGTGTTTTAGGCGGCGATTATAACGAATTAAAAACAAACGGCATTTTTGAAATGCAGGGAAATGCCGCAAATCCTACAGCGAACACGCCGAACGGAAGTCATGTTAACAATAATTTTTATGTTCAGGTATTTTACCGAAATCCCAAATATCTTACGCAGATAGCAACATCGGTGCGTGCGGACAAGACGCAGTACATCAGGTCGCTGAATAACGGTATATGGAACGACTGGGAAAAAATAAAGTCCGGTGATGCCGACACGGTAGATGGCAAGCACGCAAGTGATTTTGCGGCTGATATCACAGCGGCGGTGAGCGCTGTTGAAATCGGCGGCAGGAATCTTCTGTACTATAGCCGCTTTGACAGAAAATATCCTGCCGGATGGGCTTATTCGGCGGTCGTTACTTACGTCTTTGATGGCAATGCAGCAACGCTTACAAAAGCCGAAACTACAACAAGGCAGTTTACAACACAGGCATCGGTATCAAACGGAGTTGTTGCGGCAAACCCGAATCTGCTGCCCGAAAACGGCTGTACATATACAATTTCTTGCGAGATAATGAAAATAGAAGGGTACTATATCGGCGGAGGAACAACGGTTACTGTCAGATATAACTACACAGACGGCACGGTAAAGGATTTTGTTATTGATGTTTTAGAAGCTTCGGAAACGGCATGGACAAAGTACAGCCGCACGTTTGTTTATTCGTCAGATAAAGAGCTCAGCTATGTGCAGTTCATAATTGCACTCGGCGCAAAGGCTTGCGGCATCAGGATAAAAAACGTT
>UQBC01000028.1 GCA_900539195.1 uncultured Oscillospiraceae bacterium
GATTTGACACAAGGCTCTGTGTGTCACTTTCACTTGTTCCCGCACAGGAGCAGAGCGAGAGGACCAAAGCTATAGCGAATAGTGATAATAAAATGAGTTTTTTCATTTACGTTTCCTCAGTTATTTGTCTGAAAATTCTAATGTTCCGTCACTGTTTTTGACTATTACTCTGCCGTTTGCAAGAAAAATACTTCCGTCCTCCGCCTGAGGTATTTCCACCTGTTTTCCGTAAGCGTCCATATATGTTCCGTCGCCGAAATACACACAGCTCCTGTCCGCCATATACGCCTCGCCCTTATCGGCAAACTTTTCTTCCGATAAATCACTCACCTTATACCGATAAGTGACAGAATTGTTCGAGCAGTAAATATATTCTCTGTCAGACGCAATCTCATAGAACATTCTTTCGCTGATAATCTTCTTTTCATTGTCAAAGCAGACCGGATTGCCGTCGGAATTAAGATAGAACACCTTGCCGTCAATAACGGAAATATCCCCGTTTATATAATTCTCGCTGAACAGCAGACGGCGCGCGCCCGTATTCAAGTCGAGTACAAACACCTTGTAGTTATTAGTCTGCAGATACAGATTATTCTGATACTTACACATACCGTTGTAGCTGTAATCATCGCTGTCACCCGACCATATTGTCAGCAGGTCAAGATAGCGGCTGAGCCGCTGGGCATCAGGCGCGGCAAGAACGGTTTCTTTATAATAATCGCTAAGCCGTATTTTGCACACATTATCGGTATATGTGCCGCCATTCTGAAAACTTTCGGTATAATAAAGATACCCGTCGCTTGCAAGCATATAATCAACCCTGCCGTCACAGGTTATATTTCGCAGTATATCGTCCTCTGAAAGATTCAGCTTATCGTCATATCTGATTATCCTTTGAGAAATTATATTGTATTCATCGTCGGTCTCGGTACTGAGCAAGTAATATCCTTCACCGTCATAAGCAAAACCGTATCTTCCGTCCGCCGCCGTGTTATCGGCGGTGCTCTGAGAACAGCCTGACAACAGCAGTATCAGCGAAGCGGCAACTGCTGAAATCACAGCCTTTTTTCCCGGACGACAGCGCTTTATACTGCCGATATATACTACCGCAGTAAACGCTATCACAATAACAGCTATTGTTATCAGCATAACCAGAAGTTCGGTAGGAACGCATGAATACAGCAGAATTTCAAGTCTGCCCTCGGTTACATAACAATCTCCCGTGTAATATGGCGAGCCGAGCACAAGTGAAAACGGCGAATAATACACGGCATTATTCCGGCCGAAAAGATAAACCCACACGCAAGTGACCGCCATAGGCACAAACAGCGACAGCGGCAGATTTTTTGTCAGCGTACAAAGCAGTACGCATAAAGCCGAAATAAGCAGGTAGCCGAGCAGCTTTGTCAGGTGAATAACTATAAACATTGCAATTATAGACAGACTGCCAAACAGGGTGTTCTCAAAGGCTTCGAGCGACTGTACGCCACAGCCGAGGTTTTCCGCTCCGATAACGGCAAATAATGAAGTAAGCTCTATAATAAACAGTCCGAGCCAGCCGGTAAAAATGAGCGAAAACAAGGATATAAGCCTGTACCCGCCCGAGCGTCTGCCGTTTGCGGCGGTAACGATAAGCGGCTTCATCTTTCTTTCATAATAGCACATTGCCGCAGAGATATAGCATATTGCCATAATAAACAGATACTCTATTCCGCTTGTCATGGCGTTTGAGCCGGACGGGAGCATAAGCAGATTTTCACGGTCTGCGCTTACTCTTTCGTAGTTTGAATAAAGCAGCTTTATAGCGTCATACTTTTCGATTATGTCGGGTATCTCTCGCATCGCGTTTGTAAATTCTTCGGGAGTGGAATATTCGCCCGCTCTGTTTTTTTCAAGTATCTCGCTTTGCTGCTGCTTTGCGGCTTCTGCCTCGCTGTATAGCGAGAGTATAGCGGTTTCCTTTTCATCGGTAAGCTGTCCGCCGTACTCCTGCATATATTCGAGATAATATTTCTGCTGTTCGTACGACATATCGCTGTAGCTTGCCTTGTATAAATCCGCACTTGTGAGCAGTTTTACTATAAAGACTATCAGCAGTACAATAAGTCCGTACTGCTTTATGTACAGTTTTTTCAGTTCATTTTTTAACAGCATTTCATACCCCTCCGTACAGACACGACAGCAAAGACGACAGCGAGAAGTATTACTTCGGATAAAGTTACAACAACATTTAATACGGGGAAATCAAGGATATTGCAGACATTCATATTTGTGAAAAGCTCTGTCGGACCGATAAGCGTCGTAGGGTTAAGCACGCCGGGGAGCAGCTCCGAGCCGATTACAAGCAGAAATCCCGCCGCTACGCTTACAACCATTGAAATTATATCGTTTTTGCAAAAGGACGATACTGCCGTCACAAGGAATGTGAACATAAGCAGAAACACAAGTCTTAATACGAACGTTATCACAAGAGCGCCGAAAAGCGTGATATTGAACGGGCACATTTCAAATTCCTGCAAGGCGTATATCGGTGCGGAAAAGCCGTCAAAGCCGTAGATAAGCTGAAAATAAACCATATCCGAAGCAAACAGTATAAGTGTAACCGCAAATGTAAATATCGCCGCCGCTGTCAGCTTTGCAAGCATAACCGACCCTCTTTTTCCTGATGAAGATATAAGCTTATTGTAGCCTATAATATACTCCTTTGATACTATCGGAGATATTGCAAGCACTATGATAAACATTGACAGCAAGGCGGAAAACTTATAGTGGAAGATAGCCTTGTGTCCCTCGGACTGATAATAGCCGTCGAGCGACCTGCCTTTATAGCAGTCCTCATACAGCTTTGAAAGGCGGTATTCGTACCGGCTCTTATCGCTGTAGAACTCGGCGTTTGCCCTTGCATTTTCGGTTATCTCCACACTTTTATTTGAGTATAGAATAGCGTATTCGTAGGAAGAAATAAGGTCTTTGAATAAATTTACATCACCGTAGGGGTAGCCGCAATATGTACCCTCAATCGGCTCTTCAATTATACCGTACACTTTTAGCATCTGCTCCGCATTAGCAAGCTCGGTTTTTAGTCCGTTTATCTTTTCATCGGTTATCTTTCCGCTGTATTTATCGTACAGTATATCCGTGCCCTGTACGGCATTTCCCGAAAGAACGGCTCTGCCCCCACCCGTGTAGTAATACAGCTCAAATACCTTAACAAAGTTTAAAAGTATAAGTACGATAATGCAGATATGAAGTGACGGCTTCAGTATGTACTTTTTAAGCTCGTATTTCAGCATATCATTCACCTATCTCTCCGAAGTGGTAAATGCACACATCTTCAAGCGCAGGCTGAACATTAACGGCGTCGGGGTGCGGCTTCTCGTCGCTTACAACACGGACATTGAACCTGTCGTCCTCGCTTATAACATTGCTGACGCGCTTTGTCCGCATAAGCTCCATACCTGTTTCGTAGTCGGTGAGCACCTCCCAGACCTTGCCGTAAATATCATTGCAAAGCTCACTTTGTGAGGCACAGCTTATCATCTTTCCGCCATCGATAAGTACAACATTCTTGGCAATAAAAGCAATATCGGTAACGATATGAGTTGCTAAAATTACTATCTTATCATTCGCAAGCGATGAGATTACATTTCTGAAGCGTATACGCTCCTTGGGGTCAAGTCCTGCTGTCGGCTCGTCAAATATAACGACCTTTGGCTCGCCTACAAGTGCCTGCGCTATGCCGAGCCTTTGCTTCATACCGCCCGAATGTGCGCCGACCTTTTTGTTGCGGTCGTCATACAGATTTACACGCTTTAAAATCCCATCGGCATAGGCTTTGGGATTATCGACCTTTACATTTTTCAGCGCCATAGAGTAAAGTATAAGCTCTCTTGCTGTAAAATTCGGATAAAAGTCCTGATTCTGCGGTAAAAAGCCGAGGTGCGACATATAATCGTGACTGTCACCGTCGGTAAAAGCAATACTGCCGCTGTCGGGCTTTATTATGCCGGTTACGCAGTTTATCAACGTGGATTTGCCCGCACCGTTGGGACCTAAGATGCCGTACACGCCTTTTTCAAGGGTGAGGGTAAAGCTGTCGAGGGCTTTTTTGCCTTTGCTATAGGATTTCGTGAGTTGATTGATTTCGAGTTTCATTTTTTCTCCTATACATGACTTAGCTCTGATTTTTATTGTATTATCACTAGTTATTCTTTGAATGGGAATGGCCAATTTAGTCTGCAATTTTTTTAATAATATAACAAAAAAATTGCGATGTCAATAAAACTGTGAAGTATGGCGTAATTTAGTGAAGTTTAGTCGATATAGTTTAAATCAAAAAGTATACTAATAGCTAAAACTTCTTGACAAAGCGAATTAACTTGATGTATACTACAAAAAAGGACAAAGGAAATCCTTTGGCCGCAGACTGTCGAAAAACCTCTATCGTTGATAAAAATGGGGTCGCAGGGGCTACCGCCCCCGTACAGGTCGTCAGCCATTTGTGCCACTGCATCGTGCAGTGGCTTTGTGTGGCTGACTGCAAGCATCCTTGCTTGGTCTAGGGGCGGTAGCCCCAGTAATATAGCCCCTTTCCCGGGGAAATGGGTTTGGGGTTTTGGCAAGGATGCCGAGATAGAACGCCCAAAGGCTTTGCAGGACGCAAAGCCCACAAAGCGTTCTTATAGGGATAGAGGACAAGCACTTTTATTGGAAAAACATACTTTTTCTACAAACTGAGGACAAAGGAAATCCTTTGCCCATTATTTTATCCGTATTTATTTCGTAATCAAACTAAAAATCAGCAAGTTGTTTTTGTGTATAACCGTGTTTTTCTCGTAATTGTCTTGCCTTTCGGAAAATTCCATGATTATCACTCCTTCTTTTTATTTTACACCTAGTCAAATGACATTTGTTGATTTATACAGAATTTATGTGTTTTTTATATTTTTATCAAATATAATTCAGAATTTATGAATTTTAATTAGGAGTTGCTGAACATATGCAAATAGCAGTATGTGATGATGAAAAGTTATATCTTGATTGCTTGAGCAGGAAGATAAAAGCGTGCTTTAAAGAATTTGAAATTGAGATTTCCTTGGATAAATACTTAAATGCAGTGTCTTTTCTCGAGCAGCATGAGCAAAATCCGTACGATGTAGTTTTTCTTGATATACTTATGCCGGAAATGAACGGTCTTGATGTTGCAAACAGGATAAGAAATTTATCCGAAAAAACAATAATTATCTTTATCACCACCGAAAATCATCTTGTATACGAAAGCTTTGACTACAGACCATTCAACTTTATTCCGAAGGACCTTGATATTTTTGACCAAAAGCTACGGTCGGTTATCGAAAAGCTGATGTTTTTTCTTCAGACTTCAAAGACCTTGTGCTTTGACCTGCCATACGGAGAAATCGGGAAAGTGACTGTCGGTGATATAATATATATCTGTAGCAGATCGAATTACATAGACATTATCTGCAAATCGAACGTGATGCTAAAAATCAGAAGCACGATAGATAATATCAGCGGTATGCTACCCGAACAACATTTTGCAAGGACGCATAACAGGATAATTGTTAACCTTAATCACATTCAGCGTATTGATTATCCGAATCATATAGTATACTTAACTGACAGCAACCAGGCGGAAATAAGCCGACGATATAAAAATTCACTTGCAGAAAAGTACAAAAAGTTTATCAGGGAAACAACCTAACAGGAGTAAATATGACTGATTTTTTATGGGCGGCATTTGAGCTTTTCATTACTTTTTTTGAAAACCTGACCGTATGCCATTTTATATGCAGGTTTTTAAAGCTTGACTTAAAAAGCAGAAAAGGAATAATTCTGTACCTTATCGGCTGTGTATCATTTTCGGTGATTGTCACTGTTATAAACAACTTTACTTTGTACGAAGGAGTATACGGTCTGATTTATACTGTTATGTTCTTTGCTTACAGCCTGTTTTTGCCAGGGTCGGTAATAAAAAAGGCATTTGCCGCTATACTTGCCAATATCGTAATAGTCTGCACAAACGCTCTTGTTACAAGCACAATTTCAGCCGCCTTAGGTAATGCGGTTGCGGAGATATTGGGCACTCATACTTTGGAAAGAGTTATTGCCGTACTCTCGGTTCAAATTTTGCTTATATATATTTTCGGCATCATTCTGAAAATAACGGCTGATAAAGATGTTGCGCTTAGATCGAGCGAATGGCTGCTTATTTTGTCGGTGTTTGTGGTTTCGTTTGTTTCAATAACATTCATTCATATGTCACAGCTATATTCCGATTATAACGAAAATCAAACGCGGATTTTATTGATAGCTGAACTGGGATTGGTAATCATAAATCTGATATGCTTTTATATGACCGTAGCCATGAGCAAGAGCAACCGTCAGGCCACCCTACTGAAGCTTGAAAAGCAGCAGCAGGAATATAGAATTAAATACGCCGAAACGATAAAGAACCAGTACGAGGAAACAGCTCGACTCAGACACGATATGAAGCAGAACTTTGAAGTACTGACGATGCTGTTCGACGAAAAGAAGTACGATGAAATCGGTGTGTTTTTAAAGCAATGCAAAAACGAGATAAGCAATATTGATGTGTGCATCGATGTGGGAAACGTCTTTATCAACGCTATACTTAACACTAAAATATCAATCGCTCGAAACCATGACATTAATTTTGTCTTCACAGGTTCAAAACAGCTTGACGGCGTAGCGGATATAGATATGTGCAATTTACTTGGAAATATCCTGGACAACGCTATCGAAAACTGCTCTGCCTCGCCCGATGCTCATAAAAGTATAATCTGCAATTTTTCCGGTGATGAGTATAAGATTATGATTTATGTAAGCAACACTATTGAAAAATCCGTGCTTTCGGAAAATCATTCGTTAAAAACCTCAAAATCACGATTACAAGGTCACGGATACGGTATAAAAACAATAAAGCAAATAGCGGAGAAATATAACGGCAGTGCGGATTTTTACGAAAAAGACAATATGTTTGTCTGCTGTGTGATGTTATACCGTGATTTTTAATGCCGAAGGCATTGCGGCGGTAACGCCGCAGTTTTGTGTCAGCAAAACAAATTATTTGTGTCGGAAAAATAAAAACGCCGCCTATCCCGATAAAGGAATAAGCGGCTTGCTTATATAGATCTATATTTAATTTTTTGAAAAGGAAATGACTACGAAACAGTACGCACTATTAAAGCCTTTTTCTTTGCTTTCGTCAGCCTTAAGATGACTTCATCAACAGCGTCGGTGTATCTGCTTTTAGCCATAAATGCGTTATTCTTATCTATAAGCGAATGTATGATTTGAGAGCGTTCCTGCTCGGTCAGCTTGATATAACACTTCTTCATTTGTAGTCCCTCCATTCGATTACAGTATATCCATAAACGTTACCGGCTTCAAATATGCAAAAAAGAACCCCGAACTATACAGTCCGAGGTTCTGTCGTAAACATCGTTAAATGCCGAGTTTACAAGGCTTTTTTGTTCAATTTACAATGCAGCCGTTACAATGAAGCCACTGGATTAACAATTCACTATTCCAGTGATTTACGACACGCATTTGTCGTAAAAGACGAGCGATGCTCAAAAAGTCATTTGTCGTAAATCTGTCGTAACCCCCGTTTTACGACATTTTTTTGGATTAACAAAACGCCGTAAACGCTGTCAAAACCTGATTTTTGTGGGTTTTTAGTCCGAGAGGGGCTTCATAGTCGGGAACAGCAGTACATCTCTTATGCTTGCACTGTCTGTAAGCAGCATTACAAATCTGTCAAGACCCATGCCAAGACCGCCCGTTGGGGGTAAGCCGTATTCGAGGGCTGTTAAGAAGTCCTCGTCTATCTGAGCGTTTGCGCCCTGCTTTCTCTTCTCCATAACCTGCTTTGTGAAACGCTCACGCTGGTCGATGGGGTCGTTAAGTTCTGAGAATGCGTTACCGAACTCACACGCATTGATGAAGTATTCAAAACGCTCCGTGAATGCGGGGTCGGTGGGCTTTCTCTTTGCAAGAGGCGAATTTTCTACAGGATAATCATAGATGATAGTAGGCTGAATCAGCTTGTCCTCTACAAATTCCTCGAACAGCTCGATAAGCACTTCGCCCTTTGTGGCTGTGTCAGCAATCTCTGCGTGCTTTGTCTTAGCCTGAGCCACTGCATCGGCGTCACTTGTCCAGCTGTCATAGTCAAGACCTGTGAATTCCTTTACGGCTTCCTTCATAGTCATACGCTTCCAGGGCTTGCCGATTTCGATTTCCTTACCCTGATAAGGAACTGTATCCGTGCCGCATACCTTGAGCGCTACTGTACGGTACATTTCTTCTATCAGATCCATCATACCGTAGTAATCTGTGTATGCCTGATACATTTCGATAGATGTAAATTCGGGGTTGTGAGTTGCGTCCATACCCTCGTTTCTGAAGATACGGCCTACTTCATATACCCTGTCAAATCCGCCTACGATAAGGCGCTTTAAGTAAAGCTCCGTTTCGATACGCAGATACATATCAATATCAAGAGCATTGTGGTGTGTTACGAAGGGTCTTGCAGCCGCACCGATCTCAAGTGTATGCAGTACGGGTGTGTCAACCTCAAGATAACCCTTGCTGTCAAGGAAGCTGCGTATCTCACGCAGTATCATTGAACGCTTGACGAAGGTATCCTTAATTTCCGGATTTGCGATAAGGTCAAGATAACGCTTTCTGTAACGCTCTTCCTTGTCCTTAAGTCCGTGCCACTTTTCAGGCAGGGGCAGGAGCGACTTTGAAAGAAGCTTTATTGACTTTGCGTGTACGCTTATCTCTCCACGTCTTGTCTTGAATACAAAACCGCTCACACCTACAATATCACCGAGATCCCACTTCTTGAATTCCTTGAAGTTATCCTCGCCTATATCGTCAATGCGGACATAAACCTGCATTCTTCCGCTGTCGTCACGGATATCTATAAAGTTGGCCTTACCCATATCACGCCAGCTTGTGATACGGCCTGCAATCATTACATCCTTTTCTTCAAGCTCCTCAAAGTTATCTCTTATCTGCTGAGCCTTGTGAGTGAAATCAAACTTTGTGATTTCATAAGGATTCTTGCCGTTTGCCTTTAAATCGTTCAGCTTTTCTATTCTTATGCGGTGCTGTTCGTCAAGCTGCGCCAGAAGTTCTTCTTCGGTAAGCTCAACCTGCTCTGCGTTGTTGTTTTCCATTATTTTTTGTTTCCTCTCAGTTTACTTGTCTATTTCTACTATCTTGTACTTCTTTACTCCTGCGGGAGCTTCAACCTCTACCTCTTCACCGAGCTTCTTGCCTATGCAAGCCTTACCGATAGGTGATTCATCGGAAATCTTCATAGCCTTCATATCAACTTCCTTTGAACCTACTAAGAAGAACTTGATTTTCTTTCCGCTCTCGTCCTCTATAACTACAGTGTTACCGATATTAACGTGCTCTGTTGAAAGCTCGTCCTCGTCAACTACCTTTGCGTTTTTCAGTGTAGCTTCAATCTCTGCAATCTCTGCTTCAACAATACCCTGTTCGTTTTTAGCTTCATCGTACTCTGAGTTCTCGGATAAGTCACCGAATGAAAGAGCTACCTTGATTTTTTCTGCTATTTCTTTTCTTGTGACTGATTTTAAGTGTTCAAGTCTTTCCTCGAGATCCTTAAGACCTTTCGATGTTAAAGTTGTCTGTGTTGCCATTATAAATGACCTCCATAAATTTATTTATATGCGGGCGGAGTTTACCGCCATAGATATCATTTTATTCGGTCGCTACGATTTCAAGCGCCTTCTGTAGCTGAGCGTCGCTTTTCTTATCGGCGAACTTTATCTGTTCTGCCTGCTGTGCGGTAATGTCAACCGTATAGTCGGGCTTTATTCCCGTATCGGAGAAATCGTCGGATTCGGTAGGGATTATCGTTGCGGTCGATATTGAAACCGCACTGCCGTCCTTGAAGCTCTGGGTCGTCTGAAGCTGTGACTTTCCGGCTGTAACCGAACCTATAACAGAAGCTTTTGCAAAGTCGCGCATACCTACGGCAAATACTTCCGCAAGGCAGGCTGTGTTTCCGTTTGTAAGCACTGTTATCGGTTTGCCGAGCGATGACAGCCCGTCGGTTTCGATAAACGTTGTATCCTTACCGTTGGCGTCTATCTGCGTTGCGACTGTGGCTTTGGGGAGCACACGGTTCAGCATAGCTTTAAGCGGTTCTGTAATGCCGTCCGTAACATCACGGACATCGAAAATATAACCCAGGACAGACTGTGCCTCGTACTCATCGATAAGCTGTATAAAGCTGTCATCAGTCGTGTCGTTGAAGGTATATATCTTGATATAGGCATAACCGTCAATCAGCTTGCTTTTTACAGATGTAAGCTTTATGCTCTGTCTTACCAGTGTAACTGTCTTCTCTGTGCCGTCAGGTGTGCTGAAAGTTACCTTAAGCTTTGTGCCTTCTTCGCCGTCAAGCTTTGCCTGCGCCGCCTCTGCGCCCGTTTCGAGAATATTCTTGCCGTCTATTGCGGTTATCATACAGCCCTTTGTTATTTCTTCGACATCTGCGGAAGAGCCATCATAGACATTTGTTACCTCAAGATAGTCGCCGTTTACAACTGTTTCGACACCTGTTCCGATAATAACGCCGCTCTGTATCTGCTGAAGCTTGTAATATTCATCGGCAGTGTAATATTTTGCATATTTGTCTTCT
Organism: uncultured Oscillospiraceae bacterium; assembly: GCA_900539195.1. Lineage (GTDB taxonomy): Bacteria > Bacillota > Clostridia > Oscillospirales > Ruminococcaceae > Ruminiclostridium_E. The sequence goes on from UQBC01000028.1 coordinate 10,730, forward strand.
GTTCCGCTGATATAGCCGTTTGCTATACCTGTTATAAGCTCATTCTCATCCAGCTTATATATCGATGAGCTGCGGACAAATGTATCTACTTCTTTTATCTTTGCGTTTATGGTTTCCCTCTCCTGTATGCCGGCAACCATTGAGTTGTACATATTGAGCGACACGGTCATCGTAAGTACGAAGGTTATGGCACACGCTACCGCTATAAGGCTTATTGTAACGCCCAGCGATACTTTCTTATTCATCGGGAGTCACCCTTTCCTTGTTCCTGTATATGGCAATTTATCACGCCATTGTAACATAATTGAACGGGTTTTCCGGTTCGCCGTTCAGTCTTATTTCAAAATGCAGATGAGGACCTGTCGAATAGCCGGTACTGCCGACTGCACCGAGCGATTCGCCCTGTGCGACTTCCTGTCCGACATAAACATATACTGCGCTCAGGTGAGCGTATGTAGTTGTATATCCGCCGCCATGGTCTACTACGACATACATACCATAGCTGTAACCCGGTATATAGCTGGTTTCTGCCACGATAACGGTTCCTGCCTTCGAGGCAAGTACGTTATCACCGTAAATTCCGCCGTCGCCGATATCAACGCCCTTGTGCCATCTGCCAAAATCTGCGTCCCAGCCGAAGTTGCAGGAGATATATGAACGTCCGGGAACGGGCCAGTACCACTCGCCCTCCTGATAATCCTTATCGGGATTCGTCTGCTGTTTTATCAGCTCTTTTATCTGCTCTTCGTACGCTTCGATATCGGCTTCGCTCACGCTTATCTCATACTGTAAATTGCTCTTCTGATCTTCAAGGTTGCTTACAGCCGCCGAGTACTTGTTATAATCGGATTCATAGGTACTTTTTGCACTCTCTGCATCCGATACAAGGTCATCAAGCTCCTGCTTTTCGCTGAGAAGCTTTGTCATCTGACTGTCAAGCTGTTTCTTGGACTGCTCAAGGTCAGCCTTGTCGGTTTCGAGAAGTTTCTTGTCTGAACTTAACTTTTTCATGTCTGCCGTAAGATCATTCATGAACTGTAGGTTCTGCTCGCTTATCTTTCCTACAACCTCGCTGTTTATCATCAGATCATAGAAATCGGAAGAACCTGCAAGCACGCCGAACATATCGCCTGTACCCGATGTGTACATTGTTCTTACAATCTGCGCAAACTTCTCAAGATTTGCTTTGTTTTCTTTATCAAGCTTATCTATATTTTCTTCCGCAGTTGCGATAGCCTCGTCCTTTTTGGTTATTTCATCGGTCAGGGTATCAATATTGCTCTGTAAGGAATCAATATCCTGATTCTTGTAGTAAACAAGGTTATAGTAATAATCGACAAGTTCTTTCTGTTCGGTAAGAAGTTTTGCCGTATTATCAAGATCTTCCTGTTTATCGGTTATATCGCCCTGAATACGATCAATCTCTTCACGTCTTTGCTCGTTATCCTGTTTTATCTGCTCTATTCTGTCCTTTATATCGTCAACCGTAAGGTCTTCCGCGCCTGCGGGAGCATATGTTACGATTATACCCGATGTCAATGCAAATATCGTGACGAATGAAGTCAGAGAGTGCAGAATTTTTTTCAGCTTCATCTTTATTCCTTTCGCCGTTATACCTTAAGGTATTTGCCTGTGCTCAGCACTGTGCCGATCGCTCCGAGCAGTGCGCCCGCGCCGCAACAAGCCGCCAGTACATACCATTCTATCTGTGAGAATTGAAGTATATCGCCCATTCCGAGCGCATTCCACATTCCGAGGTTCTGTGTAAACAGATTGAACAGATTCTCATAAATAAGTTTAGTCACAAACCACGACAGAATACCCGAGAGAAGTCCTATAAAAAGTCCTTCGACAAAGAAAGGAGTTTTTATAAACGAGTTTGTGGCACCTACTATTCTCATTATGGCAATTTCCTTGCGTCTTGCAAAAACACTGAGCCTTGTAGTATTCGATATTATTATTACACTTACCGTACCGAGCGCCGCAATGAGCACTATTCCGATTATAGTAAATGTTGTTCTCAAATCCTTGATAAAGCTTGCAAAATCCATAGGCGCATTTACCTTGTAAACGCCGTCTATCGCCTTGAACTGCTGTACTGCCGTGCTCATCTTGTCTATGTCGTTTATCGTAACCATATAGGTTGCGGGGACGGGATTATAGGGCAGATTTTCAAACAGTTCCTTCTGCTCGCTGTACTGCTCTATCATCTTCTGAAGGCCCTCTTCCGAAGAGATGAAATCCACCTTTTCGGTAAGCGTATTGCTTTTGAGCACCTCGCCTATATGCTTTATATCCGCATCATCATCAAGATAAACACTGATCTCATTCTTATCTGAAACGTTGTCGAGAATAATTCCGCAGTCGAGCATTACTATAGCCGACATTCCGACAAGGATAAGGCTGACAGTCATAATACAAAGGCTGGCAAAGGACATGAAACGGTTTTTCCAGACCGACCTTATACCTTGCTTTATAAGATAAGTAAAATTATTCATCCTGCGCCTCACCTTCTACATATTCGTCGAAAATAACTTCGCCGTTTTTCAGGCTGACGATTCTTCCGCCGAAATATTCGACAAGGCTGTGCTCATGGGTAACCATTATTACGGTAGTTCCGCACTTGTTTATCTCCTTGAGCAGCTTTACTATGTCATACGACAGCGCCGGATCTATGTTTGCTGTAGGCTCGTCTGCTATAATCAGCTTAGGATCGCTCGCAAAGGCTCTGGCTATCGCAACTCTCTGCTTTTCACCGCCGGAAAGCGTATCGGGATACGCTTTTGCTCTCTCAACAAGCTTGACAAGGTTCAGAACATACGGCACTCTGTGTCTTATTGTCTTTTTTGGTTTGTTTGTAACACGCAGAACAAATGCTACGTTATCATAAACATTGAGATCCGGTATCAGACGGAAGTCCTGAAATATCATTCCTATGGAACGTCTGAAGTACGGAATCTTCTTGTTTTTTATCTTGGCAAGATTATATCCGTTGACGAATACTCTGCCTGAGGTCGGCGCTATTTCTCTTGTAAGAAGCTTCAGAAGCGTTGATTTACCTGCGCCGCTGTCGCCTACTATAAAGACAAATTCTCCGTCCTCTATACGCAAATTGACGCCGTTTAAAGCGTCAACTCCGCCGCCGTCCTTGAAATGAACGTCGACGTTCTTTAATTCTACCATTTTACCATTCCTTCCTGAATACCTGCCGTGACGAAAAACGGCACACAGCGATGCAGTCCGGTTTATGGCGTAACCGGGGGAACTACATAACTATCCCCTTCTGCACCCACGATACTTTTCAAATACTTTTCCGTATACTTCAAAGTACGGTGGCGTAACTTAATTTCTCTCTCCTCGGATTCCGCCGCATAGCAACACATAACTGTACGGAAATTTACAGACCGCTGCACGGGCGTTGCAAATCGCCGCACTTTTTCGACAGACCAACCGTCAGCGTAAGTAACGCTTGCACGCAAACTTTTTTTAAGATCGGAATTGTCTGCGGCGCTGCCGACCGGCTTTATACTTTGCACCGCCGTTTACACCCGGCCGTTTCACCGTGTTACACATAAATGCAACATTTCAAAAGATCGGAATTGTCTGCGGCGCTGCCGACTTGCTTTATACTTCGCACCGCCGTTTACACCCGACCGTTTTGCTGTGTTACACATAAATGCAACATTTCAAAAGGTCGGAATTGTCTGCGGCACTGCCGACTTGCTTTATACTTCGCACCGCCGTTTACACCCGACCGTTTTGCCGTATCACACATAAATGCAACATTTCAAAAGGTCGGAACAGTCAGCGGCGACCCGCCGCCGCATTAGAATTTGACGGGATCTGCGGCAAGGTATTTCTTGACCATGAGAGCGATCTTGAAGATGATTGCGTGATCAAACTCTCTTAAATCAAGACCTGTGAGTTTCTTTATCTTATCCAGTCTGTAAACCAGTGTATTTCTGTGTACAAAGAGCTTTCTTGACGTTTCGGAAACGTTGAGGTTATTCTCGAAGAATCTCTGTATCGTGAATAACGTTTCGTGGTCAAGCGACTCTATTGAGCCCTTCTTGAAAACTTCCTTCAGGAATGTTTCACACAGGGTCGTGGGCAGGTGATAAATAAGACGGGCGATACCGAGGTTATCATAGCTTACGATAGTCTTGTCCGTATCGAACACCTTACCTACCTCAATAGCTATCTGTGCTTCCTTGAATGAACGGGCAAGATCCTTTATGCCTGTAACGGGAGTACCGATACCTACGTTTACCTTTGTGAAGAACTCACCCGACAGCGTATCGGAAATCGAGCGTGCGAGCTTTTCAAGATCCTTGTTGTCTATGCCTGCCTTTATTTCCTTTACAAGAACGATTTCCGTTTCTGTGATATTGAATACGAAGTCCTTGTTCTTATCGGGGAACAAGTTCTGTATTACGTCATAAGCCGAAACTTCGTTTGCGGAAACGATACTTATAAGGAATACAACACGGCTGATATCCGCGTTGAAGTGCAGTTCTCTTGCCTTAAGCGTTATATCGCCGGGGAGAACGTTATCAAGAATGATATTCTTAACGAAATTATTTCTGTCATATTTCTCGTCATAGTACTGCTTGATGCTTGACAGTGAAATAGCGAGTATCGACGCATACTTTGCTGCCTGATCATCTGTGCCTTCGATGAATACTGCATAGTCGGGCTTTACATGTACGCCGAAAGGCTTGTATGTATAGCCGTCACGAATGAATACATCGTGAGAGTCACCAAGCTCAATAGAAAAGAAGTCGCTGTTCGTTCCTATCCTGGAAAGCTCACTGCAAGCGACTATCGTACTGTTTTCATCGATAACACCGATAACACGACCGATAGTATCTCTCATCTGATGAACTACGCCCTGAAATAATCTGTTTGACATTTTCTTACCTCTTTTATCTTAAAAATGGTTTGCTCGCGTGTCCGCCGAAGGCTATAGCCCAAATAGTGCCTTGTAATGCGGATATTTCTCTATACAGTCTGTATTATGATCATTATGCGTAAACCCTTGAAAAAGGGCATAAAACGGCTGAAAATAATACACCAAATATATTTTACTAGAAAAATCGAAAAAAATCAAGACTTTTTTAGACAAAATGTAAAAATTGCTTTAAAATTTTTTGCAATGTTGCAAAATACGTTAATAAGTGGTATACTAAAATTTATGTATGGATAGTGGGTAACTATGCCCTGTACCATAATAAATTACATTCGGAAGGACTGATTCTTATGATCCTGAAAATTAAAAATGCAAAGAACAGCGTGTATGCACGAATGTGCAGTTTGGCACGAATGTAAAAATATAAACTGTAGAAAGCTTTGTCTTTAAAACGAACTACTATTTATTATCCCTATCCCCCTTACCCCCTTTTCCTCGTGAAAGGCAGTGTATGCTTGGTTGACTTTGCGTCCTGCAAAGCCTTGTTGCATACACTGCCCGGCATCCGTGCCGGGGGAGAAAACGGGGACTGGCGTCCCTGCGACCCGCCTTGGGGCTACGCCCCAAACCCCAATTTTGTCAAAAAGGTTTTATAGCCTAACATCATATACAAGGAGAAAATAGAATGAACAAGACATATTATTTAACCACACCGATATATTACCCCTCCGGTAATCCCCACATAGGTCACTGTTACACGACAGTAGCCTGTGACACGATAGCACGTTTCAAGAGAATGCAGGGCTACGACGTAATGTTCCTTACAGGCACGGACGAGCACGGTCAGAAGATAGAGCTTAAAGCCGCCGAAAAGGGTGTTACACCCAAGGAATACGTTGACGAGATAGTAGCCAACTTCAAGCGTCTTTGGGAAACGATGCACATAAGCTATGACCGTTTCATCAGAACAACGGACGACTATCATATAGAAACCGTACAGAAGATATTCAGAAAGCTGTATGAAAAGGGCTACATCTATAAAGGCACATACAAGGGCAAGTACTGCACACCGTGCGAGAGCTTCTGGACAGAGAGCCAGCTTGTAGACGGAAAGTGTCCCGACTGCGGACGTGAGGTAAAAGAAGCAAACGAGGAGGCATACTTCCTCCGCCTTTCCGATTTTGCCGACAAGATTGAAAAGTTCCTTACCGAAACCGACTATTTACAGCCTAAGAGCCGTGTAAACGAAATGGTAAACAACTTCATAAAGCCGGGACTTGAGGATCTGTGCGTATCAAGAACCAGCTTTACCTGGGGCATACCCGTTGATTTTGACAGCAAGCACGTTGTTTATGTATGGGTAGACGCACTTTCAAACTATATCAGTGCGCTCGGCTACGGCAACGAAAAGTACAACGATTTTGAAAAATACTGGCCCGCAGATATGCATATGACCGCTAAGGAAATTGTACGTTTCCACTCTATCGTATGGCCTATAATCCTTATGATGCTCGATCTGCCCCTGCCCAAGCACCTTTACGGTCACGGCTGGATAAACTTCAACGGCGACAAGATGAGCAAGTCAAAGGGCAACGTTGTAGACCCGTTTGTACTTTGCGAGCGTTACGGCGTTGACGCTGTACGTTATCAGATACTGCGTGATATGCCCTACGGCAGTGACTGCAACTTCACAAACGAGCTTATGCTCACAAGAATAAACGCAGACCTTGCAAACGATCTCGGAAACCTTGTTTCAAGAACAGTAGCAATGGCTGACAAGTATTTCGGCGGAACACTGCCCACAGACAGAGCTTCCGACGAGCTTGACAATCAGCTTATCGGTATGGCTCAGTCGCTGTGCGATACGGTTACTCCCCTTATTGAGCAGGCTCAGCACTCAAAGGCACTTGAGGAAATATTCAAGGTAATCTCCCGTGCCAACAAGTATATAGACGAAACAGCACCGTGGGTACTTGCAAAGGACGAAAGCAACAACGCCCGTCTTGCGACCGTACTCTATAACCTGCTTGAAACTATTCGTATCTGCTCTGCACTGCTCAGCCCCTTTATGCCCGCAACAATGCCTGAGGTATGGGAGCAGATAGGCGCAGGTACAGAAGATACCGCTTACGACAAGCTTGGCACATTCGGCGTTCTGCGTGCAGACGTTACGGTAAAGAAGGGCAGAGTTCTTTTCCCCAGAATCGACATAAAGAGCGAGATTACAGAGCTTGAAAGCCTTATGAAGCCCAAGACCGTAATCAAGGAGGACGAGGATCTTGACAAGGCAGGAATAATCTCTATAGATGACTTTGCAAAGGTCAAGCTCAGAACAGGCGAGATTACAGCCTGCGAAAAGATAAAGAAGTCAAAGAAGCTGCTTAAAATTCAGGTGGACGATGCAAGAGGCGGCAGACAGATAGTATCGGGCATTGCCGAATACTACACTCCCGAGGAACTTATCGGAAAGAAAATCATATTCGTTGCAAATCTTGCCCCCGCAAAGCTCTGCGGCGAAGAAAGCAACGGTATGCTCCTTGCCTGTGACGCAGGCGACAAGGTACAGGTAGTATTCCTCGACAAGGATACACCCAATGGCAGTACAGTAAGATAACGACACAAATATAAAGGAATAAAGGAAAAGAACGACGGAATGAAAATAAAAGACTTATACACACCCGGCAGGACGGTGTTTTCGCTGGAGGTTTTCCCTCCCAACAAGAATTTTCCTATCGAAACGGTGTATGATGCCATCGAGGGACTTGCGGCAATAAATCCCGCATATATCAGCGTGACATACGGCGCAGGCGGAAACCGTGCAAACCGCTCCACCTGCGAGATAGCATCGCATATAAAGGAAAAATACGGCATCGAATCAATGGCGCACCTTACCTGCATAAACAGCACCCGTGACGATGTTGATTTTATGCTTGACGATTTTGCCGCAAACGGAATAGAGAACATTCTCGCCTTAAGAGGCGACAACAAGCCCGACGAAGAACCGAAGAACGATTTCCCCCACGCAAGCGACCTTACGGCATATATAGCGTCAAAGGGAAATTTCGATATTGCAGGTGCGTGCTACCCCGAAACCCACGTTGACGCAGAAAGCGCCGAGGAAGATATAAAGAACCTGAAGATAAAGGTTGACGCAGGTGCATCTCACCTTGTTTCACAGCTTTTCTTCGACAATTCCTGCTATTACGATTTTGAAAGGCGTGCAAGAGCCGCAGGCATAGACGTGCCTATCGCCGCAGGAATTATGCCCGTTACCAACAAAAAGCAGATTGAGCGTATGGTAACGCTCTGCGGCGCAAGTCTGCCCTCAAAATTCGTAAAGATGATGCAGAAGTACGAGAACGACCCTGAGGCGCTGAGGAGTGCAGGAATAGCCTATGCCATCGACCAGATAGTTGACCTTATTTCAAACGATGTGCAGGGCATACACCTTTACGCTATGAATAACCCCGCTGTCGCATCACGCATCTACAACGGGATCAAGGATCTGTTATGATACTTCAGCCGATAGACAGAAACGAGGCTCTGCGTTATCTCGGCTGTAAGGACGGCACGGATAACGAGCAGATGCTCGCAATGCTCGATTCCTGCGAGAAACAGCTGCTGAAAGCCGCAAGCCCGAAATACCTCTATGCCGTATACCCGATAAGTTTTACGGACGATGGTGTCAGAATTTCGGACAGCAATATAATACTTAAAGGCAATTCAGCCGCCGCTCATTTAAAGAACTGCGACAGGATAGTGCTTATGTGTGCCACGCTCGGACAAGGAGTAGATGTGCTTTTAAGGCATCTGCAGGTATCCGATATGGCAAGCGCAGTTATCGTTGACAGCCTTGCAGGTGCGGCAATAGAGCAGGTCTGCAACAGGGCAGAAACAGAGATATTTGAAAAAGTACGCTCGAACAGCCGTACATGGAGATATTCTCCCGGCTACGGCGATCTGCCCCTTGATATACAGTTTGATTTACTGACGCTTCTGCAGGCTCAGAAAAGGATAGGTCTTACCGTAATGAACAGCAATATGATGGTGCCTACAAAATCGGTAACGGCATTTATAGGGCTGTCAGAGAGCGAAGTTGACCAAAGCACAAGAGGCTGTGAAAGCTGTAATATGAAAGACAGATGCAAATTCAGAAAAAGCGGAGGTCACTGTGGAAATTAAAACATTACTTGAACAAAGAGGACTGCTGATTTTCGACGGTGCTATGGGTACTCAGCTGCAGGCTAAGGGACTTAAGACGGGCGAAACTCCCGAGCTTTTAAACCTTACCGCAAAGGATCTGCTCAAAGAAATACACCGCAGTTATATTGACGCAGGAGCGGATATAATTTCCGCAAATACATTCGGTGCAAATTCCTACAAGCTAAGCCACAGCGGTAAAAGCGTAGATGAAATTATCACCGCAGGAATAATGAACTGCAAAGAAGCGATAAAGGAAAGCGGTAAAGATGTTTTCTGCGCTCTTGACATAGGTCCTATAGGACAACTCCTTGAGCCTACGGGAAGCCTTAAGTTTGAAGAGGCTTACGACATATTCAAGGAAGAAATTGTTGCAGGCTATAAGGCAGGTGCGGACGTTGTTCTGTTTGAAACGATGACCGACTTATACGAGCTTAAAGCCGCTATACTTGCCGCAAAGGAAAACTGCGATCTTCCGATAATATGCAGTATGACCTTCGAGGAAAACGGACGTACCTTTACAGGCTGTCCCGCCGAGGCGGAAATACTGCTGTGCGAGGGACTTGGTGTAAGTGCAGTCGGCGTGAACTGCTCTCTGGGTCCGAAGGAGCTTATGCCTATAATCAAAACGCTCTGTGAAAAGTCGAAGATACCCGTTATCGTAATGCCGAACGCAGGACTTCCCGACCCTGCCACAGGCGAATATTCGATTGATGCCGAAGAATTCAGCGACTATGCCGTTGAGATAGCTGATCTCGGTGCAGGAATAATCGGCGGCTGCTGCGGTACAACGCCCGAATTTATCCGCCGTACAGCCGGGAAGGTAAAGGGCAGAAAGTACGAGCCTAAGAAGATAGAGCGTGTCTGCACAATATGCAGCGGCACAAATGTTGTAGAGGTAAGCCAGCCGAGGATAATCGGCGAGCGTATCAACCCTACCGGTAAAAAGCTGTTCAAGCAGGCGCTTATAAACGATGATATAGACTATATCTTAGGTCAGGCTATAGAGCAGGTCGGTGCAGGAGCGGATATACTTGACGTAAACGTTGGACTTCCCGACATTGACGAAAAGGCAATGATGATAAAGGCTGTCAAGAGTATTCAGGGCGTTACTAACGTACCTCTCCAGATAGACAGCACTATCCCAGAGGTACTTGAAGCGGCACTGCGTGTATACAACGGCAAGCCTATGGTAAACTCGGTAAACGGCGAGGAGGAGAGCCTTAAAAACGTTCTTCCGCTCGTAAAGAAATACGGTGCGGCAGTAGTAGGTCTGACGCTTGACAAGGACGGCATACCGCCTAAAGCCGAACAGCGTGTAGCCATTGCCGAAAAGATAATAAAGCGTTGCGAGGAAATCGGTATTCCGAAAGAGGATATAGCGATAGACTGCCTCACGCTTACAGCATCCGCAGAACAGCTTGCGGTAAACGAAACGCTTAAGGCTGTGCGTGCGGTAAAGGAAAGGTTCGGAGTGAGAACGGTACTCGGCGTATCGAATATATCATTCGGTCTGCCCAACCGTGAGCTTTTAAACCATATTTTTCTCACAATGGCGCTTGAAAACGGGCTTGATCTGCCGATCATAAACCCCAACATAGCGTCTATGACAGGCGCTGTAAGAGCGTTCAAGCTGTTAAAGGCGATAGATGTAAACTCGGTAGAATACATTGCCGCTTACGGCAGTGACACCCCAACGGCAGTCGCAAAGCCGAAATCCTCCGAGGTAACGCTTGAATATGCCATCGACAACGGACTTAAAGCGGATGCGGCGAAGATAACCGAACAGTTGCTTATCGACACCGACCCGATGGTAATAATAAACGAGCGGCTTATCCCTGCCCTTGACAAGACAGGTACGCTGTTTGAACAGGGAAAGATATTCCTCCCTCAGCTGATTTTATCGGCAGGCGTTGCACAGAGCTGTTTTGATGTTATCAAGGCGCACCTTGCAAAGAACAATTCCGAAACTGTAAGCAAGGGCAAGATAGTGCTTGCAACGGTAAAGGGCGATGTACACGACATAGGCAAGAACATAGTAAAGGTACTGCTTGAAAACTACGGCTACACCGTAATAGATCTCGGCAAGGACGTTGAGTATCAGGCGGTAGTCGATGCCGCAAGAAAGCACGAGGTAAAGCTGGTGGGACTGAGCGCACTTATGACCACTACGCTGAAATCCATGGAAGAAACCATAAAGCTTATCCGTGACAACGGACTTCCTTGCAAGGTGGTTGTCGGCGGTGCGGTACTTACACCCGAATATGCCGAAAAGATAGGCGCAGACTTCTACGCAAAGGATGCTAAGGAAACGGTAGATATTGCGAAGAAGGTTATAGGATAATTTGATATAACACGAGCCGTGCATAACCGCACGGCTTTTTTGTTTGACTATCCCCCTCACCCGTGCTATAATTACAGCAACAAGAAAAATCACGGAGGGAAATATATGCACTATTATGAATACGGCAAAGAAAACAATAAGACGATCGTCTTTCTGCACGGGGCAAACTTTGTCCACAGCTTCGGCAGGCAATATCCGCTTGCCGAAAAATATCATCTTATTATTCCGCATATCATGGGCTACGGAGATGCCGCAGATGAGATTTTCGATACCGAAACAGCAGTAAAACAGCTTGCAGATTTCATAGCCGACATTGGCAAAAAGGTAACGCTTGTCGGCTTTTCGCTCGGCGCACAGCTTAGCGTTAAGCTATGTGCGGAATATCCGCAGTATTTTACTTCTGCGATAATAGTAAGTCCGTGGCTTATCAAGAAAGAGCCTATGCTCTCAAAGGTCATGGCTATGAACGAAAAGCAGTTTGCATCATTCAAGAACAAACGATTATGCGGTTTCATCGGATTTATGAACGGACTGCCCAAAGAGCAAAGAAAAGAATTTGTCGCACAGATGCAGAATGTGCGTATCGAAACCGTAAGAAGCTCCGTTGACAACGGAATAACGCTTGAAACAATAAACGGCTTTGAAAACGCATACTTCCCGATGATTGCCCTTGCAGGCAGTAAGGAACAGACAGAAGTACACGACAGCGTAAAAGGACTTGCCGCTATGAATAAAAATTGCAAATACGAGATATGGGACAAAGCCGCCCATAACATTCCTCCCGTGTTTTCCAAGCGATTCAACGAACTTATTATAAGAATGGCAGAAATTTGACTATGTACAGAATTTTCATCATTGAAGACGACCCCACGATAGCGCAAACGCTGAAAAAGCACCTTGAGGGCTGGGACTACAAGGTAGAGTGTGCAAAGGATTTTCACAATATCACTGCGGAGTTTGCCGCTTTCGACCCTCAGCTTGTACTGCTTGATATAAAGCTACCGTTCTATGACGGCTACTACTGGTGCGGCGAGATAAGAAAGCTGTCCAAAGTGCCGGTCATCTTCCTCTCCTCAGCCTCCGACAATATGAACGTAGTTATGGCTATGAATATGGGCGGAGATGATTTTATAGCAAAGCCGTTTGATCTTTCGGTGCTGACCGCAAAGATAAACGCAGTGCTTCGCCGTGCCTACTCCTTTTCGGGCAACAGCGACCTTATATCCCACGGCAGTGTTATACTTGATATTTCATCGGCAGTCGTGACAAACGGCGATAAAAAGGCAGAGCTTACAAAGAACGAGCTTCGCATACTCCGCACTCTTATGGAAAACGCAGGCAGGATAATTTCCCGTGATACGCTTATGCAGAGATTATGGGAAACCGATTGCTTTATTGACGAGAACACCCTTACGGTAAATGTCAGCAGGCTTCGCAAAAAGCTCGAAAACATAGGACTTGAAAACTACATCACGACCAAGGTCGGAATGGGGTATATGATAGTATGAAATTCTTTCTTGACTTTATCAGAAGCCGCATAATAACGCTTGTCTGCATTATTATTGCGGCTGTAATTTTCGCTGTGGTGCTGTCGCTTTATAACCTTCCCTCAGAGCCTGTGCTGTATGCGCTTTTGCTGTCGCTTGCCGCTGTTACGGCTATCGGTGCGGTAACTTTTATAAAGGCGTACAGAAAGCATAATATCCTCACCCGTCTTGCAAACGAGATAACCGTGAGTGCCGACAATCTTCCGAAAGCGGTATCGGCAGATGACAAGGATTACGGCAGGCTGATAAATACACTCAGCGATTACTGCATTTTCCTTAAGGAAAAATCCGCAAACAGCCTGCAGGCGACAAACGAATATTACACTATGTGGGTACATCAGATAAAAACGCCTATCTCCGCAATGCGACTTATCCTCCAGTCGGAAGACAGCGAAAGTAACCGCAGGCTGTCCGACGAGCTTATGAAGATAGAGCAGTATGTCGATATGGCGCTGTGCTATGTCCGGCTTGAAAGCTCCGGCAACGACCTTGTGATAAAGCATTACAGCCTTGACGATATAGTAAAAAAATCGGTTCGTAAATTCTCCGCGCAGTTTATCGGGAAGAAGCTGAGCCTTGATTACAGGGAGCTTGATACCGATGTTCTCACCGATGAAAAATGGCTGTCCTTCATCATCGAACAGCTGCTCTCAAATGCGATAAAATACACCGCTAAAGGCTCGGTATCAATTTATATGAAGCCCGACACCGACAGAAAGATACTCTGCGTTGCCGACACGGGAATAGGCATAGACCCTGCCGACCTGCCGAGAATTTTCGACAACGGCTACACAGGACTTAACGGCAGATATGATATGAAGGCAAGCGGTATAGGACTTTATCTTTGCCGCTGTATTGCCGATATGCTCGGCATTACTCTTACCGCCGTGTCCGAGCTTGGAAAAGGCTCTGTCTTTATGCTTGACCTTACGGAAAGCAAAATAAGACACGAGTAATCGCAATATTACAAAAATGTAAGACGGACGCACTTATCGTAAGACGGATAAATGGCACACTTCCGTTATTTCAGCTATAATATTGTCATAGCTTAAAGGAGGTACAATATGAATTTACTTGAAGTAACGGGACTTAAAAAGGTCTACACACAGAGGCTCGGCGCAAAGCCGAATGTCGCACTGCGAAACGTCAGCTTCTCTGCCGCAAAGGGCGAATATATCGCTATTATGGGCGAAAGCGGCTCAGGCAAGACTACCCTGCTCAACATCCTCGCAACGCTTGACAAGGCGACCTCAGGTGTTGTAATGCTCTCCGGAGTTGACATAACAAAGATAAAGGACAGCGACTCTGCGCTTTTCAGACGTGAGCATCTCGGATTTGTGTTTCAGGATTTCAACCTGCTCGATACATTCTCCGTGCGTGACAATATCTTTCTGCCGCTCGTGCTTATGGGCAAAAGCTACGATGAGATGAACTCAAGGCTTCTCCCTCTTGCCGCAAAGCTCGGTATAAGCGACCTGCTCGACAGATACCCTTATGAAATATCGGGCGGTCAGAAGCAACGTACCGCTGTCGCCCGTGCGCTTATAACAAACCCCGACATTCTGCTTGCGGACGAGCCTACAGGCGCACTCGATTCAAAAGCATCAGAGGAGCTTCTCAATCTGTTCGGTGAAATAAACCGTGACGGTCAGACTATCCTTATGGTAACACATTCGGTAAAGGCGGCAAGCAGTGCCTCACGGGTGCTTTTCATAAAGGACGGCGAGGTTTACCACCAGATATATAAGGGCATTTCCGCAACGGAAGAATTCTACGCAAAGATAAACGATACGCTGACGGTGCTTGTGGCAGGCGGTGACCGCAGATGAAAACACTGTTCTACCCGAAGCTCGCCGTGAACGGCATGAAGAAAAACAAACGGCTTTATCTGCCGTATATCCTTACCTTAGTTGCAATGGTGATGATGATGTACATTACGGCATACCTTGCAAGAAGCGAAAACATTGCAAACACAAACAGAGGCGTTTACGCACAGTGGTGTCTTTGGCTCGGAATAATCGTAATCGGCATTTTCTCCTTGATTTTTCTTTTCTACAGCTACTTTGTGCTTATCAAAAACCGTGGCAAAGAGTTCGGCTTATACAATATTCTCGGAATGAACAAACGCAACATTGCACGCATACTCCTTTGCGAAAGCCTTTTCACGCTTATTATATCGCTTCTTTGCGGACTTGCCGCAGGGATACTCCTGTCACGTCTTGCGGAGCTGTGTATGTTCAGACTTCTCGGCATTGAACCGGTAGGAACTCTTATTATTGATCCGGGTGCAATAGCGATTACTGTTGCCGTATTCACCGTTATTGTGGTAATTCTTCTGCTGAGTGCCTTTGTCCGCATAGGCAGACTAAGCGCAATCAATCTGCTTCAAAGCGAAAAGCAGGGCGAAAAACCGCCACGGGCAAATTTCGTATTTGCCTTAGTCGGCTTGATACTGCTTGCTATCGCTTATTACATTGCCGTCACAACACAGGCGGGCATTGAAATTGTCAGGAATTTCTTCCTTGCGGTGCTTCTTGTAATAATCGGCACTTATATGCTCTTTGTCAGCGGCTCAGTCGCACTTTGCCGACTGCTGATGAAAAACAAAAGATATTACTACAAAGCGAATCACTTTATATCCGTTTCCGGAATGACATACCGTATGAAAAGAAACGGCGCAGGACTGGCTTCTGTCTGCATTCTTTCGACTATGGTGCTTGTAATGCTTTCGTCCACGATAAGTCTTTTTTCGGGTATACAGACAAGCACGTTTATCCGCAGCCGTGACATCTCGGTAACGCTCACTTACAACAGCTTTGAAGATAAGACGATACGCAATATTTCCGACCTGTGTGGCACAGCGCTTGACACGGCGAAAAGCAATGATTATAGCCCCTTAAACACTCTTTCGTATGATTATCTTGAAGTCGGCGGCTATTTTTCCGATAATGCTATACACTTAGCTCCTGCGAACGATCATTCAGACGTAAGCCAATCTGAAATAAAGGATTTTTACTTCATCACGCTTGAAGACTACAACAAAACGAGCGGCAGGAACGAAACGCTTTCCGACGGCGAAATACTGACGGCAAGCTCCGACAGCACCGACGGCGAAATAATATTAAACGGCAAGAAATATAAGTCACGGACAGTTCCTATGCCGAAAAATATTTCCTACGGCGAAACGGTTTACAGCACATTTTTCGTTATTCTCCCTGATAATAACACCCTTTACGATATATTCCTGCTGAACCGTCAGGCTTACGGCGAAAATGCATCGTGGTTAAAGCATTATTTCGGCTTTGACATTGACGGAAGCAACGCCGATAAGCAAGCCCTGTGCGACAGCCTCACGGACATTCTGGCAAAAAGCTCACGGAATATGGAGAATATCTTTCCCTTTGCCGAAAGCAGAACCGAAAACCTTGATGTGATGATAGCGACCTACGGCGGACTTCTCTTTCTCGGAATATTTTTAGGACTTGTCTTTATCTTTGCCACAGTGCTTATAATCTACTATAAGCAGGTTTCGGAGGGCTATGAGGACAGAGAACGCTTTGCAACGATGAGAAGTGTCGGAATGACGGAAAAGGAAATAAAGAAGAGCATAAACTCACAGGTGCTGACCGTGTTCTTCGCTCCTCTTATCTTTGCAGGCATACACCTTACATTCGCTTTTCCGATAATACTTAAAGCAGTTAAAATGTTCGGCTTTGCCGACAGCACACTTCTTCTTATCGCAAACGTGATATGCTTTGCCGTATTTGCCCTGTTCTACATTTTCGCCTATAAAATAACCTCGGGAATTTACCTGAAGATTATAGGAAGAAAATAAGAGATTTATAACCGATGCCCGTCCTCAACGGACGGGCATTTTCTCACCCCAACGTACAATCAAGCACCATCATAACAACAAACCCTGCCGCCGCACCTATCGTTCCTATGTTGCTGTGCTCTCCGCCCTGTGCCTCGGGTATAAGCTCTTCTATCACAACATACATCATAGCCCCTGCCGCAAACGACAGCATATACGGCAAAAGCGGAGCGATGAAAGAAGCGAGCAGTATCATCACCGCCGCACCTATCGGCTCGACAACACCCGACAGCACTCCCATCACAAACGCTTTTTCCTTTTTCATTCCTTCGCTTTTAAGCGGCATTGAAACCACCGCTCCTTCGGGGAAGTTCTGTATTGCGATACCCAGCGCCAGCGCAAATGTGCTTGCAAGAGTAACGCTGTCGCCGCCCATGCCGCTTGACCCGGCTACAGCCGCACCGACAGCCATTCCCTCCGGCACATTATGGATAGTCACCGCAAGCAGCATCATGGTAGTTTTTGAAAGCCCCGACCGCACGCCCTCAGGCTTATCGCTGTCAAGATGCAGGTGCGGCACAAGGCTGTCTATCCCAAGCAGGAACAGTATCCCCGCCGCAAAGCCGACCACAGCAGGCACCCAATTCATTTTGCCGTAGTCCTGTTCGGACAGTTCCATTGACGGTATCAGAAGCGACCATACCGAAGCCGCTATCATAACTCCCGATGCAAAACCAAGCAGCAGCTTCTCCGTCCCAACCCTCACCTTGTCACGCATAAGGAACACCATAAGCGAGCCAAGCGTTGTTCCCATAAGCGGTATCATAAGTATCAGAAATATCTCCAATTGCGTCACCTCAATATAAGTTAGTTTAGACTTACCGCTTATATTTTACCACAAACAAAAGAAAAAGCCAAGCGTTACACCTGACTTTTCCCGTAATATTTACTTTTTGCGTTTCTCACAGCTTGCAGAGGCTGCTTCCTTTTATTAATTCTTTGTTCTGATTTTTATCAGTTCATCTATTGTGTAAATTCCTTCCGTTACAGCAGAACCTTCTATAGAAAACATTTTTCCTTTTTTACGCTATCATTAATTCACAAAAAAATCTCCGTAGCCCAAAGCCACGGAGATAAAACCGTCAATATGTAGCGCCGTATTACTTGATTACTTCGACCATCATGCCGGGAGCGGCCATTACAGCGTTTGATTCGTCTGTATCAATGTGCATAGCGTCTGCAAAATTCTCGCTTACTCTGATAACAACATCGCCGAGAATTGCCTTTCTTCCGTCAGAATCAACCTTTACGCTTACAACGTCCTTGTTCTTTACGCCCCACTTTTCAGCGGTTTCGGGAACAAGGTGGATGTGACGCTTTGCAACGATAACGCCCTCGCTGATTTCGATCTCGCCCTCAGGACCTGTTATCTTGCAGCCGGGTGTGCCTGCAATATCGCCCGATTCTCTTACGAATATAGGACATCCGATAGAACGTGCGTCAGTAGCCGAAAGCTCAACCTGTGTAGCAGGACGAACAGGGCCTAAAATAGATACGTTTGCAAGCGATCTCTTGGGACCTGTTATAGTAACTCTTTCCTCGCAGGCAAACTGACCGGGCTGAGAAAGATCCTTCTTCTTTGTAAGCTCGTGGCCCTTGCCGAACAGTGTTTCGAGAGCCTCCTGCGTAACGTGGATGTGACGTGCGGAGGTTTCCAGTAATACTTCCATTTTTTCCATAATGTTATCCTTCTTTCGTGCCAAAGGCAATTTTACTGTTAACATTATACACCCGTGAAACGAAAATTTCAAGTGTTTCATATAACGAATATCGGACGGAACAAAAAAGTTATTACAGCGTCCGCTATCCCCAGCAGAAAGCACCCGATACAGCACACCGCAAACCGCTCAAGATATATCTTATAATAGTGCGGAGCGGTTTCCCGTCTGCCTCTCAGTGCCGCCAGCACGCTGTTTGAGCATAACACGGACAGACGGCACTGATAACAGCAGATTACCGTTCCTATAAATGCGGACGGAAGAACAAACACCGCAAAAGCCGGTATCCCGTTTGCCCCGTATATATTCACAAGCGCCGCAAACGTCATTCCCACGCCTATACCCTTGAATGCCGGGATAAGCGCACCCACAGGCTGTCCCACAGCGCAAAGCCCTGCTAAAAACGGCGCAATGCACCATATCAGCGCCGATATGAACGAAGCGGCGGCATTCCCGAAAAATCCGCCGTGTATTCGTCCGGCAAGAAAGTTTTCAAGCAGTTCATCCGGCACAGTCACCGTCACCTTCCCGTAAAACACCGCTCCGACAACAGCCCCGGCAACCGCCGCTATAAAGAGTATCAGCCCTGCATACTGCCTGTTGCGCCTGCCTTTAACCACTACTTCCGATACGGTTATACCGCCGGCACTTAGCTTCACATTCTCCTCCGTCATAACCGCCGTATCCGTATCCCGTCCCTTGCAAACATCGTCCCCGCCCGCCACAGCGTCAGACTCGCACACCGCATTTCGTTCCTTTAAAAATTCTTCCCTTGTCATAAGCTCATTCATACTGCACATCCTTTCCTTTCTGGTACTCTACAGTAAATCTATGAAATGAGAAGAAAATTTATGACCGTTTCGCAATAAAACACAACCGCCATGCCTCAGCACAGCGGTTGATTACAGATGAAATATATGATATAATAGCGAAGAGGGTTCCTCGGACGACAGGCGGTCAATACATCTCCCAAGATGCGAAAACATCTGAAAGGAGGTGTAGCTGATGTACATAACCTTGAGCGATTTAACACAGATAGGTATTTTCCTTACTGCGTTCACAGTTATGATATTTACTATCAGTTCTTCAAATAAAAAGAAATAACCGCCCACAGCTTCCAACTACGACGGTTATTTCTTAGCCAACACGGGAGCGGTCGTCTGTCGTTCCCTCTTTATTTGTATTCTATCACACTTTCAATAAATTGTCAAGGTGCATTCTGATAGCCAAACAACCGCCATGCCTCAGCACAGCGGTTGTTTCCTGTTATCCGTTAAATTTCATATTAATAATATCCGGGATCCGGCAGACCGCTGAGATAATATCTCGGGTTCAGTCTTTCCGAACCGTATCTTACTTCAAAGTGGCAATGACAGCCGTATGCAAGTCCGGTTTCGCCTACTGCGGCTATGCACTCGCCCTGGTTTACCTCCTGACCTGCACTGACGAATATCTCACTGTTGTGGGCATATACCGTTGTGTATCCGTCGGGATGAAGTATCATCACGGCATTTCCGAGTCCGCCGTTGTCCCAGCCCGCAAAAATTACCGTGCCGGTTGCAGCAGCATATACATCTGTTCCGTAAGGCGCACCTATATCAACGCCGCGGTGTCCGGCATAACCGCCGTCCCACCAGCCCCATTCCCAGAACGTACCGCCATCGACAGGCCAGATATACTTCTTGCCTGCATCGGCAGACGCATCAGAGTAATGTGATGACTGCGGAGGTAAGGTACCCTGGAGAATTATCTCGGTAACGGGATCCTTTGTTCTCTCTGTTTTCTGAATGGTACGCTTTACTTCTTCACCATTTACATAATAAACCTTCGCCGTTATCTTGTTTGTTCCCTTTTCACCCTCCTGCGATACGGTTTCAACGCCTTCATAGCGGGTATCGTCATCCTGATACTCTGTATCATATGGAACATCAACATTATATGTTTCGGTTCTTGATATACATACCGACATAAAAGGAACTTCCTGCGTCTTGAGCAGCTTTTCGCCGGCTCTCAGCACATAGTCCTCATCCATAATACCGGGATTCAATGCCTCAAGCTCCTCCATGCTTATTCCCAGCTTTGAGCATATTCCCGAATGGCTGTCGCCTTCAACCACAGTATAATACGATGCTTCTTCCTTCTTGGAGTTTACAAGCTTTATTATCTCATCGCTAGACACTATACTGTCCGACAGATATAATCCCGGGACATATTCAACATCCTTTTCAAATGCTATATCCTCATCCTTTGCGTTTGTGCGATAACTGTCAAGTATCTTCTCAAGCTCAACCTCAACTGCGGTGTTGTCAACAAGCGCACCGTAGAACTTTCCGCCTATGTACATTCCGTAAGCATACTCGATCGGCGTATCGCTCATTTCAAGGAGCTTATTCGCAAGCTGATATTTTGTGAGATACTCCTGGTCGCCGAGCATTTCAAGCGAATAGCTCGGTTCCATAGTTATCTTTTTCTCATTGCCGATATATGTTATACGCTCCTGCATTATACGCTCTGCGTCATTGAACACCTGTTCGCTCTCGACGTACCCGACAAATTTACCGTCTACCGTCAATTTTATCGCATAGTTAGTACCCGTCGCATATCCTACAACGCTCATCAGAAACACAATAGCGATGATCGGTGCCGCATAATTGAACAGCGTTACTGCAAGTCCCTGCTTACCGAATACCGCATTCTTTGCTATACTTCCGTACAGCTTTGCGGCTTTCTTGTTGTCGCCCTGCTCCTTAGCAGCCTTAATCTGTCTGTTTGTACGTTGAAGTACACGTTTCGACTTCATAAGCGGTGCAAAGAAGAAGCTGCCTATCTCGCAGAATGTTCTCTTTACAGCGTCCCTGAACAGTGCCGTATGCTTCCACAAAAACTTTGCGCCGTGTGCAACATAAATCGCAGGCTTTGAAAATATATCCGCAATTATATGACAAAAATACTGTCCTGCTATAACAAGCAATTCAAAAATTCTATCTGTCACGACCGCAGCAAATGATTTCCTGCTTACTTTCTCGTTTACAACTTCTGTATTATCTGTGCCGTTATCGGAATCCGGAGTTACGGTGCTTTGCACGCTTTCTTCTTTTTTTCCGTCATTGTCGGGAAGTATAGTTTCCTCGATGTCGTCACGATAATCGGGTATCTTAAGATTTCCCATACTCTTTCCTTTTCCTGAATTTCAAAAAAACAAAGCAGGACTTATGCCCGCTTATATATACTTATTATAATAATAGCCTGTCGTTGTGAACGACAGGTGATAAATAAACGCTTATTCCGTTAAAAGTCGGAACGGGAGATACCCGTTCCACACCTTTAAGGTTGCTTTTCCTTCCACCATGAAAGACAGCAATTCTTTTCCGTCGCTGTTATTATAACACAAACGGTTACAATATCGCAACAAATCGTAACCGTTTTGTTACCGTTTTGTAACCATTTCGCTCTTTTATACAAAAATACATCAACTTTTGCTTTTGTAACAGTGCATTTTAAACAGACTTATTTTTATTGTGATTTTACATAAACGATACACATTAATTTGTGCAATCCTTACAAATATTTTTTGGCAATTTCAGTATCTGTTGACACGCTCAACGCATTTGTGCTAAAATATAGATGTGAAATTATGCTTACCGTTAAGTTCAGGCAAAAGGCAGGTGATACCCATGAACATGAATGAAGAAAATAAAACCGAAAACCCGGAAAGCGGGATTCAGACATACAACAGGAAAAAGAAGTCACACGGCAATTTTCTTAAAATCGGCTGTGCGTCATGCGGTTTTGTCGCCGTAGTCGCTCTTTGCGTTCTGTCAAGCCGTTACTCATGGTTCGGAGTCAAAGCCGATGACGAGGGTATCAGCTACAACAACGGTTTAGCGTCATCATATTCCACTACTGCACCTGTCGAGGAACAAAAGCTTCCCACCAAAGCCATCAAGCATAACGAGGCGCAGGAAACCACCGTTGCAACATCGGCAACCACAACAGCAAAAACCACTCAGACCACAGCGGCGACAACAAAGGCTACATCTCCCGCAACAACCAAGGCAACAACTCCTGCAACAACCGCCGCACCAAAGCCCGCATGGACAGAAAAGAAGTGTAGCGGCACAATGTACATAAACATTTCAAGCTGTTCTGCAAGAAAAGAGGGCTTACAAGGCTCTGAGGTCGTTTCCTATAAATATTACGGAGATGCGGTAAATATCGCCGCACTGACAGACACCGGCTACTATAAGCTCGATGACGGCACATATATCCACAGCGACTATCTTTCCGAAAGCAAGCCTGTCGCAACTACCGTTCCCGCAACAGCAAAACCCGCCGTGCAGGATAATGCAACTCCCGCACCGGTCATAACCGACACTCCCGTAAACTGCACCGCAGAAGAGGCGGAGGTTTTCCGTATCGTGAATGAAATCCGTGTTTCCTACGGACTTAAGCCCTATAAGTGGGATACAAACGCATATAAGGCGGCAAAGATCCGCTGTGATGAATCTTTTAATGTATTCTCACATTTAAGACCCGATAAAACTAAGTTCTACACGGTATATGGTGTAAATTCCGAAGAAGCGAGAGACACTGTATTTAAAAACGTTGGCGAAAACCTCGGCTCAGGCCAGCCCACCGCACAGAGAGTAGTCGACAACTGGATGGCTTCCACCATGGGACACCGTGAAAATATACTTAACCCGAATATCGAAAATATGGCCGTAGCATTCGGCACATATAACGATGCTTATAAGTATTACTGGGTACAGGAATTCACGACCTACAGATAAGCATAATAGCACTTTTTAAAAGCACAAACGCACAAGCTGCTCGCCTGTGCGTTATTTTTATGCTATATTTTCGTAAGATCCTCCGCTCTTACCGCCGCAGTGACCTGCCCGCCATGACCGATGACGATATAATCCTCTCTGTCACCCGAGCCTGCCTGCATAACCTCGTACACATTCGTGTACACAAACAAAGCAAGCGAACCGCCGTTATACGTCTTTGCGCCGTAATTCACCTTGACTTTATCGCCTACAGCGAATTTCTGCGTTGTGTCATTGTTTTCCGTGCTTTCCGCCTTGTACAGATCTTCGGTATAAAGCCAGCCGGTAGGCACCGAGCCGATGCCTATAAGCGTTTCCTTGCCGCTTGCCGACACCTGCTGAACGGTATAGACCGTATCATACACATAAGAATACGGTTCTACTCCGTTTGTAAACCTTGCACCACGCTTCACCCTCACGCTGTCGCCTTTTTTGAACAGATTCTCAGGGTTATCGGGCTTTTCCGGCTTTTCGGGCTTACCGCCGCAATTTTCCCTGTACCACTTAGACGTTATCGCAGGATAATCTACAAAGCAAATATCCCCGTCAACGTCATTTCCGCCGATGCTGTCAATACCCCACTGCCACATTTTCTGCCCGTAGTCATATCTGCTCGGGTTGTCCGGGCTTTCGGTCCAGTGTGCAAGCCATATATCACGCTTTCCTACAATACGTTCCTTCTGATAGTAGCTTTCAAGCCACGCAGGATTTGCATACACTCCCGACGGAAGCCCTGCCTTATTCAGCCTGTCGCAGAACTCAAGCGCCATATCGGTTCTTTCCTTGCTTGTGAGGTTGTCGATCTGACGCTGTTCCTCCATGTCGCAGAACACGGGATATGACGGCTTTTCATCGCCTATCGCCTTGACGCACGCATTTATCTGCCTGTCAAACTCCGCCGTGTCTGTCGCCGTAACATACCAGTAACAGCCGAAGTCTATTCCGAGTTTTCTGCACTGCTCGATATTGCGTCTGAAATAAGTGTCCTCGTCCCTGCCGATCCCGGCACGAATTATTACAAACTTAATGCCCGCCGATATAGCCGCCGTGAAGTCGAAATTTTCCTGCGCCCTGCTTATATCAATTCCCTTTGTTCTCATTGTCGTCCTCCCCGCTTTTGTTTTTGATCTGCTCCAATACATTCTTTATTTTCTGTGGCACCGGAAGCCCAAGTTCAGTCGCATTCTCCACAATGCTGATCCCTTCATTCGCAATATAAAAAAGTATCACAGCCGTCATTGCCACAGGTACGCCGCCGAGCACATAAGTGTCCGTTATATGTCCCACCGAAACGAACACAAGTATCAGCAGCTTTTTCACTATTCCCTTGAAGCCCACCTTACTTGAAAGCTTCCTGACCGATATCGCCGCAAGTATTCCACTGATATAATCCAGCACCATAAATGCGACAAGCGCCCAGAACAATCCGGTAACCTCTCCGTACATAAATCCCAGAACAGCTCCGATCGTTCCTGCCACGCTGTCAATAATTATCTGCATTCTGCTCATATTTCCCCTCCTTTGATTTGACGTTTATCTGCTTTTGCTCTGACCCTGGTTGATCCACCAGAAGCTCTGAGAATGCGGCGGTGTCGCTCCGCCGTTTGTCGCATTTTTCATTATCTGCTCATCTTCCGTCATGCCCATCTTCTTCCAGCTTTCGGGCTTGAGCTCAGGATGCATTTTATACAGCAGTTCAAGATAAGTCCTGTCTTCAATATCTCCCGGTATCTTCATTTGTTCGATCCAGTCATAGAAGCCTTCCTTGTCACCATACAACTGAAAGAGCGCTTCCGCAAACTCTTCATCGGTGTATATTTTTTCATTGTACTTTTTGATGAAGTCATACGCATCAGCGGGAGAAAATTTACTGTCATCCTCCTTATCTTTCTCTTCCTTTACGGCACTGCGGAGCGAAGAATTCAGTTTGATCCGATAATCACGTTCGCTGTCAATAACGTTCTGTGCATAATCCCTGTCATTTTCATAAACATTCCGATTATAATCACGATCGTTTTCAAGCACATCACGGTTATACTTTCTGTCATTTTCATACACATTACGGTTATAATCACGATCGTTCTCATACTTATCCCTGTCGAACTGAGCCTGCCGGTTCCTTTGTGCCTGTGCATCCTTACTCTTATTATATTCAAATTCCCTGTTTGTGTTGTAATCGGACATACTGTCACGATATCTGCTATAATCCGTATTTTCAAGCCCTATCAAGGTATTCAGTCTTTTATATGCGCTTTCCTCATCATCACGGTAACGTTCATATGCCCTTTGTTCAAGCTCCGGTATCTTATCATTCAGCTTTGCCATATAACTGTCATATGCCTGCTGACCCGCTGTCACTGCGTAACTGTTTGCATATCCGCCTGTAAGCGCCGAAGCGTTTCCGACCGTATCTTCCATAGCCGTTTTGCCGGCTTTGGTATAACTATCCTTGTACTGAGCAAAAAGCTTATCATTGTTTACATCGTAACTGAACTTTTTACCGTCAAGAACTTTAGTCAGATTATTCTTCACTGCGTCCGAATAGCGACTTTTATATACAGGTGCAGACGTACTTTTATTTACATTCTTTTCTTTGCTCATATTTCCTCCATACAGTATTCTTCCTTTTTTGCCTTCATCTCTGCCTCATACTCATCAATCGCTGTATCAAACCT
>UQBC01000029.1 GCA_900539195.1 uncultured Oscillospiraceae bacterium
TCCTCTACGTCTCGTGGGCTCGGAGATGTGTATAAGAGACAGGCGTATAGAAACGAACGCTTTCACGCATTATCGGATAGATATGCTCCGCAAAATATTCCTTGTCGCCTGTAAATTCAAAATGCTCGTAGATATTCTGCATAAGCCATGCGACAGCCGCTGTAGACCAACCCCAGTAGAAATCCCAGCCGGGAGCTGTCCAGCCGAACGGAGTGCTTTGCGTATGAGCGCACCAGCCGTTTTCGGGATGTTCTTCGTCCGACTTTATGCCGTAATACGCTTCGGCGGACTTTCTGCCGGACGGACGCATACTGTCAAGAAAATCAACCAGAGGAGGAACAGTTTCGCTGAGATTTGTATTATATGCTCCCCAGTAGTTCATCTGAAGGTTTACGTTTATATGATAGTCACAGCACCACGGAGGACAGTTGCTCTCGTTCCATACGCCCTGAAGGTTTGCAGGTAGCGAGCCTGCTCTTGACGAACTTATAAGCATATATCTGCCGAACTGGAAGTACAGGGTTTCAAGACGGTTCGCAATGCTCCGTGAGCCGTTTTCCTTATACTCGCTTATCAGCTTGTCGCATGGAATAACATCGTCCGTGTCCTCGTTTATTTTCAGCGTAACTCTGTCAAAAAGTGCCTTGTAGTCTGCGAGGTGTTCCTCGTAAAGTGCGTCAAAGCCCTTGCTTACGGCATTTTCGATACGCTGATTTACTGCGGCTGAAGGGTTTACGCCTGTTCTGAACGTCGGATATTTATTTGAATAGTCGGTTGACGCTGTGAGATAGATATAAACCTCGTCTGCGTGTTCGACCATTATGCTGTCTTTTGCGTCGATAAGCTCTCCGCCCTTGTTTACTACCTTGAATATAGTGCAGTAGCGAAGTCCGTTATCCCATAACGTACCCTCATATGTGAGCGTATCGCCGTTCGCCGTAACGCTTCCGCACTGGAGATTGTCAAGCGACAGCTTTACGCATATCCTGCGAGGCTTGTCTGAGCTTAGCTTAAGGCATATAACATTTGAAGGATAGTTTGCAAAAGCCTCTCTCTTATGAACTGCGCCCTGATATGTAAACTGTGTTGTGAATATAGAATTGTCAAGGTCGAGCGTTCTTGTATAATCGGTCGCCTGAGTTTCGTCTATATTGGAGAAGGTGAGCATCATATCGCATAAAAGCTGATAAGCACCGAATCCGTCCGTTGCACCTGTCAGATGTGGAAGAAGCGCAACCGCCTCGTCATACTTTTCGTCATAGAGAAGCTGCTGTACCTGCTTAACATACTCATAGCTACCGTCTATAATACCGCTGTTGTAATCCGGACGGCTTTCGGAAGGACCGCCTGCCCACAGCGTTTTTTCATTCAGCACTATTTTTTCCTTTGAAATGCCGCCGAAGAAACTTGCTCCCATATAGCCGTTTCCGATAGGCTGGCATTGCTGCTCCCACTTGTCAAATTCTCCGGGAGCTGTAAACAGTATTTTGTTTTGCATAAGATTCCATACCTTTCTATAAGCGTTTTTAACGCTTAAAACCGCATAGGCAGAAGCCATGCGGTTTATAATACCACTATTATACATTAACCTGACTCGAATGTCAACAACACATTGCCGATCGGTGTGAGTTAATCGAGTAAATATCGTGTTTCAAGCATTTTTGTGAGAAGCTCGAAATAATCCATTCCAGCCGCCTGTGCCGCCATAAGCGTATTGTATTTCTACCGTATAAGTCTGTGCACCTTTCTCCTCAACCATTTTTCGTAAACGTAGGAAAGCTGGCTCAGGCACACATCATAGCAGACAAATGTAAAGTTTCCGATAAGCCAGAAAGCAAGCACCGCAAACTGTCCGAATCCTGCGAAATCTTCAATAAGCTGTCCCATACCAAGCACGTTCAGAAGCAGTGCATATATTGCAACAACAGGGACATTGAAACAAATAAAACGCAGAAGGAATGACAGCACAGCAGGCTTTACTTTGGTGAGCAGGTCACGGATAACGGGATAATATCCGAAGAATCCCGTGAACAGCAGCTTTGACTCAATATCCGGTGTCAGAAGCAGTGCAAGTAAAGCCACAGCCGCATAGCAAAGAAGCGCCCATTTCCTGCTTATTTCACGGTATATTATCCATACGACAAGACCTGCTACCGCAGGCAGTATATATACGCCTATCGGGATAAATCCGGTGCAGAACATAAGCACGATACATATAGCGCTCAGTATTCCGCTCAGTGCAATGGCATAGCTTCTTGTCTTTTTCGTTGAAGGCATATTATACTTTTCTCCTTGCGTGTTCTGCGTAAAGCTCATTGCTCTTTTCTTTACGTTCTCTGCCGTCACGGAGTATATCACGCAGTGTATCTATATCGTCGTCATTTATAGCATCTCTGTATTTGCACAGATTATCAATAATTGTATTCAGCTCAAACAACAGAGCCTCCTTGTTGCACAGAAACAGACTGCTCCACATATATTCGTTCAGCTTTGCGACACGGGTGAGATCCATAAAACTGCCTGCCGAGAATCCATCTGCGTTGAAAAGCGACGGGCTTTTTACATAGGCGTTTGATACAACGTGCGCCAGCTGTGAGGTAAAGGCTATGTTTATATCATGCTGTTTCGGCGTTGCGGTTACGACCTTGCCGAATCCCATACAGCAGGCAAGCGTTGACAAAAGATCGATTGCCATTTTGGGAGTATTCTCGGAAGGGGTGATTATATAGCTTGCGCCTTTGAACAGATCATCCGTTGAATAGTCAAAGCCTGAGAATTCACGTCCTGCCATAGGGTGACTGCCGACAAATATAACTCCGAGCGGTTCAAGCACCTCGGTACAGCGTGTAACTACATATTCCTTGATACCGCAGGAGTCGGTGACGATAGAGCCGGGTTTGAACCTTTCCTTGTGCTGCCTTACAAATTCAACGATAGTTTCGGGATAAAGGCAGAGCATAGTCATATCGGCGTCATTAAGCCCGTCCGCTGTTATTATCTCGTCTATTGCGCCGCTGTCAAGAGCTTTTTTGCATACCTCTCCGTCAGCGTCAAGTCCCATTATATGATGAAATGTACTTTTTTTGAGTGCTTTGCAGATAGAACCGCCTATAAGACCAAGACCTACTATTGCTATTTTCATTTATATCCTTCTTTCAGTGCGTTTAAAACGTATATTGATTATTATATCTTATCGCACGTTTAATTTCAAGTCGGAATGTGAAAAATTGCTGAAAAAGCGTTGACCTCTCCTAACTGTTTGTTGACATTACGGAAAAGAAAAGTGTATAATTTATCTGATATTATAAGTAGAACAAAGGAGAAGAAAAGATGAAGGTACTAAGGTACTTGAAACCCTATTGGTTTTTTGCCTTGCTTTGTCCGCTCGCTATGATACTCGAGGTAAGTATGGACCTGTTACAGCCTACGCTTATGTCAGACATAGTGGATAACGGTATATTGGGCAATGCGGCTGCCGATGAAAACCTGCGATATGTTCTGATAACGGGACTTAAAATGCTGGTTTTCTCGCTTATCGGCTGCTTCGGAGGTATAGCGTCGGCGGCATTCGGCACGGCGGCGGCTCAGAAAATGGGCAACGATTTAAGAAAAGACGCTTTTGCAAAGGTAATGCATATGTCTTTTCAGCAGACGGACAAGTTCACGACAGGCTCGCTCGTTACAAGACTTACAAACGATATAACGGCGATACAGGAGTTTGTGGCAATGTCGCTGAGAATGTTTGTAAGGACGGGAATGCAGTTTATAGGCGGCATTGCGGTAATTCTCACTCTTAACGTAAACTTCGGCATTGTGCTGGTAATCTCACTGCCTGTTCAGCTTATTGCTGTGGCAATAATTATGAAGAAAGCCTCGCCGCTTTTCAGTATCGTTCAGTCAAGACTTGACAAGGTGAACAGCGTGGTACAGGAAAACGTTTCGGGAGCGAGAGTAGTAAAGGCTTTCACCCGTGAGGAATATGAGATAAACAGGTTCGACAACGCAAACACCGACCTTATGACGACCAACCTCAAGGTGCAGAAATTACTTGCTACCCTAAATCCGATACTGATGATAATAATGAACGCTTCTGTCATCGCTATTATTATGATAGGCGGTTTTCAGGTTGAAGCAAAGGCAATGCAGGTCGGAGAAGTAATGGCGGCAGTAACCTATATAACACAGATACTTATGTCGGTGATGATGGTAGGTATGATGTTTCAGCAGGTTTCACGTTCCGCCGCATCAATGAAGCGTGTAAACGAAGTGCTTTCAACAAACCCCGTTATCAGTGACGGACATAAAAGCGCCGACAGCGACAACAGCGGTACCGTTGAATTCAGAAACGTCGGCTTTTCGTATCCAGGCTCATCGGGAAAACCCGTTCTTTCCGGCATTGATTTAAAAGCCGAAAAGGGTCAGATGATAGCTATACTCGGCTCTACGGGCTGCGGTAAGACTTCTCTTGTAAACCTCGTTCCGAGATTTTACGATGCGACTAAGGGAGATGTGCTTGTTGACGGCGTAAACGTTAAAGATTACGATGTTGACACATTGAGAAGCAAAATAGGCGTAGTATTGCAGAAAAGCGAACTTTTTTCTGGAACTGTTGCGGAAAATATCCGCTGGGGCTGTGAAACGGCTACGGACGAAGAAGTAAAGACAGCCGCCAAAATAGCGCAGGCGGAGGAATTCATAGACGGCTTCAATGACGGATATGATACTATGATAAGCGAAAAGGGCGCGTCGCTGTCGGGCGGTCAGAAACAGCGTATGGCGATAGCAAGAGCTATCATCAAAAAGCCTGAGATACTGATATTTGACGACAGCACATCTGCACTCGATCTTAGTACAGAGGCAAAGCTGCACAAGGCTCTGCGTGAAAACTTAAGCGGTGTTACCGTTATAATGATAGCTCAGAGAATAGCAAGCGTTATGCGAGCCGATAAGATAGCGGTACTGGAAAACGGCTCAATATGCGCTTTCGGCACACATAAGGAGCTTATGGAAACAAGCGATGTCTACAGAGATATCTATTATTCACAGATGAAGCAGGGAGAGGAGGAAGCGGTAAATGGCTAACGAACGTCCTCCTATGAGAATGATGGGCAGAGGAGGCCCTCCGCCCCACGAAAGAATGCTTATGGCTGAAAAGCCCAAGAACACAAAAGGCACGCTGAAAAGGCTTGTCGGCTATATCGGAAAGAACAGATACCTTATGATACTGCTTTTATCCGTTATGCTGATAATCACTGTACTGAACCTTGTCGCTCCCTATCTTCAGGGTCTTGCTATTGATAAGATAACCGTTTCAAATCAGAGATTAAACGTAGATATAAGCGGTATGATATACTGCCTTATAGCGCTCGGTTGTGTGTATCTTGTAAACTCACTGCTTACATATTTTCAGGGTATATTTGCGGCAAAGCTGTCGCAGACGACAGTAAAGGCTATGCGTAAAGACCTGTTTGACAAGATTTCATACCTGCCGATAAAGTATACCGACACTCATCAGCACGGCGATATTATGAGCCGTATGACAAACGATGTAGAGAATATCTCAAACACTGTTTCTCAGTCGATAGCCTCGCTGTTTTCCGGCGTTCTGACGCTTGTCGGCTGCCTTGTGTTTATGCTTTATTATTCGCCTATGCTGACGCTTGTCAGCCTTACATCTGTCGTTCTGACGCTTGTTGTTACGAAGAATCTCACAAAGTTTATGAGAAAATACTTTCCGTTACAGCAGACGCTTTTAGGCAGACTTAATGGACATATAGAAGAAATGGTATCCGGTTACAGAACGGTAGCGGCATATTCAAAGGAAAAGAAAGCCTGCGAGGAATTCGGTGAAATCAGCGATGAGCTTCAGACGGCGGCGATAAAGGCACAGATATGCGGCGGCATAATGGGACCGTGTATGAATGTCATATCGAATATCAGCTTTTTGCTTGTTGCGGGCTTCGGCGCATATTTCCTTATAATCGACTTCAATCCCCTTGCACTGAAAGGCGTTATGACGGTCGGCACGATTCAGGCATTCTTGCAGTATACAAAGAACTTTACCCGCCCCATAAACGAGATAGCACAGCAGTATTCTTCGATACAGACGGCTATTGCAGGTGCGGAGCGTGTATTTGAAATAATGGATACAGAGCCTGAAAGCGACGAAGGCACGGATAAGGATTTCTCGATCGATAACGTGAAGGGCGACCTTATGTTCAAGGATATAGACTTCTCCTATGTCCCCGGCGAAAAGGTACTGCACGACTTCGACCTGTGGATAAAGAGCGGTCATAAGCTGGCTATTGTCGGCGCTACCGGTTCGGGCAAAACCACAGTCGTAAATCTGCTCACAAGATTCTATGATATCGACAGCGGAAGCATCACGCTTGACGGCGAAAGCATATATGATATTCCGAAAAAGAAGCTGCGTGGCTCTATAGGTATCGTACTTCAGGATACGGTTATTTTCAACGATACGATAATGCAGAATATCCGTTACGGCAGGCTTGACGCTACAGATGAAGAGGTAATTGCGGCGGCAAAGACAGCAAAGGTAGCCGACTTTGCGGAAAAGATGGCTGACGGATATGATACAATGCTGACCGAAGGCGGCGGCAATTTAAGTCAGGGACAGCGACAGCTTATTGCTATCGCAAGAGCGGTGCTTGCCGACCCGAAGATACTTATTCTTGACGAGGCGACATCGAGCATCGACACCCGCACAGAAGTACATATACAGGAGGCAATGCTTGCACTTATGAAAGGCAGGACAAGCCTCATCATAGCGCACAGACTGTCTACTATCCGTGACGCAGATAAGATTGTCGTAATAGACGGCGGCAAGGTAGTTGAGGCAGGAAACCATGAAAAGCTGCTCAGCGAGAACGGCGCTTATGCAAGACTGTACAATACCCAGTTTGCAGGTATAAAGACGTAACAGCGTACCGCACAGTTTCTGCTGTGCGGTATTATGCTATTAAGGAGTTTGCTATGCACTTTGTAGACGCAAAATCAATACTATCAGCCAAAAACGGAATGAATATCTATCGGGGCTGTACTCACGGCTGTATTTATTGCGATTCACGTTCTGACTGCTATAATATGCGGCATGATTTTGAAGATGTTGAGGTTAAGCGGAACGCTCCGGAGCTTCTTGAAAAAGCACTTGCTTCAAAGCGCAGGCTGTGTATGATAGGCACAGGTGCGATGAGTGACCCGTATATGCATTGCGAGGAAAAGCTAAGGCTTACAAGGCGGTGTCTTGAGGTCATTGACAGGCACGGCTTTGGCGTTACTGTGCTGACAAAGTCGGATATGATTTTGCGTGATGCCGATTTGCTTTGCAGTATTAACAGCAAGGCAAAGGCGGTTGTACAGATGACGCTTACAACATACGATGAGGATTTATGCCGAATTTTAGAGCCGAATGTATGCACGACAAAACGGCGGTATGAGGTGCTTAAAGCAATGCAGAAAAACGGTATACCAACTGTCGTATGGTTCACCCCCGTTCTGCCGTTTATCAATGATACGGAAGAAAATCTGCGTGGTATCCTGTCGTACTGCTTTGACGCAGGGGTGAAGGGCATTATCTGTATGGGGATAGGCACTACTTTGCGTGACGGCGACAGAGAATATTTTTATTCTGCGCTTGACAGGCATTTTCCGGGCATGAAACAGCGGTATATTTCACAGTACGGCAATGAGTATATCTGCAACAGCGTTAACAACGGCAGACTTATGAGCATATTCTGTAATGAGTGCGAAAAGTACGGCGTTATGTATGAACCTGCTAAGGTGTTTTCATATCTTTATGAGTTTCCTGAAAAGAATGAACAGTTATCGTTTTTCTGACGTGATTTTTGTTAAAATAAGGTTAATATTTGTTCTTTATAATGCTGATACAGAAAATTGAAAGGGTGAACAGTATGACTATCAGAAAACTGACAAATGAGGAGCTTCCGCAGTGCGTTGACGTCATTCGCAAAAGCTATGAAACGGAGGCTGTCGCATTCGGCATTACAGAAATGAATTGCCCGCAGCACGCCGCCTTTATTACGCTTGACCGTTTACAGATGTCTGCGGAGTGGGGGTATGTTTTCTACGGAGCATTTGAGGAAGATGAGCTGATAGCCTGCTTTGCTATTGAGAATAAAGACGACAGCGTTTATGAACTGCACTTGTTCTCGGTGCTTCCCGACAAGCGATATGGCGGTGTCGGAGCAAAGTGCCTTGAATTTGCCAAAAACGAGGTATTCTCGATGGGCGGTACGGAACTTAATGCCGGTGCGATACATCAGAGTGTAAGAGTGCGTAACTGGTACGAGAAGAACGGCTTCAAGCAAAAAGAGATACACAGGGCGGCATATCTGCCGTTTGCACTCGGAATAATGAGTTGTAATGTCGGAGAGTGATTACAAGGATACATAAGCATAATTAAAGCCTGAGAGGAATTTTCCTCTCAGGCTTTTGCGTTATTAAAAATACCTTGCGCTCTCTTTTCTGTAAGCGCTCGGACTTTTGCCTGCGTAGGTGTGAAAGCATCTGCTGAAATAAAGCACGTCCGAAAATCCCAGCTTATCCGCTATTTCACCTATGCTCATAAGCGTTGAACAGAGCAGTCTGCAAGCTTCGTCCATTCTTACCGAGTTATGATACTGCTGCATCGTCACGCCCTTTTCTTTCTTGAACAGATGCGCCATATACTTATAACTCAGATAAAACCGCTTTTCGATATTTTCAGAGTTGAAAGGCACACCGATATTGTCCGACAGATAACGGCATATCCTGTCGCTCAGCGTAAGATTGTTTGAAAATCCCTGTGTGCTTACGGCAAGCGAGGATAACAGCAGAAACAACCGCTGATTGATAAACCATTTCTTGTACGCATCGTCCGATTGAGCATATTCGATAAACGTTTTCAGTTCCTTTTCAAAGCGGGCGGAAATGTTGTGAAGAAATTTCGGCAGGGTAAGAATGCTTTCGGCTGTAGCGTCATAAGCACCGAGCGGAGAAGCATCCGGATAAAACGGCGAAGCATTACAGTCTGCGTTTATTCTGAAATGCACAAATATCCACTTTGTACCTTTCCGTATTTTTTTCTTACCGAAGTGGTGTACGCCGTTTTTGAGTATCAGCAGTTCGCCGGCATTTACCTCATAGTCCGTATCACCTTCGGTAACGTAGATACACCCGTCAATTACATATATCAGTACGCAAAAATCCGGCACTCTGTCAGTGTGAATAAAGCTCTCTGATGCGGCAAACAGACCGCATCCGCACAGCTGTGGCAGAGAATTATTAGCGATAATTATCTCGTTCATGAATATTCTCCATATTTTTATCCGTTTTATCTATTTTAATAGCTTGCTGATAAGATTATAATACATATCAGAGAGTAAGTCAAGCGCAAGCTCGGAGAATGGAGAATTGTTATGATAACACAGGAGAATATAAAGGTTACTGCTTATAAGTCGGACGGTTTCATAGGAAAATACCAGAAGCTGATAAGGGATACGGTAATTCCATACCAGTACAGTGTATTATGCGATGAAGCGCCGGATACGGAAAAAAGCCACGTTGTGAAGAACTTTGAGAATGCCGCAAAGGCGCTTCACGGGGAAGATGTCGGTGACGGCTTTTACGGAATGGTGTTCCAGGACAGCGATGCGGCGAAGTGGATAGAAGCGGCGGCATATTCGCTCGCACTCTATCCCGATGAACAGCTTTCGGCTACAGTAGATGAGCTTATTGACAAAATCGCCGCCGCACAGGACGAGGACGGCTATCTCGATACATATTTCACGATAAAGGACAGGGAAAAGCGCTGGCAGAACCTGCTTGAAGGTCACGAACTTTACTGCTCGGGTCATATGATGGAGGCCGCCTGCGCCTATTATGAAGCAACCGGCAAGAAAAAACTCCTTGACGTTATGGAGAAGAATGCGGAGCATATTTATAAGCACTTTATCACCGAACATAACGAGGGCGTACCCGGTCACCCTGAGATCGAACTTGCTCTTATGAAAATGTATCGTACAACAGGCAACAAGAAGTGGCTTCTGTTAGCCGAGCATTTTATAAATAAGCGTGGAGAAGACCCCCACTTCTATGAAAAGGAAGCGGCAAAGCGTGACTGGTCAGTGTGGGGAAACAATCCTACGGAACACGACTATCAGCAGAGCGGCAAGCCCGTAAGAGCGCAGAGTGACGCTACGGGTCACGCAGTAAGAGCGGTATATCTTTATACCGGTATGGCACAGCTTTCCGCAAAATGCGGCGATAACGCCCTGTATGATGCTTGCAAAAGGCTGTGGGAAAGCATCACACGCAGAAGAATGTACGTTACAGGCGGTATAGGCTCTACCGTCATTGGAGAAGCGTTCAGCGTTGACTATGACCTTCCGCCCGATACCGCCTATGCAGAAACCTGTGCTTCTATCGGCCTTATGTTCTTTGCAAACGCAATGCTCAAAAATGAGCTTATAGGCGAATATGCCGATGTAATGGAAACCGCATTCTATAACACTGTTCTCGGTGGAATGCAGCTTGACGGAAAGCGCTTTTTCTATGTAAATCCTCTTGAAGTTGTACCCGGAATATCCGGAGTATCGCCCACTCAACGTCACGACCTGCCGGTAAGACCGAAATGGTACGCCTGCGCCTGCTGTCCTCCAAACGCAGCAAGGCTTATAACCTCATTCGGCTGCTATGCTTACGGAGAAAACAGTGATATGAGCTTCTGCCATCTGTATGCAGACGGAGAGGTTAAGTTTGAAAACGGTATGGAGCTTATTTGCCGCACAGATTATCCGTATGATATGACCGTAAATTATTCGGTTGTAAAGGGAGGAAGGCTGGCTGTAAGAATACCCGGCTGGAGTGATACCTTCACCCTTGTTCAGAACGGCGAAAAACTTGATATAAAGCAAATCAACGGCTATGTTATACTTGCAGTGAAGGACGGGGACGAGGTACAGCTTACGCTTTCGGATACTCCTCACTTTGTATATCCTTCCGTAAAGATACCTGCTGTAAGCGGTATGGCGGCAATAAGAAGAGGCCCGCTTGTATATTGCTTTGAAGATGCGGATAACGGCAATGTGCTGTCTTTAGCACTTAAACGTGGCGGTAAAATCACGGTATGCGAGCCGGACACGGGTGAGCCTGACGGAATTACAAGGCTGAAAGTCGAGGCGGTAAGGTTTGAAGACAACAATAAGCCCTACAGCTTTGATGAGCCTAAAACGACTGATACTCCTGCCGTAGCCGTTCCTTATTATACATGGGGCAACAGGGGAGAGAACGCAATGAGAGTGTTCATGCCGCTTTATTGATAGTAAAAATGTAAAAAGAAACACCGTATGGAAGTAAAAATCCATACGGTGTGTTTTTATATCCGTTTAGACAGGACAGCTTATCAGTCCATATCCCAGTTATGCCATACGTTCTGTACGTCATCGTTGTCTTCGAGCGTTTCAAGCAGAAGCCCCATCTTCTTTATCTGATCCTCATCAGTAAGAGTGGTGTATGTAGAGGGAACCTGCTCTGCTTCTGCGGAAACTACGGTATAACCCATATCTCTCAGCGCATTTGCAACATTTTCAACTTCCTTGGGATCGGTTGTAATCTCAACACAGCCGTCCTCAAAGCTGAAGTCATCTCCGCCTGCTTCAAGAATGTCTTCCATAGCCTTATCTTCGTCAATGGTGCCTTCTTCGTTATCAAGAACGATAATGCCCTTTAAGCTGAACATGAACGATACACAGCCGCTTGTACCCATATTGCCGCCGAACTTGTCAAAGTAGTGACGGATTTCGCCTGCTGTTCTGTTTCTGTTGTCGGTAAGGCAGTCAACGATAACGGCAACACCGTTAGGACCGTAGCCCTCGTATACGCAGTTTTCGTAATCGTTCTTTTCTCCGCCGCCTACAGCCTTCTTTATAAGTCTGTCGATATTATCGTTGGGGATATTGTTTGACTTTGCCTTCTGTATAAGTGTAGCGAGCTTGGCGTTGTTGTTGGGATCTCCGCCGCCTTCCTTGATGGCAACGATTATCTCACGGCTGATCTTGGTAAATACCTTAGCTCTTGCGCCGTCCTTTTCGCCTTTTTTTCTCTTGATGGTGCTCCATTTTGAGTGTCCTGACATATCACTTTTTCCTTTCTGTTATATCAATTGATCTCTTTGAAACCTTTTCCGAGTACCTCTTTGGCACTTGTGATTATCATAAAAGCCGATTCATCGACTTCTTTTACATAACGTTTGACTTTAACATAGTCATTCTTTCTTACCGCACAGCATATTACCTGTTTTTCGTCACCGCTGTATGCGCCTTTTCCGCTGAGGAATGTAACGCCTTTGCCGGCGGTCATTATCTTCTGAGCGATCTCTTCGGATTTGTCGCTGAATATAAGCAGCATCTTGCCCTCGTAGCTTCCGTATACGATAATATCTATCATTTTGGAAGAAACAAAGATTGCAATGATGGCATACAGCGCAGATTCAATCTTTCCGAAAACACAGGTTGCAAATACAATAACCGCAAAATCCGTGGCAAATGTTATAGCCCCTATGCTGATTTGCGGGAAACGCTTATATATCAGACGGTTCAGAATATCCGTGCCGCCGCCCGTACCCTCACGGGAGTAGCAAAGACCAAGCCCTGCGCCGATAAGCAGTCCGCCGAAAATGGCGGCAAGCATTTCATCGCCCTCGTAGTGAGGGAGATAAGCAAACACATAGTCTGTCGCAACAGTAATGGTCATAATCGAAAGCAGCGTCTTGAACATCAGCCTTCTGCCGAGAAATATAAAGCCTATAACAATAAGCGGAACGTTTACAATGAAGTACAGAACACCCTCGCTCAGTCCTGTGAGATGAGCCACGGCAACGCATATTCCCGATGCGCCGCCCGGTGCTATATCGTTTGGAGCGGTAAAAGTCTTAAGGCCGCATGAAAATATAAAGCCTGAAATAATAATGACCACTATATCGATCAGCGTGCGTTTTGTTGTTGCCTTCATTGTAATCCTTCTCTCGTGAGTTATGTACGCTCGCTTGTATATATCTTTTCAAAAAGCTCTTTGATCCTGTCATTCTGTCCCGTAAGGTACAAATATCCGAAAAGAGCCTCCATTCCTGTTGCTCTGCGGTAATCCTTAGGATTTGATGAGCGTGGAACGTTGTTTCCTGTGGCATTTCTGCCGCGCTTGAATATTTCCGTTTCTTCTTCGGTAAGCTCATCTGCTATCACATCATATGCATAGGACTGAAATCCTGCATTTACATATTGCACAGCTTTTTTGTGGAGCTTGTCAACAGGCATTGTGCCGAGTTTTACTATCTGCTCACGGACATATACCTCGTAAACGCTGTCACCGAAGAAAGCAAGTGTAAGCCCTCCGAGAGCTTTCGCCTCGGCAGGTGTCATAATTTCATACATCATCTCAGATACCTGAATTCAAAGTCGTAAATAGAAACGGTATCGTCTTCCTGCACGCCCATTTCCTCAAGTTTATCAATAATTCCGCTGAAACGCAGAACTCTCTGGAAATACTGAAGGCTTTCGTAGTCCTCCATATTCACCATCGAAAGCACAGGAACCATAAACGGTGCATCGACAATATATATGCCGTCCTGCTTTGTGATAGTAAACTCTTTCTTTTTGAGTTCCTGCTCGTCAAGCTCTCTTGCCGTAAGCGGTTGAGCCTCGAATCTTATCGGAGGCGGCAGCTTGTCAAGCTCGCCTGCAATATACTCGATAACCTGCGCAGTGCCCTTTGTGGTTGCCGCGCTGCACTCAAAGCAGGGAAGTCCCTTGTCTTCAATGTACTTTCTGAATTTTGCTATCTGCTCCTCGCTTGCAAGGTCGCACTTGTTCATAACTACTATCTGAGGCCGCTCGGAAATTTCTTCCGAGAAATTCTTAAGCTCGTAGTTTATCTTCTCAAAGTCATCTTCGGGATCTCTGCCCTCAATGCCCGAAACGTCTACAACGTGAACTATAAGTCTGCATCTCTCAACGTGCCTTAAGAACGAATGTCCAAGACCGATTCCCTCGCTTGCACCTTCGATAAGTCCGGGAATATCAGCCATTACAAATGACTTTTCTCCGACCGTAACAACGCCAAGCACGGGTGTTATAGTAGTAAAGTGGTAGTTTGCAATCTTCGGCTTTGCGGCACTCACAACGCTTATGAATGTCGATTTGCCGACATTCGGAAAACCGACAAGCCCCACATCCGCAAGCAGCTTTAATTCAAGCGTTACGTTGAATTCTTCTCCGGGATAACCTGGCTTTGCAAATCTGGGTATCTGACGTGTGGGAGTAGCAAAGTTCATATTGCCCTTGCCGCCTCTGCCGCCCTTTGCAACTACAACAGGCTCATCGTCGGAAATATCCGCAAGTATCCTTCCCGTGTCGCTGTCCTTTACAAGCGTACCTCTCGGTACACGGATAACGGTAGGCTCCGCACTTTTTCCTGTACAGCGTCTTGCACCGCCGTTTTCGCCGTTTGGCGCTATATATTTTTTCTTGTATCTGAAGTCGATAAGCGTTGACAGGTTATCGTCGGCTACAAAAACTATATCCGAGCCTTTACCTCCGTCACCGCCGTCCGGACCGCCCGCATTCACATATTTTTCTCTGTGAAACGATACGGCGCCGTTGCCGCCGTTGCCGGCTTTTATATAAATCTTTACAATATCAACAAACATTTTTACCTCTCTTTTGCCGACAGGGTAGTCTTATCTGCATATATTCTGCACCGAATCGCACAGAAAATGCAAATTCGTTTAATACACAAAAAAGGCGGGGAATATACCCGCCTTGATTGATTTGAGATTAGTCAGCGTAAACGCTAACCTGCTTGCGATCCTTGCCGAGGCGTTCAAACTTTACCTTGCCGCTTGTAAGAGCGAATAATGTATCGTCAGAACCACGACCTACGTTGTTACCTGCGTGAATGTGTGTGCCTCTCTGACGAACGAGAATGTTGCCTGCGAGAACGTACTGACCGTCTGCACGCTTAACACCGAGTCTCTTGGATTCGCTGTCACGACCGTTCTTTGTAGAACCCATACCTTTTTTATGAGCAAAGTGCTGTAAGCTGATTTTAATCATATCTGTTTTCCTTTCATCGTGTGTAATCAACACTGTTCGGTGCGGACATCTATATGCCCGTATTCTTCTTCAAGAATTGTAAGATGCGTGTAAAAGGATTTTATCATTGTGCAGGCATCGTCCATATAAGGAGCTTTAAGCCTGAACTTTGCGTAGCCTTCATTATCCGGACGAATGTCCATGTCAGCGGCCACACTGAAAAAATCCGTAATCGTATTTACCGTCAGCATAAGCGCACTTGATACGCCTGCACAGATTATATCGTTTCCGCTCTCAGCATAACCCGAATGACCTTTTACAGTAAATCCGATAAATTTTTCACCCTTTACGGCGAATACAGCCTTAATCATAAGACTTAAGCGTTGATAGCTTCGATCTTGATCTTGCTGTAGGGCTGTCTGTGACCCATCTTGCGCTTGCTGCTCTTCTTAGGCTTGTAAGTAAATACTGTAACCTTCTTAGCCTTGCCGTTCTTGATGAGAGAAGCCTTTACGCTTGCACCGTCAACATAAGGAGCGCCTACTACTGCGCCGTCGTCCTTACCAACCATGATAACCTTGTCGATTGTGAACTCGCCTTCAACGTCGAGCTTTTCAACGAAGATCTCATCGCCTTCTTTAACCTGATACTGCTTTCCGCCTGTTTCAATTATTGCGTACATTTTTTCAAACCTTTCTTGCCCTTAGGCATCTTGTAAAATTCTCGCTGCTTGAGGTGAAACCGCTTATTGAAGCCGTTTTCTTTGTTACCCTGCACATGCGGCGATATTATTATATCAAAAAGAAACCGCTTTGTCAAGCGTTTTCTTCCGATTTTTATAAACTGAGCCGAAGCACAGCAGATTTGTGCTTCGATTTAACTTATTATACGTTGAATCTGAACAGTACAACGTCGCCGTCACGCATAACGTAGTCCTTGCCTTCAAGACGGACAAGGCCCTTTTCCTTTGCCGCCGCCATACTGCCGCAAGCCATAAGATCGTCAAACGAAACGATCTCCGCTCTGATAAATCCCTTTTCAAAGTCGGTGTGAATCTTTCCTGCCGCCTGAGGAGCTTTTGTGCCGTTTGTTATAGTCCATGCACGGACCTCCTGAACGCCTGCGGTAAGATAAGATATAAGGCCAAGCAGGCTGTAGCCCTGCTTTATTATACGGTTAAGACCGGATTCCTTAAGACCGAGTTCGGACAGGAACATTTCCTTATCCTCAGCCGACATATCCGCAA
Organism: uncultured Oscillospiraceae bacterium; assembly: GCA_900539195.1. Classification (GTDB taxonomy): domain Bacteria; phylum Bacillota; class Clostridia; order Oscillospirales; family Ruminococcaceae; genus Ruminiclostridium_E. The sequence goes on from UQBC01000029.1 coordinate 16,354, forward strand.
TCTCAGCTTCAATCTGTGCGCAGATAGGAAGTACAACGCTGTTTTCAGCCTTAGCTATTTCACAAACTGCTCTGTACTGTTCGTTCTTTTCGATATCGCCCGTGAAATCGGATTCTGAAAGATTTGCAGCATAGATTACAGGTTTGTTCGACAGCAGGGGAGAAGCTTTTACCATTTCAAGTTCGGATTCGGTATAAGGATACGATCTTGCGGATTTACCTTCTTCAAGGTGAGCCAGCAGCTTTTCGAGGAATTCAACCTCGGAAGCAAGGCTCTTGTCGCCCTTCATCTGCTTCTTTTCTCTGTCAATTCTGCGCTGGATTATTTCTATATCCGAGAAGATAAGCTCAAGGTTAATTGTTTCTATATCTCTTGCCGCACCTATCTTGCCATCAACGTGAATTATATTGTCGTCCTCAAAGCAACGCACAACGTGAACGATAGCGTCGACCTCACGGATGTTGGAAAGGAACTTGTTGCCGAGTCCCTCACCCTTTGACGCACCCTTTACAAGACCTGCAATATCGACGAATTCAAGAGTTGCGGGTGTGAATTTTTCGGGGTTGTACATCTTAGCGAGTGCGTCAAGACGTTCATCGGGAACAGATACAATGCCGACGTTCGGTTCTATTGTGCAGAAAGGATAGTTTGCAGATTCTGCTCCTGCGTTTGTAAGTGCATTGAATAAGGTACTTTTGCCTACGTTCGGCAGACCGACCATTCCAAGTTTCATTTATGTGTCAACCTTTCTTTAAGCGGTAACCGCTGTCATAATCCAGTACAGTATAACACTAAATCCGATTTTTTTCAAGTGGTAAACGATAATTTGTTGACTTGAAGGTCAAATTCCTGTATAATATAAGCAGTTTCAAGGAGGTGGTCTTTTGCCCGATATATATAAGCACGGCTACGACAATTTCAAAAAAATTACGGTTTTGTTTATTCTTCAGATAATACTTGGCGTGCTGCCGGTCGTACTTCTGGTGATCTATATAGGCTTTTCGCTGTATTCAAATATTGTACTGGGCTATACATTCATAGTGATAATGGCTATTGCGGCGGCACTGAATTTCACTATAACAAAACGATATAACGTACTGCTTTCCGGTTTTAAGGGCGAAAAATCGCTCATGAAAACAGTAAAGAAGCTCGGAAACGAGTATACCGTATTTGCAAACGTACCTGTACGGTACAAGAAAAACAGAAGCGAGATAGATTTGTTGGTGCTCTGCGAAAGATACATTATTATAATAGAAGTAAAAAATCACTCCGGCTACATATACGGCAACCATAAAGACGAAAAATGGACACAGAGAAAGATTTACCGCGGCGGTAAAACTACTGAAACAGATATGACAAATCCAATCCGACAGATGCGCCGTCAGCGCGATATCATAAAGTCGATACTCCGTGCAAACGATCTTGACCAGTGGGTGGATACGGTACTTTACTTTTCCGCTCCGACCGTCCATCTCTATCTTGACCTGAACGACAGCGACAATGTGTGTTCCAGTGAAAAAGAACTGCTTGAATTTCTGCGTACCTACCGTTCGCCCAAGCCTATTGATCCGGGCAAGCTCGAAAAGATCAAACTGCTTTTCAAAGAGATGTGCTCAAATAAATAATACTGTATTCCCGATGCTACCACATCGGGAATTTTTATATTGTATATTTCAAGTAAACGTTTACTGTACTCGTTTTTATTTACAGTAAAATTATTGCAGTAAAATGTCAGTAAACCGTGAAATCTCAAATGTTTGTTGTGCAATATGTACAAAACAAAGCCAATGTCTTATAAAATTTTCACAATTTTTGCGTTTCTACACAAAATACAGCTTGCGAACGATTGACAAATTGGTAAATTTGCGATATAATAAAGCCATCGTAAGACACATGATTAAGTGCTTACGAGGTTTTAGTTTTTTAGTTGTCTCCTTTCTTTTGTTCTACACATTATACATTATTTGATTTGAGAGCGTGAATTTGTCACGCTCAATTTTTTTGTCCTTTTTATTCACATTGCGGATATATTTCTGTGCTATTTTGAAGCAGAACAGCAAAAGTATTGTATGTCCGATAAGAATAAATCTGTAATTAACGCTTATTTGCTCTGCTTTACCGAAAGAAAGCAGATTTTCATTATAAAATGCAGTGAATCCCGACTAACGTTCAATCCCGCCGTTTCGCAAACCGTAGCAAAGAAGTATTGTTATCGTAGGCGAGATTTGGAGCGACGCATCGGCGTAAGCAGAATTTGAAGCGCCGCATGAATATTTTGTGAAAAGTGTGGAATTTGTATTCAAAATATGGTATACTATAATTCAGTGTTTGAAACCTAGAAAGGAATGAACAGATGAACAATATAATAAACCGCAGGAAAATAGCCGACGGCGTATACTTCAGCAGTATTACCGACAAGCGCTATAAGAAGAATTTGATTTCAGTGGCATTTTCAACACAGCTAAGCGAGGAAACGGCAACCGAAAACGTGATAGTTCCTCTCCTGCTTACAAAATGCAATTCAAAGCTTCCTTCATATAAAGCCTTTAACAATAAGATGTCAAGACTGTATGCCTCCGGAATAGGCGGTACTACAGGCAGACAGTATGACTTGCAGACGATCTCGTTCGGTGCATACTATCTTGATGATGTTTACGCTCTGGCTGGCGAAAAAATGACGGAAATAATGACAGATATTTTTATTGACTGCTTAACATCACCTGTGACTGAAAACGGCGTGTTTACGGCAAAATTTGTCGAGCTTGAAAAGAAGACTGCTATTGACAACATCGAAACGGCCATCAATGATAAGCGTTCTTACGCAATAGAACGTGCGATGAAAACCATCTGTAAGGGCGAGCCTGCAAGCGTATGCTCATACGGCACGGTAGAAAAGGCAAAGCTGATAACTCCCGACAGTGCATATAAGGCTTATCGCCGTATGCTTGAAACAATGCCGTGCGAAATTATCTGCACAGGCTGCAGCGACTTTGATGGAGTAGCGGAGAAGTTCGCCGCCGCATTTGAAAAAGCCGGCAGACACGATATTGAGCACACAACGATAGCTTTAAGCCCCGTAAAAACTCAGACGGAAGAGGTTACCGAAAGGTTGACGGTAAATCAGAGCAAGCTTGTCCTCGGCTTCAAATCGCATTCCGATGACGATGCCGCTCTTGTACTTTTACAGAAGATTTTCGGCGGTACAACGTCATCAAAGCTGTTCCAGAACGTAAGAGAAAAAATGTCGCTGTGCTATTACTGCTCAGCCGCAAGGAACGACCTCAAGGGCATTATGCTTGTAAACAGCGGCGTTGAAAATGAAAATATTGAAAAGACAAAGAACGCCGTTATAGATCAGCTTGAAGAAATAAAGAACGGCAACTTTACCGATGAAGATATCAACTTTGCCGAAATGGCTATAAAGAACGATTTCAAGAGCGTAGCCGACAGTGCGGGAAACGTAAGCAACTGGTACTTTGATTGCATCAGAAAGAACGATATAGTAACCCCCGAAGAAAAGCTTGAACGTTACCTCGGCGTATCAAAGGAACGTATAATCGCCGCCGCAAAATCTATGGTACTTGACAGCGTCTATGTACTTACAGGCAACGAAAATTGAGAAAAGGAGCTGTCATAATGGAGAAAATCACTAACGCACGAATCAAGGAAGAATATCTCAGAATAAAGCATAAGAGCGGCGCTACAATTCTTTTGTATCCCATGAAGGGCTATTCGACCGCTTATGCGCTGTTTGCTACCAAGTACGGCTCGGTGGATACAACATTCAAGACAAACGAGGACCCCGATTTTGTAACAGTTCCCGAAGGCATTGCTCATTACCTTGAACACAAGCTGTTTGAGAATGACGAGTGTGACGCATTTGATCTGTACGCAAAGACGGGCGCAAACGCAAACGCATATACCAGCTTTGATAAGACAGCATACCTGTTCAGCTGTTCGCAGAAATTCGAGGAGAATCTGCGTATATTGCTCGGCTTTGTGCAGGAACCTTATTTTACCGACGCTACCGTTGCAAAGGAACAGGGGATCATCGGACAGGAAATCAGAATGTACGAGGACGATACCGGTTGGAGAGTATTTTTCAACTGCTTGCAGGCAATGTACGAAAAGAACCCCGTAAGAATTGATATTGCCGGCACTATCGAAAGCATAGCAAAGATAGATAAGGATCTGCTTTACCGTTGCTACAACACGTTCTATAACCTCAATAATATGGTCATCGCCGTTGCAGGTAATTTTGATGTTGACAAAACGCTTGAGATATGCGATGAGCTGCTGAAGCCGTCAGAGGATCACGGACTTAAGGTTATTGTTCCCGATGAACCGCTTACGGTTCACGAAAAGAGAAACGTGCAGAAGCTGTCCTGCGCTATCCCGCTGTTCAATATCGGCTGGAAATTCCCCGCATATTCGGGAAAGGAACAGCTTGAAAAATATATCGTCTATAATATCCTTATGGAGCTTTGCCTCGGCAAGACCTCAGACTTCTATAACAGAATGTACGAAGACGGATTGCTAAACGACGCGTTCAATATCGGCGTATTCTGCGGCAGAGGATTTTTCAGCGTAATCGCAGACGGTGAATCTACAGATCCCGATAAGGTGCTTTCCGAGATAGAAAAGGAGCTTTCCCGTCTTAGAAAAGAAGGTCTTGACGAAGACGAGTTCATTACTATCCGTAACAAGACTTATGGCGAGCTTGTGGCAGGCTTCAATAATGTCGAATCTGTCGCAAATGCGATGATTTCCCAGGAAATAAATGACGTGGGAATTTATGACGGTATAGAAATTACGGCAAATACCACATTTGCCGATATAAAATCGGCTCTTGACGATTTCGACATTGAGAATAATTCAATTTCGATAATCGAGCCTGCCGATGAGAATTAAGCGAGGATTTTTAACATGAGCGGTTTATTAAACATTCTGACCGAATCGGTGAACGAAGTGCCGAGAATTGAATTTCCAAACCTGTTTGATAAGTCTATTATCGTAAACAGGGTAGCGTTCAATCTGTTCGGCGTTGACATCTACTGGTACGGAGTTATTATTGCGGTAGGCGTGATTCTTGCGTTTATTTACGCTATGCACAAGTGCAAGCAGTTCGGGCTTATCCCCGACCACGTTTTCGACGTAGCCTTTGTAGCCATAATTTTCGGCTTTATCGGCGCAAGGGCCTACTACTGTATTTTCATTGATACCGATATAAATTTCTTTGACCTGCGTCACGGAGGACTTGCAATATACGGCGGTATTATTGCAGCGGCGATTGCGGCGGCGATTACCTGCGTTATCCATAAGGTAAACCTTCCCGCAATGTTCGATGTGGGCGGTCTCGGACTTCTTATAGGTCAGTGCATAGGCAGATGGGGCAACTTTGTAAATCAGGAGGCTTACGGCGCTCCTACGGCAGGCTCGCTCCCGTGGGGCATGACAGGCACAACTATTATAAACGATCCCGTGGTTATTGCAAAACAGGCAGAGCTTGATGCGGCAGGAAACGGACTGTTTGCACTTGTTCACCCGTGTTTCCTTTACGAGAGCCTGTGGTGCCTTATCGGCTTTATCGCACTTCATTTCTACTCAAAGAAGCTGAAAACCTTTGACGGCGAGATTTTCCTGCTGTATATAACATGGTACGGCTTAGGTCGATTCTGGATAGAGGCACTGCGTACAGACAGCCTGTTCATCGGACCTTTCAAGGTATCCCAGATAGTAGCCGGCGGTTGTGTTATAGTCGGACTTGCATTGTTCATACTCGGCAAGATTTTCAAGACAAAGAAACGCGGCTATGTAATGTATAAGGACAGCGAAGCGTGCAAGGAAAAGAACGAGGCGTATTATGCCCGTCAGAAGATGCTTGAAGAAAAGGCTAAGGCTAAGAAGGCTATGAAGCAGGCAGGCGAAGAATCACCGAGCATAATAGTCGATAACGAAGCTTCCGATAACGAGGAAACATCGGCTGAGACCGAAAAGGAAGAAGAAAAGACGGAGAAATCCGAAAGCAACGAAGAAAATACCCCTGATAAAACGGAGGAAGAATAATGAATCTTATTGACGGAAAAGCAGTATCTGCAAGCGTTAAAGAGCAGATCCGTGCCGAGATAGAGCGTGACAAGCTCGATATAGGTCTTGCCGTAATAATAGTAGGAAACAATCAGGCAAGCCGTGTTTATGTGAACAACAAGAAAAAGGCCTGCGAGGTATGCGGAATAAAGTCATACGAGTACGCGCTGCCAGAAGATACAACGCAGGACGAGCTTATGGAGCTTATCGACACACTGAACAAGGACGATAAGGTAAACGGCATACTCTGCCAGTTACCACTTCCGAAGCACCTTGACGAAGAAAAGGTCATAGAGGCTATTTCACCGCTCAAGGACGTTGACGCATTCAACGCCGTTAATGTCGGAAAGATAATGATAGGAAATTACTCGTTCCTTCCCTGTACCCCCGCAGGCGTTATGGAGCTTATTCACAGCACAGGCGTATCGGTAGAGGGCAAGGAGTGCGTTGTTATCGGCAGATCGAATATAGTAGGTAAGCCTATGGCTATGCTTTTACTCCACGAGAACGCAACCGTAACCGTATGCCATTCAAGAACAAAGGATCTCGCAGAGGTTTGCCGCAGAGCAGATATATTAGTCAGCGCAGTAGGCAGAGCAGACTTTGTTACAGCTGATATGGTAAAGGACGGCGCAGTGGTTATTGATGTCGGTATGAATAGAAACGCAGACAATAAGCTCTGCGGCGATGTGAAGTTCGATGAAGTCGCACCGAAATGCTCATACATAACACCTGTTCCCGGCGGAGTAGGCCCTATGACGATAGCAATGCTGATGAAGAATACGCTTATGGCTAAGCGTATACAGTCAAAAGTATGAATAAGCAGGTAAAAAATCCGTTTAAGAAAGCAGGGCAGGGCGGAAACAAGCGTTTCCTTATAAATGCCGCAATTCTTGCCGCAGGCTGTCTGCTTGTTATATTCAGAATGCAGACGTGGGGCATCGCACAGGTGATAGTTCTTGTACTGTTTGCGGCACTCGCCGCATTCCAGGTGGTGCTTTATTTCAAGTTGAAGTGAAATTGCGCTGTCAGCCCCAAAAAACACAAAAATTTAATAAACTCCTATTGACAAACCTATCATAATGTGTTATGATTATAGTACCTCATTAGGGGTTTATTTTTTTGTGCAATTTTTTAATTCACAATAAACCCTGCCGAAGAAAAAGTCTGAGGCAAAGAGGGAGGCTAAAGCCCCAAAGGGCAAAAAAATAGGAGGTGCCGAAAGTGAGAGTTAAAATTACCCTTGCGTGTACTGAGTGCAAACAGCGCAACTACAACACCAAGAAGAACAAGAAGAACGATCCTGACAGAATTGAAATGAACAAGTACTGCAGGTTCTGCAAGAAGCATACTCCACACAAGGAAACTAAGTAAGGAGGTTTATGATGGCTAAAGATGCAAGCTTGACTAAAGAAGCGGCGAAAGCGAAAAAGGCCAATGAAAAGAACAGTAAAAAAGCTGCTCTTGCAAAGAAGCCTAAGAAATCCATCGTAAAGTACTTCAAGGATTTAAAGTCCGAGTTCAAAAAGGTTGTGTGGCCAAGCAAGAAGACAGTATTCAACAACACGGTTGTTGTACTGGTTGCCCTGATAGTATCGGGTATCTGTGTTTGGGGCCTTGACACTCTGTTCGCTACTCTGTTAAGATTAGCGCTTAATATGAGTGCCGCAGGCTAAGTATTTTCAAGTAGGAGGGACTAAGGAATGTCTGAGGCAAAATGGTATATTCTCCATACCTATTCCGGTTACGAAAACAAGGTTGCCGGCAACATTATGAAGGTCGTTGAAAACAACAACCTGCACCATTTAATCGAAGAAGTTATGGTTCCTACCGAAACAGTGGTTGAGGAACACGACGGCAAGACGAAAACTTATGAGAGCAAGCTCTTCCCGAGTTACGTTTACGTTAAGATGGTACTGACCGATGAGTCGTGGTACATCTGCCGTAACACGAGAGGCTGCACAGGTTTCGTAGGCCCCGGATCAAAGCCCATACCGCTGACAGACGAAGAGGTAAAGAACCTCGGCGTTACGACAAAGGTCGCAGAGATTTCATTTGCAGTCGGTGATACTATTAAAATCACATCAGGTTCTCTTGAAGGCTTTGAAGGAACAGTTGATTCCATCGATGAAGAGAACGGTACTGCTCAGGTTACGGTTTCCATGTTCGGAAGACCTACACCCGCAACGGTTGAGATATCCGCTGTGCAGAAAGTTGAAATTTAAGTTCTAATTGTTATTTTGGAGGTTGAGTAAAATGGCTCAGAAGGTTACAGGATTTATAAAATTACAAATTCCTGCCGGTAAAGCAACGCCGGCTCCCCCGGTTGGTCCTGCGTTAGGTCAGCACGGTGTAAACATTATGGCGTTTACAAAGGAATTCAACGAGCGTACAAAGAATGACGCAGGTCTTATTATCCCTGTTGTTATCACAGTTTACGCCGACAGAAGCTTTTCATTTATTACAAAGACTCCGCCTGCTGCCGTTCTTATCAAGAAGGCTTGCGGAATTGAAACAGCATCAGGCACACCCAACAAGACAAAGGTTGCCAAGATCACTAAGGCTCAGGTTCAGCAGATTGCTGAAACCAAGATGCGTGACTTAAACGCAGGTTCTATCGAAGCTGCTATGTCTATGATCGCCGGCACAGCTCGTTCAATGGGTATTGAAGTAGTTGACTAATTAAGACGGTGGGAGGATAATTTCCGTTATACCACAAGGAGGATAATGAATGAAACAAGGTAAGAAATACGTTGACAGCGTAAAGCTGATCGACAGCACTAAAGCATACGATTCAAGCGAAGCTTTCGACTTAGTTTGCCAGACTGCAAAGGCTAAGTTCGATGAAACAGTTGAGCTTCACGTTAGACTCGGTGTTGACTCACGTCACGCTGATCAGCAGGTAAGAGGCGCAGTTGTACTGCCCAACGGTACAGGTAAGACTGTTCGTACACTGGTTTTCGCCAAGGGTGAAAAGATCCAGGCTGCTATCGACGCAGGTTCTGATTTCGTTGCTGATGATGATACAGTTAAGAAGATTAACGACGGTTGGATGGACTTCGACGTTGTAATCGCAACTCCCGATATGATGGGTGTTGTAGGACGTTTAGGTAAGGTTCTCGGTCCCCGTGGTCTTATGCCTAACCCCAAGGCAGGTACAGTTACTCCTGATGTTGCTAAGGCAATTTCAGAAGCTAAGGCAGGTAAGATCGAATACCGTCTTGATAAGTCTAACATAATCCACTGCCCCATAGGCAAGGCATCATTCGGTAAGGAGAAGCTCGAGCAGAACTTCAACACACTGATGGACGCTATAGTTAAGGCTAAGCCCGCCGCTGCAAAGGGTGCATATCTGAAGAGCTGCACAGTTTCTTCAACAATGGGCCCAGGCGTTAAGGTAAGCACAGCTAAGTACGGTGTTTAATTAACACGATTACGACTAACGATACAACACAAGTAAAGCCGATGAGAAATCATCGGCTTTTTTGTGTTGTTATATTTCAATCCCGATTTTACCGGCTATCCTCATCATCGCCTCAATGTGCATGATAAGGTGCCTTTGTAAAAAATTGCCCCCGAATATTTCATCGGGGGCAGTATGATTACTTGTTCATTATTTCAAGATTCTTTTTTATAAGCTCGCATCTCTGCTTTACGCAGTCAACCGAGCGGAGCGGATCGGACGGAGTGTTGAATGTATAATCCATCAGCTTGTCAATTGTTGTAGCCGCAACGTGAAGTCTTGTATCGGAAGAAGCGTAGTAGATATATACATCGTTGTTTTCGGTAACAACCGCACCGTTTGTAAAGCACACGTTCGATACATCGCCTACACGCTCTGATTTATGCGGAGCGATGAACAGACCTGAGGGTGACGCAATCAGCTTTGACGGGTCGTTTAAATCGGTAGCGAATACATAAATTACATATCTCAGACCTGCCGCAGTGTTACGGACACCGTGAGCAATGTGTATCCAGCCCTTAGGTGTCTTGATCGGAACAGCGCCTGCGCCGTTCTTGACCTCTGTGATAGTGTGGTACTGTCTGGGCGAAATAACAACTTCCTCTGTGCAGATGACGGGATTGTTGATATCCTCGCACAGACCGAAGCATACACCGCCGCCGGAGCCTGTCTGAATGAAATCGTCCTGAGGACGTGTATAGAAAGCATACTTTCCGTCAACAAATTCGGGGTGAAGAACTACGTTTCTCTGCTGGGGTGATTTTGACTTTAAGTTAGGTAAACGCTCCCATGTCTTTAAGTCCTTGGTACGAACAATACCTGCCTGAGCTACAGCGGCGGAAAGGTCGTTGCTGTTCTTGTCCTTGCTCTCTGAGCAGAATACACCGTAAATCCATCCATCCTCGTGCTGAGTAAGACGCATATCATATACGTTTGTTTCTTCCTTTTCCGTATCGGGAAGTAAAACAGGGTAGTCGTGGAAACGGAAGCCCTCTGTAGGCTTGTCGCTCTCTGCAACGGCAAAGAACGACTTTCTGTCGTTACCTTCAACTCTTGCTACAAGATAATACTTGCCGTTCATATAAAGCGCACCCGAGTTCAGTACAGCGTTGATGCCAAGACGCTCCATAAAGTAAGGGTTTGTCTTGGGATCCATATCATACTTCCAGAAGTAAGGCGCATGATCGGCTGTCAGAACGGGATTCACATATCTGTCATATATGCCGTTATAGCAGTCGGCAACGGCGTTCTTTCTGTTGATAAGACGCTCGTAATCGTCTATCACTCTCTTCTTGTTATCTTCAAATAAGCTCATTTATTAAGTACTTTTCCTTTCGGTTTAGTTGTGTTAGCTAGCGGAAATAGCCTTTGATATGATTATACAACAGCCACACGGAAAATGCAATACTTTTTCTTAAATTTACTTAAAGAAATTTCGGTTTTAAGTAAATTATTCGTTTTCGGCTTTTTCTGACGTTTCCGACACCGCTGCATAGGTATAATCCGAAATATTTGACTTGAATATCGTTATGTATATGCCGGCTGCGCACACACAGCAGAACAGAATGTTTACGAACATTGCAATTTCTGCCGCTGTATCGCTGTAGGTCAGAGCCGAGCTTAACTGCATTACGGTTATCAGCAGATTTATAACCTCTGCAAGTATAAACGATACAGCCGCCGCAGGTCTTGCACCTTTTTTCTTTGCGGCACAGACGTTGGTGGCTATCGCCATACCGATATTTATGCACAGGATAATGAATATTATCATCGTCGTGATAAACATTATCGCCGACTCGGGCAGAGCAAAATCATCTACCTTTTTGGGGTCGGTTATAAAGAATATAGAACGCAGAAGATTTCTCAGGTACAGCGGATACAAAGCCGCAGTGATAACCGCATTAGCATACAGTGCGATTACGCTTGCTGTCAAAAACAGCCTGCCCTTATGCAGTTCTTTCTGCTGACGCTCGAAAAACTCCTGTTCCAGCTTTTCTTTCTGCTCTTTTGTGAGTGCATCATCTGAAATTATTATGTCCTGCTTTTTCAATTTGCCCTCCGTAGAAATGTATGTATCTTATTCGGTAACTGTTTCAGGCTCTTTTTCTTCTTCCTCACATTCTGCTTTCACTGCAGATTTGCCTTTAAGAAGGTCACGAATCTCGGTGAGAAGCTCTATCTGAGGATCGGGCTTCGGTTCTTCTTTAGGCTCTTCCGCTTTCTTTCTCTTGAATGCGCCGAGTACCTTTATCAGTATGAATACCGACAGTGCGATGAGTAAAAAGCTGATAACGGAATTGATAAATGCGCCGTAGCCGATAGCGACTTCAGGCTCGATAATCTCCGTACCCTCTTTCACAGCCGCCTTGAGTACGATTTTGAGATCGGAGAAGTCTATCTGACCTGTAATCATACCGAGCGCAGGCATAAGAATGTTGTTTACAAGCGAGGTAACTATTGCTGTGAATGCCGCACCGACAATCATACCTACTGCCATATCCATTACGTTGCCCTTGGATATGAAGTCCTTGAATTCGCTTATGAACTTGATTTTTCCGACCTTTTCAACACCCTGACCTACCGCCTTGAATGCCTTTGCGTCACGAATGTCCTTGTGCTGTGTTTTCTTTTCTGTTGACATTTCAATATTTCTCCTTTATTATTCGGCTTTATCGTCGTTTGATGCGTCCTCGTAAACCTTGATAAGCTCAAAGTCAATCTGCCCTAAGTTAACGTTTGCGTTGATGCACTTTACACGCACCTTGTCGCCTATAGTATACATAGTGCCGGCTACACCGTCATAAAGAGCGATGCCGTTCCTTACCTCGAAGTAATTTTCCGACAGTGAGCGTACATCTATTTTGCCCTCTACCGTGTTTGGAAGCTCAACGAAAAGTCCGCTGCCGATAACGCCCGAAATAATGCCGTCAAATTCCTCTCCTATGTGCTTTTTCATATATTCAGCCGCATAGAAGTCCTCACAGCTTCTTTCCGCCGCTACTGCGGAAAGCTCTGTCTTTGTTGCCTGAGCCGCCGCTTTGACAGAGAATTCGCCGTATTTCTTTTTCAGCTTGTCCGCACCTTTTCTTGAAACATAGTCGGTCAGGATACGGTGGATAGAAAGGTCGGCGTAACGTCTTATCGGGGAAGTGAAATGTGCGTATTCCTTCATTACAAGTCCGAAGTGACCGATGGGCTGTTCGGAATACTTCGCCTTAGCCATAGTACGCAGTACGATTCTGTTTATGATTATATTCTTAGGATCGTCTGCAGTTTCTTCAAGCAGCTTGGCAAAGTTTTTCGCTTCTGCCTTTTCGTTTATTCCGAGCGGATTTACGCCGAGTGCCTCAAGAGTGGTTTTCAGCGATTCGATCTTTTCTGCGGGCGGATTTTCATGCACACGGTAAACAAAGGGGATTTCCTTTTTCATACCTACCTTAGCGGCTGAGTTATTCGCCATCAGCATAAATTCCTCTATAATGCCCTCCGAAACACCCTGTATTCTCGGCTTAATGTCAATACAGATGCCGTTTTCGTCACAGATGACCTTGCTTTCGCTTGACTTTATATCGGGAGCGCCTCTGTCCTTACGTTTCTTTATAAGTATCTGTGCAAGCTCGTTCATAACGGGTATGCAGTCGATGACATCCTTGTATTTTCTCTTTATCTGTGCGTTTGCGGTGCCGTCAAGTATAGAGTTTACCTCGCTGTAAACGCCTTGTACACGGGAACGGATGACCGTTTTTGCAAACTTGTATTTCTTCACTGTACCCTTGTCGGAAATTTCCATAAGGCAGGAGAATGCGAGCCTGTCCACTCCGGGATTAAGAGAACATATACCGTTGCTGAGTTCCTTCGGGAGCATAGGTATTACCTTGTCGGCAATATAAACGCTTGTGCCTCTTTCAAAAGCGTCATTGTCAAGAGGCGAGCCTTCGGTAACATAGTGGCTGACATCGGCGATATGAACGCCGAGCTTATAACCGCCTTCTGTCCGTTCAATGCTTATCGCATCGTCAATATCCTTCGTATCTGCGCCGTCTATGGTGAATATGGGCAGGTCACGCAGGTCAAGCCTTTTAGCCGTCTGTTTTTCGTCAATAACGGCATTTACATACTGCTTTGCCTGATTGAGTGCTTCCTCAGAGAAATCGACCGGTATATTGTTCTGGATAAGATAAGCCTCGGTGGCGGATTTTGCGTATTCGCTTGAGCCAAGCACCCTTACTATATCAACGATATGCTCGGAGTGATGCTCGCCACGCTTTCTTATTGAGAAAAGCACCTTGTCGCCCTCTTTTATCTGCTCCTTGACTTTAAGAATTGTGAGGGGAGGACAGCCGAGCGAATCGGGCAGAACTTTAAGCATCATTCCCTCTTTTACGATAACTCCGCCGAACAGCTCCTCCGATACGTCAAGCACCGCAAGCACCTCGGCGGTCGCACTTCTTTGTTCTGTCTTAGCGGCTATCTCACGGGCGATGACCGTATCGCCGGGAACAGCGCCCTTCAGCTTTCCGCCGCTTACAAAGCAATCTTCACCTGTTGCAAGATTTGTAACAAAGCCGAATGTGCGTGACAGCGTTGCAACCTTTCCTGTGAATACGGTGCGTATGTCGCTTATATAATACAGGTCGCTTTTGGCTTTGAATATAGTCCTCTGACGTATCATTGACTTTGCTGTGTTTTTCAGCTTATCAAGATATTTTTTCGGCAATTCGTTCTTGTTTGCTATCTGCTTTAATGTCATTCCCCCGCCGTTTTCAAACAATGTGGCGATGATAAGTGTTTCTAAATTCAAAATGTTTTCCTTTCTCAGTGCGGTTTTTCGTTACCGCTGTTCTTAACTTCTTTATTTCCTTTAATCTTTATTATTATAATACATTTTACGCTTTTTTTCAATAGGTAAGATGCGTTTTATCTCAACTGCCACTGCATACTTGAAGCGGTTATAGACAAAGATTTAAAATCCCTGCCGCCTGAGCAAAAGGCACAAATGCAACGGGATAATATCTGAACAATATCGAAAAGGCAATCGAGATAAGAAACGCAAGAATACGTTTTGTGTCGCTTGTCGATAAGGCGGCAAATCTTCAGAGCTTTCTTGTCACCAAAAATAAGGACGGCGAAGCAAGCTTTAAATAACCCCTTGACAAAACGCTAAAACAGGCATATAATATAAAAGTAATCTGTTTCAGGGCGGAGTGAAATTCTCCACCGGTGGTAAAGTCCACGAGCGCAAAGTATTTGTGCCGATTCGGTGAAATTCCGAAACCGACGGTATAGTCCGGATGAAAGAATCAGAAATGCTTGACCGCAAATCCTTTATTTAAGCGGTACGACACTTTTGAGATAAGGTAAAGCCCCGAAAATACGGGGCTTTTATTTTTTGGCGAACAGCTGAAAGTCACCTTTGGAGCAGATATAGAAAGGATGATTTTTATGCAGACACAAACAACAAATCCAAGCGGAAACAAGGCACATATCGTATTCGATGTGAGAAAGCTCGTTTTCACGGCGCTCCTTGCGGCTATTTCTTCGGTGCTGATGCTGTTCAGTATCAAGGTACCGCTGATGCCGAGCTTTATCTCGTTTGATTTTTCGGATTTTCCGGCGGTAATGGCTTCGCTAACAATGGGACCCATAGCAGGCGTTTTCGTATGCCTTGTAAAGAATATCATCAACCTGTTTTCGAGTATGACAGGCGGTGTAGGAGAGCTTTCAAACTTTATTCTTAGCTGTTGCCTTGTCATACCGGCAGGCATTATAGGCAGAAAGATAAATACTTATAAAGGCGCTGTAATCGGCTGTGTTGTCGGAAGCGTTGTAATGGCTCTGCTCAGCATAGTATCCAACTATTTCCTTGTGTATCCGATATACGAGAATATTATGCCTATCGAGGCAATCATCAATATGTACAAGGAGATAAACCCGAATGTAAACGGCCTTCTTGAATGCCTTATCGTGTTCAACTGCCCGTTCACACTGATAAAGGGTCTTGTTGCGTCGGTGCTGTGTATGCCGCTTTATAAGGTGTTAAGACCGGTGTTCAACTCATATTACAGAAAGTGATTACAGACTGATAAATCGGCGTAAAGCCGTTAAGAATGCCCTGTGATGCGGTTGCGTCACAGGGCTTTTTCGTATGTCGGGGTACATTATTCCTTGTTTATTGCTTTATGGATAAATCTGCATATCGGGTACAGTGAGCGGAAGCCGTCAAGGATAAGCGGCTGCAGATTCTTAGTGAAAACCGTTTCATTTTCGTATGTAAAGCTTGCAGTACAGCTTATGGATTTTCGGTTGTACCAGCCGTCAAGCAGGGGAGAAACATCGCCTTTTTTCCGCTTGTAGAAGTCGCCCTCAAGGGTGAAAATCTTCTGCTTGTCAAATGCACGGGCAAGCCCGGAAAACGTTTTGGGGTCGGAATCTATCGCATTTCTGAGCCTTTGCATTGAGCCTGCACTGGCGCTCCACATACCCATTCCGTAGCCCCAGCCCTCGCAGGAAAGTTCAAAGTAGAACGCAGGTGCGACCCACCAGTCCTTGCGTGTTTCCTTGAAAGTAAACCAGTAATTATCACGGTATGGGTAGGCGTGAGGGAAGCGTGCGTCCTTTACTATCCTTGAAACAGAGCTTACGGTTTCATAGCCTATCTCACTGTAAAAATCGCAGAAAAGCTCATCGCAGAGCGATTTCATGGGCTTTGCAAGATTTTGCCTGTATTCATCTTTATGACTTTCGTACCAGTTTTTATCATTATTCAGCCGTATTCCCCACAGGAAATCTATAGCCGACCTGTCAAAACCTTCAAACATAATATTAATCCTTTCATATTGTTTCAAAGTATATTTTACACTGTTTACGGGCAAAATGCAAGTGGTAATAAACGGACGTAAAGGGCATACAATTATTGTGAAATACGTTGTTAAACGGCTTAGCAATGCGAAAGGTGATAATATGAAGCGTAATAATAAATGGCTTGATCTTGTGCTTTATATACTGTCGGCAGAGGTCATCGGAATGTCATCGGGACTGCTTGCAGGCAGTTTTAATGAATTCTTCCAAAAGTATAACAAACCGCCGTTGATGCCGCCGTCGTGGGTGTTCCCGGTGGTGTGGGTGATACTGTATGCGGTAATGGGAGTATCGGCACATATGATACATTACAGTGATGCGGCGGTGAGTGTGAAAAGAAAATTGCTGACGATATACTGGGTTCAGCTGATAGTGAATTTTCTGTGGAGCATAATATTCGTGCGGTTTGAGCTGTTGTGGCTTGCTGTGGCGGATATAGTGCTTCTGCTTGTTCTGATAGGGATAATGATACTCGGATTCGGAAAAGTAAATCGCATTGCAGGCGATATAAACATACCGTATTTTCTGTGGGTGGCATTTGCGACATATCTGAATATTGCTACGATTTTTGTCAACTGACAGTGGTTGACGATACACAAAATCAATATAAACGCATAGTGGTTCATTTGTATGAACAGTTGTACGTTTTTTGTTTGAAAGACAAAAATTGTAAAATTGTGAGAGCTTGTGCTGAACGTTTTAAAAAACGCAATTAAGTAAATTCAGATGAAGTTTGCGTCATATTAAGTGATGCTGTAGCAAAGCATTAATTCGACTGTTTTAATAATGGGTGAAACTTCTTTTGCATTTACGGGTAAAGAAATTTGATGTGTCAAGTACATTTTAAATGTTTTTGTATTATTTTTTCAAAAATAGTGATAATTTTGCAATTGGGGTTGACGTAATCGAATATCAGTGGTATTATTTTACTATGAACTTGTGAAATCAAGAAATTAAATGATAGGAGAGTAAATTATGATGAGCCAAAAAATAGTCGCCGGCATACTTGCTGCGGCGATCACGGTAAGCTCGATAGCGCCGGAAGCATTTGCGGAAATAAGCGGTGTCGGTGTCGGCGGAACATCTACTGTTAATGAGTCGACAGTCGATACATCGACAGATCCTGCGTCCGGTGGATCGGATAAAACTGAAGAGCCGGGCGAACCTGTCCCCAGAGATTCAAACGGTACTGTGCCCGAACCCGGGGAGGACGAAAGCGTCTATACGTATAATGCGCTTGATGACGGCACTATTGAGATCACGGGTTATAGCGGCAGTGCAGAGAATATTGTTATCCCGGCTCAGATCGATGGGAAGAGTGTAACTAGGATAGGAAACAACGCATTTGAAAAATCAAGTGCAAAAGAAATAGTTATACCGGATAGTGTTACTGAGATAGGCAGCCAGGCTTTTTCAGGTTGTGGAAAGCTTACAGGCGTTTCGATCCCAAACAGCGTAACTATGATCCGGAATAGAGCTTTCTTTGACTGCAATAGTCTTGCAAGTATAACAATACCCGATAGTGTAACAGATATCGAGCTGCAAGCATTCTGTAACTGCACATCGCTCAAGTCGGTTACTATTCCCGCAAGCGTGACTGATATCGGTGATGAAGCTTTCGGATATTATTTTAATGATATAGATGAATCGGAAATAAAGAAGGTCGATGGATTCAAGATAAATTATGTCAAGAATACATACGGACATTATTATGCTACTAAAAACGGCTTTTCTGATG
>UQBC01000030.1 GCA_900539195.1 uncultured Oscillospiraceae bacterium
CGCTCCTCGGTCCTTCCGGCTGCGGTAAATCCACACTTCTTCGTATAGTATCGGAAAGGAGTGCTTAGAAATGAGTGAAAAGGTAAACGCACCGGAGATCTCGGTAAAGAACGTCAGCATGGTGTTCTCCGACAGCAAAGGCAACCCGGTACAGGCACTTAAGAACGTAAGTATTGATATTCAGAAAGGTGAATTCATATCGCTCCTCGGTCCTTCCGGCTGCGGTAAATCCACACTTCTTCGTATAGTATCGGATCTGCTGACCCCCACCTCAGGCGAGGTTACGGTCTGCGGCAAGACGCCGAGAGAAACAAGACTTGAGCAGAAGTTCGGTATCGTGTTCCAGAACCCCGTGCTTCTCGACTGGAGAACAGTAAGAAAGAACATAAGACTTCCGCTTGAGATGATGAAGGTTCCGAAAGAGGAACAGGCGAGCCGTATCGAACAGGTACTGGAGCTTGTCGGACTCAAGGAATTCGGAAACAGCTACCCCGGACAGCTTTCGGGCGGTATGCAGCAGAGAGTAGGCATAGCAAGAGCACTTGCGATACAGCCCGATATACTGCTGATGGACGAACCGTTCTCGGCGCTTGACGAGTTCACAAGAGAAAAGCTCAACGATGATGTACTTTCAATATGGAGAAAGACAAACAAGACGGTGCTTTTCGTAACACACAACATATCCGAGTCGGTATATATGTCCGACAGGATCTGCGTTTTATCACCGCATCCCGGCAGACTTTCGGCAATAGTTGATGTAAATCTTCCCAGACCGAGAGTTCCGGATATGAGAGGTACTCCCGAATTTGCCGCTCTTGTTGAGAAGGTAAGAAACAGCTTCGAGGGTATATAAAGCCGAAAGGAGCGTTAAGAAATGATAAAAAGGATAACTTCCTCCAAAGGCATAGTAACTGCCGTATGGGTGCTGGGTCTTGTAGTAATATGGGAGATATGCGCATTCATAGTAGGAGCGACACAGCGTACACCCGTAAACGTTCTTCCGCATCTGTACCAGATAATCGGCTCGTTCTTTGACACAAAGTCGATAACCGGTTCTGGCGATACGATAGCAACACTGGTTTTCTCCAGTGCCGCAGAAACGCTTTCAAGAGCGCTTATCGGTTTTATAATCGGTATGGTGCTGGGCTACCTACTGGCTTTGCTGATGCACCTGTCGCACATAGTCGAAAAGATAGCGTTCCCGTATCTTATGATAATCCAGATGATACCTATTCTCGGTATGGCGCCTATCGTACTTTCGATAACGGGCGATATATCAAGCGCACGAATCATAATCGCCGCAATACTCACATTCTACCCCGTTTCGACAAATACGCTGGCAGGCTTCAAGTCGGTCGGACGTGAAAGACACGAGCTGATGAGATCCTACGGTGCAAGCAAGTTCCAGCTTTACACAAAGATGCTTATCCCGTCGGCAATGTCCTACTTCTTCACGGGTCTTAAGATCTCGGCGCCTATGGCGATAACAGCATCTATCCTTGTAGATACGCTTCAGGGCGGCAACGGTCTTGGCTGTATGCTCTCCCAGTCGCTGAAAGGTTCGATGACAAGATTCGTATTCTGGGATATAGTAATATTCAGCGCCGTTATAGGCGTGCTCAGCTTCTATCTTATGGGTGTTATCGAAAGAGCGATAACACCGGCGAAAAGAAAGGCAAAGAAAAAAGCACAGTAAGGAAAGGACTGATCGCACTTGAAAGGCAAGGCAATCAAAAACATAATAACAACAGTCGGTCTGCCCGTACTGTTCGGAGCATTGATATTCACACTGTGGCAGACAAAGGTTCTGCACGCACTGTTCAAAACGGATGAGATAATCCTTCCGCTCCCGACAAGAATAGGCTCAATCATAGGCGATAACTTCACAAATATGCTACCGCAGATAGCGTCAACTCTTATAGTGGCGCTCGGAGGACTTGTACTCGGCTCGATACTCGGCTACTTCATCGGCGTTGCCGGTGCGGTATTCAAGAAGTGGGGCATGGGCGGTCTGACCATAGTATCCGCATTCAACGCAATCCCGCTTGTAGCGCTCGCTCCAGTTATCAACAACTGGACAAGGGATCTGTCGAGCGTGGTAGATATAAGAAGTACGGTAGCTAAGATAATCACCGTTACGATATTCTGCACAGCTTCAATGAGCGTAAACGCATACAGAGGTCTGACGGAGGTAAAACCGTTCTCGGAGGATCTGTTCGCATCATACGGTTCAGGCAAGCTGAAAATGTTCTTCAAGCTGAGGCTCCCGAACTCACTACCCTATGTATTCACGGCTTTAAGAGTAAGCGTTCCGTCCTGTATAATCGGTGCAGTAGTAAGCGAATACTTCGCAGAGCAGGTAATAGGTGTCGGCAGGCAGATAAGAGAGAACATAGTCAAGGGTCAGTTCCCGACAGCGTGGGCATATATAACGATAGCCTGCGTAATGGGCATACTGATGTACATTATACTCCTCACAGTTGAGGCAATCGTGCTGAAAAACCGCCGTGCAAGATAAGGCGGTTTCAGATAAACTAAAACCTATTTTAAAAGACGAGAAAGGATGAAACATTATGAAAAACAAAAGAGTGTTAGCAGCATTACTCGCAGCAAGCTGCCTTGCAACATCATTCACCGCTTGTTCCGGTGACACCTCATCGAGCAGCACAGCAGGAAGCTCAGCCGCATCGGCAGACGCTTCTTCAAGCGCCGCAGAGGGTTCTTCGGAAAGCACAGGTCTTATGAGCGATGAAGAGATCATCAAGAAGGCTTCGAGCGAAAACAAGGTCGGCAACTGGGGTCTCGGCAACGAGTACGAAATTCAGGCTCTGCTTTCAAAGTACGGTCTGCCCACAGATTATATCACAATGGACTTCACAATGGATCAGATAGATAAGGATACTATCACACTGGCATCGGCAATGACATATAACGAGCTTGGTCTTATCAAGAACAACTATGACGGCGGTTATAACTACGGCGATGAGATCGGTGTCATCGATATGAACGATGAGGGCGTTGCAATGCTTGAGGATAACATCTTCTGCACAAAGGAATTCGCAAAGAGCAACCCCAATACAGTAAAGGCTTTCGTTGCCGCATCGCTCAAGGGCTGGGCTTATGCCGCAGAGCATCCCGATGAGGCGGCTGAAATAGTATTCAAATACGGTTCGTCGGTTTCTACAGACCACCAGAAGTATATGGCTTCAGAGGTTGCAAAGCTTGTAACGACCGATACAAAGGGCAATGCGGTTCCTGCAGACAAAATCGGTAATATGGACGAAGACGCTATGCAGCAGACACTTGACCTTGCTAAGCAGTACATCAAGCTTGATGATGCTACAGCGGCAGACAAGCTCAGTAAGCTGACACTTGACGACATCCGTTCAAAGGATTATACGACATATGACGGCGGCGCAGTTGAAAAGTCAGACGTAAAGATCCAGCTCAAGTGGCTTCCTCACTCACAGTTCATGGGCTACTATGTAGCACTCGACAAGGGCTACTACAAGGATAACGGCCTTAACGTAGAGGTCGTAAGCGGCGGCGGT
Organism: uncultured Oscillospiraceae bacterium; assembly: GCA_900539195.1. Classification (GTDB taxonomy): domain Bacteria; phylum Bacillota; class Clostridia; order Oscillospirales; family Ruminococcaceae; genus Ruminiclostridium_E. Next base: position 3,552 of record UQBC01000030.1, read on the forward strand.
GACGTTTCCGAAACAGTTGCAGTAAGCAACGGTACCGTTGACTTCGGTGTAACGTGGGTTTCTAACCTTATCAATGCCAACGCAGGCGGTATGGAGCTTCTCGAAGTAGCTCAGGTATATCAGAGATCAGGTCTTGTACTTTGCTACAAGAAGAGCCAGTTCACAAAGTAATCGGTCAATACCCGATACAACAAGCGAGAGGTGTTTGATATGGTTCTTGAAACGCAACCGAGAAACGAAGATAAACGCAGTAAGAAAATAGTATTTGTTTCAAGCTGTCTGTTAAATACAAACAATAAGGTTCAGGGTCTTGCCCGTTACGGCGGAATGTGTAAGGAAGTATTCGACGAGCTTAACAAGTACGGACTCGGAATAAATCAGATGCCTTGCCCGGAAACCCTTTATCTTGGCATACAGAGATGGTGGGCAACTAAAAACCTCTATGACAATGTAGGCTTCAGAGCCCACTGCCGTATGCTGGCAAAACAAACAGTCGATTATATGGTTTGTTACGAGCAGGTAGGATACGAAACCGTAGCGGTTTTATCCTGCGACGGCTCTCCCACCTGCGGAGTAACAATAACGAGCTTTGATCCCCGCTGGGGCGGATGTCCTGCGGATCTCGTTTACAACGACGCCATTGTAAACGGTCAGGGCGTGTTCATAGACGAGCTGAAAGCAGAGATAAAGGAACGAGGCGTAAAAGAACCTCCGTTCTACGGTCTGTCGCTGGACGATGAAAGCGCAGATATGGACAAGATTCTGAGCGACTACAGGCAGTTCATAAGAAAGGTCTGTGAATAGACCGGGCGACAGGAAAGGCGGTATATATGAGCGAAAAGAAAATACTTGTAAGCGGTTGCCTTTTCGGCTGGCATTGCCGCTATGATGACGGCGATACGCCGTGTCTGCACCCACAGTTCCTTAAATGGAAAGAAGAGGACAGACTGATACCGGTATGTCCCGAAGTGTTCGGCGGTCTTCCGACCCCACGTCCCGATTGTCAGCGTACAGGCGATAAGGTGATGAGCTGCGTAGGCGGCGACTGCACCGAGCAGTACACAAAAGGCGCAAACGAGGCATTAAGACTTGCAAAGGAAAACGATGTTGCACTTTGCATAATGAAAGAAGACAGCCCCTCCTGCGGAAGTACCCACATATATGACGGCACCTTCACGGATACTATCATCGAGGGACAGGGCCTTGCGGTCGAATATCTCAGAAACGCAGGCTACAAGGTATTCAGTGAGAATATGATCGAAGAAGTCATAAAGACACTCGCAAAGTAAACACTACAGCAACTTATACAGTAAGCTCAGTATCGCACGAGCAGTTAAATACCGTTCGTGCGATCGGGAAAGACGTCAGGGCGGACGTATCACGGCATAGCGGTCGTTTCGCTCCGACGTTTTTCCCGATAAAAATACAAACTTTATCAAGAGCAGAAGGAAAGAGGGTATAACAGTGATATTCAGATCACCACCAACGATTATTTACGGCAAGGGTACAGTTACCTCAGTCGGAGAGCAGGCGGCTCGCTTCGGAAAAAAGGCGATGCTTGTCTGCGGAAAAGGCTCGCTGAGAAAAAGCGGCGTGCTTGATATTATAGTATCGAGCCTCGAAAAAGCAGGCGTTTCCTGTGCGGTATATGACCGTGTAGGCTCAGACCCGACAACATCGGACGTTGACGAGGGTGCGGCTTTTGCAAAGGAAAACGGCTGTGATGTAATAGTAGCGGCAGGCGGAGGAAGTCCTCTTGATGCGGCAAAGGGAATCGGAATGCTGCTCACAAACGGCGGCAAGGTGACCGATTATGAAAAGACCGCTCCCGAAAAGGAGTCGCTCCCCATTATCGCAATACCGACCACAGCCGGCACAGGCAGTGAAGCGACAAGATACTCGGTTATAACAGATACCGACAGAAATATAAAGATGCTGTTATCGACCGACGGTATCATTCCGAAGGTAGCGATCCTTGACTTTGCGATAACAAAATCATTGCCGTCATTTATGACAGCGGCAACCGGAATGGACGCTCTGACGCACGCAATAGAGAGCTACATAAACGTCAACGCATCTCCTATGACTAAGATGTATTCGCTTGAAGCGATAAGGCTGATTTCAAAGAGCTTAATCCCGGCTGTCCTTGACGGCAGGAACGAGCAGGCAAGAGAGGATATGCTCCTTGCCGCCTTATATGCCGGAATCGCAATATGCAGTGCGCCGACAGCGCTTGTTCACTCAATGTCAAGACCGCTCGGAGCGTGGTTCCATATTCCGCACGGCCTCGCAAACGCAATGCTTCTAAGCACGGTTATGGAATATAACCGCCCGTCCTGCCCCGAAAAGTTCCGTGACATCGCAATAGCGATGGGCGAGAATGTCGAGGGCTTATCGGTAAGAGAGGCAAGTATAGCAGCAGTTGAAGCTATCGCCGCAATAGCGGACGAAACGGGACTTCCGAAGCTGCTTTCTTCACAGGGAGTTACAGAGGACAAGATACCGACTCTTGCAAAGGACGCATTCGCCGCAGGAAGTACGGCTAACAACCCCAGAGTTCCCACAGTAGAAGAAATCGAAACGATATATAAAAGTATTTTCTGATAAAAGAAAGGAAGAAACAGTATGAGATACGGATTCAAAAACGCAGAAGAGGTAAAGGAAACCTCACTTAAGTACAACCTTCATTCGTGGAGCGTTCAGGGTAAGCTGAACCCCGCAGTAGTAGAAAAGGCAGAGGGTATTTATTACTACACCGCAGACGGCAAGAAGATGGCTGATATGTCAAGCCAGCTTGTAAACCTGAATGTCGGATACGGCAACAAGGATATTATCGACGCTATCAAGGAGCAGGCTGAAAAGCTCGCATACATCAGCCCGGCTTACGCTATCGACTGCCGTTCAAAGCTCGCAGAGATGGTCGTAAAGGTAGCTCCGAAGAATATGGGCAAGGTATTCTTCACCTTAGGCGGCGCAGACGCTAACGAGAATGCAATAAAGATCGCAAAGCTGGTTACAGGCAGATACAAGATATTCTCAAGATACCGTGCATATCACGGAAGCTCATTCGGCGCAGGTAACCTGACAGGCGAACCCAGAAGATATACTCTTGAACCCGGTATCCCCGGCTTCGTAAAGTTTACAGATCCTTATCTGTATCACGCTCCGTTCCCCTTTGAGAGCGAAGAACAGGCTACAGAGTATTATCTCGGACAGCTCCGTGACCAGATCATATACGAAAATCCCGATGCGGTTGCCGCTATCGTAATGGAATCGGTAACAGGCTCAAACGGTATCATCATTCCGCCCAAAGGCTACTTACAGGGTGTACGCAAGATATGCGACGAGTTCGGCATTATGATGGTCTGCGATGAGGTAATGGCAGGCTGGGGCAGAACAGGCGAATACTTCGCTTGTGAAAACTGGGGCATCGAGCCTGATATGATAACCTTCGCAAAGGGCGTTACCTGCGGATACGCTCCTCTCGGCGGCGTTATCGTAAGCAAGAAGATCGCAGAGTTCTTCGATACGCACAAGCTCGACTGCGGTCTTACATATTCGGCTCATCCTCTGGGCTGTGCCGCAGGTGTTGCATGCCTTAACTTCTATGAAAAAGAACACATTATGGATAAGGTAAAGGAGCGTGGCAAGCAGTTAGGCGCACTCCTTGAGGATATAAAGGCAAAGCACAAGAGCGTGGGTGATGTACGTTATATCGGCCTGTTCTCCTGCGTAGAGCTTACAAAGGATAAGGCAACACACGAGCCTCTTGTTCCTTTCGGCAAGGATCCTGAGGGCATTATGGGCAAGATAGTCGGAATGTTAAAGGCAAAGGGCTTCAACACATATTCACACGAGGCTTGCATATTCGTCTGCCCGCCTCTCATTATCACAGAGGAAGAGCTTGCGGAGAATATGGCAATACTGGACGAAGTTCTGACAGAAGTAGACAAGATGGTCTGATAAGCAACAGTTATTACGGGAAAGGACGGTAAGTTATGGATCTCATAATCAAAAACGGTACGATAGTTTCACCAACGGCTACATTCAAAGCCGATGTGTGCGTGGATAACGGCAAGATAGTTGCGATAACGGCAGATGCCGGCACAGATGCCGACAAGGTGGTAGACGCAAGCGGCAAGATGGTGCTCCCCGGTGCCATTGACGCACATACCCACCTTGCAATGCCCTTCGGCGGTACAATTTCATCCGATGACTACTACGCAGGCACAAGAGCAGCTGCCTGCGGCGGTACGACAACGGTATTCGACTTCATTTTACAGGATTTCGGTGAAACGATGGTCGATGCCATCAAGCGCCGTGACGCATTGTGCGCTCCCGATGCGGCTGTCGATTACGCATTCCACGTTGCCGTAAAGGACGTTTCAAACGGACTTATCGACACTATAGAGGACGCTGTAAACTACGGTGTATCTTCGTTCAAGGTATTTATGGTCTACGACTTCGGTGTAACAGACGGCGTATTCTACAAGGTACTTGAAAAGGCAAAATCCTGCGGCGCTATGATCTCGGTACACGCCGAGAACAAGCAGTTAATAGACGTTCTGACAGAGCGTTATCTGTCAGAGGGCAAGACAAGCGCTTGGTATCACTATATGAGCCGTCCGGAATTTGTCGAGGGCGAGGCTGATATAAGAGCAATCCAGCTTGCAAAGAGCCTTGATTCCAAGCTGTACATCGTACACCTTGCAAATAAGGAAGGTGTGCAGGCGGTTGAAAGAGCAAGAAACGAGGGCTATCAGATATACGCCGAAACCTGTCCGCAGTACCTTGAATTTACCTCCGAGGTATACAAGAGAGCAGACGGCAGAAACTTTGTATGCTCACCTCCGATGAAGGGTGAGGAAAGCAGACTTGCTCTGTGGGAGGCTATAAAGAAAGGTCTTATCACAACAATAGCTACCGACCACTGCCCGTTCCAGTCATACGAAAAGGACTGGGGCAAGGACGATTTCACAAAGATTCCCAACGGCTGTGCAGGTATCGAGAATATGTACCCCTATATGCTGTCAGCCGCTAACGAGGGCAAGATAACATTCAACAAGGCAGTTGAGCTTTGCTCCTACAATCCCGCCAAGATTTTCGGCTGTGACGCAAAGGGCGCTATCGAAGTCGGCAAGGACGCAGATATTGTTATCTACGATCCCACGAAGGACTTCACTATTACAAATGACAAGATGCACAGCGACTGCGACCACACGATTTGGGAAGGCATCAAGGTCAAGGGCTATCCCGAGGCTACCTACTCAAGAGGCAAGCTCGTATTCAAGGACGGCGAGTTCTTGGGCGAGCGTGGCTGGGGCAAATTCATAAAGAGAAGCTCAAGCGGTAACTTATAATAAATAAAAGCCGATATACAACAGGGGAGAGCAATATCTCCCCTGTATCTGTAACAGCACAAAGGAAAAGGAGAGATACTTATGCCATTCGTAAAAAATACAGCTATAGAAGAAAGCGCCCGCTGCCTTTTATGCCTCGACGCTCCCTGTACAAAAGCCTGTCCGAACGGCGCACAGCCCGACAGATTTATCCGCTCACTGCGTTTCGATAATTTAAACGGCGCAAAAGCCTTTGTGAAAAACTGTGCCGAATGCTCCGCTCCCTGTATGACCGCCTGCACAAGAGCGAAAATAGACAGACCCGTTGAAATAAGACAGACAGCAAAGTATATTGCTTCTGCCGCAAAGGACGTTGAGCCGAAAGCAGATTTATCAATGACCTTCTGCGGTCTTAAGTGCGAAAACCCGTTCTTCTTATCCTCATCTGTGGTAGCAAGCGGCTACGATATGTGTGCAAAGGCGCTCGATATGGGCTGGGCAGGTATCGTATACAAGACGATAGGCTTTGCAAAGATGAACGAGGTATCTCCCCGTTTCGATATTCTGAACAAGGAAACGACACCCTATATAGGCTTCAAGAACCTTGAACAGATCTCCGACCACCCTCTTGAAGAAAACCTTGCTATACTCAAAAAGCTGAAGGAAAACTATCCCACAAAGATAATCGTATCCTCCATAATGGGCGAAAGCGAGGACGAGTGGACAGCGCTTGCAAGACTGTCTGAGGAAGCCGGCGTCGATATGATAGAGTGCAACTTCTCCTGCCCGCAGATGACAAGTCACAGTATGGGCAGTGACGTGGGTACAAATCCTGAGCTTGTCGCAAAGTATACCGCCGCAGTAAGACGTGGCACAAAACTCCCCGTGCTTGCAAAAATGACGCCCAATATAACCAATATGGAAATACCGGCTATTGCGGCTGTAAACGCAGGTGCGGACGGCATTGCGGCAATAAACACCGTAAAGAGTATCACAAACGTCGATCTTGACAGCTTCGTTCCGACCCCCGACATTAACGGCAAGTCCGCTGTCGGCGGATATTCGGGCAAGGCGGTAAAGCCTATCGCTCTGCGTTTCATCTCGGATATGAAAAGAAACGAAACGCTTGAAAATGTCGAGATCAGCGGTATGGGCGGCATAGAAACGTGGCGTGACGGTCTGGAGTTTATCCTTATGGGCTGTACAAACCTGCAGGTGACAACTTCTGTAATGCAGTACGGCTACAGAATAATAGACGATATGCTTGACGGGTTATCTCGCTGGCTCACCGCCGCAGGCTACAGCAGTGTGTCGGAGGTAGTCGGTCTTGCAAATAAGAATATGACCGATGCCGGCAGTCTTGACCGTGACACCGTTACATATCCTATTTTCGACAAAAACAAGTGTATCGGCTGCGGCAGATGCTACATTGCCTGCTATGACGCAGGACATCAGGCTCTCGACTTTGACGCTGAAGCAAGAAAGCCTGTTTTCCTCGGCTCAAAGTGCGTAGGCTGTCATCTCTGCGCTACCGTCTGCCCCGTAAATTGCATTTCGAAGGCTAAGAGAGTTGCAAAAAAGCGCTGATTTTTCGATAAGAATCTTTATAAAATACGGCTGTTTCACAAGACAGCCGTATTTCAGACTGTCGAAAAACCTCTTGCTTATTTAAAAATGGGGGTCGCAGGGGCGAAGCCCCCGTACAGGTCGTCAGCCATTTGTGCCACTGCATCGTGCAGTGGCTTTGTGCGGCTGACTGCAAGCATCCTTGCTTGGACTAGGGGCGGTAGCCCCAGCAAAATAGCCCCTTTCCGGGGGAAAGGGTGCTTGACGGGCTTACGACCGTTCTTAGCTGCAAAAATAGCCCCTTTCCGGGGGAAAGGGGTTTTCGGCAAGGATGCCGAAACAAGGACACACCGAGCTTTGCAGGAGGCAAAGCCATCAGAGTGTCCTAAAGGGGATAGGGATTGAGAATTTGCTCTATTTTTATAAAAAACTAACTTTTTCTACAAGCTGAAATACGGCTGTTTCACAAGACAGCCGTATTTTTTACATCTCGTAAACCCGCATAAACACTCGCTTTACCTCACTTTTCAAAAACTTTTTAAAATTTTTTTAAAATTTCTGAAACTTTTTCGCCCCTGCCGCCGACTACCGAAATGTAAGCAGTTGATAAAGAGATATTCAAAAAAACTTTTGAATTTTTAAAAAAACTTGAAACTTTTCGAGAAAACCTCGTGACTGCATAATTGAAAAAACTAAAACGTGCTTAACAAGCACAGAATACATGGAGGACAAAGAAATGAAAAAGATTTTAGCAACAGTAGCATCTATCGCAATGGTAGCAGCTTGCTCAACAGCAGCTTTCGCAGCAGGTGACATCGGTAAGTCAGAGACAGTTACTCCCGGTGCTTCATCAGGCAACACAAACACAGGTGTTGTACTTACAGTAGTTCCCGTAGCTCTCGCTGCAGGCGCTCTCACAGTAAGCGGTATCGTTTTAAAGAAGAAGAACAAGTAATTTAATTACCTGATAGATTCGATACTAACCACACTCGGTGGTTAAGAAGGACAATGTTCGAATTTATGACCCCGTTATCTTCGGATAACGGGGTTTTCATTTTATATAACTGTTTTGTCTGCCTTTTTATCCGCACATAAAAAATCTGCAATTTTTCATATAAAATCCCCCATAAAAATAAACTTTAACACAAATCTGCCGATAGAATATATGTAGAAGAATTTTATAGGCAAAGTTTGCCCGAAGGGAGCTGAAAATAAATGGAAATAAAGAATATCAGCGGTATTGTAAATGTCTACAGCAAGATGAAACTGAACAGCGGTAAAACAAAGGTTGCTCCCGCAGAGAAGAAGACAGACAAGATAGAGTTCAATTTTGCACGCAGTGTAGAGGCTGCAAAGGCTGACCTTGCCGCAGCGGTAAACGAAAATGCGTCGGCAGAGCGTATTGAGGCGCTTACAGACAGTGTTGCTAGCGGCAGCTATGATGTAAGCCCCGAGATGATCGCAGACTCGATACTGATGTTCTGATGAACACGGCAGAAAGGAACGGTACCGATGACTATAGAAACAGCCGATAGAATTATCGGATTTCTTGAAAAATACAACAGTGCATATCGTGATATGGTAGCATTCCTTACCGAAAAGCAGGCGAAGGTCATGGCGGACGATCTGCTCTGGCTGCTCGATTCTGTTGAGGACGAACAGGCACTGGTTATGAAGATACAGTCGGAAGAAAACGCAAGGTCGGCTCTTTTTGAGGAGCTTGGACTCGGTGAAATAAAAGCAAGACAGCTTATAGAAGCCGCCCCCGACGAAAGAAAATCAAAACTTACTCTGCTTTATGACGAGCTTACCGGATATGTGGCAAGGATAAAGCAGTTAAACAACATTATCGTTGAAACGGTAGAAAAGAAACTGTCAGTTCAGGAGGAACTGATGCGGAAGACAGGGATGACACTCACAGAAACCTATAACGGCTACGGTGCTAAGATAAAGCACACCTCAGCGCCGAAGGGTTTTCTCGGTAACATATAATTTCGGAGGATAAATGAGAGCTTCATTTTTAGGATTAGAGATCCAGAAAAGATCGGTACAGATGGCGCAGAAGGCGCTCGATGTAACCGGCAACAACCTGTCGAACCGTGACACAGTAGGCTATACAAGACAGCGCCTTGACGTATATTCCAGCTATATGAACATGAGCGGGGTATACACCACAAAGCTCGCCCGTCTGGGACTTTCGAGCCAGGGCGTATTTGCAAGCGGCGTAAGTCAGACCAGAGATGATTATCTTGACAAGCGTTACAGGGACAACAGCTGTTATGTTGCGGAATACAATCAGCAGGCATCTATAATGAGCGAGATCGAAACGGCGCTGACGAACTTCTCCGATACATACGAGAATGTCGGTATGGCATATCAGTTCGACCAGTTCAAATCCGCTCTGCGCAAATATGCGGAGGACAGTGCCGACAGAGAGGAGCTTGCAAGCGTTGTAAGAAACCAGGCATACAATATATGCAAGCTGTTCACTCAGCAGAGTATGGATCTTAAGAACCTTGAAAATCAGACCTTATATGATCTGCACTCAACGCTTGAGGACGCAAACCGTATAATTGAGGAGATAGTCGAATATAACAAGCAGATAGTAAACGAATATGCGATAACAGGCGCAGACCTTATATACAACGGCTTATCCGTTACAGGCGGATACGGTCCCAACGAAATGCTTGACGCAAGGAACAATCTTATCGACCAGCTCAGCGAGTTCGGCGATATTCACGTTGACGATAACTTTGACGGCTCGGTAAAGATTACAATGGGCGGTCTTACGATTATAGACGGCAAAAAGAGCAACCTTTTTGTTACCGGCAAGGATTTTGACGCATACAACGCAAAGTACGAGGAAAACGGCGCAGTTGTGCTGAAGCTGACCGACGGCAACGATATGGTGCTTGAAAGCGGCTCGATAAAGGCATACACCGATATGATAAACGGTAACGGCGCATACGCATCGGGCAAGCAGACCACCGACTACGGTATAAAATATTATCAGTCGGCAGTGGACGAATTCGCAAAGCAGTTCGCAGGGCTTATGAACAAGCTCAACGGCGGCAACGAGTCCGACGACAGACTTATGTTCACAAGTGCGGACGGCTCACCGATAAACGCAGGAAACATAAGAATATCGGATGCGTGGCTTAAGGACGCTACGATGATAGCGAAGATATACAACGAAAAGACAGGTACTTACGATTATCCCGTAAACCTTGACGGCAATGCGGTAAACAAGCTGCTTCTCGGTATGGATGACAGCGTTCAGATAGGCAAGGGCGACTATGAAGGCTCAAGCTATGACTTCATTCTCTTCCTCAACAACCGCCTTGCACAGAATATCGAATTTGCCGAAAAGCAGTGCGATATGTATACCGATACGGCAACCTCATTACTTGACAGCAGAGATGCGATAATGGGCGTTTCCGAAACGGAGGAGGGCGTTAATATGCTGAACTATTCCAAGTGGTTCAACGCTTCTTCAAGAATGCTCACAACGCTCGACGAGGCGCTTGATACTATAATAGAAAAAATGGGACTTGTCGGCAGATAAGCGGAAAGGATAGATTAACATGAGAATAACACAGAGCATGACCAACAGACGCTATATGTCACAGCTTAATGCCGCTCTCGAAAGAAAGAACGCCTCCGAGCGAAAGATAAATTCGAAAAAGAGATACAACAGAGCGAGCGAGGATCCGATAAGCGCCGCAAAAGCGCTGAGAACAAGGAAGGCTATTTCAAATACAAACGATTATCTGGGCAACCTTGAAACCGCCGAGCAGATATATAACGGCGCAGACAGCGTTCTGATGAACGTAAACGACATTCTCGACAATATAATCGAAAAGGTTACATACGCCGCAAACGGTACTCAGCACGATGAGGACGAGGAAATACTCGCCCAGACTGTTGAAACTTTCGCAGACGAGATAGTAAGACTTTTCAACACCGATATAGCCGAAAGAAGAATTTTTGGCGGTGTAAACAATGACACCACCATATTCAAGATTGAAAACGTCGGCGGCAAAAAGACTATCACCTACAACGGAGTTGATATAAACTCCATTGACGATCCCGATAAATTTCCCTACTCTGAGTCGAGCTTTACCGACATCGGTACAGGAATGGTGATAGACCCCGCAACAGGCAGGGTAGATCCTCAGTCGGCACTTCCCGTAACCTTCAACGGCGCAAAGATAACAGGCTGCGGCAAGGATGATGAAGGCGACTCCAAGAATATAATCCAGATAACCCTTGATGCCGCACAGGCAGTAAGAGAAGGCGATAAAATAAAGGCTATGGACTATATCGACAAGCTGAGAGCAGCTCAGACAAGCGTCAGCGTTGCTCACGCCGACATAGGTAACAAGCAGGAATATATCGAATATAACACAAACCGTCTCACAAACAATATGGAAACTCTGCTTGAACAGCAGAACAACCTTGAAGGCACTGATATGGGTGCGGAAACAACCAACTGGAAAACGCTTGAAGCAATTTACAACGTTTCACTCCAGTTGGCTTCATCGGTAATTCCGATGAGCATATTCCAGTTTATTTCATAAGCTGTCGCTCTTTATGGGAGGAGCGAAAAATTAAAATGGGGAGGAAGATACAATGAATCCGAATTTGCTTAAGATTACGAGCATACCGATAAGCATCGAGGTAAATGTCACAAACGGCACGCTCAAGGCACCGGAGGACAAGGAGCCGCTCAAGATCGACATAAACCGCACACCCGGCGGCTATAAGATGGAGAGCAGACCTGCAAAGATAAACATAGATACTTATGCGGCACGTTCAAGCATGGGCTACGGCGAATACAATGCCTCCGACTTCAATCAGAGGGAAGCCGACAGAGGTTTCAAGATAGCCTATCAGGGAGTAGCAAGAATAGTAAACGAGGGCGACCAGCTTGCAAGAGGTGTTTCGCCGTCGGAGATTGCCGCACAGCAGATGCGTGCAGGCGCAACTATAGAAACGGCAATAGATTTTCTGCCTAAGGGCGGAGCGGACGTATCCTTTGATAAGGGTACGCTCAGCATAAACTACACTCCTACCGATATAAATATCGACTGGGAGAACATAAATTCCTCCGTTGTCGAGTTTGTTCCCGGCAATATAGAATTTATAGTAAAAGAACATCCCAGAGTTGAAATAGAATATGTGGGCGAGCCTATATACGTTCCGCCGAGTGCAAATCCGGCTTACGTTGCGCCCAAAAAGCTCAACACCAAGGGCTGATAAATCAGAAATCTGAAAGGAAACGGTAAAGATCAATGGAGATAATGACCAGAGATTTCGGCAAAGTAAATGTAGACGACAGCAAGATATTCAACTTCCCGTCCGGGCTTTTTGCATTTGAAGAATGCAGGCAGTTTGCCCTGCTCAGCCCACTCGGAGATGGCGTGTACCCTATGTGGCTACAGTCTACCGAAGATGTTACGCCGTGTTTTATCGTTTTCGACCCGGCTATAATAGACGGAGCATATAAGATAACGCTTAACAGCTCCGAAAAGAAACTGCTGAAGATAAACGACAGCTCAAACGTCAGATGCTTATCCATAGCAGTCGTACCGGAGGACTACAAAAAGACTACGGTGAATATGAAATGCCCCATAGTTATAAACTCAGACGAGAATCTCGCTGCACAGGTCATACTCCCCGAAAAATATGAGATACGTCTGCCGATATATGTGGATAAGGGGGCAAAGTAATGCTTGTAGTAACACGAAAAACAGACGAAAGTCTTACAATATCCGACAACATTGAGATAACCGTCCTTGAAATAGGCAAGGACAGAGTCAAGATAGGAATCTCCGCACCGAAGGATGTGAAGATAATCCGCAATGAGCTGAGAGATGCGCAGGATATGAATAAAGAATCATCGCAGGCACTGCCCAAGGCGGCTATGGAAGCCCTGCTCGGTATGAAAAAAGACTGAAAGGAAGAGATAAGATATGGCAACAACAAACAGCAGCAGCGTCTTAAGATTCAGCGGTATGAACTCAGGTCTTGATACCGAATCTATCGTAAACGCTATGACAGCGGCTACAAAGCTGAAAATCACAAAACAGAACCGTAAGGCGATAACGCTCAAATGGAAACAGGAAGCGTATCAGGGCATAACAACAAAGCTCACAGACTTCCAGAACAAATATCTTGATATGCTCAATTCCAAGGTAAACCTCAAAAGCAAGACAGCTTTTACAAAATACTCCGCTACGGTTTCGACAATAAACTCAGACGGTGTATTAAAAGAAGGCACACCCGCAGGCGTATCGGTCCGTTCCAATACAAACGCAGTTCCGGGTACATATAATGTAAAGGTACTCCAGACCGCCACACAGGCAAAATATCAGGGCAGTGCAATGGACGCAAGCTCGCTTAACTTATCACAGTACAGTGACGCTTCACAGAACTATTCGTTCAATATAACGGTAGGCACAAAGTCAACTGTTATAAACTTCAACGGCGGCAGCGCCGACAGTGTACGCTCGCAGATAAACAGCCAGCTCAAAGACGCATACGGTTCTTCGAACACAAGCGGTCAGGGTCTTGTTTATGTAAACGACAGCGGTAAGATTATATCCTCCGACAGACAGTCAATGTCGCTTACCGGTGTTGCGAATATGTACGGCAACTTCACGTTTGATTTAAACACAAACGTTAGCGCAGGCACAAACAAATTCAATATAACCGTCGGTGACGAAACAGTAAGCGTTTCATTTGACAGCTATACAGCCGATTATTTCAATCAGACAGACAGCACAACGCTCGGCGCTCAGAAAAGGGAAGAATTCCAGAGCCTTTATTTTGACGAGCAGGCTGAAAAACTGTATAATGCGGCAAAGGCAGACGGCTCTGTAGATTTTGACGCATTGAAGGCGCAGGCTTACGATAAGGCAAAGCAGGCGGCTTACGACAAAAAGTTTGAAAGCGAAAAGACAAAAGCCATAGCCGAGTATGATAAAGAGCTTAAGACCAACTATGATAGCGGTATAGCAGACGGCTCTATAGCAGAAGGCACAAGCTTTGAGGACTGGAAAAAAACGCAGGCTGAATTTGACGAGAACGCTTTCAAGACAGCGTTTGACGAGCAGTACGCAAAGGACTTTGACGAAACCGCATTCAGAGCGCAGTTTGACAAGGATTATGACGAGCTTTCCGCATATAAGGATACGCTTAATGCCGATGATTTCAAGCTGTCCAACGAGGATCTTGCCGCTTATGCAAACAAGCACGAGCTGAACAAGGCCATAGGCAAGGTAAAGCTGTCGGACGGAACCGGTCTTAACATAGACGAAAACGGCACCGTAACAGCCGCAAACGGCGAAAAGCTCTCGGTAGCCGCAGACCCCGCAACGCAGAACACATTCGGTGCGTCTACAGCCAGAACGACAACGGCACAGGTAACAACTGCCACAACGCTTAAGGATTTAGGTGTTGAGGACAGTGCGACCTTCACTATAAACGGCACGAAGTTCACATTCACATCCGACTACACGGTAGCAAAGATGATGAGCGAAATTAACGCCAGCAAGAACGCCGGCGCAACCATGACGTTCAGCACGCTTACAAACAGCTTTGCCCTCAGCTCATCGGGCTACGGCACAGCCGCATCAATTGAATTCTCCGCAGAAAACGGAAGCGCGGGCGCAGAGCTTCTCAGCACACTCGGTCTTACATCGGGTACGCTGACGCAGGGACGCAACCTGCAGCTTGAAGTAAACGGCGAAACAATAGAAACCTCGTCAAACAGCTTCACAGCCGACGGCACGACAATGACCTTCACATCCGCCGCACAGGGCGCAGAGTTCTCTTACGAGGTAAAGAAGGACAACAGCAGTGCGATAGACGCTATAAAGTCATTCGTCGAAGACTATAACAAGCTCATAGAAGAGGTTTACGGTCAGCTTGACCAGAAGCCGAACTCCGACTACTATGCTCTTACAGATGATGATATCGAGGATATGGACTTATCCGAAAAACAGCAGGAGAAGTGGGAAGAAAAGGCTAAGGAAGGTCTGCTTTACAACGACAGCACAGTATCGACAGTAATGCAGAAGATGCGTTCCGTTCTTTATTCAACGGTAAAGACAGCGGACGGACAGACATTCAGCCTGTTCAGCATGGGCATTACGACAAGCGACGACTGGGGCGACCACGGCAAGCTCGAGCTTGATGAAACAAAGCTTGAGGCAGCATTTGATCAGTATGCCGACCAGATAGCAGACCTGTTCGCAGGTACAACGGTCGATGAAAACGGCAACACCGTAAAGACAGGCATAATGCATAAGCTTGACGATGTGCTTACAGGCGCAGTAAAGACGACCGGTGCAAGAAAAGACAAGGGTACTCTTGTACAGCTTGCAGGTACAAAGACAGGTACATCAGCTACCGACAACTCTATATATGACCAGTTGAAGAGCATTTCAACGCTTATCTCGTCACTTGAAACAAGATATGAGAAGCAGCAGGACAGATACTGGAAGCAGTTCTCTAATCTTGAAACAATGATGGGCTCGCTCAACAGCCAGACCAGCTACATTCAGCAGCTGATGCAGTTCTGATAAAACACTGCTCACCGATATCAGGCGTAAGGAATAAACTATGAATAACGCATTTTCTGCATATAAAAAACAGTCAGTTACCACTCTCACCCCCGGCGATGTTGTGGTAAAGCTGTACATGGAGGCGGAACGTCAGCTCAACAGAGCGTCCTACTATATTCCGCTCAAGAATTATGAGGAAACAAACAAGGCTCTTATAAAGGCGCAGGACGTAATAAACGCTCTGCGTTCCTGCCTTGATATGAAAATACCCGTTTCCAAAAATCTCGACTCGCTGTATGAATATTTCAACCGTGAGATAGTTGAGGCAAACATTAAAAAGGATAAAGCCAAGGTAGATGCACTTCTGCCTATGATAGCCGAACTGCGTGAAGCATTTGCCGAGATCAACAGTATGAGCAGAGAACAGATGGAAGCGCAGGAAAAGGCGGCAACTGCCGCAATGCAGGCGCAGGCTTAATCTACACGGTGCTTAACCCCCACCGGAAAGGAATCCGATATAATGAAAAAGGCAGATGCACAAACACTGCTTTCGCTCATGGACGAGCTGACGGAGCTTATGACCGAGTATGACAGACGCACCGACCGCATGGTTACAAGCGATCTCGAGGTCATTCAGCAGGTGCTTTTATCCCGTAATGAGCTTATGGATAAAATGCATCAGGTAAAGCAATCTATAATGGATACGGCAAACGCACAGGTTCCTGCCGAGCGTGAGCTTATCCGCAATATACTGAACAACAAGCCCGTTACAGACAGTCTTTCATATGAATTAAGGCAGTTACAATCCAAGATGCGTCATCTCCACGACATAAAGAATGAGATCGAAGCAAAAGATAAAAAGGTTACGGCGGTAGTCCGTCAGAACTATGAAGACGTAAAGGCAGAGCTTGAATCACTCAAGGTCGACAAGAAGAAGATCGACTACTACAGCAGTGTAAAGCTCGGCGGAAAGGGCAGAACCTTCAACAGCAACTACTAAGCGGGCGGGCGGCTGTGAGCCGCTTCAAATTCGCCGTTGCGGCGGGTCGCCGCTGACTTTTCGCCGTTGCGGGTGTGACCCGCTTCAAATTCGCCGTTCTGACGGTTGGCGGTTGGCGACAGTTACGTTACCGGCGGGCGCTTACAGCGCACCCTATTGACGTTAATGCAGATTTATTTTTAGGAAACATTAAACGGTCTGAGAAGCACAAATTCTCAGACCGTTTTTGCTATACTATTTTGGCTGAAACAGATATAATCATTGAAGATAAAGATAGTGCTAAAGCACATAACAGTGCAATAATCCGGCGAAAATGCTGCTCTCGCATCTTTTTTATACCTCCTGTAAATTTGTTATTTTATTTTTCTTCATTCTTCGACATAGATAAAGTTTTCATCATAACCGCCGTCAAGAGTATTTTCATCAATATAATCCACGCCGGGACCGGTGTGCTTCTCATAATTTGAACCCGGTTCTACTCCTCCTATAAAGACAAATACGTTTATAAATGATCCCATATCTACACTGTTTATCGCATATGGTCTTTTTCCCTCCGTGAAAAATTCATATCCGCCTTCAATTGCACTTTTATATGTTTCCGAGCCTACCTCATAAGATTGTGCGCATATCATTTCTGTCGCTTTCATCATATCTGACGATTTATACTCGATTGTATAGTTGTCGCTTACCTCTATCCAGAAATCCGAGGATTTATCACCGCCGTAATAATATTTTCCGTGCTTGAGTTCATCGGGGGCATTAGTCTTTTTCTGAAGCTCCTGCAGTTCAATTCTGTCTCTTTCTTCTTCAGAAACACTGCTTGCTGATGTGAACATTGCCGCTGAAAATACCGATACGCAACAAATTACTGCGGCTGATACGGATGCTGTTATGATCTTTGTCCTTTTTTTCATAATAAAATACCTCCTTTTAATACAGGAATACATTTCCTTACTATTATTATATGATATTTATTAGCATTATGCAATATACATTTTTGCCGAATCTCTTTACACAATTTTAGCTATTATTACGATTTATAAAATAAACGATCTGAGAATATGTAATTCTCAGACCGTTTTCGTTAATATTCGTTTATTTCCATCTCAGCATCAGTTTTCTCAGCGTGCCGTACATCTTTTCATTGCGTTATTTAATTGAAGCTGAATTTTTAATAGAAATACTTATTCCACCTCAATTATAGTTCCCCCGCCGACCACTATATCCCCGTCATACAGCACCAGTGCCTGACCGCAGGTGACAGCCCTTTGCGGCTCATCGAAAACCGCCGTTATTGTATCGCCGTTTTGCGTTACGGTCGCCCACTGCTCTGTGTGGCGGTAGCGGACTTTAGCCTTTACACGCATCTCGCCCTTTATTTCTGGAACAGATATAAGGTTTATATCTCCTGCCTTTACAACACTGCTGTACAGCCCGTCGTTATATGACAGTGTCACGGTGTTGCTTACATGGTTTACTGCCTTTACATAAAGCGGTTCGGGAGCGGAAATGCCAAGACCCTTGCGCTGACCTACGGTATAGCGGATAACGCCCTTGTGCCTGCCGATAATGTTTCCGTCTTTGTCAAGAAAATCGCCGTCCGGGTAATTCTTGCCTGTGTACTGCTCTATAAAGTCGGCGTAGCTGCCGTTTTGTACAAAGCATATATCCTGGCTGTCGGCTTTACGGGCATTTATAAATACCTGCGATTCGGCAATCTCTCTCGCCTGCGATTTTCTCATCTCACCGAGCGGAAATATCGTGTGGCTTAATTGCTCCTGTGTAAGACAGTAGAGAACATAGCTCTGGTCTTTGGTATCATCGAGCGCTTTTTTCAGCAGAAATCTGCCGTTTTCGTCCTTTTCTACCCTTGCATAATGACCTGTTACCACATAGTCACGGTCAAGCTCTTTTGCTCTCATATACAGCTTGTCGAACTTGAGATACCTGTTGCAGTCTATGCAGGGATTCGGAGTTATGCCGTTCTCGTATGCGTGTACGAAGCGGTCAATCACATCGGTTTCAAATCTGTCGGAGAAATTGAAAACGTAATACGGCATATCAAGCGAGTAAGCAACGCTCCTTGCGTCCTCTACATCGTCAAGCGAACAACAGCTATGCTCTCTTGAAATGCCTATATCCTCGTTTGCGAATAATTTCATCGTAACGCCGATGCAGTCAAATCCACGTTGTTTCATAAGGTAAGCCGCCACGCTTGAATCAACGCCGCCGCTCATTGCGATTACTGCCTTATTGTTCATTTTGATCCTTTCTGAATATCAACGAAAGCCGACAGCATTTTAACTGTCGGCTCGTTATTCGGAATATCACACATAATTTATGGCTGTGACTGTTTTTACTGAATTGAAAGTTTAATTTAGGGAGGAACGATTCTTTCAAATCATAATTAATCGTTTTAAATTCCGCTGTTGCGGGTGTGACCCGCTTCAAATTCGCCGTTCTAACGGTTGGCAGATTGCGTAAGTTGCGTTACCGGCGGTGGCAATATGCCGCTTTAACTGAATTGAAAGTTTACTTTAGGGAGGAACGATTCTTTCAAATCATAATTAATCTTGATAAATCATGGTTTCTTTAATCCCGCCGTTTCGCCATGCTTAGCATAGCAGAAACTGTATCAAAGGCGGAATTGGGAGCGGCGGCACGCCGCCTTAGACTTTATCAAACGCCTGAGAGAGATCTGCGATGATGTCGTCGATATGCTCTGTACCGATTGAAAGACGGATGGTATTTCTGCCTATACCCTGGTCTGCAAGCTCCTCATCTGTCAGCTGTGAGTGAGTTGTTGTAGCGGGGTGAATCACAAGGCTCTTTACATCTGCAACGTTTGCAAGCAGAGAGAATATCTGTAAGCTGTCAATGAACTTGTGAGCTTCTTCCTGTCCGCCCTTGATGTTGAATGTGAAGATAGACGCACCGCCGTTGGGGAAGTATTTTGTATACAGTGCGTGATCGGGATGGTCGGGCAGAGAAGGATGGTTTACCTTTTCAACCTTGGGGTGATTAGCAAGGAATTCTACTACCTTCTTTGTATTCTCAACATGACGGTCAAGTCTTAATGAGAGTGTTTCTGTGCCCTGTAAGAGCAGGAATGCGTTGAACGGTGAAATTGTAGCGCCTGTGTCACGCAGAAGAATTGCTCTTATATATGTAACGAATGCGGCAGGACCTACAGCGTCTACAAAGGATACGCCGTGATAGCTGGGGTTAGGCTCTGCAATGGGAGCGTACTTACCGCTCTTCTTCCAGTCGAACTTGCCGGAATCAACAATGATGCCGCCGAGCGTTGTTCCGTGACCGCCGATGAACTTTGTAGCCGAGTGTACAACAACGTCTGCGCCGTGCTCAATAGGACGGATAAGGTAAGGAGTACCGAATGTATTGTCTATTACAAGCGGAAGTCCGTGCTTGTGAGCTATCTCTGCGATAGCGTCAATGTCGGGGATATCGCTGTTGGGGTTGCCGAGCGTTTCAAGGTAGATAGCCTTTGTATTATCCTGAATAGCGTTTTCGACTTCTTCAAGGTTATGAGCGTCTACGAATGTAGTGCTGATGCCATACTGGGGAAGCGTATGTGCAAGCAGGTTGTAGCTGCCGCCGTAGATCGTCTTTTGCGCTACGATATGCTCGCCTGCGTAAGCGAGTGCCTGAATAGCGTATGTTATAGCGGCTGCGCCCGACGCTGTAGCGAGTGCGGCAACACCGCCCTCAAGAGCGGCAATTCTTGTTTCAAAAGCGCCCTGTGTTGAGTTTGTAAGTCTGCCGTAGATATTGCCTGCGTCAGCAAGACCGAAACGTGCGGCAGCGTGTGCGCTGTTCTTGAAAACGTATGATGTTGTCTGATATATCGGAACTGCTCTTGCGTCTGATGCGGGGTCGGGAGTTTCCTGACCTGCGTGAAGCTGGATTGTCTCAAATCTGTAGTTGTTATCGTATGTATAGCTCATTGTAATACCTCTTTCTTTTCATCGGCTTATAGCCTGTCAAATTCTTATTTTTGTTTTGTTCTTAATGGTGTGCTTTAAGCACGGTTTACGTTATGCTATACAGCGGCACATTCGTCCGTTTCTGAAGTTGTTCCTTAAGGCTCTTACGATGATACTCATCAAATGTGCCTCCTTTCTTTTGTTCACAGTCGAAGGTTTTTATTTGTTCTCAAAACCTATCTGTTTGGTATGTTTGTATTATACACTAAACTTATAGGTTTTGTCAATAGGTTTTTTAAAAAATTTTTAAATATTTTTCTTTTGCTCGCAAACCCGCACAACCAAGCGAAAAACAAGCAGTCTTGCTCCCGCCGGGTATAACTTAATACCGTTTTGCTCTTCCGTAATTGCAAAAACAAAACCGGAGCAGGCATTTATAATACCCGCTCCGGTCTGAGATGCTAAATATCTGTTATCTTCTTGCGTTACCTCTTATAATAACGCCTATTATATAGGGACCTGTGTTGCTGGCAACAGCCGCACCGGCTATACTCTGCATTTCAGGAGGTCTGCCGACCTTTGCGCTGTACTGCTTTATGAAATCGTCTTCAAGACCTGTAACGCTTGTACGCAGTATCTCCCACGGAGTTTCGGGGATAGCTCTGCCTGAAATATACTGAACTGCGTCTGTTATTGCATTCTTTTCGCCACGGCTCTTTTTTACTACCTCGCTTTCGCCGTCTATAAGCGAAATGAGCGGTTTAAGCCCCATAAGCTCGCCTAAGAAAGCGGCTGCGGCGTTTATTCTTCCCGACTTCTTCATATGGCGCAGATTGAAGCCGATTATGTAAATTTCACAATTGTTGAACATATCGGTAAGATATGCTACTACATTGTCAACGCTCTGTCCCGCAATAAGCTTCTTTGCAGACTCTACAACAGGGTAGCCGTAGCCGAGAGAGTAGCAGTGACTGTCGAGTATTTCTATACGCATCTTTGCCATTTCGGGGTGTTCTTCAAGCAGATTTTTCTTTGCAAGAAGTGCGTTCTCGTATGTCTTTGAGCCTGTCGAGTTTATAAGCACCACAATAAGAGCGTCATAGCCCTCGTTGAAATAATGCTCGAACTTCTCTTCAAAGCGCATTGATGTTATCTGTGCGGTCTTGGGGAGAAATTCCGACTTGTCTATCATCTCAAGAAATTCGGGTGCTGTAAAGTCAACACGCTCTCTCAGACTTTCATTGCCGAGTGTTATCTCAAACGGCATAACATCAATGTCATACTTCTTTTCGTCCTCGGGGGTAATATCGCTTGCGCTGTCGGTGATAAGTTTTACTTTCATCGTTTCGTTTCCTTTCGGTCATTCTTTTAATATCGTGTTTATTCGGCATTGCTCCAGTCGAATTTTGTAAGCGAACCATAGTTCTGAAGCTCGGGAAAGCCCCATTGCCGCAGGACTTCATATGCACCTATCGCCACACTGTTGGAAAGATTAAGACTTCGCATATTACTGCCCATAGGTATCCTTACGCAGTGCTGTTTATTGTGAAATAACAGCTCCTCGGGAAGCCCCTTGTCCTCTCTGCCGAACACTATATAAGTTTTATCTTTATACTCTGCGTCGCAGTAAGTATTTCTGCCTTTTGTGGTGAAGTAGAAGAATTCACCGTCCTTATTTCTATCAAAGAAATCGTCAAGCCCGTCATAATAGGTTATATCAAGATAATGCCAGTAGTCAAGCCCTGCGTGCTTCAGCTTTTTATCGTCTATCTGAAAGCCCATAGGCTTTACTATATGCAGTCTTGCCCCCGTAACCGCACAGGTACGGGCTATATTGCCCGTGTTCTGCGGTATCTGCGGTTCGACAAGTACAATATTCAGTTCCATCGAAAAATCATTCCTTATAGATTTTTATGCCGTACAGCCCGTTTGCCGCTGCTAAGGACGCAAGCGGTTCTCCGACTTTTTCCGCTGTATCGTTTGTTATACTTTTACGTTCTTCATCGGTTATACTTTCGTCAAACTTTGCGATTATGCCCGTTTCTCCGCCCGACTCCAGAAGCTCTGCCGCCTTCTTGACAGTTTCTTCGGAATTGTCGCTTATAACTATGTCTATGCTGTCAGACAGCAGGCTTTTTTCTGCTTTCGGACATCTGTTTGCAAATTCATCGGCAAATGTAAAGCTGTCGCAAACCTCCTCCCACGACATACCGAAACAGAAAGCAGGCTTGAACCCCTTTTCGTTTGCGATACTGTCTGCGCTTGCGTCAAAATAGTAATATTCGCCGTCCAGCTTTGCAAAATTTACGGTGTGCCCCTGATTTTTTTCGGTGTTCACGCCGTTTGCCGAAGCTGTTTCTATACCCGCCATATTGAAGAGCATAGTGACCGTATCCGCATATCCGTCACATATCGCCTTGCCGTCAATAAGCAGATCGGCTATCGGAACATTTCTTGTGCTGTAGCCGTCAGTAACATATACCGAGTTCTCCGCAACATAATTATAAAGATATTGTGCCTTCTGCTTATCTGTGTCGCAGTCGGACGGAATTGACGCTACTACCGATTTTGCCTTTTCGTAAGCCGCTTCACGGCGGGAAGTATATTCCGCTCCGAGCGTTTCAAGCTGTATATGATGATAGCTTTTTCCTGCGAATTGTTCAACGTTTCCGGTCAGCTTGCTGTTTGTCGTGTAATTATGTGCAACAAACGGGCTGTCACAGCTTAAAAAGGTTATAACATATTCAAGCTCCTGCAGCCTGTCGTAACTGCCGTTATCAAATACATCTTCGGGCAGGAATATATCACTGTAGCCATTTTCGCTTGCGTACATAAACGCATTGTAGATATATGTTTCGTTCTCGTCAAGCTGTGCCTTGAAATATCCCGTCATAGTGTCGGAGTATTTCGAGCTGTAGCCAAGCACTTCCTCCTTGCCGAGCGATATTGTGCCGTCTGCGGCGACAGAAGAATCATTGCCGAAGTAATACAGCGTGTTGCTTGACGATATGCCCAGTGCCGGCAGAATGTATATCGCCCCGACAATCACCGCCGCAGGAACTGCAACCGCCGCCGCTACCGCACCGATAACCTTACCCTTGCCCATTACAGCTCAGCCTCTGCGTGACGTGTAACGTGACAGCCTATATTGACTGCAACAGGAAGTCCTGCAATATGCGTCGGGTGCTGTTCTATATTGACATACAGCGCCGTCACTGTACCGCCGAAGCCCTGCGGACCTATACCGAGCTTGTTTATCTTTTCGAGCATTTCGCTCTCCATATCCGCATAAAGCGGCTTGGGGTTTCTTATTTTAAGATCCCTGCAAAGCGCCTTTTTCGCAAGTAAGGCAGACAGTTCAAAGTCGCCGCCGATACCGACACCCACCGTTATAGGAGGACACGGATTGCTTCCTGCCTTTGATACCGTTTCAACAACAAAGTTCACTATATCCTCTCTTGTCGCAGAGGGGGTGAACATTTTAAGCGCACTCATATTCTCACTGCCGAAGCCTTTCGGCGCTACCATTATATGCACCTTGTCGCCCGGTACAATGCTCGTATGTACTATGGCGGGGGTATTGTTGTTTGTGTTCTTACGCTCAAGTGGATCTTCAACTACCGATAAACGCAGCTTGCCGTTCACATATCCGCTTGCAACGCCCTCGTTTATTGCATCTGTGAGATTTCCTCCCGTGAAATGCACGTCCTGACCGACTTCAAGGAATATTACAGCCATTCCCGTATCCTGACATATCGGCACTTCAAGCTCCTTCGCACAGTCGATATTCCTTACAATATCGCCCAGCACCTGCTTTGACAGCGGACTTTTTTCACAGCCGATACATGAATTTATCTTCTCTTTCATTCCGTCGGGCAGATAAAGATTTGCCTTTACGCAAAGCTCTTCAACTGTCTTTTTAACAAGCTCAACGCTTATCTCACGCATATATGTTTCCTCCGTTTATATTACCTTGCCGTTTATGATAACTGTGTCGGGCGTATCGCATACGGATAACGGATCGCCTGAAAAGATAACTATATCTGCGTCCTTGCCCGGTTCAATACTGCCGACTCTGTCGGCAATTCCCGTTATCTGTGCGGGGTATATCGTTATAGCTTTCAGCGCTTCATCTCTGTTAAGACCGCCTCTTACCGCAAGTCCTGCCGATAGCGGCAGATACTGCTCGGGGACAACGGGGTGATCGGTGCATATACACATAGGCACGCCTGCTTTGTTCAGTACGCCTGCGGTTTCTATCGTATGATTACGAAGCTCGGGCTTACAGCGCTCGCTGATAACAGGTCCTACTATCGTCCGTGCATTATCCTCAAGAAGCTCGTCTGCTATAAGGTGACCCTCTGTTGCGTGGATGATGACATAATCTATGTCAAACTCCTTGGCAAGCCTTATCGCCGTGAATATATCGTCTGCCCTGTGGGCGTGGAAATGTGCGGGTATCTCATGCTTTAAAAGCGGCATAAGCGCCTCGCACTTTGCGTCATATTCGGGGCGGTCGCCCTCATCGTCCGTACCGGCCGAGCTTTCATAGTCTATCATATCGTCAAGATAACGTCTTGCCTTGAAAAGCTGTTCACGGATTATGGCGGCAGTAGCCATACGGGTGACCGGAGCGGTATCCTTATCCTTATATACGTTCTTGGGATTTTCTCCGAGTGCAAATTTTACCGCAACGGGATTTTTGATTATCCTCTTGTCTATCCTCTTTGAGCCCGCTGTTTTCATAGCAAGAAAAGTTCCGCCGATGGGGTTTGCGCTTCCCATTCCGCATACCACCGAGGTAACGCCTGCCTGCGCCGCTTCTTCGAAGCAGTGGTCGAGCGGATTTATCATATCTATCGCACGAAGGTTCGGGGTAGAGGGGTCTGTATCCTCGTTTCCGTCGTCGCCCTCGAACGCAAGCCCGTCCTCCCACGCACCGATATGCGTGTGAGCGTCTATAAAGCCGGGATATACCGTTTTGCCCTTTGCGTCTATATCGCTGTCGGACGGTGAAAAGTCCTTTAACTGCGACATATCGCCGACAGCCTTTATTTTACCGTTCTCTATAAGGATAAATCCGTTTTCGTGGTTTTTCTCCGCCATAGTTATGACAGTCGCATTATAAATGTACATATTTATCCTTTCAGCTTGTTGTGTGCCTTATTATCAAGCTCTATGAGCTTCACAATTTCGCTTGTGATTATCTTGTCGGACGTATTTGCGTTCACTTCGTATGTGCTGTTCTTCCTGTATATCGGAAGTCTTGTATCATAGATAGCTTTCAGCTGTTCTTTCGTATTGTTCACTACAAGAGGACGATTTGTATCGTTCTTTATACGTTTATAGCAGGTGTCAAAGCCTGCGTTTAGAAAAATCACAACGCCCTGTTCTCTTGCAAACTCTGCCGTTTCGTCACGAAGTATTGCTCCGCCGCCCGTGGCGACAATCGTTCTTCCTCTGAAGTTTCTTATATACTGCACCTCAAGATCCCTGAAATACGGTTCGCCCTTCTGAGCGAATATTTCGGGGATAGTCATTTTCTGATTATCGACTATGTATCTGTCAAGGTCGATGAACACAGCCGTACATTCTCTTGCGAGCATTCTTCCTATATGGCTTTTACCACAGCCCATAAAGCCGCATAGATACACGGGGCGCATTACACAAGCCTCATCATTTCGTCCGAGATAGCCTGCACCTGCTCTGCTGTGTATTCTGCGCCGCTCCATATAGTATGAGCCACAGCCGCCTGCCATACAAGCATCTGCATTCCGCCGCTGACCTTCTTTACACCCTTGTCGGAAACCATCTTCATCAGCTTTGTTTCACGGGGGTTGTATATAGCGTCAAAGAAGCCGTTCAGCGTTATTCTGCCCAGTGCTTCCTCGGTAAGCGGGCTTGCGTCTGTATTCGGATACATACCTACGGGAGTAGCGTTTACCATAAGATCAAAATCGCCCTTCACTTCGCTCAGCAGGCAAAATCCGACCTTTGCACGGTTATAATTCCGCTTTATTTCTTCGCATAAAGCCTTTGCAACGGGAATGTCGGCATCTCTTACTGCAATAGTCAGCTCTCCGCCCTCACGGACAGCTTCGATAGCCATCATTCTGCCCACGCCGCCGCAGCCGAGCAGTAATACTTTGTTTGTAAGGGTCATACCCATTGCGCCGACAGCCTTTGTAAAGCCTGTGCAGTCGGTGTTGTATCCCGTAGAAACGCCGTTTACGTTAGCTATACAGTTTACGCTGTTGTAACGCTTGGCTGTATTGTCAAGCGTATCACACATCTTTATTATATCTATCTTATAGGGGATCGTAATGTTGAAGCCTGTCAGACTTTTGAAATATTCAAAACTGTCTGTCAGCTTTTCTGGGGGAGTGTCAAGAATTTTATACTCAGCCTGTTCGCCCGATATTTCAAAAAGCCTTGTGTGTATCTGAGGCGAGAGGGTGTGACCGAGAGGGTGTCCCAGTATACCGAACGTATTTACTTTATTTTCAGTCATTGCAGTTGCTCCTTTTGTTCCGGTTGTTCAGATAGTTCCGATAATTCCGCTTTAAGCTCTTTACGCTTATCGACCTTTTTACAGATCAGCTTTACCAGTGCCACAGTGCCTATGCCACAGCCTATACCGAGCGCAATTCCGCCGATAACGTCCGACGGATAGTGCACATAAAGGTACATCCTCGAAAATGCGACCAGCGCCGCATAGATATATGCAATAATACCGAGCCGCTTATGAAACAGATATATTGCCGTTGCCATTGCAAAGCACGTTGCGGTATGGCTTGACGGGAACGAAAATCCGGACGGCGCTTTGATTATAAGCTCTATTGCGCCGTTTATAACAAACGGTCGGGGGCGGCAGACTATATGCTTTAATATAAGCTCGCCGAACAGCAGTACCGAAAGCGTTGCTCCCATAACCGCAAAGCCCGTTTTACGCATCTTCTTTATGCACATCATAACGATGAACACAAGGATAGCAATTGCACCGTACTCTATGCTGTAGGTAATGCAGACCATTATTAAATCCATAACAGAATTTGACAGCGTGTTATGGATAAAATCCAGTATCGACAAATCAAGCGCCGTTATACTTTCAAACAGCATCAGAGCGCTGCCGCCTTTTCAAGCGTGTCGGGGTTTTCAACGTTTACGGCGGTAACGCCGTCAAGCGTTTTCTTTACAAGTCCTGTAAGCACCTTTCCGGGACCAAGCTCGATATAGGTATCGTAACCGTCCTTCGAGATAACGTCAAGCTCGGAGGTAAATCTTACGGGTGAGCAGATATGCTTTGCAAGATAAGCCGGCATATCCGAGAAGTCGGTAAGCTCATTGCCGTACACGTTGCAATAGAACTTCATCGAGGGCGCATTGAACGGGATATCCTTTGCCTTTTCTGCAAATTCCTCCGATGCGCCTGCCATAAGCCTTGAGTGGAAAGCGGCGGAAACAGCAAGCGGAACTATACGCTTTGCGCCCTTTGCCGAAAGCACTTCCTTAGCCTTTTCGATACCTGCCGCAGTACCTGCGATAACAGTCTGTACGGGCGAATTGTAGTTTACGGGAGTAACATATTCTCCGCCGTCCTCAATCTCCTTGCACACCTGCTCAATAATATCGGCCTTAAGACCGAGAACAGCCGCCATTCCTCCGGGGTTAGCCTGTGCCGCCTTGTCCATAGCTTCGCTACGGTACTTTATCGCTCTGAATGCGTTTTCATATGTCAGCATACCGCTTGCCGCCATTGCCGCATATTCGCCGAGCGAATGACCTGCAACGGCTGTAGCCTCAATACCCTTTGACTTTGCGGCTTCAAGCGCCATAAGCGACATTGCGAGTATCGCAGGCTGTGAGATTATCGTGCGTGAAAGCTCCTTTTCGTCGCCGTCAAATATCTTGGCGGCAAGGTCAAAGCCGAGTATATCACTGCCGAGTTCGATCACTTTCTTGCATTCGGGTATGGTGTCGTAAAAATCCTTACCCATGCCCTTATACTGTGAACCCTGTCCCGAAAAAAGGAATATTGTTTTTGTCTTATCAGCCATTTTCTGTTTCTCCTTGTGGTTTATGATTTAAATCGTTCAGAATATTGTGAAAATTTGATTTATCAAAAATGGGGTTTGGGG
>UQBC01000031.1 GCA_900539195.1 uncultured Oscillospiraceae bacterium
CGGGGAAAGGGGTTTGGGGATAGGGATTGAGAACAAGCACTTTTTTGAAAAAACATACTTTTTCTACAAACTGAAGCCTCTGCTTTTTTGCAGAGGCTGTTTTATCAGCTATTGACACATATGTTATAATAACCTCAGACAAAAAATCCGCCGAAAGCGGATTTTGCCGTGCTATACACGGCTTGCGGCGCACCGCAGGTCTGAGAACATTTTAACATAAAAACTTTTGCCAAAAGGCAAAAGGCGGCGTACCGCCGTGTCGGTTGACACCGACAATTTTTATGTTATAATAAGATTGTATATACCAATCTCTGAAAGGAAAAATTTTCATATGCAGGAATATGTAATGGGAAACGGTGCTATAGCGTTGGGAGCGCTTGCAGCAGGTGTAAACCTTGTTGCGGGATATCCCGGAACACCGTCTTCCGAAATACTCGAAACTATCTCTAAATATCCGCATGACGGAGTACATATAGAGTGGTCGGTAAACGAAAAAGCCGCTATGGAAGTAGCGGCAGCCGCAGCATACAGCGGTGCAAGAGCTATGGTGACTATGAAACAGGTGGGACTCAATGTTGCCGCCGATCCGCTTATGTCACTCGCCTATGTAGGCGTAAAGGGCGGTATGGTGATAGTATCAGCCGATGATCCCGGTCCCATCTCATCGCAGACAGAGCAGGATACCAGAAGATTTGCTGATTTCTGCCGTATACCCGTGTTTGATCCGTCTTCACCGGAAGAAGCTTTCAGCATGATAAAGGACGCATTTGAATATTCCGAAAAATACAACACTCCCGTTTTATTCAGACCGACAACGCGCGTCTGTCATGCGTATGCATCCGTTGAAACACCCGAATATGCAGGTCCTAAGGAATATGAGGGCTTTGTAAAGGACTCCAAAAAGTGGGTTATCTTCCCCCGACTTTCATTTGCAAACCACGCTATGATAGAAAAGCGTAACGTTGAAATGGGCAAGGATCTTTCAGGCTACTGCGGCAATACTGTCGAGGGTGGAAATTCAAAAAAAGCTGTTATCACATCGGGTATCAGCTATGCTTACACTAAGGAATATCTTAAATATTATCCCGATATAAAGCTTATAAAGCTTGCAACAGCTTATCCTTTCCCTGAGGAGCTTGTCCTCTCGGCGCTTGACGGAGTTGACGAGGTTATCTGTATAGAAGAGCTCAGCCCGTTTATCGAAGAGCAGGTATTGAAGCTTGCAGGTAAGCACCATTTGCAGCTTAAAGTATCCGGAAAGCTTGACGGAAAGGTTCAGCCTAGCGGAGAACTTAGCGCCGATAAGGCGGCAGTTATACTGAGCGACTTCCTCGGTACTCAGTGTGTAAAGAGCGGCTATGATCTATCTGACGCTCCTGCATTGCCGATACGCCCGCCCGTGCTTTGTGCAGGCTGTCCTCATCGTGCGTCATTCTATGCGGTAAAGCAGGCTATGAAAGGCAGAAAGGCATATTTCTGCGGTGATATCGGCTGTTATACGCTCGGAAATGCAATGCCGCTTGATATGGTGGATACCTGTCTTTGCATGGGTGCCGGTATTACTATGGCGCAGGGTTTCCACTGGACGGACGGCGACGGTGTGTGCTTCGGATTTGTGGGCGACTCAACGTTTTTCGCATCGGGTATGACGGGTGTTGTCAATGCGGTTTATAATAACGCAGATATGGTGTTGTGCGTGCTAGATAATTCAACAACTGCTATGACAGGTCATCAGCCCCACCCCGGAATAGGCAGAAATCTTATGGGGCAGATAGTCGATAAAGTTGACATTGCAAAGGTGCTTGAGGGCATCGGTGTGAAAAAGGTAGTTACTGTTAATCCGCTCGACCTTGACGCATCGGTGAAGGCTGTGCAGGAATGTGCAGATATCCCGGGTGTAAAGGCTGTAATATTCAAATCACCCTGTATCGCGATATCAAAGCCTACCGCTAAATGCAGTATTTCGGATAAGTGCATACAGTGTAAGAAATGTATCCGTGAGATCGGCTGTCCTGCACTTATTATAGCTGATGATAAGGTAACGATCGACAGCGGGCTTTGCACAGGCTGCGGACTTTGCAGTCAGGTATGCCCCGTAAACGCTATAGGAGGTGGAGCCGATGAATAAAAACATACTTATCTGCGGCGTCGGCGGTCAGGGAACCGTGCTTGCGTCAAAGATTATAGCGGCGTCAGCTATGATTGAAGGCAGTGCAGTGCATTCCGCCGAAACCATAGGAATGGCACAGCGCGGCGGTTCGGTAACGAGCCATGTAAGGATAGGCGAGGCATATTCTCCTCTGATTCCTTATGGCACAGCCGATATGATACTTGCCTTTGAGCCTGCTGAGGCTGTTCGCAATCTCGTATATCTTAAAATGGGCGGTATCGTTATTGTAAACAGCGTTCCGGTAAAGCCTGTCACGGAATCACTGATGAATACGGGTTATGACGGTACAGAAATGATAGCGTATCTTAAGAATAAGTGCAGTTGTGTTGTAATTGACGCAAAGAAGATATGTGAACCGTTCGGCTCGTCACGATATTTCAATATTGCGATACTCGGAGTAGCTGCCGGCACGGGCAGGCTCGGCATATCAAAGGAAACCATACTGAAAGAAATAGAAAAACGTGTACCTTTAAAATTTGTCGAAACGAATAAAGCGGCATTTTTTGCAGGATACGGGGAGGGCGAAAAATATGAAACTGAATGAGAAACAGCTTGCGATGGTCGACGCACAGATAAAAAGACTTATCAAAACGGACAGCTATTACGGAAAGATGTACAGAGATGCCGGAATTGACGGTGTTTCAAGCCAGGAGGACTTTGAAAAGATCCCTTTTTCGAGCAAGGCAGATCTGAGATATGCTTATCCGCTCGGAATACAGGCTGTACCCGATGAAGAAGTGGTGCGTATCCATTCTTCCTCAGGCACAACGGGTAAGCCTGTAATTATCCCTTATACAGCTAAGGACGTTGATGACTGGTCACTGATGATAGCTCGTTGCTATGAAATGGCAGGTATCACCGACAAGGACCGCATACAGATTACGGCAGGATATGGTCTGTGGACAGCAGGAATCGGTTTTCAGGCAGGCTGTGAAAAGCTGGGCGCTATGGCTATCCCGATGGGACCAGGCAACACAGACAAACAGCTTCAGATGATGGTAGACCTTAAATCAACGGTTCTTACGGCAACATCTTCTTATGCTTTACTTCTTTCCGAGGAGATAAACAAACGCAATATGCGTGATAAGATTTATCTCAAGAAGGGTATTTTCGGCTCTGAGCGTTGGAGCGATAAGATGCGCAACTACATAAGAACTGAGCTTGGCGTTGAAATATACGATATTTACGGTCTTACCGAAATATACGGACCCGGTATAGGTATCAGCTGTGCGGAAGATGACGGTATGCACTACTGGGACGATTATGTTTATATTGAGATAATTGACCCGAAAACAGAAAAGCCTGTTCCCGACGGGGAAGAGGGCGAAGTAGTAATTACTACTCTTGTAAAGGAAGGCGCACCGCTCCTGCGTTTCAGAACCCACGATATATCACGCATTATCCCAGAGCCTTGCAAGTGCGGAAGTCATTATCCCAGACTTGACACGGTAAAGGGACGCAGTGACGATATGTTCAAGGTACACGGCGTAAATATGTTCCCGAGCCAGGTCGAAGAAATACTCGGAATGGTGGACGGCGTTTCAAGTGAGTACAATATCAATATCGCACACGATGAAAGCATAAACCGTGACGTTATCCTCGTAACTGTCGAGGCAGAGGGCAGAGTCAGCTTCGACAAAACAGGCGATACTATAAGAGAGCTGTTCAAGTCAAAGCTCAGCGTTACACCGAAGATAACCGTTGTTCCTGTCGGAACGCTTCCGAGAACAGAGAAGAAGGCAAAGAGAGTTATCGACCACAGAGAATAATAGGATATATACAGCAAAACCTCCCGCTTTTCGACGGGAGGTTTTTTGTTACATCTTTATTATTCCGAAAGCGTTTGCGACCGAGCTTATAAGAATTATCGCCGCAAATACGGGACACAGATATTTTATCATAAAATTGAATATCTTCTTTCGCTTGAAGGTGCCGTTTTCCGCAGTCATTTCTTCTTCGATCTTCTTCACGCCCACAACTCTTGAAACAAGCAGACAGGTTGCGATAGCCGCTATCGGCATCATTACCGAGTTCGTAAGGAAGTCAAAGAAATCAAGCATCTGCATTCCCAGTATCTGCGCAAAGCCGAGCGGTCCGTAGCCAAGACAGGACAGTGTTCCGAGTGCTATCATAATAACGGTGACTATTACGGTCGATTTCTTTCTTCCCCAGCCGAGCTGATCCTGAAAGGTCGAAACCGCACTTTCTGTAAGTGCGATTGAGCTTGTCAGCGCCGCACATAAAACGAGGAAGAAGAAAAGTATTCCGACAAATGTCCCTGCCGAAAGCCCTGAAAAGACCTTAGGAAGCGTAATGAACATCAGCGATGGTCCTGCCTGCAGTGTGTCGGGATCGCCGCCCGAGAACGCAAATACGGCAGGTATTATCATAAGCCCTGCCATGATTGCAATGCCCGTGTCGAATATTTCAACGTTGGTAGTAGACTTTTCTATTGAAACGTCTTTTTTCATATATGAGCCGAATGTTATCAGTATGCCCATTGCTATCGACAGCGAGTAGAACATCTGACCCATAGCGGAAACTACCGTCATCCACGAGAAGTTAGAGAAGTTCGGTATCAGGAAATACTTCACACCCTCAAGTGCGCCCGGCATAGTAACGGAATATGCGGTTATCATTATCGAAAGGATAACAAGCACAGGCATCATGAACTTTGATACACGTTCAATGCCGTTTCGTACCCCTCCGAAAATTACCGCAACCGTAAGCGCCGTGAAGATAAGGAAACATATCTCGGCACTGCCGCCGCTTGAAATAAAGCCTGTAAAATATCCGTCGGAGGCGAGCTGTCCGCCGTTTCCGATTATATATTCATAAAGGTATTTGATGACCCAGCCGCCGATAACAGAGTAGTATGGCACTATCAGAATCGGTATTACTGCATTTATCCAGCCGCCGAGTGTCAGCCACTTTGACTTTCCGAATGAGCGGTATGCACCGACAGGGCTTTTCTGCGTCATTCTGCCTATTGCGGTTTCGGCGGTTATCATCGTATAGCCGAATGTCAGCGCAAGGATGATATATATCAGCAGAAAAATTCCTCCGCCGTATTTTGCCGCAAGATACGGAAACCTCCAGATATTGCCCAGTCCTACCGATGCACCTGCTGCGGCAAGAACAAATCCGAGCTTTCCCGAAAAGGAACTGCGTTTATGCTTTTGTTTTTCCATTTTTACTCCTTGATAATGTAGATAATGTATATTTCCTCTTTTAATTGCAGATGTACTTTCGCCGTAAGGACGGCTGAATCTGAAATATGAGGTCAGACGAAAGTGCCGGAGATATGATTTTCACAAGTGCGTTTAGCGTGGTATGTAATGTGACTCGGTAAAAGCAATAGCTCAGATGAATTTGAAACAGTCCGAATATTTTTCGTTATAAAATGAAAGGTATCCCCACAGCACGACATTAAATTATATTATACTACTTTTTTTATCTGTTGTACAGCGTTTTTACGGCAAAGATGGCAATTAAAGCAAATTCTATGAATTTTTCCTGTCGCTGTAAATAATCAAAATGCCCCCGCCAATAAAGCAGGAGCGTTTTGTTTTATTTCAGCAATTTACTTGTTGTTCTTGCGAACCGTTATAGCCATAGCTGTAAGACCGCCTACTGCCGCCGCACCGAGTGCCGCAAGCTCGAAAGCGGGAACACCTGTGTTTACATTGCCTGTACTGCTTGTGCTGTCACCGGGTGTTACCTGAGAAACCGTGTCGGGTATAGCTGTGCTGTCATTTGTGCTTTCGTCAACAGAGGTCGAGCCGCCGGGAGTGATGATTTCCTCCGCACCGCTTACAACTCCGTCAACAATCTCCTCTGCGCCGTTTAACACACCGTCAATGATGTTATCGCCGTCTGCCGCAGACGCAGATAAACCGCATAAGCTCATAGCGGCTATGGAAGCTAATATAGCTGCTGTCTTTTTCATACCGTTTTTCCTTTCGTTTATTCTGTTTATATAGGATTTCAGTATCCGTTTTGCTGTTCGGCATATTTATAATCAATATGCTGTGCGTTATTATTATGAGCGTATGAAAAAACGATATTCTGTAAAAACGCAGAAATGCGATGGTATAAATTACAAAAACGGCAGTATCGCAACCGCCGTTTTGATGATATATAATTTTTATAATTATTCAAACAGACATCCGAACTGCTTTACGAATGCGTCTGCGACCACAGTGCCGCCTTCGCCGTTCGGATGACCGCCGTATACCGCCTTTCCGGGTTCGTCTTCAGTTGACAGCAGAGCAGAGAAGTCAAAGAACTTTGCTCCGTATTTTTCGGCAATAGCCGGTATTTTTTCGTTGAGTGCAGTCCTTATGCCCTCGTTTGTTTCCTTGAAGTTCTGAGGAGGTGCGTTGAACAGGATTACATCACAGCCCTTTTCGGTGAGATATGAAACTATTGCGTCAAGATATTCATCTATTTCTTCTGCTGAGCTTTTCTTGCCGCCGTATTTACCTGAAACAATATCGTTCGTGCCGAATGCAACAATTACCGTGTCGTACTGTGATACCCTTGACAGCCAGTTCTCGTTTGATGCGGCATCGCTTGCTCTTGCCCAGCCAAGACCGCAGTTGAAGAACGCTACATCACTTCCAAGCTGTGTTGATATCTTTGAAGCCCAGAACTCGTATTTCATCTGCTCTGTCTGACAGCCTTGCGTTATGCTGTCGCCGATTGCGGCTACCGTATGCTTTACATCTCTCTTTGCACCTATAATCTGGGGGAGCGGAATCTCGTCGCAGAACTCAAATGTTTCACCGTCTGCGGAGCTTGCGGTGGAAGTAAGACTTGACATCTTGTTGCACGGAATGCCCTCGCCCGATACGGTCCACTCCCATACCATATAATGACCTTCGGGGATATTCATTGTAACAGGGTCGCTCCAGTAGCTCTCATCGGCATCAACTTCCTTTGTTTCCTTACCACCGAATGTTACAGGCGTGCGGTTTGTTATTTTGTCTTCGGTGCTTGTACCGCCATCGGCTATAACGGCATTTGAAACGGTATATGCGCCGCCGTCCTTTCCGACAAATGCGTCCTTGCCCTTTGCATAGGTCGAGTCGACCATATTGGTAAAGAAGAATTTATATTCAAGCTCGCCGTATTCCTCGACAGGAAGATATGCTCTGTAGGTTATATTTTCGGCTTTTTCTATATAGAAATTGTTTCCGGTCGATACAACAGTATTAGAAACATATGTCGTAAAATCGGTGACAGGCTTTTCAGGCTTTGTTGATGTTTCGGAGGATTCTTTTGATGACGTTTCTGAGGAAGCGCCTGATGCGGTTGTGCTGTCTGTAGAAGATTCTGTTGCAGAAGCGCTCTCCATAGCAGATGAGTTGTCCGCTGACTGTGAACTGCAGGCTGTAACTGCGCATATTGATAATGCAAGCAGCAAAGCTGTTAATGATTTTATTTTCTTCATAGATCGTTATCCTTTTACAGATATATTCAAGGCAGTGACTGCATAAAATAATCTGCCGTCCGCCGCCGGTTTATTGAATATTATTTATCGTGTCTTATTCTATACCGGCTGATTGTCTGACGTTTTTCCAGCTGTTATCATCGATCACATAATTATCGCCGCTCTTTTTGCCGTAAGGAATATAGAAATCGGTAATGCTTGAACCTGTCTGTGAAAGAGTATAGAGAATTGACTTTATCTTTGCGTCGTAGTCCCCCTGCTCGATGTTTGTATTTGTAAAGTTGATAATGAAATCCATATATTCGGCAAGCGTCTTTTCGCCTGTTCCGATGAAGTTCTGATCAATAAACGCCGAGATAGCGGTTGCCGATACCTTGCAGGGATAAAGCTCGTCTTTAATACCGTAATCCGGGAGTGTAAGATATGTGTACATCTGATCAGCGGTAAAAATCTGCGTACCCTGTTTTATTACAGTAACGGTGTTGTCCTTTTTATTCTCGTACTTTATTTCGCTCGGGATAGTGAGTGTTGTGTTTCCGACCATATCAAAAAGCTCGCTGAGAGTGGACTTGGTGAAACGTATATACTTGTTTATTGTAAGACCGGTCTTTTCGGAAAGCTGTTTTGCTACTTCTGCTTCGCCCGACTGCTCGCATATCTGCTTTATTGTGCCGCCGGCAAGTTCGGTGCTTGAAAGATAGGGCATAAGCACAAAAGTGTTTGCTGTTGCACGGTAGGTCAAAGTCATATATTTATCAGGCGCTTTGTCTGCGTCTGCCGAAAGAGTAAGCAGTACAGAAAAATTATATGTTGAATCGGGGGTAAAAGCTGTGCCCTGTGGCTGTGAAACATTTACGGTAGCGTCGTTTTTCTGCGACTCGTAAAAGTTATTCAGCAGTATAGTTGATACAAGCGCTGCAAGAACTCCGGTTACAATAAAGGTTATAGCATATATGTACCAATTACTTCTTCTTTTTATCAATTTTATCAACCTCCGAAGGCTTGAAATTTACTCAGAAAAATAGTATAATACTATAATAGCACAAAATGAGAAAAAAAACAAGGTGTATTTTTCTGTCACAGAACCTGTATTCCTGCTGTTTTTCCCTTAATAATTTACATAAAGAGGTTATATTATGAACAGATTTTTAAAGCGCGCGTGGGCTGAGATCGACCTCGATGCACTCACACATAACTATAATGAGATAAAGAAGCTTGCAAAGGGCAAAGAGATACTTGCGGTGGTGAAAGCGAATGCCTACGGTCATGATGATAAGGCTGTATGTCTTAAACTCCAGGATCTCGGCGTAAAATATTACGGTGTTTCTAATTTGTGGGAGGGTGAAAAGCTCCGTCAGCACGGCATAACGGGCACAATACTGACATTCGGTTATACCGATGAAGATTATTTTGACGAATTGCTTGAATACGGCATTACCCAGACTGCCGGAAGTGTGCAGTATGCGAAGGAGCTCAGTGATTATGCCGTAAGCAAGGGCGTGAAGCTCCCTGTGCATATAAAGGTAAATACAGGTATGACCCGTGTCGGAATCGATACAGAGGAGGAAATGCTTGATATTCTTGCTATGCCCGGACTTGACTGCAAGGCGGCATATACTCACTTTGCTGCGGCTGACAGCTTTGATGAAGACGATGTTCAGTATACGAATAAACAGCAGGAAAAGCTTATGAAGATTGCAAGCAACAAGGGCTTGCTCATTCACTCCCAGAACAGCGGAGGAATAGTGTATCATAGTGATTTTGGCGGCGATATAGTCCGTGCCGGCGTTATCCTCTACGGTCATTGCCCTAACTATCCGCTCGAAGTGCCGTTTGAGATGAAGAGCGTTATGACGGTAAAATCGGTCGTTTCTCAGCTCAAAACCATTCCGGCAGGTACGCAGATAAGCTACGGCAGAACGTATACTGCCGACAAGGAAATGACGGTTGCAGTTGTACCGATAGGTTATGCCGACGGTTATTTCCGTGATTTCAGTTCAAAGGGAAAGATGTTGATAAACGGCGTTTTGTGTCCCGTTGTCGGCAGGGTATGTATGGATCAGACCATTGTTGATGTAAGCGGTGTACCTGATATAAAGACAGGCGATATTGTCTATGTATACTCAGATAAGTGCAAGGAAACAAGCGTTGACTATAACGCAAGCCTTATCGGAACTATCGGATATGAGCTTACCTGTGCGGTTGCTCTGCGTATACCGAGAGTGGTTATCGAAAACGGCAAGATCAAAGAGGTAGTACGTTACGGACTCATATAAGCGGCACGGGTGCAAATAAAGTAAAATAATCCCGCAGGTAAAAAGCCTGCGGGATTTTCTGTATCCGGTTACTTTGATATATTCGGGTTTGCCGTACCGCAGTTTGAACAGAACTTCTGTCCTGCGGTGTTTTTGTTTCCGCATACACAGTACCAATCGTTGTTCTGAGCAGTAGTTGCGGTCGAATTGTTATTTGCAGGCTGACCGGTAGAAGCGGTATTGTTTTGTACAGATGCCTGATAATTCTGCCGGGGCTGACTGCTGTAATGGTTATTATTATAGCCGTCCCGGTAAGGCTGAGCGTTATTCTGATAGCCGTAACCGCCCTGATAAGACGGGTTATTCTGATAATACGGTGCGGAATATGCTTGCTGCTGAGCCGCTGTATTCTGTGCCGCTACTGCTGTAAGCGCTTTGTCGGCAATGGTTTTGAAGCCGATTACTGACGCAACTATTCCGAAAGCGGTTATAAGTACGCAGAATACCATAGCTACAATAAGACCTGTTGTGACCATTGAAAGCGCAAAGTCTACAGCCTCGCTCGCTGTGGCAAAGCCTTCATAGTCAAGATCGCCGCTTGCGACAGCATCCCACATCAGCTCTCTGAACGCTTCACCGCCGAAAAATCCGTTGAGAATGCCGAGCGTTACAACGCTTATCAGCTCAAAGAACGAAAGTATCGCCGTGATTATTGTTGTTGTCATGACACCTGTACGCTTGCTTGTTGTAGGTGTCTGCTTGTATTTTGAGCACAGTACAAGCACCACTATTGCTAATGCTATAAGTATCAATGTCGTACATCTCCTTATCGATAATTCTTACCTTATGTGTCCGCAGTATATGCAGAATTTGTTGTCAGATTCGTTGTACTTACCACAGCTTTTGCACTGCCATGCGTTGTTTTCGGTTGTAAAGCTCTGCTGAACATTTGCGGCAGACTGTGTGCGGTATATCTGCTGTGCCCTTGCGGCGTTTACTCTCTGCTGTTCGCTGTAAGCCGCAGAGGTGAGCTCATTGTTGCTCATACACTTGTATCCCTTGATACAGGCAATTACGCTGAGCGTAATCACACCGCCGTAATATATTACAATAATTGCAAACATTACCGAAGAGAATACCGAAAGACCTGAGTAGGGAATATCGCTTTCCGTACCGTAATATGATGGAATCACACCGAACAGTACAGCGAGTGCCTTTAGTCCTGTGAGCACTGTAAGTATTATGGTTATAACATTTATGCCTGTTCGCTTTGACAGGGTCGGATAATCTTTGTACGAACCGCACAGGACGAGCAATGCTATCGCAAGACCTATATGAAGCATACAGGTTCCTCCTTACTGACTGTTAGCGTTGCCCGAAGTGCTGTTTTTAGGTGCGCCGCACTGTGAGCAGAAATCTCCGCCGATATCCTTGTTTACCGTACCGCATACTTTGCACTGCCAAGTGTTGTACTGAGGGTCAGGCATTCCCTGAGGAGGTACCTGATAGCCTTGTCTGTACTGCTGTTGAACAGCGGTTGCCTTGTCAATTGCTTTCTGCTTTAGTTCTTTATCGGACAGTGTGGTATATCCTACGATGCACATTATGATTCCGGCGATGACGGTTGCGAGCACTACTATATAGTATGAAATATATATAGCATATTCGCTTGTACCGGGCATGAACGATGAGAAGTTATAGCTCGTGAAATAGTCGTAAGGGTTGCACAGCAGTCTGAAAAAGTCTACTTTAAATAAAAGCAGAAGTGCGTCGAACACGGTAAGTAAAACTGTTGTCGCAGTAAGTGATTTTCTCTTTCCGAGCGTGGGTTTTCTTCTGTATTTGGCAGTTATAATAAGTACGGATATTATGAATACCACAACCGCTACATAAAATATGAAACCGTCAAAAAGGTTGGACAGAAGTTTATCTGTAGTGCTCTGATAACCGTCTGCGTTGTCTGTGTAAAGTTCTATCAGACGTGATGCCGATAATAATTTGCTCATGTTGCTTCCTCCTGAAAAATTTGAATTTTTAGTTTTCTGTCTGCGGTAATGCCTTGCTATTTACTGTAAAAGCTTACCTTAATGTGATTTTACCACATTATGCGGCGAATGTCAATTAAGTAAAAAATATTGACAATCATCGCAGTCGGATATATAATATGTATTAGCGAATCGGTACGATATTGTCGTTTTTATCGGATGTTACCGTTTTGCAAACGGCAGGCAAAGAAACAATGCCGAGGAAAGGATTTTGATTATGGCAGTATTGGTAACAGGCGGAGCAGGATATATCGGCTCTCACACCTGCGTGGAACTTCTTAACGCAGGCGAGGATATTATTGTAATAGACAACTTCTACAACTCAAAGCCAAAGGCTATTGAGGCTATCAAGGAAATCACAGGCAGAGATTTCAGATTCTATGAGAACGACTGCTGTGACAGAGAAGCTCTTGACAGGATTTTCAGAGAGAACTTCATCACAGAAGTAATACATTTTGCCGGCTACAAGGCAGTAGGCGAAAGCTGTGTAAAGCCTATAATGTATTATGAAAACAACATCAACTCAACTCTTGCACTTATCGAAACAATGCAGAAATACGGCTGTAAGAAGCTTGTATTCAGCTCGAGTGCAACGGTTTACGGCATACCCGATAAAGTACCGGTAACAGAGGATTTCCCTTTGAGCGCTATCAATCCCTACGGCTCTACAAAACTGATGATTGAGAATATGTGCAGAGAACTGTACGCATCCGATGATCAGTGGAGCATTATCCTTTTACGTTACTTCAACCCTATCGGTGCGCACGAGAGCGGCAAGCTTGGTGAAGACCCCAACGGTATACCGAATAACCTTATGCCCCTTATCCTCCGCACAGCCTCAGGAAAAATGGCAACGCTCAGCGTATTCGGTAACGACTATCCCACTCCCGACGGCACTTGCGTAAGAGATTACATTCACGTTGTTGATCTTGCACTCGGTCACGTTGCCGCAATCAAGGCGGCAAGAGCCCATACAGGTTGCCCCGCATACAACCTCGGTACAGGTAAGGGATACTCTGTGCTTGATATTATCAATGCATTTGAAAAGGTAAACAAGGTCAAGGTTCCTTATGTTATAACAGGCAGACGTCCCGGTGACGCAGCCGCTTGCTACTCAAATCCCACACTTGCCAAGAAAAAGCTCGGCTGGACAGCAAAGAGAGGTCTTGAGCAGATGTGCCGTGACAGCTGGAACTATATAAAGGCAAATTCCTGATAAAAATTACAGAATATATAAAAGCCGCTTGGCGCATAGGCTGTGCCGTGCGGCTTTTTTGTAAACGGAGAATGATATGAGATTTACATTCTGTCCCGACTGCGGAGCGAAGCTTATCGGACGTGCGATCGGCGATGACGGTCTTGTGCCGTACTGCGAGCATTGCGACCGTCCGTGGTTTGATATGTTCTATAATTGCGTGATAGTCCTTGCAAGACGAGGCGATAAATATGCCCTTATCCGTCAGCACAGCGGCGACGGCAGTATAAGCGAGGAAAGATTCGTCTGCGTGTCCGGCTACATAATGACAAACGAAACAGCCGAACAGGCGGCGGTGCGTGAGGTTACGGAAGAACTCGGACTAAAGCCGGTCAAGGTACGCCTTGTTGCTTCATACGCCTATCAGAAAAAGCAGATGCTGATGACGGGCTTTCTGGCTGAGCTTCCCGAGGGCGATTTCTCGCTTTCGGATGAGCTGATTGCGGCGCAGTGGTTTGACGAAGCCGAAGTCGGTGTAAGGCTTGCAGGCAGCTCTGTCGCAAAGCTGTTATTCAAAGATATAAAAGGAGCAAAGCTATGAGAAAAGATCTACCGCCTATAGAGCCGTATGAGCGTACCGCTCATTATTACGAAACCGACAGAATGGGCATAATACACCATTCAAATTATATAA
Organism: uncultured Oscillospiraceae bacterium; assembly: GCA_900539195.1. Classification (GTDB taxonomy): domain Bacteria; phylum Bacillota; class Clostridia; order Oscillospirales; family Ruminococcaceae; genus Ruminiclostridium_E. Next base: position 13,815 of record UQBC01000031.1, read on the forward strand.
GATGGTTTGAAGAAACAAGAATACATTATCTTGACAAAGCAGGCTACCCCTATTCCGAAATGGAAAAGGACGGAGTTATGATACCTGTGCTTTCTGCTGAATGTACTTATAAGAATGCCGTGCGTTTTGACGAAACAGTGCTTATAGACCTTAAGATCACAGAGTTCAACGGCTTTAAAATGACAATTGATTATGTGGTAAAAGGCAAGGAAAACGGCGATTTAAAAGCCACAGGCAGAACACGTCACTTCTTCGTGAACAGCGATTTCAAGCCGGTAAGAGTAAAGGACAAGTATCCGAGAGTGTACGAAGTTTTCAACAGTCGCAAGGAGGAAGAATGAAAAGGATAAACATAAACGAGAATAAAATCAACATTGTATTTGATATTGAGGATAACGGACAGATAAAGCTGATGCACTTTTCGGCGCTCCCGTTCAATGAAAACGATATATGGGACGAGATGTTTGAAAAGGATCATTTAGGTTGTTTTGATATAGCGCAGGTTGAAATTGCGGGACTTGACCGTCCGTGTGAACGTCACGGCACGAAGTACATAGTAACGGCACCGGGCTACAGACTTAAGTACAAGGATTTTTCCGATACCCGTGACAATATCGGCAGACTTATAAAGGTAACGCAATATGACGAGCCGACAGGTATAGAAGTAATCAGCACGTTCCGTTTCTATGATGGCATAAGCATAGTGCGCACCTATACGGAAGTCAGAAATACATCTGCGACCGAAACATACACGCTGACCTATGTTTCATCGTTCAACTATCTCGGTTTTGAAAAAGAGGGTATTCTTCCTCGTGACGATAAGTTTATTATAAAGATACCGCATAATTCGTGGCAGAAGGAAATGCTGTGGCAGGACTACACCTTTGAACAGCTCGGTATGCCGCAGTCACAGAAAGACGGCTGGGAACACTGCGGCAAGGCAATAAATGTAACGAATGTAGGTAATTGGTCAACAAACGAATATCTACCTATGGGTTATATTCAGAACACTGAAACAGGAAACGGGCTTTTCTGGCAGATTGAGCATAACGGCTCGTGGCACTGGGAGATAAGCGACCAGAGAGGACATTTTTACCTTGCACTCAGCGGACCTAACGAACAGCAATCCCACTGGTTCAAGAACCTTGCTCCCGGGGAGAGTTTTACGTCCGTTCCTGTTGCAGTCGGCGTATGTTGTGACTTTGACGAGGGTATGGGCGAGCTTACAAGATACCGCCGTGCGATACGCAGAAAGAATGCCGATAACGAAAAGCTGGCGGTTATTTTCAACGACTATATGAACTGCCTTTGGGGCGACCCTACCGAAGAAAAGGAAATGCCGCTTATAAAAGCCGCCGCAGAGGCAGGATGTGAGTATTACTGCATTGATTGCGGATGGTATGCGGATGGTTTCTGGTGGGACAGCGTGGGCGAGTGGCAGGAGAACCGCCGCCGCTTCCCGAACGGTCTTAAGAAGGTGACCGATGAGATAAGAAAATACGGTATGATACCGGGAGTATGGCTTGAGATAGAAGTTATGGGCATAAACTGCGAAATGGCAAAGAAAGTGCCTGACGAATGGTTCTTTATGCGGCACGGCAAGCGTGTATACGATCGTTCACGCTATCAGCTTGACTTTTCAAATCCCGAAGTCAGTGCTTATGCCGACAGCGTAATTGACCGCCTTGTAAAAGATTACGGTGTAGGCTACATAAAAATGGACTACAACATAGAACCTGGCATAGGCACTGAGATTAACTGTGACAGCGTCGGCGAAGGACTTATGCGACACGAAAAGGCATATCTTGCGTGGCTTGACGGCGTGTTTGCGCGTTATCCGGAGCTTATCATAGAAAATTGCTCAAGCGGCGGTATGAGAATAGACTATGCTATGCTCAGCCGTTATTCGATACAGTCGACGAGCGATCAGGACGATTACAGAAGATACGCTACAATAGCGGCAAACGCACCGACAGGTCTTTGCCCCGAACAGAGCGCTATATGGTCATATCCGCTGACAGACGGCGACAGGGAAGAGGTCGTGTTCAATATGGTAAACGCTATGACACAGCGTATCCATCAGAGCGGACACCTTGCAAATCTCAGCCCCGAGCGAATGTCACTTGTAAAAGAAGCGCTTGAATGCTATAAAAGTATCCGTGAAGATATTAAGAGATCGGTACCGTTCTGGCCCTTGGGATTATCTCATATCGGTGACGAATGGGTAACACTGGGTCTTAAAGCAGGAAATAAAGCCTATCTTGCGGTATGGCGCAGACAAGGAAACAACGAGTGCTGTAATATACCGATAAGATACGCTACAGAAAACGCAAAGGCACGTTGTATCTATCCATCGTTCGATGAGGGAAAACATATGTTCAATCCTTTGTCAAGGTCCCTTTCTGTAAAACTGCCCGAATGCTTCACGGCAAGGCTTTTTGAAATAGAATTGTAATAAAAAGGATAAGTGTTGACTTTTATACTTTAGAGTGATAAAATAGTAGTATTATTATAGAGGTATTTTACCTATTTGCTTTTGAGAAAGGGAAACGCAATGAACACAAAACTTGTTTCAAAGGATAAAGACGAGCTTTTCAAAGCGATAATGGAGCTTAGAAGTATTGAAGAATGCTATGACTTTTTTGAGGATCTGTGCACTATAAGAGAGCTTGAATCAATGGCTCAGCGTCTGCACGTTGCAAAACTGCTTGTAGAGGGCAGAGTATACAGCGATATAGTCGAAGAAACAGGAGCCAGTACTGCCACGATAAGCCGTGTAAACAGGTCTTTACAGGGCGGAAATGACGGCTACTCCATCGTTTTCGACAGAATGAAGGATAACGATTGACCGAAAGGGTGATAATATGTCGGCATACGGTTGTTTTGCGGACGTTTACGACACGCTGACTTCCAATATCGACTATAATGAGCTTGCCGGGTATTATGACAGAATAATTACTTCTCACGGCGGCAAAAGGGGTATACTTCTTGACCTCGCCTGCGGTACGGGCAGTATGTCGATGCAGTTTTCCGCTCTCGGATATGATGTTATCGGAGTGGACCTAAGCACCGAAATGCTCAGTGTAGCAAAGGAAAAACCGCACAAAAACATAGAGTATCTGTGTCAGGATATGTGCGAGCTTGATATGTACGGCACTATTGACGTTACCGTATGTGTGCTTGACAGCATTAACCATCTTGACAGTAAAGAGGATATGCTGCGTTGCTTTAAGTCGGTATCTCTCTTTTGCGATCCGAAAGGACTTTTTGTGTTTGACATTAACACTGTGAGAAAGCACAGAGAGGTGCTTGCGGATAATACATTCGTGTACGATATGGAGAAAGTCTACTGCGTGTGGCAGAATTATTTTGACTGCGACAGTGGTGACAACAGGGTAAATATAGCACTTGATATTTTCACTGAAAACGAGGACGGCTCTTATGAGCGTTCCTGTGAGGATTTTTCAGAGATAGCTTTACCGCTTGAAGAAATTGAAGAATTACTGCATAAGGCAGGCTTCAGGATTCTTGACAGATATAATTATATGACAACTGAAAAGGGCAGTGAGGACAGCGAAAAGGTGCTTTACTGCTGTGCAAAGGAAGCAGAATAAATGGGAAAGATAGTAAGAGCATTATCGGCAGACGGCAGTGCGCTTTGCAGTGCAATCGACACTACCGATATTGTAAACGAAATACACAGAATACACGGCACATCGGCTACAGCGTCAGCGGCGGCAGGCAGACTTGCCACTGCGGCTTGTATTATGGGTGCGCTTATGAAAAACGAAACCGACAGACTTGAGCTGAGGATAAACGGCGGCGGAAAAATCGGTACAATTACGACCGTAGCCGACTACAGAGGCAACGTAAAATGCTGTATGGATAATCCTTTTGCCGATCTGCCGCTCAACTCCAAAGGCAAACTTGATGTCGGAGGAATAGTAGGCACGGACGGTTATCTTTCGGTGATAAGAGATCTCGGTATGAAAGAGCCTTATGTAGGACAGGTGCCTATAGTGAGCGGAGAAATAGCTATGGACGTAACGCAGTATTATGCGGTAAGCGAGCAGATACCTACCGTCTGCGCACTGGGCGTACTTGTCGATACCGACCTTACGATAAAAAAGGCAGGCGGATATATGATACAGCTTGTACCGCCCGTGAACGAAGCCGCTATAGATTTTATAGAAGAAAATATCAAGGATATGCAGTCTGTGACAAAAATGCTTGAGGACGGACTTACTCCCGAAGAGATAGCACTTAAAGGTCTTAAAGGTCTTGATGGTGAAATTCTTGACAGCTGGGAGGCACAGTATTACTGCGACTGCTCAAGAGAGCGTACCGAGCAGGTGCTGATAACACTCGGCAAGGACGAGCTTGCAAAGCTTGCAGAGGAAGAGCCGGTCACGGAAGTGTGCTGTCATTTCTGTGATAATAAATATCGTTTTACATCGGAAGAACTGAAAGAACTTATCAAGAGGATATAATTTCTTATGAAAAAATGGCTTGTCAGAAATACGGACAATGCACTTGCAATGAAACTCAAGACAGACACGGGACTGCCGATGCTTTTGTGCAGTCTGCTTGTCGGCAGAGGAATATACACAGCCGAGCAGGCACAGCAGTATTTCAACGGTACAGAGCTTTCCGACCCCTTGCTTATTGCGGATATGGATAAGGCAGTACAGGCGATAGAAGAAGCGGTTGACAATGAAGTAAAGATAACCGTATACGGCGATTATGACTGTGACGGTGTTACTTCTACCGTTATGCTTTACACACATCTTGACGCAATTGGCGCTGATGTACAATGGTACATACCGACCCGTGAAGAGGGTTACGGACTGAATGAGAATGCGGTACGCAAACTGCACGAGGACGGCACCGGTCTTATAATAACGGTAGACAACGGCGTTTCAGCCGTCAACGAGGCTGAGCTTATATATGAGCTCGGCATGAAGCTTGTTATAACCGATCATCACCAGCTTCCTGAGATTCTGCCTAAAGCGGAGGCTATCGTAAATCCGCACAGACAAGATGACAGCTCTCCCTATAAAGAGCTTGCCGGCTGCGGCGTTGCGCTAAAGCTCATTATGGCGCTGGAACGTGATGTTGAAGGTGTTCTTGAGCAGTATGCCGACCTTGCGGCTATCGGCACTATAGGCGATGTTGTCGCACTGACAGGAGAAAACCGCATAATAGTTAAGCGTGGACTTCTTGAAATGCAGTACAGCGAAAATCAGGGACTTCTGGCGCTTATCAATGCGGCGGGACTTGATGCCGAAAGTATTACTTCTACAGGCATAGCGTTCGGCTTATGCCCCCGTATAAATGCCGCAGGACGTTATGACAGTCCGAAAGCGGCGGCAGAGCTTCTTATGGCTCAGACCGGACAGATAGCTGAGATAAAAGCGCAGGAACTGAATGAGCTGAATGCTAAGAGAAAACAGATCGAAAGCGATATTCTCGAAATGGCAAAGGCTCAGCTTATTGCCGACCCTAAAGCGTTCAACTCCCGTGTGCTTATTGTTTGCGGCGAGGGCTGGAATCACGGAATTATCGGTATAGTAAGCGCAAGACTTCTTGAACTTTACGAAAAGCCCTGTATCGTCATAGGAATAGAGGGCGATGAGGCAAGAGGCTCAGCGAGAAGCATCGAAGGCTTTTCGCTTTATACCGCACTTGATGCGTGCAGTGAGCATCTTACACGTTTCGGAGGTCATACGAAGGCGGCAGGCTTTTCACTTCCGAAAGACAAGGTAGATGATTTTATAGCTCAGCTGAGAAGCTATGCGGATGAAAAATTCCCTTCAATGCCGGTTATGACAACGGAGGCTGATATTGAGCCGGAGCTGTCTGACCTTGAAATATCTTCAATCGAGAATCTTCGTCATTTACAGCCTTACGGTGAAGAAAACAACGCTCCGCTGTTTTTGATGAGAAACTGCATGATAATATCATCACGACCTCTCAAAGACGGAAAGTATACGTCGTTTACGGCAGAGTATAAAGGTTCGCAGTTCAAGTTCCTCTGTTTCAGCATTTCATACGATAAATTCGGATATTTTCCCGGCGATAAGGTCGATGTGCTCAGCAATATCGAGATAAACGAATATAATGATAAAAAAAGCGTCAGCGTAAGAGTAAAGGACATACGCAGAAGTGATTTTACACAGGATAAGTATTTTGCCGCAAGGAATTTCTATGAAAAAATCCTCAGAGGCGAAAAAACCGATCCAAGGCTTCTTAAACGTATCCTGCCCGATAAGGAAAACATGAAGCTCCCGTTCGACCTTGCAAGAAAGCTGACCTCTATAGATTCAGCCGCACAGATTGCAATGTCACACGGAATGAATTACTGTCTGTTTATGATGTGTCTGCACATATTTGCGGAGTTCGGACATCTTAAGCTTGACAGAATAAACGGTACAATGGAGTTTATCAAGGGCGGCAGACGTATAGAGCTTGAAAACTCGGCAGTTGTTAAAAGGATAATGAAATCCTGCAGCTGAAAAATTACGGAGTGAACGGAGGCGATAAGCATGACATATACGATAGATATGCTTATTGACAAGATAAAAGAAGTAGGAAAGAGCTACGACCTTGATAAAATACAGGCGGCTTATGAGCTGGCGGAAAAAGCGCACGACGGTGTTTTCCGCTCGTCCGGAGAGCCTTATATTACGCACCCTGTAGCAGTAGCATATATACTTGTAGAACAGTTCTGCATGGATACGGATACAATATGCGCCGCACTTCTGCACGATGTTGTAGAGGATACCGATGTCGGACTTGACGTTATACAAAAGAAGTTCGGCGAGGATGTCGCTCATCTTGTTGACGGCGTTACAAAGATAGGTCAGGTTCCCCTTAACACCCGTGAGGAACAACAGGCGGAGAATATCCGTAAGATACTTATTGCAATGTCAAAGGATATTCGTGTTATTATCATAAAGCTCGCCGACAGACTTCATAATATGAGGACGCTTGCGAGCAGACCGCCTGAAAAGCAGCGCAAGACCTCTCTTGAAACGATGAATTTCTACGCACCTATAGCTCACAGGCTCGGTATCAGTGATGTAAAGGAAGAAATGGAAGACCTTGCCCTGCGCTATCTTGATCCTTACGGCTTCAAGGAGATCGAGTCGCTTCTTGATGTCCATAAGGATGAACGTGATACGTTTATCGACAAGATAAAAGGTATGATAAGAGAGCGTATATCGGACATTCAGCCTCCGCCGATAATCGAGGGCAGAGTAAAAAGCATATACAGCATTTACAAGAAGGTTTATGTCAAGGGAAAGGATTTTTCAGAGATATACGATATATATGCCGTGAGGATCATTCTTCAGACAGTTGTCGAGTGCTACAACGTACTCGGTATTATTCACGATATGTTCCGTCCTATCCCTTACCGTTTCAAGGACTATATAGCCATGCCAAAACCTAACCGCTACCAGTCGCTTCATACGACCGTTATCGGCAGGGAAGGCATACCCTTTGAAGTACAGATAAGAACGCAGGAAATGCACAACACCGCTCAGTACGGCGTTGCGGCACACTGGAAATATAAAGCCGGAATATCTGGAAACGTTGCAGGCGAAAAGCGTTTTGACTGGATAAGACAGCTTCTTGAACAGCAGCAGGAAGCAGACGATGTAGAACAGATATCTGAAGCTATCAAGGTCGATCTTGCCCCCGATGATGTATATATCTTCACTCCCAAGGGTGACGTCATAACGCTGCCTGCAGGCTCTAACGTTATAGATTTTGCCTACGCTATCCATACGCAGGTCGGCAACAAGATGACGGGCGCTAAGGTCGGCGGCAGAATGGTGCCGTTTGATCATACACTGCATACGGGCGATATTGTTGAGATACTGACCAGCGGAAGCGATAATTACGGTCCTAACCGTAATTGGAGCGAGATAGCAAAGACCAACGAAGCCAAGGCAAAGATAAGAGCGTGGTTCAAGCGTGAACGCAGAGAAGAGAATATCGAGTGCGGTAAAGCGGCATTTGAAAAAGAGATACGCAGAAACAATATTATTGTTGACGACGAAATACTTTTACAGTCTGCTCACCGTCAGCGCTTGTCATCGGTTGACGATCTGTATGCGGCTATAGGCTACGGCGGTGTACAGCTTTCCAAAATCATTACCCGCCTGAAGGAAGAGCAGGTAAAACAGCAGAGATTAAATGCAGCTCAGGCTCAGCCCATAGATATAGAAAAGACTATAGCCGACAACAATAAGAGAGCACAGAAGAACGGAGTTGTCCTCGACGGAATTGACGACTGCGCCGTAAAATACGCACAGTGCTGTAATCCGCTCCCCGGAGATGATATCATGGGCTTTATCACCCGTGGCTACGGGGTTTCGATTCATAAAGCGGATTGTCAGAACGTAAAGCTCGGTATGCAGGGCGAAAACAAGGACAGATGGGTAAAGGCGCATTGGGCGGTGAACTCGAGCAGCTCGTTCAGAGCGACTGTTGATATCATTGCGGACGACAGAACGGCGCTTATTGCGGATATCACAACGGCAATTGCAAGCAACCATCTGCCTATTCACGAGATAAATGCGCATTCGCTTAAAAACGGTAATGCGAACATTGTTCTTACAATCGAAGTAAGCGGTATTGACCAGCTGAAGAGTATAATACTCCGACTTCAGAAGATACCCGGAGTAATCTCTGCCGAAAGGACAGGAAAACAGTAATGGAAATTAAAACACTCACCTTAGGCGAGCTTGGCACAAATTGCTATATTGTGATCAGCGCCGCAGGAAACGCCGCAGTAATAGACCCTGCGGACGATGCACAGCGCATTCTTGATGCTCTGGGAGCCGAAAACGCAGAGCTTAAAATGATACTTCTCACACACGGACATTTTGATCATACAGGTGCCGCCGCAGATCTGAAAGAACAGACAGGCGCAAAGGTGTACATACACGCAAAAGACGAATGTATGCTTGACGACACAATAAAGAATGTTGCATATCTCTGCCCCGATTATTCCTACAAGCCGTTTTCGGCAGATAAACTTCTTTCTGACGGCGATATAATACGTCTTGATGAGATAGAGTTCAGTGTTATGAGCACTCCCGGACATACGTCCGGCAGTGTGGTTTATTTTGCCGATAACTATATGTTTGCAGGTGATACAATTTTTGAGGGCTCGGCAGGAAGAACCGATTTCTATTCGGGGGATTATATCGCACAGCGCAACAGCCTTGCAAGACTTGCGGCACTGCGTGAGGATTATATAATCTATCCCGGTCACGGCGGCTCAACCACGCTGAAGCAGGAAAAGAAGTTCAATCCTTACCTCGGACAAAGTCCGGTGGATTTCTTCTGATATGATAAAATCGTTATATTTTGATAACACGGCATATAAATCTGCCTATGAGCTTGAGCGGCTGATAAGGAATTTTTCCTTACCGCACAAGCTTGAATTTTATACAGACAGAATTCCGGACGGTACAGATTACGCATACTTTTGCGCCGATAACGGCAAATTATCCGTTACCGTATCTGATAATGATACCGTGCATAAGGAATCCTCAGACGTATGCGAGCTGTCCGATTATGAGAATGAGCTTTGCAGACTGCTGTGCAGATGTATGGAAAAGCATGGTCACAACCCGCTTCCGTGGGGAATACTTACGGGAGTACGCCCGGTGAAATATATCCGAAGCATTTACGAAACCCGTAGCAATGCGGAAGAATATCTTCGTAATTCGTTGCTTGTAAGCAATAAGAAAATACGGCTTGCAAACGATGTAATACGCATTCAGAAACCGGTTCTGGACTCGCTTGACCTCAGGAAGATAAGCCTGTATGTTTCGATTCCTTTCTGCCCGTCACGTTGCAGTTATTGTTCGTTTGTATCTGCATCGGGTGAGGGTGCGCTTAAACTGACAGACGATTATTTTGAACTTCTTCTGGGAGAACTTGATATCTATGCGGATATAGTAAAACGGTTCTCGCTTGAAGTTGATACGGTATATATCGGCGGCGGCACGCCGACAACGCTGTCGGCAACTCAGCTTGACCGCCTTATTGAAAAACTCGGTGAATTTGATATTGCAAATATCCGTGAATTTACCGCCGAGGCAGGAAGACCCGATACCATAACGGAAGATAAGCTGAGGGCACTTAAAAACGGCGGCGTCCGCAGAATATCGATAAATCCGCAGTCCATGAATGACAGTGTACTGCAAGCGGTCGGCAGACGGCATACGGTAAAGCAGGTATGCGAGGCTTTTGACATAGCACGGAAAGTAGGCTTTGATTGTATCAATTCCGATATTATCGCAGGACTGCCTGCCGAAACAGAGCAGAGCTTTGAGCAGTCGCTGAAACGGCTTTGCAATTTATCACCCGAAAATATCACCGTTCATACGCTCAGCCTTAAGCGTTCATCTGCCTTATTCAGACAGTTCGGTGACGATATCGGAAAAGGTGCGGAAAATATGACTGATACGGCTTATGATATGCTTACAGAGAAAGGCTATCTGCCGTACTATCTTTACCGCCAGAAAAACATAGCAGACAATCTTGAAAATGTCGGATATTGCAAAGAGGCTTATGAAAGTATCTACAATATCTGCATAATGGAAGATGTGCAGACTATACTTGCAGCAGGGTGCGGCGCATCAACGAAGCTGTTTGACGGAAAAAATATTTTGCGTGTTATAAATTATAAGTACCCTTACGAATATATTTCGAGGTTTGAGCTTATGAATGAACGTAAGCGCAAAATAGAAGATTTCTTTGAAAGCAAATTAACGCTTGCATAATTTTACTTATTGTGATACAATATAAAAAAGCATTTCTGAAAGGAAACACGGCTATGGATTTAAAAGATGAACTTGATTTTATAACGGCAAAGGCAAAGCAGCTTACTGATACGGGCGTCCGTAAAGCTGACGAGGTCATCAGTATATCAAAGCTGAAATTAAGATGCATTCAGCTTGACACTCTGATCAAGGCAAAATATACCGAACTCGGCAGGACGATGTACGGTATGGTCAAGAATGACAGCTCTGACGCTGACAGGATAGCACAGGCTGTAATGGAGATAGACCACCTCTATAAGAAGATGGCGCAGTACAACGCAAGAATAGAAATGATGCGGAAAATCGTTACTTGTCCCATATGCGGCACAAAAAACAAATTCAGCAATACTTACTGCACAGGTTGTATGCACAAGCTTGTTTCTACAGATGAAGAACCCGAGGATTATGCTTACACACCTGAAGACGATGAGAACAAATAATATCACTTTGTCAATAGGCACGGCTTGAAAAGGTCGTGCTTTTTTATGCAAAATTTGCTTAAAAACTGCAAATTTTGCAATACGGGTTTACAATTCCTTTAAGCTCAGTATATAATAGAATACAGGCACAGATATATATTATTCATAGTGTGCTTGTTGACGAGAAGAAATTGATATATTGATATCCTCTTAATCCATTTCCCATATAAATACCCCCGTGCAGATCACGCACGGGGGTATTTGTATATTTGCCGGTTTTTAATTAATTCCGGTAATCTATATCTTCTCCTGTCAGCATAGGAAAAGAAACAAGCACTGTACCGTCAAGATTTTCCTTTCTCATATCTACTGCCGAAATACGGTGATTATCGTAAGTTGTGTAATAGTAAATGCCTTTATCCGCATTACAGCACGAGGTATAAATAGTAATCTCGTATTCCTTGTCTTTTACCTCACAGCAGCCTCTCTGCTGGTCAACCGAGCCGAGTATATGGAAAAACTGGCTGACGCTTTCGGTTTCGCCTTTTGCCGAAACCGAGTTAGCTTTTACAAAAGCCACACGCACAAATCTTGATTGTGACGATAAATCGCCCGGCAGTCCGATAGCTCCCATTCCTCTGCTGTAGGTTTTAAGTTCCAGCTTATCCGAGAAATTGTTCTGAGGCTGTTTTCTTGATAAATGCATATAATCGTTCAATCTGAACATCTGCTCGTCAAAGGGCGGATTGTTGGTAAGCACACCTATCGGATTATCATAAACCTTTATTCCGTCCGATACCGATTCAACGGTTATTGCGCTGTTCCTGTCCGCAATTATCCAGTGGAGCTGACCTGCCGGCATCTGCTCGTCAAAGGGCGTATCGGTTATATTGATTTTAGAAATCAGCTCTTTTGCTTCATTTACGTCTGCACATTTTGCGAGAATATACGGAATAAATTCATACTGCGCTACGTTGTCCTTATCGGGAGCGTTTTTAAAATAACGGGCATTGCCGACAAAGTTAAGCCCTGCCATACAAAGCCCTTTTTCGTTCATTGCATCATAGAACAACGGGTAACCTTTGGCAATATGAGCCGTACCGATCACTGCATAATGGCTATTGCAAACTCCCATATTCAGAAATTGCAATCTGAAATTTCTCGGCATTATAACAATATCCTCACCGTATGAACATTCGTAATCAAGCGTTCTGCCGAAATAGAAATCTTCTGTCTTGTATGTTGCGGCTGTACACATATTATTACCTCCGTGTTTTTAAAGTTTCTGTTATTATTCTACTACATTTTCCCCCGTAAGTAAAGAAATATTACGGAAAAAGCGTGAATGCCATAGTCTGACCGAAAATACTGTGCTATATTATTATTATTATTATTATTACAATACACTTGACAATTAAAAAACAATGTGCTAATATTAAAACAGAAAGGTGGTTTATTTATGAAAACAACAAGATTATCGATTTCCTTATCAGCTTTACTGACTGCCGCTGTTCTGATATCCGGCTGTCAGAGTTCACAGACATCGCAAAGTTCACAGACCTCGCAGATTTCCCAGGAAAGTTCTTCGTCCGAACAGGCTTCCGGCTCGTCCGACAGCACATCTTCCGCAGTTGACAAAAAGAATATAATGTATTATAACTCCCATGTTTATGTATATAACGGCGTGTCCGACGCCGGTACCGACAGTGCGGAAAAGCTGGGCGTTGTATCGGCAAAATACAGGGATTATGTTGAAGGCACGGGCATAACGACCAACGTTAATGAAATCAATGTAAATTCAGTAGTGTTTGCTGACGGCGATAAATTGCTGTGTAAAAACTCAGACGGCAAGACATATGTGTTTGTTATTGACGACAGCGCAAAAGACCTGGTCGTTTCCGCCGGTGACGAAAAACTGTACCTGGTTGATGCAGTACCTGAATGGTATCTTATTACAGTCAGCGTTAACGGCGAGCGTTATACCGAAGCCGGCAGTGAGGGCAGTAAAAAGACAGGCATTTCAGATGATTCTGTAATTGAAAATTGCGAAAAGATAGGCGAAATTTCTTCTGTTGACGAAGAAAAAGACCCTGTTGATGATTTTGCTTCAAATTACAGCGGCTTTGAAAAGGGCGACAGCGTTTACCGGATTGATGCAGATACAATAGCGGTTAAATGCAGTAAAGGTGTATTTGTTCTCGCAAAGTAACATTTCGCTTTAAGTGCGGATATAAATGACGGCGGTGCTTTTTTGCACCGCCGTTTATTTATAGTCTGTAGTATCATATTTTACTGTATATGTAAAGATATTTGCCGACAGTATAGCAAAAGGGCAGTGCCGAAACACTGCCCTCAGACTATTCGCTTAAAAATCTCAGTCGTTGAACTTAGCCATAAGCTCCTTGATAAGCTCCTGAACCTTGTCTGCGGTTTCCTCAACGGGAACTTTATATGAGAAGCTCTTATCTCTTGCGGAAATCTCACAGCAGTTGTCCTTCAGGTTTCTAGGGCTTACAACAACTCTCAGCGGTATGCCGAGAAGGTCTGCGTCAGAGAACATAACACCTGCGCTTACCTGTCTGTCGTCATAGATAACCTCAGCACCTGCGTTCTGTAAAGCGTCATACAGCTTATCTGCACAAGCCTTAACATCTGCGTCATCTGAACGTACAGCGCAGATATGAACCTGCCACGGAGCGATAGGCATAGGCCAGATAGGACCGTAATCATCGTGGTGCGCCTCGCATACCGAAGCCGCAAGTCTGCCGACGCCGATACCGTAACAGCCCATAATAGGTGTCTTTTCCTCGCCGTTGCTGTCAAGGTAGGTCATACCCATAGTCTTTGTGTACTTTGTGCCAAGCTGGAATATGTTGCCGACCTCGATACCTCTTGATATTGAAATCGAGTGCTTGTGGCAGTTGGGGCAGATGCCGCCGTCAAGAATCTTTGCAAAGTCGTGATATTCAACGTTTGCACAATCACGGTCAATGTCAAGACCGGTGTAATGATATTCTTCCTTATTTGCACCGCAAGAAAGGTTGTTTGTATTCTGAAGCGAAGTATCAAACAGAACGGTCATATTTTCGGGAAGACCGACAGGTCCGATATATCCTGCGTTAAGACCGCATTCTTCTGTGATTACGGCAGGGTGAATCTCACAGCCTAAGAAGTTGCGGAGCTTTGTTTCGTTTACGTCAATGTCGCCTCTTGTGAATACGACAACATAGCTGTCGTCTGCGTTTCTCTGATATACGACAGCCTTACAGCTCTTTTCCTTGGGAGTATGCAAAAAGTCACATATTTCTTCTATCGTATGGATATTCGGAGTATGAACAAGCTCCATAGGTGCGGAAACTTCATCTCTTGTGTTCTCGATAATGCTGTCTGCGGCTTCCATATTTGCATTGAAACCACATTCGTGACAGCTTGCGATTGTATCCTCACCTACTGGTGTAAGGAGCATAAATTCGTGTGAAATACTGCCGCCCATCATACCCGAATCGGACTTGACCGAGATTACCTCGGGAACACCTGCACGTCTGAATATGTTTTCATAAGCCTTGTGGCACTTGTCATAATACTGCTCAAGATCTTCCTGAGATGTGTGGAACGAGTAAGCGTCCTTCATAGTGAACTCACGGACTCTGATAAGACCGCCTCTGGGACGTGCTTCATCACGGAACTTTGTCTGTATCTGATAAATCATGAAGGGGTACTTTGTGTAGCTCTTGCCGTATTCACGCACAAGATGCACAGCGGCTTCCTCGTGCGTCATACCGAGTACCATAGGCATTCTGTTGCGGTCTGTGAAACGTAACAGCTCACTGCCGATGCTTTCGTATCTGCCTGACTCCTGCCAGAGTGAAGCGGGCATAACGACAGGAAACTGTACTTCCTGTCCGTCTATCTTGTCCATTTCTTCTCTGATGATCTGTTCGATCTTCTTTGTGATTCTCTTTGTGGGTGTGTATGACGAGAAGATACCGTTAGCCATATACTTGATATAGCCGCCTCTCACCATAATTGCGTGGCTGTCAATCTGACAGTCCGAGGGTCTTTCTTTAAAACGGTCGCCGACCAGCTTGTCGAGTTTCATTGCATATCCTCCTGAATTCCGGGCATAAAAAAAGCCCGAAGCATTAAATTTGCTTAGGGCGAAACATTGTTCCGTGGTACCACCTAAATTCGGTATAACCGCACTTGTATCTCTGTAACGGGAGAAACCGGTAACACTCATCGTGTACAGCTCAAAGACGGGTTCGATAAAACCTTGTCGGGAGCTTGCACCAACCGCTCTTTCTCTGTGACGCAGATTTATCTACTGTTTCTTGTCATAGCTTTTCTGTATGGTATTATTTTAGCACAGAGGAGAATGATTGTCAAGGGGGAAAAGGGAACACCGCAGAGCATTTCCTCTGCGGTGTTTTACGGAGTATGTTTGTTTATCTTTAAGCTGTATTCTGAATTTATGATGCAAGTGCCTTACCGAGAGCAACGCACTGCTCGGTAGCTGTGTCGTCGGGAGCTTCGTTGCAGATAACGCCTTCGCCTGCCATAACTGCGCCGTCAGCGATGCACTGTTCCTCCCAGTTTCTCATCCATTCGCCGTCGCC
Organism: uncultured Oscillospiraceae bacterium; assembly: GCA_900539195.1. Classification (GTDB taxonomy): domain Bacteria; phylum Bacillota; class Clostridia; order Oscillospirales; family Ruminococcaceae; genus Ruminiclostridium_E. The sequence goes on from UQBC01000031.1 coordinate 29,694, forward strand.
CCAGCCGTAAGAACCGAAAAGTCCTACCTTCTTGCCTGACAGCTTTGCTTCACAAGCGTTGAACATAGGCTCAAACTCGCTGTCCTCAAGCTGTTCACTGCCCATTGAAGGACAACCGAAAGCGATAGAATCAAACTGATCTACCATATCCGCCGAGAAGTCAGCCGCTGTGAATACGCTTACCTCTGCGCCTGCGCTCTTTACGCCCTCTGCAACCGAGCCTGCCATAGCCTCAGTGTTGCCTGTTCCGCTCCAATATACTACTGCTGTTTTCATAATAAAAATCCTTTCATTCTGATATTTTTTATATTATGCAACCGTAAGCTGCACGATACTCCTGCCGTTTGCCCACATCTTTTGGTAGACAGCTCTGCACTTGTCAAATCTTGCAAAGGTGCGCATAGCCTCGCACTCGTTGCAGTATACCTTCCAACAGCCCGTGCATCTGCTGTTTTTGCCCCCGTTATCAATAAATCCGATAACATCTCCGAGCGGATAACCTAAGAACAGTCCTATCTCGTGCGGAAATAAATCGCTTTTCGCCAGCTTGCCGCCAAGTACCTCAAGGCACAAATCAATATCTGTATTCTCGTATCCGTGACATTTCATAAAACGCTCAACGCCCGGTCGGCTGAAATCCTTAGCAAGACGTTTCGCCCTGTATACATATATAAGCGCCGTGTTCTCACGCTTTCTCAGAACCGTTACGGTAATGCCCTTGTCGGACAGTTCCTTGTTCCAACGCTCTACAGCCTTGTTAAGCTCATCCGTACTGCTGTATCTGTAATTGAAAAGATTCGCCGTCTTTAGCGATGCAAGAGTAGGGGAGCAATTGTCAATCAGATATTGTTCAAAACAGCACCCGTTCATATTGATGCACTTCTTTCCGCTAAAAGCTGTGATAAAGCAACCACACTGCTTGAGTGTACTCTTGCCACAGGAACGCTGTTGCGCTTCGCCTCCTGTGTTGCACTCAGCATCATCTTGTGCGATACCGTATTTGTAAACAGTATCAGTAAATCGGGAGTGCCGACCTTCTTTTTAAGCGAGCTGTTTTCCTTTACAAAGACTTTAGCCTTATCGTAACCGTAAGCCTTGCATATATCCGCATAGCGTGTTTCCATGCGCTCGTTACCGCCGATTATTACTACGCTCATATCCTGTCCTTTCTGATGAAATGTGTTAGGTAAAACTAACCGTATTCGTTTAAATAAACGGCGAAATGCCGTTTATTCGTCAAGTTGTCGTATGTAAACTGTGTTAGCTTAAGCTAACTGTATATAGTTTATCATACGGTTTTCGTTTTGTCAATAGGGCATCGGCAATTTTTATAGAATTTTTTTGCCTCCGTAACAAATTCAAAAGCAGGCTCGCCTTTTATCAGCTTCTTTGAATACAGCCCCAATAACACCGGTGCCAACCCGTCGATGCGGATATATTCAAGTTCGCTGTCATTCATACACGGCATCATCGGAAAAGCGGTTACCCCAAGCCCTGCCTTTGCCATAGCAAAAGCCGCCTCGCAGCCGTCCGCAAGCAGTACGTTGCTGTTATTCGGCATACCGAGCTTCATATACCCTTCCATTGCCGCATCGGGACACTTGTGCCTTTTAATAAGTATAACACGTCTGCCGTTTATATCGTTTATATTTATGCTTTTTCTTCCGCTCAGCTCATCGTCTTTCCGGCATATCAGCATAACCGGACACTCACACAGTGCAGTAAAGCACTCTGCTTTTGCGGTTTCGTTTTCAGCCTTGATAGCGAATATGATCTGCAGCTTGTTTTCCTCAAGCAGATTATCAAGCGATTTAAACGGCATCATAGTAATCTCCGGCTCAAAATTCGGATACATCTTCCCGATAATGTTCATCACCGGTACAGCCGCATCAAGCTCGTACTGATTATGAACACCGATAGCTACTGTCCGCTTTTTCTCCTTAACATTGGTACTCAGACGATGGATAGAATTCATCGCCGTCCTGACTATCGTTTCCGCATCGCCTATAAAGATCAGTCCCTCTTTTGTAAGCTGTACGCTTTTGTTCGTTCTCAGAAACAACCGCACCCCAAGCTCCGCCTCAAGCGATGAAATCTGATGGCTGACGGCAGGCTGGCTTATATTCACTATTTCTGCCGCTTTTGAAAAATTGAGGGTTTCCGCAACCGCAAGAAAGCATTCAAGCTGAGTAGTATTCATAACAAACTCCTTTTTTAATTAACGATAAATATTCCTGTCTCTTATACACATCTGACGCTGCCGACGATAAGGC
>UQBC01000032.1 GCA_900539195.1 uncultured Oscillospiraceae bacterium
CAGCGTCAGATGTGTATAAGAGACAGAGTTAGAAGTTTGTTTCAAAAACATACTTTTCTACAATCTGCTATGAGCCGTTTTCAGACGGCTCATTTTTATTTTATACATTGAAATCCACATACGGTGGAATAAATTTTGTATCAATTAACGATGGAAACTCAAAGCGCAATATGATAAAATTATAAACGGTGATGATATGAAAAAGAAAATCAGCGTCTGTGAAAATTCAATGGCACTTGTGTATATACTTGCAATGTCGGGCGGATTTATGGACGCATATTCCTATATGTGCAGAGGTGAAGTTTTCGCAAACGCACAGACCGGTAACATTTTGCTTATGGCGGTAAATCTGGCAAAAGGCAATTTCGGCACGGCGCTTAGGTATTTTGCGCCGGTTATGGCGTTTATCGCAGGAGTTGTGCTTGCACAGACTGTACATCATATATTCAAGGACAGAGCGCTTCACAGACGGCAGATAGTTATCCTGTTTGAGGCAGTCACGCTTTTTGCGGCGGCGTTTATTCCGCATGAGCTGAACATTCTCTGCAACTGTATGATATCGCTTGCCTGCGGCGCTCAGGTCGAGGCGTTCAGAAAAATAAGCATAAGAGGCACATATCCGCAGAGCTACGCCTGCGCTACCACCATGTGTATAGGCAATATGAGAACGGCGGCTTCATCTATATGCGAATATGTTGCACACAGAAATCGTGACGATCTGAGAAAGGGCTTGCTTTTGTTCAGCATAAACGCAATGTTTGCCATAGGCGCAATCGCAGGCGACCTTTGTGTGACGGCTGTAAATCAGTGGGCTGTTATGATATGCTCGGTGTTTATGACCACGGCGTTTATAATAATCACTATGGAAGAAAAGGAAGAAGAGAAGAAGTAAAAACGACTGACGTCCTCCCATAAAGTGCAAGAGCTGCTCTCGGTTGAAAACTAATGTGTATGTTGAATACTTTGTTGAAAGTTTTTTGTGCATAACGTACAAATTGCGATGTGATGATTGAGGACTATTGAACAAATATGAAAAATAATCGCAGAAAAATTGACAAAATGAAAAAACTTTGTTGACGAATACGGCACATTTGGATATACTATAGGTACAGAGCGGAGATACCGCATAACATCTCAATGCGGACGGCTCGACGGAAAGATAATACGAATTTACGGAGGTAACCAATCATGTTTGTTAAAGAAGTAAGCGTTAAGAATCAGGTAGGTTTACACGCAAGACCCGCAACATTCTTCATCCAGAAGGCTAATGAGTACAAGTCATCTATTTGGGTAGAAAAGGAAGAAAGAAGAGTAAACGCAAAGAGCCTTCTCGGTATCCTTTCACTCGGTATTGTTGGCGGTACAACAATCAGAATCATTGCTGACGGCTCTGATGAACAGCTCGCAGTTGACGGTCTTGTAAAGCTCGTTGAAAGCGGTTTTGCTGAATAATTCACACTCCCGGTCAAGTAGTGTAGTCGGGCTTTGCCCGATGTGAAGATGTGTAGAAAAGTGTAGACGAACAGAATTTACATTATAAAGAAACAGCGGGGATTTTGCACTAAGCAGGTCGCCCGCTGTATTTTTATTTCACGTTGCAAATTGTTAAATCGCAAAAGGAGCGTTATATTGAAAAGAACAGGAAAAATCATCGCTGTGATTATTTCGGCGTTAACGGCTGTAACTGCTGTGACGGCTTGCAGTGCCGATTATTCGCATATTGAAGGCTACAGTGATATAGAAAATGCAAGAAAGCTATATGCTTCGCTTTATTCCGCAGAACTCACTGTTACCGATAAGGGAACCGGTGCTGTGACGCAGGAACTGACATTCTGCTACGATCAGAATGATACGCTGTCATACAGCTATTTCGGTACGGACGGAAATACAAAGTATTATGAATATCACAACGGCGCCGAATTCAATTACTACTCCGACGGAGAATGGCATACGCTTGTAAGCGGCGATCAGAACTATGTCTGCTATAACCGTACCAACAAAATGTCAATGACTGATGAGGGTATGATATTCATAAAGCCGGACAGCGTGATAAGCTCTGAAGTAAAGCAGACCGCTGACGGTAAGACGATAACCATGCAGTATGATGTTTCAAAGCTCAACAGCTCAATGTCTTCCCAGCTCGGACTTGTCGGCGACCTTGACAGCTTCAGCGTTGTGTACTATCTTGACAAGGACGGATACTGCACGTCTATGGAGCAGACAGGCACTGCCACTAAGGACGGAGTACGAAGCAAGGTCGATTATCTTATGGAGATCAGTCATATGAACGACATTGCTTCGGTAGAGAAGCCGGAAGTTCCGGACGGTACCGATAATACAGGCAACACGGTGAGCAAAAAAGACGAAACAAGTTCTGATAAATCATCGGACGGAAACAGAGCACAATAAACGAATATAAATCCTGCCCGCAGAACGCCTGCGGGCAATTTTTGCCGTATTTTTGCGTATGCTGTCTAAAAATAATTCAAAAATGTTGTGAAAATTTACAAAATAGCTTGATTTGTATTCTTTTTTATGGTAAAATTAAATAAAATCATAATGGAGGTACTGCGGATATCTGCAAATATGTCCATGCCTAAAGGCTTTTTTGATTTTAATTGCGTTACCTCGCTTTAACAGTTTATTACACTAAATTATTTGCTGATATACAGCCTGAGGAGGCGAAAACGGTGCAGTTAAACACCAACGGTCAGAAATTCATTAATATAATAATCGGTTTTTCAAGAGATTTTCCGTTCACAATAAACCCGGGTGAAGCGTCTGAGCAGACCTATCCGTCACTTCTGGAACTTATAAATCCTGATGATATCCCGCCTATAACGGAAATGTTTACCGATGTTTCACAGGATGAGGAAAAATGTTTTGAGGCGCACTGCCGTTTCATGGTGAACGATGAGTTTCACTGGTTCTTTTTGTCCTGCAAGGCGGTGTATGCCGAGTACGGCAGACCGGTAAGATTTGAGGGTACTATGTGCGATGTGTCGACCTATCTTGAAACAGCGGGCGACGACCTTGTATATAACGAATTCCGCAAAAAGCACAACATAAAGCTGTCCGAGCTTAAAAAAGGCGCACCGGGTCTTGCCGATGTGCTTGATGTGGACTATCTTACAAGCATACAGCGCCCGTTTGCCCAGCCGCAACTCTATTCGGCAATATTTGATGAAAACGGTAAGCTGATATGCGTTCCGAAAACACAGCACAAGTCGCTTTCTCCCGATGATTTTGCGTATCAGAAGAAAAAGAATATACGCATAAATCACCTTGTAAGCGGAACGTGGATACTGGGAGCGAAAACGCAGGAACTGCTCGATGAAAACATTCAGCTGTGGGAAACGCTTGTACAGACGGTTTCACGCATGGCAAACGCCTTTGTTGTCGTAATGTCGGAAATGGATAATTCGCAGAATGCAAACAAGCTTCTGGGTCAGAATGTTGAAGAGCAGATTCTGCTGAATAATATATATGCCATAATAATGGAGAGCAAGAGCGCAGATATAGCGCTCAACTCGGTAACCGAGCTTATCGGCGACTATTTCCACCTTGACAGGATAACGATAGTCGACCGTGATGATTTCACACAGGAGCTGTGCTGGTGCAGGGATTACAAATATCGCAGACTGCCGCTTGAAATAGACGGGGAAACGGCGCTGAGCGGTGATTCGATACGGGAGGATCTGAGCCTTACATCTTCTGCATTTTCGGACGCTGATACCAATGACCTTTCAAAGTTCGGCATAAAAGCATATGCTATCTTCAAGCTGATAAATTCGGGTGCGTTTGACAGCCTGATAATGTTCCAGATGATAGAAAAGGAGCACAACTGGACACAGCGTGAACGCAAACAACTCCGTAACATTTCACAGATTATTTCTTCGCTGATGATGCGTAAGGAAACGCAGGATAAGCTGGAACAGTCGCAGAAGCGTATGCGACAGCTTGCTTTCTATGACGCAATATACGGTATTCCGAACCGTGCCAGGCTCAACAAGGACCTAGACAAGATAATGAAACGCAACGGAAAGGGATCGCTGCTTGCTTTCAAGGTTACAAACACACGTTCGTTATCGGCGGTGTACGGTCATACATACTCGGATATGCTGTTACGCAGTATCGCTCAGTATCTTAATAACCTTCCGATAAAGGATATCGGCGTATATTATTTCACAAATGCGATCTTTATGCTGAATCTGCCGGATTGCACGGACGATGAGGCGAAAAATCTTGCCGAAATGCTGATATATCGCTTTTCAAAGCCGTGGAAATTCGGAGAGGATGAACACTCTATCCATTGCAGTCTGGGTATAGCATTTTATCCCGAAAACGGCGAAGACGCAGAAGAGCTGTGCAAGGCGGCAAGCACCGCAATGTACCGTGCAAGGGAGTTCAAGCAGAACAGCTATGCTTTCTATTCCGGTTCGCTTGAGCGTACAAGAATGTTCGCCGCAAATCTTGAACAGCATATAAGAGAATGTATAAACGACGGCATGAGAGGCTTTTCTCTGCGTTTTCAGCCGTGTTTCAGCGCTCATGACGGCAGTATAACCGGTTGCGAGAGCTTTGTACGCTGGCACGATGACCAGTATGGAAATATACCTAATTCGACACTTTTTCCGATGGCTGAGAACCTCGGTCTGTCACATCTGATTGACGGTTGGGTGATGGAGCGTTCGTGCGAGTTCTGCAAAGAGATGCAGGACGCAGGCTTTGAAAATTTCTCGATAAGCGTAAATCTTACAGCAGGCGAGCCGCAGTCAGCCGAAATAATCGCACAGGTGCGCCGTGCGCTTGAGATGAGCGGGCTTGAACCGCAGTCGCTGATACTTGAAATTCCGGTAAAGGCGAATATTTTCTACAGCGACAGCACCCATATATTGCACGACTTACGTTCACTCGGCGTAAATATTGCAATTGACAAGTATGGTACGGAGAATATTTCACTGAAAGTGCTGAAAAACTCATATGTCAGCCTCGTAAATATACCTGCTAAGCTGTTTATGAACCACGAGGACGAATTTGACAGCGAGCTTACAAACTCGGTTATTCACCTGGCTAAATGCCGTGACCTTACTGTGTGTGTAAAGGGAATTGAGGATAAGGAGCAGCTTGACACGGTGGAAAAATTCGGAATTGACAAGGTGCAGGGTTACTACTGCTCACGTCCCTTGTCGCTGGCTGAGGCAAAACAGACGTTTCTTGAAAGGTTGTCGGTAAAGTAACAGATATCAAAGTTGCAGCCCGTATTTCAAGAGCAATGCAGGTGAATGGACTAATTTCAAATTGTTGAAAAAGTCGAAGAATTATAGATAATTCTTCGGCTTTTTGTATTTAATTTGCAAAATTGATGTAAAGACCGCTTTTATTTGCATTTTGCTTGAAAACAACGCTTTTTTCGAGTATAATATATTTATCTGTAATTGTAAAATCGACTGCGGTAAAACCGCTTTTATATTAAAAGGAACACAGCTTTATGAAACTGATTCTCAGCAAAATTAAAACCTATTTCGGAAAACTTGATAAACTGCTGCTGTTCATGTGCATAGGCATTGCAGGATTTGCGGTGTTTATCCAATACACGCTTTATGAAAACGATATAAGCTCGGCTGTAACCGCAACACAGTACAAGACACAGCTTATAGCCTTTATCGGAGGACTTGTTATTGCACTTGTACTGGCGGTGATAAACTATAAGTTCATAGCCAAGCTGTGGTTTATCTATGTGCCTATAGGACTCGGACTTACCTTGCTTTTGTTCACTCCGCTCGGAATACAGCGTGAAGGCGCAGATGATATAGGCTGGCTCGATCTCGGTATAATGACGATACAGCCGTCTGAGATACTGAAGCTCGCTTTTATACTCTCGCTTGCCTTTCATCTGTCAAAGGTCGAGGACAGAATGAACGAGCCGATGCACTTTATACTTCTGTGCATTCACGGAGCGATACCCACACTGCTTATAAGGCAGACGGGCGACGACGGCTCGGCTATAGTATTCCTGTTCATCTTCCTTTGCATGATGTTTGCGGCAGGTCTTTCGTGGAAATATCTCGTAATGATAGCGGTGGCTATTCCTCCGGCTGTTTACGTTTTATGGAATTACCTTATGCAGCCGCACCAGCAGAAGCGTTTTCAGGTACTGTGGGACACACAGATGCAGGAGGACGAGGCGCTTGGAATCTATATGCAACAACGCGTCGGAAAGATAGCTTTAGGCTCCGGAGGACTTACGGGACAGGGACTTTCGGGCGGCGAATATACCTATGTTCCCGAAATACACAACGACTTTATTTTTTCATATATAGGAATGACAATGGGACTGCTCGGCTGTCTGCTTATTGTAGGAATGCTTGCGGCGCTGTCACTGAAAATTCTCTCCAATGCAAGCGGTGCAAAGGATACGCTCGGCAGGCTTATCTGCATAGGCGTATTTGCTCTTATTGTGTTCCATACAACAGTAAATATCGGAATGGTGCTCGGCGTTGCGCCGGTTATCGGAATACCGCTTCCGTTCTTCAGCGCAGGCGGTACATCGGGTATATGTCTTTTCGTGGCGATAGGACTGGTACTGAGCGTAAGTTATCATAACTCGACCAAGTACAGAATGTTCTATACCGAAAAGGAATAAACGGATTTAATTTCCCACGGGAGAAAAGATAAGCAGATAAAGCAAAATGAAAGGAAACGATCATGGCAAAGAAGACAATTCACACACTTGAGGAGATATACTCAGAGGGTGCAGTAAAGGCTCAGAAGGAAAGGTATGAGAAGTCGGCGCAGGAGTTCAGGAGTATTTTCGGGGAGAGCGATTCACTCCGTTATTTTTCGGCTCCCGGACGTACCGAGGTTGGCGGCAACCATACCGACCATAACCACGGCAAGGTGCTTGCGGCAAGCGTAAACCTTGACGTTATCGCAGTTGTAGAGCCTACAGACGACAATATCATAGCAGTGAAGAGCGAGGGCTTTCCGCAGGACACGGTTGACATATCGGATCTTTCCGTTCATGAAGATGAAAAGAATTCATCGGCTTCCCTTATAAGAGGCGTTGCCGCAGGATTTAAGAACAACGGCTTTAACATAGGCGGTTTCAAGGCTTATACAACATCGAACGTTATGAAAGGATCCGGCCTTTCAAGCTCTGCCGCTTTTGAGGTGCTTATCGGAAATATCCTCTCGGGCATATATAACGCAGGCGGTATCAGTGCGGTGAAGATCGCTCAGATAGCACAGTACGCCGAGAACGAATATTTCGGCAAGCCCAGCGGACTTATGGATCAGATGGCAAGCTCGGTAGGCGGTTTCGTTGCCATAGACTTCAAGAATACACAGGCGCCTATCATTGAGAATATCCCTGTTGATTTCTCGTCATATGGACACGCACTGTGCATAATCGATACAAAGGCAGATCATGCCGACCTTACAGATGAATATGCCGCTATTCCCCGTGAGATGAAGGCTATAGCAGGTTACTTCTCCGCAGAATATCTGCGTGAAATCTCCCGTGCGGATGTAATACTCAATATGGGCATCTTAAGGCAGAAGTACGGCGACCGTGCCGTTTTGCGTGCGCTCCATTTCTTCGAGGAAAACGAGCGTGTGGACAAGCTGGTACATTCGCTGAGGCATCAGCATTTTGATGATTTCCTAAGCTCGATAAACGAAAGCGGAAACTCAAGCTACAAGTACTTACAGAATATTTTTGCCGTTTCGGACTATACGCATCAGGCGGTAGGCATAGCACTGAACGTTGCGGAACACGCTCTTACAAGAAAGGGTGCGTGCAGAGTTCACGGCGGAGGCTTTGCGGGTACTATACAGGCATTCGTTCCGCAGGATATTTTAAAGGAATTTATAGTTGATATAGAAAAGGTATTCGGCGCAGGAAGCTGTCACGTTCTTTCGATACGTCCCGTCGGAGGTACTGAGGTACAGCTCTGATTGTGGCGGGTAAAACAAAACAGCCCTTTCGGGCTGTAATGTATATCGTCAGATGACAAACTCCTCATACTCATACTTATGCAACTTGTCCACAAGAGCGGTTACGGCGATGCCGTTTTCAAGGTATTCCTCGCTCAGCACCTTTCCGTGTGAGTGGAGAGTCGCCGCAAGTCCCGACTTGTCATACGGTATCAGCATTTCCATACGGCTTACCTTGTCGGTAAGGTTATCCGATATGGCTTTCAGCAGTTCTTCAAATCCCGTGCCGTTCTTTGCGGAAATCATTACGGTATTTTCTGCCGGCGGCAGTTCATAATCAAGCTTGTCGCATTTATTGAGAACGGTTATTACCGGTATTTCGCCGCATCCAAGCTCCGATAGCAGAGAAAGCGTTGTTTCGGCTTTCTCCTTGGCTTCGGGGTCGGATACATCACAGACGTGCAGGATAATATCCGCACTTGCCGCTTCTTCAAGTGTTGACTTGAACGCTTCTACAAGGTGGTGAGGAAGTCGTCTTATAAGTCCTACCGTATCTACAAGTGTAAGACTTCTTCCGTCGGGCAGTTCTATTGCCCTTGATGTAAGATCCAGCGTTGCGAACAGCTTATCCTCTGCAAGAACGCCTGCACCTGTAAGGGAATTGAGCAATGTCGATTTTCCGGCATTCGTATATCCTACGATAGCGCCCACGCATACGCTGTCTTTCTTACGACGGCGGCGTGACAGATCACGGCGTTTTTCAAGCTCTTTAAGCTCATCGCTGAGTTTTTCTATTCTGCGTCTTATGTGACGGCGATCGGTTTCAAGCTGTGTTTCACCCGGACCTCTCGTTCCTATACCGCCGCCAAGACGTGACAATGACGTACCTATTCCCATAAGGCGCGGCAGACGGTATTTAAGCTGAGCCAGCTCAACCTGAAGCTTTCCCTCGTTTGTCACTGCTCTGCCGGCGAATATGTCAAGGATAAGCATTGTGCGGTCGATAACACGCACCGAGGTTATATCCTCGATATTGCGTATCTGGCTTGAGCTTAGCTCCATATCAAATATAATAAGCTGTGCGTCAAGATCCTTTGCGGCGGCACTGAGTTCTTCAATCTTGCCCTCGCCCAGAATTGTCGCACTTTCGATAGCAGGACGTTTCTGAATAATACGGCACACTGTCACCGCACCTGCGGTTTCAGCCAGTTCTTCAAGCTCGTCCATAGATATTTCCGCATCATATTCGCCGGTATCTACTCCTGCGAGTATGGCACGGGTCGATTCGTTTTCCTTTAAAATCGGATTGTTTACGGTTGATTCGTTCATAATGTTCCTTTCCGGTTTATAAATAATCAATAATAAAGTAAATTTATGCGGTAATCCGCAAAAGGTGGTAATCTTTATGAAGTTCAAAGAATACGACGTAATAATTGTCGGCACAGGCGTTTCAGGTCTTTATGCCGCACTCAACCTTGACAGCAGTATGCAGATACTTATGCTCTCAAAGCGTGAGCTGACGCTGTGCAACTCGGCTCTCGCACAGGGCGGCGTCGCTGCTGTAATGGACACGTCAAACGACAACTACGAGCTGCATATCAAGGATACTCTTATAGCCGGCGGCTACAAGAACAATATCGACAATGTACGCATACTTGTCGAGCAGGGTCCGAAGGACGTTAAGAATCTGCTCAATTACGGAGTTGACTTTGACAGAAAGCAGGACGGCTCAATTGACCTTACCCTTGAGGGCGGTCACTGCCGTCACAGAATCGCTCACCACAAGGACAGCACCGGCTTTGAGATAGTTACTTCGCTTATCGAGGGCGTAAAGAAGCTGTCCAATGTCACAATTCTTGAAAACACTCACCTGCTCGGTCTTACCAAGCGAGGCGACGATTTTCTGTTTGATGTGCTTCACGAAGGAAAGCACAGTTATTATACCACAAAGAACACCATACTTGCAACAGGCGGTATAGGCAGAGTTTACGATTATACCACAAACTCTGCGATAGCAACGGGCGATGGCATACAGTTTGCTTATAATATGGGGGCTGATATTCAGCATTTAAGCTATGTGCAGTTCCATCCCACAGCCTTTGCCGACCACGAAAACCGTGAGTGCTTCCTTGTATCCGAGGCGGTACGAGGCGAGGGCGCATATCTGCTCAACTGCAACAAGGAACGTTTCATGCACAAGTATGAGCCTGAACGTAAGGAGCTTGCTCCCCGTGACGTAGTTTCAAAGGATATGATGAAAGAGCAGAAGGAAACGGGCAGTGACAAATTCTATCTTGATATTTCGTACAAGGATCCCGAATTTATCAAAAACCGCTTCCCTATGATATATAACAAGGTTCTTGAAAAGGGCTACGATATGACCAAAGAGCCTATCCCGATATACCCCTGCCAGCACTATCTTATGGGCGGTATCGGCGTAAACGGACACGGCGCTACGAATGTAAAAGGCTTATATGCCGCAGGAGAATGTGCGCATACCGGCGTCCACGGCATCAACCGCCTTGCAAGCAATTCTCTGCTTGAAGCGCTGGTATTCAGCCGTCTTATCGCAGAGGACATAAACAAGAACAATACCCACAGAGAGCTTGGAACGCTCGAGGCTGATTATCCCTCGCCCGACGGCAAGCCGCTCCCTAAGGGAATACGCACCGAGATAAGACACATAATGCAACGTTCTTATTTCGTTGTTCCCGACTACGTTGAGGCGGCAAAGGATATAAAGCGTGTAACAGAACTGAAGAATCTGCTCGATAACGGCGGTTTCGAGGTAACTCCTGACTATATTGAAGCAAAATCACTGACGACAGTTGCTTACATAATCCTCAGCGAGGTAGTTGCAGAGGGAAAGGAAAAGGGCATTATATAATGAAATTATTACAGTTTTACGTTGACGATCTGATAAAAAGAGCGATAACAGAGGATATAAACTACATAGACAGCACCACCGACCTGCTCATTGACGAGGACGATATATCCGAGGCATATTTTGTATCTAAGGCTGACGGCGTTCTTGCGGGAATTGATGTTGCGATGCGTGTTTTCACATTACTTGACGACACTATCGAGATGAATATTCATTTCAAGGACGGCGACGCTATAAAGAAGGGCGATGTTATCGCTGAGTTCAAGGGTCACACCTGCGCTATGCTGAAGGCGGAGCGTACAGCGCTCAATCTTTTACAGCATATGAGCGGTATTGCAAGCTACACAAACAAGTGCGTAAAGGCAGTCGAGGGTACTGACGCTTCTATTGCAGATACGAGAAAAACGCTCCCCGGCTTACGTCCTTTACAGAAATACTCCGTAGTGGCAGGCGGCGGAAGAAACCACCGCTACAATCTTACGGACGCCGCAATGCTTAAGGACAACCACATTGACGCATACGGCGGTATAACACAGGCTGTTACCGCTCTGCGTAAAAAGGCGGGACATATGCTTCAGATTGAGGTCGAGGTGCGTAACTTTGACGAGCTGAATGAGGCGCTTGCGGTAAAGGCAGACGTTATTATGCTTGATAATATGAGCTGTGAGGATATGAAGAAAGCGGTAGAGATAACCGCAGGCAGAGCAAAGCTGGAAGCCAGCGGAAACGTAACGCTCGACAATATCCGTGACGTTGCGCTGACGGGCGTTGATATAATCAGCCTCGGTGCACTTACTCACAGCGTGACAGCTTTTGATATTTCGATGAAGTGGAAGAAGAAGGCATGACCAACTGTGATTGTTGCGTAAACTATGTTTATGATGATGAGTACGACTGCTACACCTGCCTTGTAAATCTTGACGAGGACGAAATGCGCCGTTTTATAACGGGCGACAACTACAACTGCCCGTATTTCAGAAACGATGATGAATACGAGCTTGCAAGAAAGCAGTAACGCTGAAAGGAAAAGCTATGACAAAGATACCGAGAGGTGACAAATCATATATCGGAAAGACTGTCACTGTGACGGTTGACCGACCGATAGGCACGCATCACCCAAAGCACCCGGAGATAGTATATCCGATAAACTACGGCTATGTCGAGGGGCTACTCGGCGGTGACGGCGAGGAACAGGACGTATATATTCTCGGTGTTGATAAGCCGGTTGACAAGGCAGAGTGCGTTATCATCGCAACTGTTATGCGTACAGACGATAACGAGGACAAGTGGGTAGGAGTACCGTCTGAGCTTGTCGGCTCTGAGCTTTGCTGTGAGTGCAATATAGTAAATGCCGTTCATTTTCAGGAGCAGTTCCATACCTCCGAGATATTCGCCTTATATGAAAAGACCTGCGGTGCGGTAATGTACACAGGGGACGGCGATGACCGCAGATATTTTCTTATCAAGAACAACAGCGGTCATATCGGCTTTCCGAAGGGTCATATCGAGTACGGCGAAAGTGAGCGTGAGACCGCTCTGCGTGAGGTTTTTGAGGAATGCGGACTTAAAGCGGAATTAGATGAAAATTTCCGTGCGGAGTACACATTCCATACGCTTGACAATACTGAAAAGACAAGCGTATTCTTTGCAGGAAGGTTTGACAGGAATGCCGCCGTGAAGATTCAACAGGAAGAGGTAATAGGCGACTGGCTGTTAAGCTACGGGGAGGCTATGAACAAGCTGAACTGGGAGCAGGATAAGGGCATACTTAAAGCCTGCGAGGAGTATCTCTGCCGGAAGAGTAAGTAAGTGTTTTTAAATACGGATATAGAATAACCGCAGTATCAGAAGGGTTCTGTTACTGCGGTTTATTGTTTTTGGCTTTTTATGTTGTACTGAATATGAAATCAGAGCCTGCACCTGAAATCGTTGTACGAAAACTCTCTGATTTTCCGCATACCGAGCGAGGTATTATAATATATTGACGGCAGAGCCATACCGTTGAACGTGTTGTTCTTTACCATTGAGTATATCGACATATCGCACAGCACAAGGCGGTCGCCCGGTTTCAGCGGTTTGTCGAAAGAATAATCGCCGATAACATCGCCTGCAAGGCAGGTGTTACCGCCAAGCCGCACAGTGACAGCCCTTTCGCCCTTTTCGCCTGCAATGTTGCCGTTTGGCTGAATGATAACTGGACGGTACGGCATTTCAAGCACATCGGGCATATGACAGGCAGCTGAAGCGTCAAGTATCGCTATATCGTCCTCGCCGTTTATTTTTCCGTCTATCACGTCAAGTACCGTTGTCACAAGAAATCCTGCATTCAGAGCGACAGCCTCGCCCGGCTCAAGATACACCTCAAGTCCGTATTCATTCTTGAAATGGTTTATCACCTCAACAAGCGTGTCAATATCGTAGTCGTCCCTTGTTATATGGTGTCCGCCGCCGAAATTTATAACGCTCATCTTATCAAGATACTTGCCGAACTGCACCTCGACCTCCTTTGCGGTACGCTTTAAGTCGTCGCTGTTCTGCTCGCAGAGGGTGTGAAAATGAAGTCCGTCTATTTCGTCAAGGATCTCCTCGCCGTAACGCTTTATGTCCTCTTCAAACGAAGCAAGCGTCTGTCCGAGTCTTGATCCCGGGGCGCACGGGTCGTATATCTCGTGTCCCTCCTGCGTGGAAAATCTTGGATTTACACGGATAAGGCAGTGCTTGTCCTTTACTGCGTCACGGTGCAGGGCAAACTGCCTTATTGAATTGAACACAAAATATTCTGCGTACTTTGTAAGCTCGTTTATCTCGCTGTCTGTATAGGCAGGAGAGAAAACGTGCGTTTCGTTGCCGAAATATTCATATCCGAGCCGAGCCTCGTAAAGTCCGCTTGCAGTAGTGCCGCTGAGATAGCCGCTTATCAGAGGGTAGGTGCTGTACATCGAAAACGCTTTCTGCGCCAGAAGTATCTTACAGCCTGTCATATCCTGTACGCTTTTCAGTATCTCGCAGTTGCGCCTGAGATAGCATTCTTCTGTGACATAGCACGGGGTATCTACCTTGTTTATATCAAAAGTCGGTGTGTTCATATTTTGCTCCAGTCTGTTGTGTCGGGTATCAGGTAATCGTCAACGTCAAAGCGACGCTTTTTGAAGTAATAATGCTTGTCCTCGTCCGTTATTTCGCGGATAACCCTTGCGGGATTTCCTGCGGCTATGCAGTTGTCGGGAATATCCTTTGTCACAACGCTCCCGGCACCGATAACAACGCCGTTTCCGACCTTTACTCCCGGTGTGATTACAACGTTTCCGCCTATCCATACGTTATCGCCTATCGTTATATCTATGCCGTATTCATAGCCTGTGTTACGGGGAATATAATGTACGGGATGACCTGCGGTGTAGATGGCTACATTTGGGGCAAGCATAACATTATTGCCGATTTTAACCTTGCCGACATCAAGTATTACCAGATTATAGTTTGCAAAGAAGTTATCGCCGACCTCAATATTATTGCCGTAATCGCAGTGGAACGGCTGTTCTATATGAATGGTGTCACCCGTCTTACCGAGAAGCAAACGGAGGATTTTATCCATTTTTCCTCGGTCATCGGGGTGGCAGTTGTTGAATTCGTATATCTTACGCTTACACTCGGCACGTTCTTCACTCAGCCCGTCAAGCCATGCCTTATAGGGAAGATTTGCGTGCATGCGCTGTTTCATATCCATATTGTTTCTCCTTCAATAAGTAAAACTTAGTCTGCAACCGTATTTTATCACAACGCAAAGGAAAATGCAATATAAAGCCGGAATGAATTAAAGCTGTCCGCTGTCGCACTTTATTCCTTGATAAGTATCCCTCAGCTTCATCTGCTTATCAATGCCGCCAAGTACCGCAATCTTGTCGGCGCTCCAGAGGGGCGCAACCAGACAGCGTTTGTCGGCATCGCCTGTGATACGCTCTATTACTATATCTGCGGGTAGATACTCAAGCTGTGAGATTACTATATCTATGTACTCGTCACGGGTAAGCGGTGAGTAATTGCCGGAAAGGTAAATCTGTTCAAGGGCGGTGTTGCGGTTTACATGGAGAAGGTGTATCTTCACGGCGGCAGGGTGCAGACGGGCGACCTCCTTTGCGGTTTCGAGCATATCGGCTTTTGTTTCGCCCGGTAAGCCGTCAATCAGGTGCAGGCAGGTGCGTATGCCGGATTCTTGCAGTTTACGGTAGCCCTCAAAAAATTCGTCATAGCTGTAGCATCTGTTGATGATTTGTGCCGTTTTATCGTGTATTGTCTGTAAGCCGAGCTCTAAAGTGAGGTGGGTTTTGCTGTTTATGTCACAGAGCAGGGCGATAACATCATCGGGAAGGCAGTCAGCCCTTGTGCCGATTGAAATTCCGTGTACTCCGAAATCAAGCGCCGCCGTGTATGCCTCTTTAAGCGTTGCGACAGGTGCGTATGTGTTGGTGTTTGCCTGAAAGTAGGCTATAATGAGGCTGTCCGGGTGTTTCTTATATATACGCTCCTTTTCGGCGGCAAGCTGACGCTTTACGCTGTCGTAGATTTCGCCGTCCGATTTTTCGGTGAAGTAGCCGCTTCCGCCCATACAGTAGATACATCCGCCCGTGCCTTTTGTGCCGTCTTTATTCGGACAGGTGAAGCCTGCGTCAATGACCGCCTTGAACACTTTACCTGCGAATCCGGTTTTATTATAGTAGTTTAAAGTGTGATAACGCTTGTTGTCATCTGAATATCTGAAAGGGTTTTCGTTTTTCATAATTCTCCTTTACAATTCCGGTATTGACTTTACTGTCGGTGGGGTGTATAATAAACTTGTATCTGTATCAGACAGATATAATACAGAGGTATAGACTAATCAGGAGGAAATAAATATGCCATTTTGTCCTAAATGCGGAACTGAGTATCAGGAAGGCACAAAGTTCTGTGCAAAGTGCGGAGGAAACCTTGACGGCTCCGTAGCACCTGTCCCCGTGAATCAGGGTCCCGGATTCTTTCAGAAAATACTTGACACAAAAGATGTAACATCTTCATTTGACGCTGCCGATATAAATGCAGGCAAAGCGATGGGTATACTTGCTTATTGCGCACTGTTTGCTTACATACTTGTTGGCTGGCTGTTCGGCGGATTTCTTGCTATTTTAGTATGTGCAGGTATGCTTGTTGCTCCTTGCATAATTGCAAAGAAGTCAAAATTTTTACGGTATCATCTTTCGATGATTTTCCCCGCACTGCTCGGCGTCATGGTTGTTGACGTTGTTGAGGGATTCATATCATCAAAGCTGTTCTGGGGTGTTTATTCTGCAATATTTTCAGGAACATGGAACGATGTAGCTGCGAATATTGTCGGTACTCTCCTGGCATGGTTTGTACATATAGTATTTATGGCAATACCTGTTCTGATACTTGTTGTGGGACTTGTAAATGCAATAAAAGGAAAAGCAAAGGACCTTCCTGTTATCGGCAGATTCAAGCTTATATTTGAAAAGTAAAAGTTATGTTGCAGCCCGCTTTAAGCGGGCTGTGATTTTTATATCACGAAGTCATATATAACCGGATATAAAGCTCCCTTATACGAAAATTCGTATAAGGGAGTTTTTTTATTCTCCGCTGTAAAGTCCGTAATAGATAAGCGCCTCTTTCATAAAGTGTTCGGTAACATCGAAATGTTCGGCAAGCTGCCACAGTTCTGTAAGCCCACTACGGATAGTCTTTATTATCTTCTGACGGGAAAACGTATTGCATATTGCCCAGACGGTTGCACGGTGTTCACATCTGCCGCGAGGTATAACCGGACAGGTTTCATCGTAAAATGCGCCGGTCATACAATGTCCGAGCTCATGGGAGGTTTTCTCTTTGAGGTCGGCGAGTCCCGAGACTTTTCGGTGGTCAATTGCAATGATGCACATGCCGTCTATACACTGGCTCATTGCGCCTTCTTTTCCGTACATAGGCATATCAACTATCGGTATGTCGTTATCCTGCGCTATTTTCAGCATATGTTCCAATTATACGTTCCTCCTCCCGGCTGTACGTTTTATGTCTGTCTTTATTTATCTGCGTCTTTTTCTTTGCTGCGGCGAAGCTCCAGGTGAAGCTTTGCCAGACGCTTCACATCATCCAGAACTTCATCGTCGATTTCGGCGTCGCCGAAAAGTGCAAACTTCAGGCGGCTGTCTGATACTTTTATGGCACTGTCGTCTGACAGCAATGAGTCGGTGTCGGTACCGAAATAGTCTGCCAGTTTTAAAAGCGAGTCAAAGTCCGGCTCACGCTTGCCTGTTTCGTACAGGCTGTATGCCTGTTTTGTTATGCCAAGGTACTCAGCTACCACTGCCTGGGAAACACCTTTTTGTTTACGCAGTTCTCTTATTTTATCGGAAAAAGTGCTCATATCCGCTCTTCCTTTCATATTGACATTCAGTTGTCTTTAGTAATTATAGCAACGTTATGTTGATTTGTCAATAATAACAACAAATTGTTGCTTAGATTTGTGCCAATCGACGAAAATATAAAATTTACACAACAAAAGGTTGACAAGAGGCAAGAAATGTGTTATCATAAAGACAACGAAAGGTTGACTAAAAGCGAACGTAAATCTTTTGTTGGGGGATATACAGATTATTATAACGGGTTTACGGTACTATAAAACGGACAATCCGAATCAGTCTGAACAGAAAGGAGAGTAAATATGTATAAGTGTCTGAGATGCGGAAGAGAATTTGACAACAAAGAGCTTACAACAGTGCCGCAGTACAGAGGTGAATATCAGGGGCAGGCGGCGTATGAAAATGAAAGCTTCTGCCCGATATGCGGATATGATGTTGAGTACTGCGGAGAGTGGGAAGGGGATGATGAATACGGCGGTCAGACTTGATGTTACACAGGATACAATCGAAAACATAAAGTTGTGCATTGAATGCGGATACAGTGAAAGAAAGACTGCCGAAAAGCTTGGAATCAACAGGGGAACGCTCAGAAAATGGAAACAGCAGTACAGTGAGATAAGACGGCTTTATGAGCCTGAAGAAGTCACAGATGAAGAGAAGGTAAGGCAGGTAGAGGAAGCACTTCTCAAACGTGCGATCGGGTATACGCAGACTGAGATCACACGGCAAATCGGAAAGGACGGCAAGCTTGGCGTAGTTAAAACAGTCGAAAAGCAGGTTATGCCGAGCACAACAGCTCAGATATTCTGGCTTAAAAACAGATGCGGATATGAGTGGGACGGAAATGTTCCGCAGGACGGTGAGGAGGAAAGCGAGAGGGGAATCGTGGTGTTGCCGGAGAGGGAGGAGATGAGAGATGATGAATAATGAAGAATGAAGAATGAAGAATGAAGAATTATGGTGGCTCCTGCGGCGCGAATTTGAATTTTAAGGGCAGAGAGCGGTTGGCGGTGATGATGGAAATGGAGTGGTTGGCGGTAGCAACCCCTCAGTCTTGACGGCAGAAAGAGTATGAGCAATTTGAACGGTGTTAGTGTCAGTGAATATGATCATATCGGAAGCAAGCGAGCTTCCTTTACACAAGGGAGCTGAATAAATGTGCTTTGCAAGGGATAGTGCAGGTGGAGATGTAGGAAGTTTGAGAAATAGCGAAAGGCTGCGGAGGGCGTTTTTAAATACGCGCTGAAAGCGCCTCCGCAATTTTTCATCATTCATCATTCATTCTTCATTAAAAAATAATTTCGGGAGGAGCAGAGCAATGGGATCGGATAAAAAGAAAGAGAAGAGTACACGACAGTCGGCGCGGCGGGTGGTATGGTCGCCGCAGAAGAAGCAGGCTCAATTTATGGAAAGAGGGGAATATGAAGCGTTGTACGGTGGGGCGGCGGGCGGAGGGAAATCGGACGCATTACTGGTCGAGGCGTTGCGGCAGGTGAACATTCCGTGTTACAGGGGGATAATCTTCAGAAAGACGTACCCGCAACTGACAGAGCTTGAGGACAGGTCGGCGGCTATATACCGTGCGGCTTATCCGAAGGCTGAGTACAACAAGACCAAGCACTGCTGGAGCTTTCCGTCGGGGGCGAAAATCTATTTCGGGGCGATGCAGCGAAGTAAGGATAAGCTGAATTACCAGGGCAAGCATTTTGATTTTGTGGGGTTTGACGAACTGACGCAGTTTTCGTGGGAAGAGTACAGCTATATGTTTTCGAGAAACAGGCCCGGAGGAGAGGGCACACGAGTGTACATAAGGGCAACTGCCAACCCTGGCGGACCGGGACACTCTTGGGTGAAGCAGAGATTTATCACGGCGGGGGAGCCGCTGAAGCCGATAAGCGAACAACACACAGTATACAAGCCTGATGGCACAGAGGTGAAAATCAAGCGTTCAAGGGTGTTTGTACCGGCGAGTGTGTTCGACAACGAGAAGCTGCTCAAAAACGACCCGGCGTATCTTGCAAGCTTGTCGATGCTTCCGACTGCGGAGAAAAAAGCTTTGCTGTACGGCGATTGGGACAGTTTTTCGGGACAGGTGTTCTCGGAGTGGCGGGATGATCCCGTTCACTACGAGGACAGGCTGTGGACGCACGTTATAAAACCGTTTGAGATACCGAAACACTGGGCAATCGTGCGTGGTTTTGATTTCGGGTACACAAAGCCGTTTTCGGTAGGGTGGTACGCAGTGGATACAGAGGGGTGCATATACAGGATACGCGAGTATTACGGCTGTACGGAAAAGCCGAACGAGGGAATAAGGCTTGAGCCGTCGGTAATAGCGGAGAATATCAGAAAGATTGAACGTGACGATCCGAATATAAAGGGGAGAAATGTGTATGGAGTTGCCGATCCGTCCATATTTGACAAGAGCAGGGGTGAAAGTGTAGCCGATCTTATGGCGAGAGCTCCTAACTTTGTGATATGGTCGCCGGGTGACAATGCGAGGATAGCGGGGAAGATGCAGTATCATAACAGATTCGCTTTCAGAAGTGACGGGAAGCCGATGTTCTATTGCTTTTGCACTTGCAGGGAATTTATACGGACGATACCGGCGCTTATGTATGACGAGAAGAACGTTGAGGACATTGATACCGCAACTGAGGATCATATATATGACGAATGTCGTTATGTGCTGATGGAACACCCGATAGCCGCTCCGCAAAGCCGTGCGGAAGTCCCTGCCGGTGATGATCCGCTCGACCAGAGAAAACGTGAACGCAGAGAAACATTTTATATGCTGTAAGCAGAAAGGAAAAATATGAAAGAGAAGATAGGCAGGGCACAGGTGCTTGCCGCAGCGGCGGTGCTCAGAAAGTACAAGGAGGGCAAGGCGGTACTTGACAAGAAAATAGTATCAAACGAGCAGTGGTGGAAAATGCGGCACTGGGGTGAGATAGGGTACGAGCCTGACGAAACGCGTCCTCAGCCTGCATCGGCGTGGTTGTTCAACTCGATAGCAAACAAGCACGCAGACGCTATGGATAATATCCCGGAACCATCGGTGCTTCCGAGAGAACAGGGAGATGAGGAATGTGCAAGGCAGCTGTCGCTTCTTCTGCCGGCGGTGCTTGAACGGTGCGGTTATGAGAAGCTGTACAGTGACGGATGGTGGTACAAGCTGAAGAACGGTACGGCGTGCCAGGCGGTAGTATGGGATCCTGTACTTGAGGACGGCAGGGGAGATATAGCCATCAGAAACATTGATATTCTCAACCTGTTCTGGCAACCGGGAATAAAGGACCTTGAAGAGAGCGCAAATCTGTTCTATGTTTCGCTTATTGAAAAGGAACAACTATGTGAAATGTATCCTCAGCTCAAAGACGGTATATCCGATGAAACTGCGAGTACGGAGAAGTACAGAACAGACGACAGGATCGACAACAGCGGCAAGGCTGAAGTTGTCGACTGGTATTACAAGAAAATTGTCGGTGGAAAGAAAATTCTGCACTATTGCAGGTTCTGCGGTGATAAGGTGCTGTATTCAAGTGAAGACGACGAGAACTGCAAGGACGGATTTTACAGCCACGGGAGATATCCGTTTGTTATTGATCCGCTCTTCGTACAGGAGGGAACACCGTGCGGATTCGGCTATATAGATGTTATGCGTGACGCACAGATGTACATAGATAAGCTGTCGCAGGTGGTGCTTGAGCATACGGTCCAGATGAGCAGGAAGAGATATTTCATAAGGCAGAACAGTGCAGTGAACGAGGCTGAATTTGCCGACCGCAGGAATATGTTTGTGCACGTTGCAGGCAGTCTGACAAATGACGATATCAGGGAGATAAAGACAGAGCCGCTTGACAGTGCGGTTATGAGCGCACTTAGCTTCAAGATAGACGAACTCAAGGAAACGAGCGGCAACAGGGATTTCTCGCAGGGGTCGACTTCGGGAGGCGTTACGGCGGCAAGTGCGATAGCGGCGCTCCAGGAGGCCGGAAGCAAGCTGTCAAGAGATATGATAAAGGGAACGTATTTTGCGTTTCAGCAGGTGTGCTACCTTATCATAGAGCTTATACGGCAGTTCTACGATACGCAGAGAAGCTTCAGGATAACGGGCGGTTATGCGACATTTGACAATTCGGAAATAAAAAGCCGCAGGGAAGAACTGTTTGGGGTGGATCTGGGCGAAAAGAAGCCTGTATTTGATATTGTGTGCACTGCGGCTAAGAAATCGCCTTTTTCAAAGGCGGCGCAGAATGAGCTGGCAAAGCAGTTGTTCCAGCTGGGTTTTTTCAACCCGGATATGGCGGTGCAGGCACTTGGGTGTCTTGAAATGATGGACTTTGAGGGAAAGGAGAGCGTTGAACGCACTATAAGAGAGGGTGCGGGTATGACGCAGAAAATGTTATGACAAGAGTTAGGATCGATACATCAAGGCTCGGCAGGGATATCTATATCACGGGGCATTGCAGAAATGAGGGGGACAGCTCAGCTCAGGCTTCGCTTGTATGCGCAGCGCTTACAACGCTTGCTGAGACTATAGCACAGAACGTATATGACAGTGAGGACACAGGCGATACGGATATCATAGATGTTACACTGAGAAGCGGTCAGGCGATAATAAGCTATGTTACGGACGACGAACAGCTCAATACAGCGGTTGACGGAATAAGCAAGGGATTTTTTATGCTTGCGGAAAACTATCCCGAGTATGTGGAATGCTGTAAAAATGAGGGGTGAGAGCAGTGGAAAGTGAAGTAACGGATTTCGTGAACGAAGCGGCGGAAAAACAGTCAGAAAATTCGGATATCGGCACTGAAAGCACCGTTAATGCATATGAAAACGAAAAAGCTGTACATGACAATGCGGAAAGTGTGGACGCAAAGGAAAATTCCGATGATAACGGAAGAGAAGAGTTCAGGCAGGCGGTACTGAGAATGAAGCAGGAGCGTGCCGGAAAAGCCGAGGATATAGTAAGACTTGCGGCAAGACTGTGCGGGGCTGATGAAAACGATCTTGACGGCATAGAGAGCGCCGTAATACAGCGGCAGGCAGAGTGGGAGCAGAAAAATGATATGCGGTGCAGGCTTGATGAATGGCGTGCAGAGGGCGAGGCGGTAAAGGAGATGTATCCTGAATTTGACCTTGACGCAGAGATGAAAAACAGGGATTTCTTCTCGCTGTGCTATAAAGGAATAGGACTTGCGGACGCTTACCTTATCATACACAAGGATGAAATTATTTGTGCGGCTATGGAATATGCCGCATCTGAGCTTATGAAAAGCGGGGCTGTGAAAGCAAACGGAAAGAGGGCAAGAGAGGGTATGCTGTCGGTAAGCAATGCACCCGAAAACAGTAAGAAGCTGTCTAAAAGCGAGAGAAAGGAGCTTATAAGAAGGACGGAGAGAGGGGAAAGGGTGGTGCTTTGATCAATGAAAAATGAAAAATGAATAATGAATAATTGTGGAGCGCCTGCGGCGCAGATCTGAAATTTTGGGTGGTACGGGGCGAGGGATAGAGCAGAGTGGAGGTGATGGTGGGAATGGCGGTGGATTAAAAAGGATAGTATAAAGTGATAGTGATGTAGGAAGTTTGAAAATAGTGCAAGGCTGCGTGGGCGTTTTAAATACGCGCTGAAAGCGCCTCCACAATTTTTAATTTTTCATTCTTCATTATTCATTTTAATAAGGCGGTGAGATATGAAGATTTAAACGGGCGGGTAGGTGGGAAAAGACGGAAAAATTGCGTGGTTGCAGAACTGCGCAGGGAAATGTATTTACGATAAGAAAATGAAAGATGGCGGCGTGAGAACCGCCGGGAAAGGAAATTTATATGAAGATGAGAAATGTAAGATTAAACCTGTTTGATGTGCAGACTACGGCTATGCCAGGTCTGTCAGCCGAGATGAAGACCTTTTATGAGAACACGCTTGTTGATATGGCTGAGCCTAAGCTTGTGCACGACCGTTTTGCGGACAAGTATCCTATACCTAAAAACGGCGGTAAGACTATAGAACTCAGAAAGTACAGCTCGCTTGCAAAGGCAACGACACCGCTGGTCGAGGGCGTTACGCCTGCGGGAAATATGCTGTCGGTTACTGCAAAGACTGCGACTGTAAATCAGTACGGCGACTATATAAAGCTGTCGGATATGCTGGAGCTTACGGCTATTGACAACAATGTTGTACAGTCGACAAAGCTTCTCGGCAGTCAGTCGGGCAGAACGCTTGACACTATAACAAGAGAGATCGTCAATGCCGGTACGAATGTTATATATGCAGCGGGCAAGGACGGAAGCGAGGTGCTGTCAAGAGAAGCGCTTGACAAGGACTGTGTGCTGACAGTTGACACGGTGTTCCGCGCAGCGGCTCAGCTTGAAAGTATGAACGCAGACGGGATTGACGGCGAGAACTATGTTGCGATAATCCACCCGTATGCGGCTTATGAGCTGATGAGAAGCTCCGAATGGGTCGATGTGCATAAGTATGCAGACCCTGAGAGCATATTCAAGGGCGAGATAGGTTCGCTCGGAAATGTAAGATTTGTAAAGAGCACGGAAGCCAAGATATTTGCGGACGACAGCTGTCCGCAGTTCTATCAGCTGACCGCAGACGCAAACTTTATAAGCGGTAAGGATTATTATACAAAGTCGGGAAGTAACTACTCAAAGGCTACGATTACGGCAGGTGATGAGGTAGCTGCGGCTACTTACTATGAAAAGAAGGCGGTCGCTGTATTTTCAACGCTTGTTATCGGCGCACACGCATATGCGGTTACCGATGTCACCGGCGGCGGTCTTCAGCATATTGTAAAGCAGCTCGGATACGGCGATGATCCGCTGAATCAGAGGGCGAGCGTGGGCTGGAAGGCAGTACGCACTGCCGAGATACTTTCGGACGAGTATATGGTGAGAATAGAAAGCTGTTCGCCGGTATATTCCGAAAAAACAAACGCCAACTGATAAGATAAGCTAAAGCCTTGTGCGGGGCTTGAATGAAGGCGCACGGGAGGGTCTGGGGAATTATTAATAAAGGGGAAAGAAAATGAACGAAAATAAAAGTAACGAACTCAAGAAGCTTGTACCGGTAAGACTTTTCAAGGATAACGACAAGTATAATGCCGATGTCTTTGTGTCGGTCAACTGTAATAACTATCTTATACGCAGAGGTGAAACGGTTATGGTACCGCAGTTTATCAAAAACGAGCTTGACAGGGCTGAGGTGCAGAGAAAGAAGGCTGAGTACTATCGTGATGAGGGCTGGAAACAGTCGCTGATAATCCAGGAGGGTAAGTGATGACAGTAAATGAAGTGCTTGCGGCGGTCGACAGCCTGCGTCCGAATGAGATAGGCAAAGCAGAAAAGCTGGGGTGGCTTATGGACATCGAGAGCCGCATATATGAGGATATTTATCAGACGCATGAGCATGACGGAATCGGTTTTACCGATATGGGAAAAATCGGGACTGACGACAGCACAGAGCTTTTTGTAAAAAGACCTTTTTCGGAAATATATATTCTGTTTTTATGCTCGCTTATTGATTTCTATCATGCAGAATATGAGAGGTACGCAAATGATGAGGCGCTTTATGAAACACTGTATGATGAGTTTTGCAGGTACTGGAACGCAAAGCATATCAGTATATTTAAAACAAAGATGAAAGGATAAGAAAATGACGACAAAAGTGTCTGAAATAAAAAGTGTTACCGAAAGTGCGGAGGTATTCGGCGGAATCGACCGTTCTAACGGAACGCCGCTCGGATATTGGCAGGAGCTTGTCGGAATGGACTTTACCGCTTATCCTGCGCTGAGGACCTGCAAACCGTTTTCGTATAAAGAACTGCCGGACGGAATAACGGGATATATGTTCAAAAACGGTAAGATAGTCTATACAAAGGCAGACGGTATCTATATAGACGGAAAGAAAACCGGTATTGAGCTAAGCACGGGGGAAAAGCAACTTGTCGGTATGGGTGCATATATACTTATTCTGCCTGATGAGGCACTTATCAACACAGCAGATGATCCGATAAGCGTTACATTCCCGACAAGGCATAAACTTGACGGTTCGCTGTTTGAATACAATCAGAATCAGACACGACCGTCAGTATCAATATTCAAACGGCTGTATATCGATGTTGCAAAAGACAGTGCGGAGCTTTCTTATTATAATGATGGCGACCAGGTAAGAATAGCATACAGCTACGGTGGTAAAAAGAAATATCTGACAGCAAAGATAAAATCCATATCGGAGGAAAGCTATACGAGCAGCGGCTGCGTGTCGGTCAATCTCGATACGTCTTTATATAATGACACACATTACTTTTATACGGAAGGAAGAAGAATGGAGAGCTTCAGGGTAGTGTGCATAAAAAATGCGGTAATAAGCAAACCTTTTCCTGCGATGGATTTTGTTGTAGAGCATAATAACAGACTGTGGGGTTGCTCGTCGGGAAATCACGAAATCTATTGTTCAAAACTCGGCAGTGCCGTTGAGTGGGGAAACTATGACGGAATATCGACCGACGCATGGGCGGCAACCATCGGCTCGGACGGCGATTTTACAGGTGCTTGCGTATATGCGGACAGCGTTTTGTTTTTCAAGGAGAACTGCGTGCATATTGTGTATGGCACAAAAGCCTCGAATTTTACTGTAAGCACAATCAGGCTGAGAGGTGTTCAGAAAGAAAGCGGAGGGTCGCTGTGTATTTCCGGCGGATTGCTTTATTACAAAGCGCCCGAGGGAGTGTACTGCTTCAACGGTTCTGCAGCTCAGAGGATAGATTCAAAGCTTGGAGGCGATATCTCCGAAACCGCTGTTATGACGGCAGACGGAAGATATATTGTTATGGCGGCATCGGACGGAACGGTATACTTCTACGACAAGAGATATTCGGCGTGGTATGAAAGAAGGCTTGATAACGTATGCTCAGCTCATGAGATAAACGGCAGACTGTATGCGGTGACAAAAGACGGTAACGGAAAAATGAACCTTGTGCGTCTTGTCGGTACGGAGGATGATTTTAAAATGCAGTCGGAAAACAGTTTTGAAGCGGTGAGCGGTAACATCGGCAGAGGGAAAGTATATGGCATATATAAGAAGCTGAGAGCTTATATGTTGCACGGTGGCAATGTGGGCAAAGCTACGGAGATATCTATTTATGTAAGCAGTGACAGGGGAGAATGGAAAAAGGCGTTCGTAAGTGACGGTACGGAAACTGACAGTGAAAAAATAATCACTGCTCCGATGATACCGCTGAGATGCAGGACTTTAAAAATTAAAATCAGCGGCAAAGTGAGTAATGAAACTTATTTATTACTGTACGGAATATATCTTGACAGTGAAAAGGGAAGTGAGATAGGTGGATAATATCAATATAAGCTTTGCGGCTGACAAATCGGCAGACAGCGAAAAGCGCCTGAACGATATTGAAAATTTCATCTCATTGCTTACAGACAGGATAAAATTCTGCCTTGCTGATATAAACGATGATGTTGCTTCAAAATCGGACGGTGAGGAAGAGAAAAAGCTGATATATGAAACATTGTCTGACGGCGTCGGTGAATACACCAATACGGATAAAAACTGCGAGATTTTCAACGACTATGAAAACAATGTTGCATCAGCGTACTATTCTCACGCCGAAGGGTATATGACTACAGCGAGCGCACCGTACAGCCATGCGGAAGGGGAAAGTACGGTTGCGAGTAATATGCGTACACACGCCGAGGGGTGGCAGACGACCGCTTCGGGAAATTGTTCTCATGCTGAAAACACAGGCTGTATCGCAAGCGGCAGTAACTCACACGCAGAGGGGTATTACACGATGGCTACAGGCGAGCATTCGCACGCATCGGGAGCTCACACAATTGCGGGGTTGGAGGTCTTTGCACTCGGAAGGTATAACAAAAAGGCTGAAGATGTGGCACTTGTTGTTGGCAACGGCTGGGGAAACGATAGCTATGAATATAGGAGCGACGCCATGACGCTTGACTATAGCGGCAATCTGCATATTTCAGGAAAGCTGACGGCTGACGGTGGTGTCGGCTATGTCCTTCATGCAGCAACTGCTGACACGCTCGGTGGTGTGAGGATCGGCGATAATATATCGGTAACGGCTGACGGGGTTATCTCGGTGAATCTGTCGGGGTATCTGAAATCAGACGAAATATCGGACTGGGCAAAGACTGAAAGCAAGCCTGCATATACAGCGGAGGAAGTCGGGGCGGCGGGGAAAAAACACAGTCACAGCATATCAGATATCACGGATATGCCGACAAAACTGCCTGCAAACGGTGGTAATGCTGATACAGTGGACGGTAAAAACGCAAGTGATTTTGCGGCGGCAGTGCATACGCATACGGCAACAGAAGTCGGGGCGGCGACAGCGGCAGATATTACTGCGGCGGTGAACGCTGTTGAAATTGGCGGCAGAAATCTGTTGTACTATAGCCGCTTTGACAAAAAATATCCTACCGGGTGGGCTTATTCGGAAGAGGTTACTTACACCTTTGATGACGAAGTGACAACGCTTACTAAAGCTGAAACTGCTTCACGACATTTTACTACACAGGCGTCGGTATCAAACGGAGTTGTTGTGGCAAACCCGAATCTGCTGCCCGAAAACGGCTGTACATATACGATCTCTTGCGAGGTGATGAAAGCGGAAGGATATGATGTCGGAAACGGTACGAAAATCACCACCAGATATAACTTCACGGACGGCACGGTGAAGGATTTTGACGTTGATGTTTCGGAAGCTTCGGAAACGGCATGGACAAAGTACAGCAGGACTTATACTTACGCGTCAGACAAGACTGTGAGTTACACGCAGTTCATAATTGCACTCGGCGCAAAGGCTTGCGGCATCAGGATAAAAAACGTT
>UQBC01000033.1 GCA_900539195.1 uncultured Oscillospiraceae bacterium
GACATAGCTAAGATTAGTGGAACGGTCGGGGATAAACGATATTTGGGCTTATTGCAATTTACGGCGGGTCGCCGCTGACTATTCCGACCTTTGCGGCAATGTGCCGCTTCAAATTCCGCCTTTATAAACATTAGAAATAAGTAAAAGCTTGCAAAACGGCGGATTTATAAAAAGTGCTGAGCAAAAAGAAGATGGCTGTAATAAACCGCTCAGCCGAAAGGACACAACTAATGACAGTAGCAGTTCTTGCGCTTCAGGGCGCATTTGCGGAACACGAAAAAATACTCTCGAAGCTCGGTGCAGACAGCTTTGAGATACGTCAGAAAAAGGATCTTGACCGTAGCTTCGATCGCCTTATAATTCCCGGCGGTGAAAGCACAGTGCAGGGAAAACTTCTCCGTAAGCTTGATCTTTTTGACGGCATAAAGAGCCGTATCGAAAGCGGTATGCCTGTCTACGGCACCTGCGCAGGTCTTATCCTGCTTGCAAAATCCATCTCAAACGACAGCGCACAGCACCTTCAGACAATGTCTATCGTTGCCAACCGCAACGCATACGGCAGACAACTCGGCAGCTTCCATACTGAAGCTCAGTTTGAGGGTATAGGAGAAATTCCTATGACGTTTATCCGTGCGCCGTATATCGACAAGGCTTATGACGATGTGCAGGTTCTCTCGGAGGTGGACGGAAAAATAGTAGCCGCAAGACAGAAAAATCAGCTTGTCACAGCCTTCCACCCGGAGCTTGACGGCGATACAAGAGTGCATGAGTATTTTCTGTCGATGTGATTTATAATTTAATACCAAGATCCGCTGTTTTTTAAACGGCGGATTTTTTGTTGCCATCCAATCTTCCACCCCCGCTTGCTTTATCAAAAATCATTTTTCCCAAAAATTAAAAAAATTTTCAAAACCCTCTTGACAAATCGCAAAAGCAGTGATATAATAAAGCCTACAAAGTCGATAGGCTTTTAGAGATTAAACCGAACCGAAAACGAGGTAAGGATATGAACAAGGACATGACAAGATATATCAGCGGTTTCCGATGTTGATTTTAGCAGCATCTTCAAAGTAAGACAGATATACTTTTGTTGTAAATGCAACACACGGTTTTATATCTACAGAATAACAAGCGAAAATTAAACTTAACGTATAACAGATTATGAATCGAAAAGGAGAAAATCACAATGAGAACATTTGACAAGATTACAGACCTTATAGGCAACACACCCATATTAAAGCTCAACAACTACATAGCTCTGAACGAGCTTCCCGCAAACATTTACGCAAAGCTTGAATACTTCAACCCAGCAGGAAGCGTAAAGGATAGAATCGCAAAGGCGATGATAGACGACGCCGAGGCTAAGGGCGCACTTAAGCCCGGTGCAGTTATAATCGAGCCTACAAGCGGTAACACAGGTATCGGACTTGCCGCTGTAGCCGCTTCAAAGGGCTACAGAATAATCCTCACAATGCCCGAAACCATGAGCGTTGAACGTCGTAATCTGCTCAAGGCTTACGGTGCAGAGCTTGTACTCACGGACGGTGCAAAGGGTATGAAGGGCGCAATCGCAAAGGCAGAGGAGCTTGCACAGCAGATCGAGGGCGGCTTCATTCCCAGCCAGTTCACAAACAGCGCAAACCCCACTGCTCACTTCAATACAACCGGTCCTGAGATATGGGAAGATACAGACGGCAAGGTTGACATCTTCGTAGCAGGCGTAGGCACAGGCGGTACGGTTTCCGGTGTCGGTAAGTACCTCAAGAGCAAGAACCCGAACGTAAAGGTAGTTGCAGTTGAACCCGCAGGATCGCCCGTGCTTTCAAAGGGCGTGGCAGGACCTCATAAGATACAGGGTATCGGCGCAGGCTTTGTTCCCGAAACGCTTGATACCAAGATTTATGACGAAATAATCGCAGTCGAGAACGAGGACGCATTCGCTACAGGCAGAACGCTTGCTAGAAAAGAGGGCTTACTTGTCGGCATCTCATCCGGTGCGGCAGTTTACGCGGCTTCACAGCTTGCAAAGCGCCCCGAAAACAAGGGCAAGAACATTGTTGTCCTTCTCCCCGATACAGGCGACCGTTATCTCTCAACGCCTATGTTCGCAGAATAATTCAGAAATTTCTACACCCAATTTTATATAGCCATCGTAAAAGCTGTCTCAAACGGACAGCTTTTTGCATTTTGATTATAAAATAACGTCAAATAATCGCTGAAAATCCGCATCACAGCGTTATCTTATAATCGCATTTTGCAAGTTGCAATTCCTAAACTTGCACAAACGTGCTTGTGCTATAGCACAAAACCCTGTAAAACCGGTTGACCTCTCAGACTTTCGGTAGTACAATACAGGTAAGAAAAAAACAAGTACCGCAACGGCGCAGGACGATGAAAGTTCTGCGCCGTTTTGTTTACAAAGGAAAGGATGACGCACAAATGTATGAATGCAGTTTAGACAGAATGAAGGATAAGATCTCCACTTTCAGCAAATTCGGTGATGCAGGTCACGGCGGTATCACACGTTACTCGCTCTCACACGAGGCTATTATGGCGCGTAACGAGTTCATCAAGCGTATGAAGGCTATCGGCGCAGAGATCGAGATAGATGATGTTGCGAATATCTACGCAACGCTCCCAGGCACAGACCCCGACGCAAAGCGTATCGTAATGGCTTCCCACTGCGACTCGGTAAAGAACGGCGGTAACTATGACGGTATACTCGGTGTTATGTCGGCTATGGAGGTGCTTGAAACAGTACACGAGAAGAACATCCCCCATAAGCATCCTCTCACCGCTATGATATGGACAAACGAGGAGGGTTCGCTGTATCCGCCTGCTATGATGTGTTCGGGTATCGTATGTTACGATTATCTGCCTGAAGATATCAGATGCAAGTTCAAGTATGAGGATATGATGAATTCTAAGAGCATCCTTGACAACAAGTCGACATTCGGTGAAGCACTTGACAAGTCGGGATTCAAGGGCGACAAGAAGTACCGCCTGTCACCCGACAGATATATGTATATGTTTGAAACTCACATCGAGCAAGGTCCTATCCTTGAAGATGCAGGAAACGATATAGGCGTTGTTGACTGTGTACTGGGTATGTTCAACTACAGACTGAAGTTCTACGGACAGACGACCCACGCAGGCACATTCCCGATGCCCAAGCGCCGTGACGCATTCTTTGCCGCATCGCAGGCTCTGTGCTATCTGCATGAGGAAATCGACAAGCTCGGCTACAGCGACCTTGTTTACACAACGGGCGAGGTTGTATGCCACCCCTGCGTACATACCTGCGTACCCGACTTCTTCGACTTCTCGTTCGACTCACGTCACGAAGATCCCAAGGTACTTGAAAAGGTACTGGCTATCGTAAAATCCTGCGAGGAAAAAACGTGGGCAGGCTGTACCTGCAAGGTTGAAAAGGCTTGGAACCGTGATACTGTCTACTGGGATAAGAAGCTGGTAAGCTATGTAAAGGCGTCTGCAGAGGAATGCGGTATCAAGCACCAGTATATCCACTCAGGTGCAGGTCACGACGCGCAGTTTGCCGCATATATGCTCCCGACAACTATGATATTTGTACAGTCGAAGGACGGTCTTTCACACTGCGAGCCGGAATATTCAAGCCCCGAGCATTGCACTGAGGGCGCAACGGTTATGCTGAATGCTGTCCTTAAGGCAGATAATGATTGATTATAATGACAACCACTTCTTTTTTTGGTATATTTCCTGACTGATTTTGCTTTATCTGATTTACTTTCACCCGCTTTTACGGCGGGTGATTTTTTTGCAGATAGCGTTCATTGCAGGCGGTAATTAAAAATAGAATAATACAGTCTGTCGATAAACCTCTTGTTTATCGGAAATGGGGTCGCAGGGGCATAGCCCCCGACAGGGACTAGGGGCGGTAGCCCCAGTAATATAGCCCCTTCCCACGGGGAAGGGGTTTGGGGTTAGGGATTGAGAACAAGCACTTTTTTGGAAAAACAGACTTTTTCTACAGTCTGAGAATAATAAGGCTTGATTTTTTATTTAAACTATGGTACAATAGTACAGTATCAGAAATAGAACCCGTGATTATGGGTGTAAGCCCTGTGCAAGGGAGTCCTGTGAACCATGTCAGGCGGGGAACCGAGCAGCATTAAGCAGTTATGACCTGTGCCGCAGCAAGTTTACACTCATAATCATGGGTTCTATTTTTTATGTATTGATTTTGTCACGGGAGGGTCAGCTTATGCATCTTGCACTTTATCGTAAGTATCGTTCTGCCACCTTTGACGAAGTAATTTCGCAGGAGCATATAACCACCACGCTGAAAAATCAGATAAAAGCCGGCACACCCGCTCACGCTTATCTGTTCACGGGATCGAGAGGAACGGGTAAGACGACCTGTGCAAAGCTGATGGCAAAGGCGGTAAACTGCTTATCTCCCGTTGACGGCAACCCCTGCGGAGAATGTGAAAGCTGTAAGGCGATAGCCGCAGGCTGTCCGGATATAATCGAGATGGACGCAGCCTCAAACAACGGCGTTGACGATGTAAGGGCGCTGCGTGACGAGGTAATGTATGCCCCGACAATGTGCAGATACAAGGTATACATAATAGACGAGGTGCATATGCTCTCTGCGTCGGCGTTCAACGCTCTGCTGAAAACCATAGAAGAACCGCCGCCGCACGTTATATTCATACTTGCGACTACCGAAATACACAAGGTGCCTGCGACTATCGCATCAAGATGTCAGCAGTTCCGCTTTTCAAGAATTGACGTAGAAGAAAGCACAAAGCGGCTGTGCGAGATAGCAAAAAAAGAAAATGTAAATATAACCGAGGATGCCGCAAGACTTATTTCAAGATTGTCCGACGGCGGTATGAGAGATGCGGTTTCTCTGCTTGACCAATGCATAAGCGTAAGCAACGATATAGATGAGGAAACAGTCCGTACTACCGCAGGCATTGCAGGAACAGACCATCTGTTCGCACTTGCGGAATGCGTCCGTGAGCATAACGCTCCCGAAGCTCTGAAGATAATTGACGAACTGCACAATCAGTCGAAGGATCTTATGCTTCTTCTTGACGAGCTTTTGTCACACTTCAGAAACCTGTGTATGCTGACTGCAACAAACAACGACTTCTCGCTTATACCCGCAGGAAGCGGAACGAGAAACGACCTTGCAAGGCAGACAAAGGAGTTTACTCTCGGAGAAATAATGCGGTGTATGGATATACTGCAGGACTGCATTGCAAGAACACCGAAAACGGCAAAGCGCAAGACGGTTGCCGAAATGTGCCTTATAAGGCTGTGTACGCCAAGACTTGACAGCGACTTCTCTGCTCTGTCGTTAAGACTTGAGAAGCTTGAAAACAGACTTGACAAGCTGTGCGACGGCGAGATAAGCATTCAGCCGAGAAGTACCGTAACAACAAACGAAATAACGAGATCCGCAGAGCCTGTCCGGACGGTAAGCAACAAGCCGCAGGATATCATTGCGGATACCTTAAATAAGATAGAAAACAAGATAAATACCGTATCTGACAACCCGGAAGACGAGAAAGCCCCGGTTGCTCCGATACAGCAGACTGAAATAAATCAGAGTGTTCCCGACAGCAAGCCCGACCGGCTGTTTGAAGGTACTGGCGGTGCTGATGATAACACAAGTGCACTAAACGAAGATGCTCCTCCGTTTGACCTTGACGAACCGCAGGCAAGCATTGCTCCCGCTCCGCAGGAACAGGCGAGCAAGACAGGCGGCAACGGCGACAAGCCTGATTGGCTGTTTGAGGGTACGGGCGGTGCTGACGATAACGCAAGCGCAGGAAACGAAGATGTTCCGCCGTTTGACCTTGACGAACCGCAGGCAAGCGTTGCTCCGACAGAGCAGGAACAGGCAAGCAAGACAAGCGGTAACGGTGACAAACCGGATTGGCTGTTTGAGGGTACGGGCGGCACAGACGATATCGCAAGCACAGGAAACGATGATGTTCCGCCGTTCGACCTCGACGAACCGCCTATAAACGTCGCTCCTGCCGAGCCTGCTCAACAGGCTGAACAGGTACAGTCGGGTGATATTCCGCCAAGGACAGCATATGAGCAAAGCACAAAAATGCCGAAAACACAGGATACCGGCAATGCCGATCCCCGTATAGCTGAGATACTTGACAGGCTTCCAGTTATACTGCAGGCTATACTGGGACAGGTGCAGGTGACGCTCGGTCGGGATACGGTGAATATCAGCGGTTATCAGAAATTCCAGTACGATTTTCTGACAACGGGCGATTCAAAGGAACGCCTCGAAAAAACCGCCGGAGAAGTACTCGGCAGAAAAGTGAAAATGGTGTTTGACGGCGATGACAATGCAGACACGCAGACAGCTGAAAACGACCCTATTTCCGACTTCCTTACAAAAGCGGAAAAGATGGGCGTAAAAATAAAATATAAAAAATCAAAAAATTAAGTCGGACGACTTAAAGATACGAAAGGAAAAATCAAAATGAAAGCAAGATTACCCAAGGAATATCAGAACAGAGGCGCAAGCAACATGAACAGCATGATAAAGCAGGCTCAGAAGATGCAGGAAGACATCGAGCGTGTACAGGCTGAACTTGAAGCAAGAGATTTCACAGCTTCTGCCGCAGGCGGAATGATCGAAGTAACTATGAGCGGCGCCAAGGTGCTCAAGGAGGTTAAGCTCAACCCCGAAGTTGTTGACAAGGACGCTATCGAGGATCTTCAGGACGTTATCATTGCAGGCGTAAACGCTGTTATCACACAGATCGAAGAAGTAAGTGCCGCAGAGATGGAAAAGGTTACAGGCGGAGTTAACATTCCGGGACTTGTTTAATAATGGCTGAATATAATTCTCAACCGCTGATAATGGCGGCGCAGGAATTTGCAAAGCTCCCCGGCATAGGACTTAAGACGGCACAGCGCCTTGCATACTATATACTCAACGCTCCCGAAGAAGACGTTGAGCAGTTTGCCGAGGGCATACTCTCGGCAAGACGCAGTATGAAGATCTGCAAGGAGTGCCAGAACATATGCAGTTCGGACAAGTGCGACATCTGTTCCAGCGACCGCAGGGATCACAGAGTGATATGCGTTGTCGAGAGCCCCAAGGACGTTTCCGCTATAGAACGCAGCGGCGGCTTTGACGGAGTATATCATGTCCTTCACGGTCTGCTGTCGCCGATGAACGGAATAGGTCCGGAACAGCTCAAAATAAAAGAGCTTATGGCAAGACTGTCCGACGCCGATGAAGTGATCATGGCAACCAGTCCTACCATTGAGGGTGAAGCTACTGCGACATATCTTTCACGAATGATAAAGCAGCTCGGCGTAAAGGTAACACGGCTTGCCTACGGACTGCCAGCAGGTGCATCACTGGAATATGCCGACGATGTAACACTTCAGAGAGCGCTTGAAAACCGCAACGAAATATAATTATACCTTCGGGAAAGGAATATTACAATGACACAGGAACAGCTCAACGCAATACAGGAACAGACAAAGAAAATAACCAACCCGAAACTGCTTGAGATAATGAGAAAGCTGAAAAAGGCTTCCGAGGAAAAGACAAACACAACGCCTCAGGATCAGGAAGACTATATAAACAACCTGATGACTGCAAAGCTCATTGCTCCGGTTACAATAACCGATATGACCGGAGAAAAGGACAACCAGATAAAGGTTCAGTTCTCAAGCCTTGCCAACCCTCAGAAGGAAAGATACTTTATGGTGTTCACAGATGTTGAAACATTACACAAGAACATTCAGGACACCGATAAGATCTTCCTGCTTGCTGTAACATACAAGGATCTTGCAGTTATGCTCTCCTCCCCCAACTGTGCAATGAAAGGCTTTGTTATCAATCCTTTCACAGAGAATATAATCTGCGGACCCCAGCAGTCTGAAGTTATCGCACGATATATCAATCAAAAGAGATTCAACAACGGTGAGCTTACCGTTATAAATGAAGTGACCGGCGTACCCGAAACCGTAACAAAGCCTATAATGACATACTTTGACGGACGCAGGGACGTAAAAAAGGCATACATTATGAATATGCGCAAGGTAAACCAGCTCAACCGTCTTATAATAGTTGATTTCGAGGGTGAGGACGATAAGTTCAATGACTTTGCAAGCGACTTTACCGACAAGGTACTCAAAGATATAAACGACGAAAAAGCGCCGTTTATGGTAATGAATTTCAATCAGCCTGCCGCAAAACAGGCAACAAAGGAAAAAGTACCGTTCTACGTTAAGGTCGGATGATTATTACAAACGGCTTAACGGTTAATCTGTTACACAGAAAAATCAACACAAAAAAAAGAGGCGTATGCCTCTTTTTTGTTTATTCTGCGGAAATTTTCATTTATTGTTTGCATTTACTTGACGAAAATGCGGTTATGATATATCATTATACTGTATAATTAGGTTTAAACGGACAGGAGAAAGCATGAAAACTATTATTTCGGCATCAATGCTAGCGAGTGATCTTGCAAATATAGAAAAAGAAATCCACCGCACCGAAAACGCTCAGGTCGAATGGCTTCATATCGACGTTATGGACGGCGTTTTTGTTGATAATATAACCTACGGAAATAACGTTGTAGCCGCTATGCGCAAGGTAAGCGACATATATTTTGATACGCACCTGATGGTAACGGACCCTACAAAGCTTATTCCGCTGTTTGCAAAAGCAGGCAGTAATATGCTCACTATCCACCTCGAAAGCAACGGCGACGCAAAAGCAAACCTTGCCGCTATAAGAGAAAACGGTATGCAGGCAGGACTTGCGATAAAGCCCGCTACCGACTGGAAAGAAGTCATACCTTATCTGCCATTATGCGATATGGTGCTTGTAATGACAGTTGAACCCGGCTACGGCGGTCAGGGATTTATCCCCGAATGCGCCGACAAGGCAGGCAAGCTTCGCAAGTACTGCAACGAAAACGGATTTGCTGAAATGAATATCCAGGTTGACGGCGGAATAAATGCCGCTACAGCCGATACCGTCAAAAAAGCCGGTGCGAATGTGCTCGTCGCAGGAACATATCTTTTCAAGGCAGAGGATATGAAAGCGGCGACAGACGCTATACGCTAAAAACAGGACGGAAGGATATCAAGCGCCTTATCCGTAAGCAGAGCGTAATATTCTTCGGTATCGCCGACAGGCAGGTCGCCTGTATATGTCTCAACGGAATATTCCGCAGATATGCGGCGCACCGCTTTTATATCCGAATGCGGATATACGATAAGACGGTAGCTGTTATCCGCACGGCAATGATAAAGCAGAGCCTTCCGTGACGCTTTGCGCAGTACCCTGCACAAAGCCGCAAGGTCGCCTATTGCCCCTGTGCATACAACGGCGAACCCCCGTGATGATACGGCAGTATTATTCTGCACACCTTTAAGGCAGGAGATATAGATTATACAGCCTCCGTTACTTTTCGGAAACGCCTCCACAAGCAGACGTTCCCCGCTCAGTCCGAGGTCGTGGTCTTCGCTGAGCCCCGATATCAGTCTTGAAATCGCAAGCTCGGCGGCACGGGAATGTCCCGATATATCCTCGCTCCTTACATGATATCCGCTCATATCCGACGGTTCAAGCGTTATTTTCACGGTATTTCCGGCAAGATCGTCAATTTGCATATGATACCTCCGATAAACATATTTACAGACAGTTTCCGGTCTGAAAGGATAAAATAAAGTAATGAACACACCCACAAATGAAGCTTTACTGAAAAAGATAGATGAAGCGCCCTTGCTGATGTCAAAGGAAGCGGCGCGAAAAAAGCTGCGTAAGCCGCGCAGTATATACGGCGACCAGATACTCTTTATGCTGGCTATAACGGTAATCGCAACCTGCTTTTACGGCTGGCGTGTCGTTGTTGTATGCGCCTGCTCGGTGTTTACCTGCATACTTACCGATATGGCGGGCTGTTTTCTGTCAAAGAAAGAATACGGCGTAAAGGACTTATCAACTATCGCTTACGGTATGGCGCTGGCGCTTATGTTGCCTGCAAGTGTAGAATATTATATAGTGATAATCGGCGCTGTGCTTGCAATTACCGTTAAACATATATTCGGCGGCAAGGACAACTATATATTCAACCCTGCGGCAGTCGCAATTGCGTTTCTTATAATCTGCTATCCGACACAGGTGCTGATGTACCCCCAACTCGGCACTCAACCTGAAATTTTCGGTGACGCCGGAGTGCTTGTAAGCGGCATCGAGAGCAATTTTATAAAAAACGGCGCTATGCCGTCGCTGACGGAGCTTGAGATACTCATGGGCAGATTTGCAGGTCCAATGGGAACAACGCATATACTTGTGCTGATAGTCAGCGGTATCTGCCTTATTTGCAGAAGAAGCGTTTCACTGTCGGCTACGGTAGGCGGTATTGCTGTTATGGGCCTGCTGTCATATCTTACAAGCAGTGTACAGCCTGCTACAGACGCAGTCGTATTCCGTTTTAT
The DNA here is from genome assembly GCA_900539195.1 of uncultured Oscillospiraceae bacterium. GTDB lineage: Bacteria > Bacillota > Clostridia > Oscillospirales > Ruminococcaceae > Ruminiclostridium_E. Next base: position 10,486 of record UQBC01000033.1, read on the forward strand.
AAGCGGATTTGTACTGTTCGGATTTATCTTTCTTGCCAGCGATCCGCAGACGCTCCCTCTTACAAACGGAGGCAGGATGCTGTACGGTATTGCGCTCGGCGTAATAACGGTAATATTCCGCAACACCGCCAATATTGAAGGTATATTTGTTTTCTCTCTTCTGATAGTAAATGCACTGTCGCTGTATCTTGACAAGCTGGCATTCGTTATCGCCGTTGAAACAAAACAGATCGTGCGGTATCTGAAACATAACCTCGGTTCATTTGAACGTATGACCAAGGACGTAAAACAGGGTAAGACACCCTCGCTTTCGGATACTCAGGAAATTATGATAGAGCCCGTTAATTATAATATGCCTCCTATTGACAATAAGGTGACAAAGGTAAAACGTCACAAAAAGTCGGTATTCGAGAATATATCGGATAAAATATCGGATGCGGCAAAGAAGAAAAATACCGCAAAGGAAAGCAACGTTATCGGGGACAATACCGACAACGCAGTCAGCAAAACGGAAAAGGAGGCGCAAAATGGCTCAGGCAAAACAACTGAAACCGGAAAAAACACGGAAAAGTGACTTTAAATTCACCCGTGACCTTATAGACGGACTTGCAAAGCAGAATGTCGTGCTTATGACCGGCATTGTAAACGCGCCTGTAATAATCGCCGCAACGACCTTCAAGAAGGGCGTGGTAATCGCTCTTGCTTTTGCGATAATATCGTTCCTGACAATCGTTACCTGTTCGTTTGTTCCGAAAAAGATAGTTTACACTCTCAGAGTAATTATATATGCGCTGGTAGGCTCGGTCTATTATATCCCGACCGTACTTCTTTTAGAGCAGATTTTTCCGCTTACGGTCGAGCTTATCGGTATCTATATGCCGCTTATAATCACAAACGCTCTTATCTTCTCGAAAACGGAAAGCCGTTTCTATCTTGAGGACAAGCTGAAAATGATAATCGACGTGATCTTCTTTGTGGCAGGATTCGGCATAGTATGCGTGCTGACGGGAGGCTTCAGGGAACTGATATGCTTCGGTACGTTTGCCGGAATAAATCTGTTTGATTTCAAGATTGCGGCTTTTGAATCGCCTTTCGGCGGATTTATACTTGTCGGAATTATGGCAGGAATGTTCAGGGCGCTGTACAACTATCTGCGTAACCGCAGAATAAGACAGAACAGAGAGGAACAGAACAAGGCGGCGGCAGAACAGATATTCCGCTCAAGCACGGAAACCGATGGCGCTACCAATGCTATGATTGCCGACAAGAGCAACGAAGCAAAGGAGCAGAGCAATGGATAAATTGGCACTGTTTATCAATACCGCCATGCTTGCGATGTTTGTAGAAAATGCGATATTCTCCCGTGCGCTCGGCACAAGCGTGGCGTTCTATGCGTCAAGAAAAAAAGAAAGCATATTCGGACTCGGGCTTGGCATAACATACGTTATCGTGGTTTCAAGCTGTATAACGTTCTTTGTTGACGGGTGGCTGGCTGACTGGCAGTATTTCTATGTAGTCATGCCGCTTATATACACACTGATAGTGAGCATAGTATATACAGGCAGTCTGCTTCTTCTGTGGAGATTTTTCCCGAAAATATTCAGAAATATAAAGAAATACGTACATCTGTCGGTGTTCAATGCGGCAGTGCTCGGTGCGCTGTTCCTGAACACGACATATCACGCTGATTTCTTTTCGTATATGGGATTCGGAGTAGGTATTGCGGCAGGATTTTTCATTGCGGTATTCTTCCTTCATATCGCAAACGAAAGACTCAACTCTCCGCTTATCCCCGAAGCCTTCAGAGGAATGCCGATAATGATGGTATTTGTCGGCATTATGTCACTTGCATTCTATGCGCTGACAGGATATAACACAGGCGCTATCTGATAATTTCTAAAATGGAGATACTGATATGAGCAGAAAAAAAGGATTCAAGGTAAAACGTTCAAGAAGAAATCTGTATAAAAAACGTAAAAGCACCGGCAGGAAGATATTTGACGGGGTTCTTTTCATTGTGATACTGGGCGCACTTGTCTTTGTGGGATACTCGGTCGCTTCTCCGCTGATAAAGTTTTTCGGCGGAAACGGTGGCAATTCCTCTGTGAGCGAGCCTGCGTGGACACCGCCCGAATCGCTCCCCGAAACATCGGACAGCAATTCGCAGGCAAACACTTCGGATAACACGTCTGACAACTCAGGCGGCAGTGATACAACAAAGGATAACACCTCCTCAGCGCCAAGCGAGGTAACATCTGCTTTTGCGACGGTTGCTCCCGACTCCGCACTGAAAAGCGATGCCGCACTGAATAAGTTCCTTGCCTCGGCAAAGGACGGCGGTTATAACACAGTCGTATTTACGCTTAAAAACACTACAGGCGAGCTATTATACAAATCATCGCTTAAAGCTGTAAAGGATAACACAGACGTAAATAAGGGCAGTCTGACAGCGGCTCAGATAGTAAAGGCGTGCAAGGCGGCAGATATTACCCCCGTGGCAGCAATAACCACACTGTACGACAGAAAAACGCCTTACCTTTTCGACAACGCAGGATATATAATAACAGACGGAAACTGGAGCTGGCTGGACGCAGCGGCTGACAACGGCGGTAAACCGTGGACAACGCCGTATTCGACAAATGCGGTAAACTATTATGCGGATATCTGCGGCGAGCTTGCAAAGGCTGGCTTTGCCGATATCGAGCTTGAAAACACTGTCTTCCCAAACTTCCAGTCGTATGACTATTCACTGTTGTCAAAGGATCTGCAAAACGCAAACAGATGTGAAAAGCTTGCGGCCCTTGCAGAAGCCTGCGCAAAGAAAGCAAAGGACGCAAAGGCTACCGCAACAGTCGAGATAAAAGCGGACGCACTGCTTACAATGTCGGCAACGGCATATGACGGTACTGCTGAAATATGGTCGGCTAAAGACAAGATGACAAACGCAGGAGTGCTTGTAACCATGGATATGTCGCTCCTTGGCACAAAGCTTCAGACCTCGGCAGACAAGACAGTAACAGTTGAAAAAGATAAGGTCAAGGCGGTAAATCAGATATTCACGCTTGTAAAGAAGGCTGTCGGCGATAAGGAAATATCGGTCGGAATAACAGGCAGTGCAAATTTATCGGCTGACGAAATCAAAAATTGTAAAACGGCGCTCGAAAAGCTCGGATTTACCGATATAAGATTTGAATAAATACACAAAAGTGCTTGCATTTGCGGCGTTTTTAAGGTATAATTAGAGAATAATGAAAGAGCGAATATCGCACGGAAAAGAAAGGAATACAAAATGACAGAATTACTGACATTATTGACAAGCAACGGACAGACAGCCACAGCTACACCACAGGGCGGAAACGATATAGTGAGCATACTTACAATGCTTATCCCCCTCGCACTTATGGTAGTTATATTCTACTTCCTTATCATAAGACCCGAAAAGAAGCGCAGCAAGAAGATGCAGGAAATGCTCAACAACCTTGAGGTTGCCGATGAAGTAGTAACAACAGGCGGTATTGTAGGCAGAGTATTAAGAGTTACAGATGATACTGTACTTATCGAAACAGGCTCTGACAGAACAAAGATCCGTGTATTAAAGAGCAGTATTGCTGAGAACAGAACTGTTCACGATGATACGGAATCAAAGTAAGAAATTCTTAGATTATAACAAACTACACCCCACAGCATAAGCTGTGGGGTGTTTTGCTGTATATTGCTTTTTATTCAGACAGCGCAAAACGACGTATCAGAACTTACGGAACCGCCGTTAGAACTGTCTTAGTGTTTATTATCGTCAGTGGACCGCTCGGTTTTTGTTACCGTGCTGTAAAGATAAATGTCACGGGAATCATCCAGCTTGAAGCTGTCGGGTACAACATAATCAGCCGCTCCGGATTGGTATCTGACGCTCGTCAGCTTTGACTTCATAATGCCCGAGCCGATGAAGCCGATGATAATTCCGACAACTACGCTGATGCAGACCGCAATAATAATATCACGGGTCGCTACGGGAGCTTTGTCGCTGTCATCGTCCTCTGTATCGCCGGTTTCGTTTATTGCGGCGGTGTCGTAGTTATCGCTGAGCGTCACTGTCGCAGAGTCGTCGCTTATTATATCAAGAGCAGTATCGGCTTGTGCTTCCTGTGCTGTCAGAAGTACCGGTGCGTCATTTCCGGCAGTGTTAAAGTCGCTGTCAGCAAAGGCAGGAACCGATGCTCCGACTGCTATTATTGCCGCCGCAAGTATGGCTGTAATTCTTTTCTTCATCATATATAAGCCCCCTTAATTCAGTAATACAAATGCGGAAACGGCAAGTGCGGCAACAGTTGCTATCAGGGCGATAAGTCCCGTCCAGCGCCAGTATGCGCCCTTATCGAGCGGCAGATTTCCTACGAATTTTCCTGTCTGTCCGTTCATTGCAAAGTTGTATATATCGCCGTTCCACTTGGCTGTAAGCAGCCATACGGGATATAAGGCATACTTCACAGTGCCGTTATCAAGCTGTACGGATGAACTTTCGGTGGTTACCGATGTGAAGTCGGTGGTGGTGCTTGTAAGGCGGTCAAGCGTGCTCTTTTTGATACGCTCGTTGGCTCTGCCGTTGCTTTCGTTGGAATCAACGTCATACTTGTCAGCTATATAGCCCGAAAGATATGCGGTCTGGAAAGCCACCTCTCCGTCTGCTGTAAACGGTTCGAGCGACTCCATAAGGTCGTCCGCCATCTTGCTTGAGCCGTCGACCGGCACTCTCTCGTAGTCCATTGAGCCGTTGCGGTAAAGCCTGTAGTGCGATGTCTTGGTGTAGTTGTACTTGTCATCGCTCCAGCTTTTGACCTTGGTTGCGTGGAAATATGCCTGTGCATCGGCGTGTGCGTCATAGAGCCAGAAAGGAACGTAAACGCCCTTTATATCGTCTATGTAGCTGTCCGTTCTGAATGCCTTTGGTAAGAGGCGCTTTTTGCAAAGGTGCTGTTTAAAGCCGTTCTTTGCCGCTTCCTTATCCAGCTTGAACGGGATTATTATATCGGGTCGCTTGTCGCCTGCAAACTGACCCACCATTACTACCGGGCTTCCGCAATAGGGACAGTCGGTGGCTCCGGTGGTATCGTCACAGACGATCTGACCGCCGCAGGAATTACAAAGGTAGACCTTCTGACCGTCAAGCTCTCCCTGCATCCACTCGTTACTGGGCTGGCTTGACCAGTCCATCATATCGGGCTTTTCTTCCTTAAGGACGTCGTCGTTGCTCTTAAGGGTTTCTGCGTCAAACTCGTTGTCGCAGTAGGGGCATTTCATCTTCTGTGCGTCGGTATCGAACTGTAGCGGTCCGCTGCAGCACGGGCATTTGTATTCAAGTATAGCTCCCATATAATGTATTTTCCTTTCGTTTTTGGTAAATATCATACTGATGTATTCAGTATATCATATAACCGGAGGTCGTGCAATACACAAATGGGTAATTTTTTATAATCTGTAATACGTTACATTGCGGATCGGTTGCTCAGGCAATAGTTCTTTTTGCGTTGATTGTGGTATGAGCCGGATTTTTAAGATGTGTGGGATTATTAAAAGTCTGCCTCCGCCGTTCAGATAGAACAGCAAAGGCAGACCGGTTATAACAAGAGCCTATAATCCTGATAATTACTTTTCTTCTTCATCAAGCAGATTGGTCATACTCTTAAGGCTGATTGCAAGTGTGGAAGCGTTGTGGAACAGTGCCGAGGTCGTCGGTTGGATTATTCCGCCCACACCGAGTAGTATCAGCATAAGATTGAACGATACGATAAAGCGGTAATTGTGGTGAATCCTTTTCATAAGCGCTGAGCTTATCTTTCTGAGGGTTACCAGCATATAAAGGTCTTCGGACGATACCGTAATGTCGGCAATCTCCTTTGCTATGGCGGCTCCGGTATTTATGGCAATACCTGCGTCGGCTTCGGACAGTGCGGGAGAATCGTTTACTCCGTCGCCTATCATTATGACCTTTCTGCCCTTTTCGTGTTCACGCTTTATGAAATTAGCCTTATCCTCGGGGAGAACACCTGCGTGGAATTCATCAACGCCGACCTTTGCCGCTACCGCCTTTGCGGTCTGCTCGTTATCGCCCGTCATCATAACTATCTTGCTTATACCGCAGTCGTGGAGCGCCTTTATAGCGTCTGCCGCTTCAGCTCTCAGCGGGTCTGATATGCAGATTACTGCGGCAAGCACACCGGATATGGCAAGATACAGGTGAGAATATTCGCCCGACAACGAATTGAAAAGCTCCTCGTCACCCTCGGGTACTACACAGCCCTCATCTTCAAATACAAAGTGAGCGCTGCCGATTATAACCTTCTTGTTCTCAACCATACTGGATATGCCATGTGCTACGACATATTCAACGCTTGAATGATATTCTTCGTGGCTGAGCCCTTTTTCCTTTGCGGCGGCTACTACGGCATTTGCCATTGAGTGAGGATAATGCTCTTCAAGACAAGCCGCAAGACGCAGCATCTCGTCTGCATCTCTGTTACCGAAAGAAATTACCTTTTCAACTGTAGGTGCGGCATAGGTAAGCGTTCCTGTCTTATCGAACACGATAGTGTCGGCTTCGGACACGGCTTCAAGAAACTTGCCGCCCTTTACGCTTATCTTATAGTTACTGCACTCACGCATTGCCGAAAGTACGGCTATAGGCATTGATAGCTTCAGCGCACACGAGAAGTCGACCATAAGCACAGCCAGCATCTTGGTTACGTTACGGGTCAGAAGATAAGTAAGTATCGTTCCTCCGAGCGTATATGGAACAAGTCTGTCTGCAAGCCTTGACGCTTTATCCTCAGAAGATGATTTGAGTTTTTCGGACTGCTCTATCATCTTTACTATACGGTCATATCTTCCGCCGCCGAGAGCTTTATCAACGCATACGACACATTCGCCCTCTTCTACTACAGTACCTGCATAGACATAGCTTCCCTCGCTCTTTCTGACGGGGAGAGATTCGCCTGTGATAGACGCCTGATTTACTGTAGCTTCTCCGCCTGCAACCTTACCGTCAAGCGGTATCATGTTGCCCGTGCGGACTACAACCAGATCGCCCTCACGCACATCGTTTATGGATATCAGCGTTTCGGTGTCGCCTGTCTTTACCCATACGTTTTCAACGTTCAGCGACATTGCGCCTGCAAGATCGGCTACCGACTTCTTATGCGTCCAGTCCTCAAGTATCTCACCGATATTAAGCATGAACATTACAGATGCTGCGGTCTTGAAGTCGCCTCTCAGGAGCGATACGGTCACCGCAGTGGCATCAAGTACGGCTACGGACAGTTTGCCGCTGAGAAGCGCCTTAAGTCCGTGCTTTATATATTTCCACGACCTTATTACAGCGATGAACGCTCTTATCGGCGCAGGAATAAAAGTCTTTGATATAAACCGTGCCACAACCGTCATAACAAGCTTGTCCTCAAACTCACGGTTGAGCTTTCTCGATGTATGGTCGGGAACCAAGCACATTTTCTGAGCCTTTTCAAAAGCAAAGGCGGCAAGCGCTTTAAGCACCGCTTTTCTGTCGGTGAATACTATAACCGCATCGCAGGTACGGTCATATACCGAAACATCGGTAACGCCGTTTACGGCACGGAGGTAATATTCAAGCACGTCGGCATTGTCGAGCGACATTTTTCCGCAGAAAAGATGCACACGCAGTCTGCCTTTGGACTCGTGAAGTATTTTACATTTCATTTTCGGTCATCTCCATATAAAAAACCGACGGCAAACTAAGCGTACCGTCGGCTTTCTATCAATTCTTACGCTTCTTCCGAAACGGCTTCGCAACCGCAGTCACAATCACATTCGTCTTCGATAACAGCATTCTTAGCGTCACGCTTTTCGTTAATATCCTTAGCGTCGGCGAGAATGTCGCCTGCGTTTTCTTTTACGTTCGTAACGGTCTTCATAACCGATTCCTTAGCGCGAAGAGTTGCCGCTGTAACCTGTGCATATACCTTCTTTGCGTCCTTACTGCCGAGAAGCTTCAATCCTACAGAGCCGAACGCTACACCGCCTGCAAATATGCCTAATTTTACCCAGTTCATAATTGGACCTCCTTATATCATCGCTCTTTACAGAGCCGTCTGTGCACCTTGTTCAGGCATTAAAGCGTACACAGTAAGCCTTGACTAACTGTATTTTCATAATAAAACGTTATGACGGCAGGTATGTTCTGCTATGCTATTCCGTCGGCGCTTTAAACTGCCTTTGAAATCTGTTTACACAGACGTAACTATTTGTTTTTATTTAGTATAACACCATACTTTTTATTTGTCAATAAGTTGTAACTTGCTAACCGTTACTGTTTTTAACGATAGTTTTCGACGGTTTACGGGAGAAAATTGTGCAAAATTACACTGAATTACAGATAGCCGATGACAGCGCGGTTGTAAATAAGTCGGACATTTTTTTAAACAGATGCAACGACCGTCTGTTTGCGCAATATCCAAAAAAATTACAGCAGTTCACGCAAGGGAGAAGGCGCAACTGCTGTAATTTTTATAAGGGAGTTTCAACGTTAGCTGTTATTTCGACAGATCGGTTTTTCTTATTGCGTCACGGACCTTCAGTACAAATGTCGGGGAAACCGAAAGCTCATCAATGCCCATGCGTAAGAATGTTTCTGTAAGGGTGGTATCTGCCGCAAGCTCGCCGCAGATTCCTATCCACGCACCGTTCTCATGGGCGTTTCGTGCGCTCATTTCGATAAGGCGGAGAATAGCCTCGTGGTGAGTATCGACAAATTCCTCCGCATCGGGATTCTGTCGGTCGCAGGCAAGCGTGTACTGTGTGAGATCGTTTGTGCCTACGCTGAAGAAGTCTACCATAGGGGCTAAGCGGTCACTGATTATCGCCGCCGCAGGAGTTTCTATCATTATACCTATCTCGGTCTTGTCGGAATACTCGATGCCCTCAGACTTAAGCTCCGCTTTTACCTCCTCGCAGATTGCTTTGATACGTTCGACCTCGCTCACCGATGTTATCATAGGGAACATTATGCCGAGATTGCCGTAAACGGACGCTCTGAACAAGGCCCTGAGCTGTGTTCTGAATATCTCCGGGCGGGTAAGGCAAATGCGGATGGCACGAAGTCCGAGGGCGGGGTTTTCTTCCTTTTTCAGTCCGAAATAGTCCACCTGCTTATCTGCGCCTATGTCAAGCGTTCTTATTATTACTTTCTTTCCTGCCATACTTTCAAGCACACGCTTATAAGCGTGGAACTGCTGTTCTTCCGTCGGGAAATCGGAATTTTCAAGGTACAGAAATTCGCTTCTGAAAAGTCCTATTCCGCCGGCATCGTTCAGCAGTACAGCGCCTATATTGTCAATGCCGCTGATATTTGCAAACACGTTTATCTTAGTGCCGTCAAGGGTTATATTCTCCTTGCCCTTAAGCTCCTGCAGGAGTTTTTTCTGCTCCTCGTCACGCTTTTGCTTATCGGTATAGGCTTTTAAGGTCTGCTCATCGGGAGAAACTATAATCTCGCCCGTAAAACCGTCTACTATGGCTGTATCGCCCTCGTTTATCTCGCTTAAAAAGCTGTCGCCCACTCCGATAACGGCAGGGATATTCATATTTCTTGCGAGAATTGCCGTATGGGAATTTGACGAGCCGTGAGCGGTAACGAATGCAAGCACCTTGTCCTTATCAAGCGAAACGGTTTCGCTCGGTGCAAGATCGTCCGCACAGACAATCGACTTCTCATCGGCTGTGGTACTGTCGGTATTTGCACCTGTCAGGTTTGCGATAATGCGGTTGGAAATATCTCTTACATCTGCGGCTCTTGCCTGCATATAGGCATCGTCCATAGATGAGAACATTCCTGCAAAGTTATCCGATGTAAGCGCTACCGCATATTCGGCATTTACTGACTGGGTATCTATTATGTTTTCGATAGACTCGTTGTAATCGTCATCGTCAAGCATCATCAGATGAATCTCAAATATCTGTGCGTGAGTTTCTCCGACCTCTCTGAGCGCTTTTTCGTGAATTTCGGTAAGCTGTTTTGCGGCAAGCTCCTTTGCCGCTTTTACTCTCTGCTTTTCCTTTTCGGTATCTTCAACGTGTATGCGTGTTACTGCCGCATCGCACTTTTTGAACACGGATATTTTTCCTATTGCCACTGCGCCGTATACGCCTTTGCCGAGATATTTCTTCATTATTGCTCCCCCTTTGGTGTTATTTTTGACATCCGAAACAATCAAAAATACTCATCTGTTTACGGGAGGGGCAAGCCCCTCCCCTACTGATAGATGTGCTTGCATTTCAGTCAGTGCAAAAACGCTTACTTGCATATTTCTGACCGCCGGTTAAATGTCTGTTATTCGCCGAAGCCGCTTTCAAAAAGCTCTACAGCCTTGTCAAGTGCCGCCTGCTCGTTATCGCCGTCTGCGGTGATCTCAACGATTGAGCCTTTCTTAAGACCTGCCGCCATTATCTGCATTACGGCTGTTGCCTTTGCCGTCTTATCACCGCTTGCGATAGTTATCGTGCAACCGGGGAATTTCTTCATTTCTGCGGCAAGCTGTCCTGCGGGTCTCATATGAAGTCCCTGCTCGTTTACTACTGTTACTGTCTTTGTTACCATTGTGATACGCTCCTTTTTATTTACTTAACGTTTTTTGTTTCGGGTTCTTTTACCGTTTTCTTCTTTTTAAGCAGTGCCAGCAGTAACATTGATACTACAGCGCCTACTGCAAGGGATACCAGGTACATAGGCCAGTTGCCTACAACAGCGAATACGAAGATGCCGCCGTGCGGTGCCATAAGCGTGCAGTTGAATGCCATTGAAAGACCGCCTGCAACGCCTGCGCCGACCATACAAGCCGGAATAACTCTGATCGGATCTGCCGCCGCATAAGGAATTGCGCCCTCTGTGATGAAGCTAAGTCCCATAATATAGTTTACAGGGCCGTTCTTGCGTTCTTCTTCTGTCCATCTGCTCTTGAAGAAGGTTGTTGAAAGTGCTATTGCAATAGGAGGAACCATACCGCCTATCATAACTGCCGCCATTATATCGTAGCCGCCTGTTGCTATTGCCGCAGTACCGAATACATAAGCCGCCTTATTGAACGGTCCGCCCATATCTATAGACATCATAGCACCGAGTATAACACCGAGGAATATCTTGCTCTCTGCTCCCATATGGTTCAGGAAATCGGCTATCGCAGTGTTGATGATGCCCATAAAGGGATTTATCGCACACATTACTACAGCTATGATGCCAAGACCTGCGAGGGGGTAAATGAGAACGGGCTTGATACCGTTAAGGGCTCTCGGCATCTTGTCGCAGAGCTTTTCAAGTCCGAGCATAATAAATCCGCCGACAAAGCCTGCAAAGAGTGCACCGAGGAAGCCTGAGGGAACATCGCCGCCTATCTTGACGAAGGTCGAGCCTGTAGTTGCAAGATAGCCGCCGACAAGTCCTACAAGGAAGCCGGGTCTGTCTGCTATACTCTTACCGATATAGCCTGCAAGTACGGGTATCATAAAGTTGAAGGCATAACCGCCTATTGTCTTGAAGAATGCCGCTACGGGAGTTACCGTACCGAAATTATCGCCCGGCTGTACGCCCATCAGCGTATCTATAAGAAATGCAAGCGCTATGAAAATACCGCCTGCAACGGTGAACGGGAGCATATTTGATACACCGTTCATCAGATGCTTGTATATCTTTCTGCCGAAGCTCTCGTTTGCCATAGATGAAGATGAGCTTGCCGCTCCGCCCTCGTGATGATAAACGGGAGCGTCGCCCTTTTCTATTCTTCCGATAAGCTCCTCAGGAATCTTTATACCGTCGGAAACCTTTGTCGAAAGCACCTTTTTACCGTTAAAGCGAGCCATCTCTACCGACTTGTCAGCCGCTACAATGATACCGTCGCACTCTGCTATTTCCTTATCGGTAAGAACGTTCTTTGCTCCGCCTGAGCCGTTTGTTTCGACCTTGATAGAGATACCGAGCTTCTTGCCCGCCTTTTCGAGTGCCTCTGCCGCCATATAGGTATGTGCTATACCTGTAGGACAGGCGGTAACCGCAAGCACCTTTATCCTGTCGGCGTTTTCGGGTACTTCCTTAGCTGTCGGTTCATCGGGATACTTTGCCTTTTCGGCGGTGTCGATTACCGATAAGAACTCGTCTGTATTCTTTGCCGAAAGGAGCTTTGCTCTGAAATCCTCGTCCATAAGCAGAGTCATAAGACGTGAAAGCACCTCAAGATGAACGTCTGCCTCAGTATCGGGTGCGGCTATCATAAACAGCACGTCTGACGGCTCATCGTCAAGCGCTTCGTAATCAACTCCGCCCGGCACTGTCATAGCCGCAAGCGAGGGTGCTTTTACCGCACTGCTCTTTGCGTGGGGGATTGCTATGCCCTCTCCTACCGCTGTCGAGCCTTTTTCCTCACGGGCTAAAATGCCCTGCTTATATATCTCTCTGTCAGATATGTTGCCGCTCTTCATCTGAAGATCGACCAGCATATCAATAGCCTCTGTCTTGCTTTTCGGCGCACCGTTTAAAAGAATGCTGTCCTTATTTAATAAGTCAACTATTCTCATTCTCTTTTCCTCCTTTTTCGGTTTAAGCTAACTGCTCCATAAGCTCGTCTATTGTTTTCTTTTCAGCAAGTCCGTCGGAAAATGCCGTTGCTCCGCCAGACGCTGTACCAAGTTTAAGCGCATATTCATAGTCGCCGTTTTCGCAGCCTGCGATAAAGCCTGCCACCATTGAATCGCCTGCACCTACGGAATTTCTTACCTTGCCCTTGCATACTCCGCAGATATGGGTCTTGCCGTGTTCGTCAAGAAGTATCGCTCCGTCGCCCGCCATAGAAATAAGGACATTTACAGCGCCTTTTTCTCTGAGCTTTCCTGCGTACTTTATTATATCCTCGTTTGTCTTAAGCTCTACTCCGAACATTTCGCCAAGCTCGAAATTGTTTGGCTTTATGAGGAAAGGCTTGTATTTGAGAACGTTCAGCAACAGCTCCTTTGTGGCATCTACCACAAATCTTATCCCTCTGTCGCAAAGACGTGCCATAATACGCTCGTAAATATCTGAGGGAAGCGATGAGGGGATACTGCCTGCAAGCACCAGTGTGTCGCCCGCCTTCAAGGAATCCAGCTTTGTGAAAAGCAGGTCTATGGCTTTAGCTGTTATCTCGGGACCTTGTCCGTTAAGCTCGGTTTCCTCGTCCGACTTTATCTTGACGTTTATTCTCGAAAAGCCTTTTTCAAGATGAACAAAGTCGGCGTCTATGCCCTTTTCTGTGATGCCCTTTTCAATTGCCTCGCCTGTGAATCCTGCAACGAAACCGAGTGCCTTTGACTTTACGCCAAGCTCGGATAATACCAGCGAAACGTTTATGCCCTTTCCGCCGAAGTATATCTCCTCGCTTTCCGAGCGGTTTACCGCTCCTGCCGTAAGCGCTTTTGTACGCACGATATAATCAACTGCCGGGTTGAATGTTACCGTATATATCATTGTCCTACCTCCGTAATATCCGCCGCTTCTTTATACTTTCTGTTGGGAATCATATCTGTGATTATGACAGCCTTTCCAAGTCCTGCGAATGTCGCTGAGCTTACCTCGTCAAACTTTGAATGGTCGGCTAAAACGAAAACCTCACGGCTGCTCTCGATAGCGGCGGCCTTTACCTTTGCCTCGTTCACATCGGGGGTCGTAAAGCCGGCTGTCAGCGATATGCCGTTTGTACCCATAAAGCACTTTGTGAAATTGTAGTTTTTCAGCGTGAGTACGCACTCGGCTCCCACAATCGCCTCTGTGCTTGCTTTTATCTCGCCGCCTGTGATAAAGACCTTGTAGCCCTTTACCGCCAGCTTCTTTGCGTGGATAAAGCCGTTTGTGACGAATGTAACATCTCTGACGGTAAGATGATCTATCATCTTCTCCGTTGTCGTGCCTGCGTCAAGAAAAACAAAGTCACCTTTTTCAATCAGCTTTGCGGCATATCCTGCGATTGAATTTTTTTCTTCGGTGCAGATTGCAGATTTTTCCTCGACGTTTTTCTCTACCGACGAGAAGCTGTCGTTCTTTGACATTGCGCCGCCTCGTACCTTGATTATTTTGCCCTCATTTGCAAGAATAATCAAATCACGTTTTACGGTTGAAGCAGAAACGTTAAGAATCTCCGAAAGCTCTGCGATAGTTACGCTTGCACGCTCGTTCACCGCTTTGATTATCATTGAATGTCGTTCTTCTGTCAGCATATTAAGACCTCTTTAAAAATATCATGATATTAGTTAAATGAGCTGTTTTAAGCTCTTTTGGACTTTACTCTCTGTCCTTGAGCTTATAATAACACGTTAAAAGTTCAAAATCAAGCACTTTCATTCAGATTTATTCAAAAAAGCGTGATTTTTGTTGTATTTGACAACATATAACAAGAGTTTTTGTGCAGTTTGAACAAAATTGAGCGGTTTTGATGCGGTTTGGGTCATAATAGGTCAGAATCTGCAAATTAAGCTCAAATAATGTTAATAGCTTTCTGATTTATAAAATCTGCTCACTTTTATAATTTTAATGCTGCTATTCACACAAACTTATAAAAACAGGGCTTTTTTTGTGAAGTTTAAACGCTTTTCGGTGTGTAATTTGCAAAAATCGTTGATTTTTGTGAATAAGTGTGCTACAATCGAACTATAATAACAAAGGAGGTAGCTTTATGAAAAAAATACCGCTTAAAAAACTCTTTCATATTGATAGGGAAGCTTATAAATCGGAATATGAAAAACGCTTTAATGACGATGATACTGTTCATCTTGATATAGAAATTTCGGGCAATGCCGCTTTCATATGTCAGACGAAAGAAATGTTCAGCAGTATTATTTCCATTGAGCGTACCAACACCAAAATTGTCGATATGTGTTCGGTATTACCTGAGAGAGCTCTTATACAATACCGTACACGTTGTCTTACAGATGAAATCGTGCTTACTAACAACATAGAGGGCGTACACAGCACACGAAAAGAAATAAATGAAATACTGTCCGATCTTTCAACGAAAGACAGAAAAAAACGTTTTGTCGGACTTGTCAAAAAATATGCAACGTTGTCACAGAATGAGGAAATACCTCTGCGTACCGGACGGGACATAAGAAAAATATATGACGATATTTTTTACGATGAGATAAACGCAACAGACCCTTCAAATCTTCCTGACGGCACAATTTTCAGAAAAAACGATGTAAATGTATATTCGCCTGCACAAAAGGTTATCCATACCGGTGTTCATCCGGAATCGGAAATAATATCAATAATGGATAAATCATTGAATTTTCTTGCAAATGCCGACTGTGATATTTTAATAAGGATAGCTGTTTTTCACTATCTGTTCGGATATATTCATCCGTTTTATGACGGCAACGGCAGAACAGACCGTTTCATCAGCAGTTATCTTCTATCAAAAGAGCTTAACAGTCTTATCGGATACCACATTTCTTATACGATAAAAGAAAATATCAATAAGTATTATGACGCTTTTGATATCTGTAATCACCCTCTGAACAAGGGTGACCTTACACCTTTTGTAGAGATGTTTATGAACCTTGTCGACATTTCTATGAAGCAATTATATGACGAGATCAAAAGCAGACTTGATAAATTCAATTTTTACGGCGACTTGTGTCCGAGCCTACCCAATGCAGATCATAAAGATATTGTAATGCTGTATTATGTGCTGATACAGGCGGCTTTGTTTTCCGAGGACGGCATATCTCAAAAAGAGCTCGAAGGCTTCTTGAATGCGTCTTACTCTTCTGTGCGCAACAAGCTAAGCTGTATACCGAGCAAATTGCTCATCAAAAATACAAGGGACAGACACGCGTATTATATGCTTGACCTTGATAAGGTTGATATGATGTTTTCAAAATAAGAACAGCGGCAGACCGTCCGGACGGTCTGCCGCTGTTGTTATACTGTATTACTTCAACACATTTTCTATTTCTTTTATTTCTTCATCGGTAAAGTCAAGTTTATTTATACACTCAACGTTTTCAACTATCTGTGCAGGGCGGCTTGCACCTATAAGAACCGTTGCCACCGCCTTATTACGAAGCACCCATGAAAGCGCCATCTGGGAGAGCTTCTGACCTCTGCTCAGCGCAATTTCATTCAGAGCATTAAGACGCTTCAACATTACATCATCAAGCTGTCCATCCAGCCACGGAGCGCCTCCTTTCGCAAGACGCGAATCTTCGGGAACTCCATGGAGATACTTATCTGTAAGAAAGCCCTGATAAAGCGGTGAGAATACGGCAAGGCTCAGATTATTTTCAATACAGTATTTATCGAGGTCGTCACGTTCCACCCAGCGGTTGAGCATTGAATATGACGGCTGATTTACTATAAAAGGTGTGCGCAGCTCTTTGAATATTTTCTGTATTTCTGCGGTCTGCTGTCTGTTATAGTTCGATATTCCTACATAGAGAGCCTTACCCTGTCTTACGGCATTATCAAGCGCAAGCGCTGTTTCTTCAAGCGGTGTGCCGGGGTCGAAAATGTGATGATAATAGATATCAACATAATCGAGTTTCATACGTTTAAGGCTCTGATCAAGGGACGCTGTAAGATATTTCCTTGAACCGTTCTTATCACCGTAAGGTCCGTCCCACATTTCATAACCTGCTTTTGTTGAAATGCACATTTCGTCACGGTATTCTCTCATCCCGCGGTCGAGTATCTTTCCAAAGTTCTCTTCTGCACTTCCGTTATAAGGGTGACCGTAATTGTTGGCAAGGTCGAAATGAGTTATGCCAAGGTTGAATGCGGTGTGTACCATTTTTTCGGCATTGGCAAAATCCGATCCGAAGCCGAAGTTCTGCCATAATCCGAGCGATACGGCAGACACTTTCAGTCCGCTGTTGCCCAGTCGGTTGTATACCATTTTCTCATAACGGTTATTTTCCGGAATAAACATAATTTTTTCTCCTTTGTACTTATCAGATCCGGTTGTAAAACCAATAGCTTTTAATGTATTTTCATTATATACTTTTTCTGCAACAATTTCAATATCTGTCATCGCACCATTTGATATAAAAATACTCTTTGTCAATAGTTGTGTACAGAAAAACAGAAAAATTGCTTCAGCGGGTTCGGATCAAGAATCCGCCTGTAATTTTTGATGAGAAAAAGGCACTATAATGGTCATGATTCGCACTGTAAATTATAAAAGCACTTGCATATTGCAGGTGCTTTTATCTATATACCATATATACCAGATGATTTTTATATTACTGGCAGAAAAAATGCAAGACTTTAAAAAATTGTACTGTGATAACAAATATGTTGTGATGTACGCTTATTCCTGTCTCTTATACACATCTCCGAGCC
>UQBC01000034.1 GCA_900539195.1 uncultured Oscillospiraceae bacterium
GGAGCCTTATCGTCGGCAGCGTCAGATGTGTATAAGAGACAGTATAATATTAATATTGAATAGAGGAAGATTGCGTAGAAGTATGTGTTCTACGCAAAATTGTTCGTTAAAATGTTCATATTACACGGTTGGACTGATTACCGACTGAAAAATACAGTAGTTAATAATTATATAGAAACGTGCAGCCGCTGTGTAACTTCGCATATCTGATGAAATATTGTTATACGGATTCCGTTTTCAGAGCGGAGCTGTATTTGTGGCGAGGAGAAGAATATGAAGATTAAACTGGCTATATTGGAAAATGATAAAATATATCTTGAACGTATTGTATCAGCGTTTAATGCACGATATGCCGATAAACTTGAGGTATACTCATTTACAGACCCGGAAATAGCATTACAGGTAATTTCCCAGATGAAAATCGATGTACTATTGTCAAGCGATAATTTTGAGATAGATCGATCAAAATTATCAGAAAAGTGCGCCTTAGCTTATCTTGTAGCTTCTGCAGATATTGAATCTGTAAATAACGAAACAGCAGTTTGCAAATTTCAGAAAGCTGATCTTATATATAAACAAGTTCTTAACCTATATTCTGAAAACAGCTCCAATATTACCAGTATGCATTTCTCGGAAAACGGCGATACAAAAACAATAGCATTTATGTCACCTTCAGGAGGAACCGGAGCCTCCACAGCTGCAGCGTCCTGCGCTTTGAGTCTGGCAAAGAAAAACAAAAAAGTGTTGTACTTGAATCTTGAAAATTACGGAAGTTCTGATGTTTATTTCCAAGGCGAAGGAAACAGCACTTTCAGCGATGTGATATATGCAATAAAGAGTAAAAAGAGTAACATTTCTTTAAGGCTTGAAAGCTCTGTAAAGCAGGATGAAACAGGGGTATATTTTTATTCTGCAAGTAAAACGGCGCTTGATATGCAGGAGCTGAGCGGTGCAGAGAAGGTAAAGCTTCTTAATGAGCTCAAAATATTCGGTTCATACGACTATATTGTCCTTGACCTTGACTTCTCGCTCAAAGAGGAGCAGCTGAATATACTGAAAGAATGCTGGAAAATAGTATTTGTTTCTGATGGTTCGGTGATATCAAATCAGAAACTTGAAAGGGCAATATCAACACTTAACATTATTGAGCAACAAAAAGATCATAGAATTTTTATGAAATCCAATCTGCTTTTCAACAGAGTAAGCAGTCGGAATTCTTACAAACCCGAAATAGATGAACTCAACGAGCTTGGTGGAATTAAAAGATACGAAGGTTACACAACCAGACAGATGATAAATGAATTGTCTAATCTGGAATTGTTTAATGCTTTAGTATAAGGGGTGAGTAAGGTGGTATTTGAGAAAGAGCAGCAGATAGTAGCGGAAATAAAACAATACATTACTGAAAATTTACCTCTTAGTAAACTCAGCGACGAGGAATTACAGGAAAAAGTTGAAGCTATAACTATGGAAAAGCTTTCCGGGCAGTATATCTCAATAGAACAGCAGGTTTCCATAGTTGAGCAGGTATACAGCTCTATCCGAGGATTTGGCTTACTGGATTCTATTATAAGCGACGATACTATTACGGAAGTAATGATAAATGGCCCTCAGAATATATTTATTGAGCAGAACGGCAGACTTTTTAAGCTTGATAAAGAATTTGAAAGCCAGAGAAGGCTCGAAGATATCATTCAGCGTATAGTCGGTTTGGCGGGCAGAGAGGTAAACCAGGCAAATCCTATATGCGATACGAGATTACCGGACGGATCACGTGTAAATGTTGTTTTGCCGCCTATAGCGTTGTGCGGTCCTACTGTTACTATAAGAAAATTCTCAAAAACACCTATGACAATTGAAAAGCTTATACAGTACGGCTCAATTACCAAAGAAATAGCTGAAAAACTGCAAATGCTTGTCAAGGCAAAGTACAACATATTTATAAGCGGAGGTACCGGTTCAGGTAAAACGACGTTTCTTAATGCGTTGTCAAATTATATACCTAAAGACGAACGTGTAATTACAATAGAAGATTCTGCCGAGTTGCAAATAGAAGGCATAGATAACCTTGTCAGCCTTGAAACAAGAAACGCAAACGCATCGGGTGCCGGACAGATCACCATAAGAGATCTTATTAAATCGTCACTGCGTATGAGACCCGAACGAATAATTGTCGGAGAGGTCCGTGGCGGAGAAGCTCTGGATATGCTTCAGGCGATGAATACCGGTCATGATGGTTCTCTTTCGACCGGACATGCCAACTCAACAGAGGATATGTTAAGCAGACTTGAAACAATGGTGCTTCAAGGCGCAGCGGGTCTGCCGCTTGAAGCAATACGACAGCAGATAGCGTCTGCTGTCGATATAATTATACACCTTTCCA
This sequence comes from uncultured Oscillospiraceae bacterium, assembly GCA_900539195.1. Classification (GTDB taxonomy): domain Bacteria; phylum Bacillota; class Clostridia; order Oscillospirales; family Ruminococcaceae; genus Ruminiclostridium_E. The sequence continues at coordinate 2,384 of UQBC01000034.1, forward strand.
GGCTCAGGGACAAATCCAGAAAAACTATGGAGATAACCGAGGTTGTAGGATACGAAAACGGAAAGATAATACTCAATCCGTTATATGTATTTGAAGAAGATGAAAACAGCACGCTGGAGAGGGTATCAGGAACGCTTCACCGAACCAAAAATCCGATGAAGAACACGTTTAAACTGCAGCTTGCCGGAGTAAGAAGCGAATTTTAGGTGAACAGATATGAGTTTGAAAAAGAAAGAAAAGTATATACCGGTTCAGCCGCTGGTCGGAGAAGGCACCGATTATAATGTATATAATGCCACTGTGAAAGAAAAGGCGGCGTGGTTTCTTATCGGTATGTTGGTAAGCGGCGCAGTGCTGTATATTTTCTATGAAAATATTTTTGTGTCGATCATAATCGGAGCAATATGCGGAATTTTCTTTGTACCGCTACGAAAAAAACAGGTAATAAATAAAAGAAAGAAGAAGCTTACGGCGCAGTTCAGGGGATTGCTTGACGCACTCGGCACCTCGATCGGAGCCGGAAAAAATATGTTTGATTCGTTTACCGGTGCCGAAGAAGACCTGGCAGTGCAGTTTACTCCGGAGGCTGACATAGTAAAAGAGGTCAGGCTTATACGCATAGGACTTGACAATAACATAGGCATTGAAGATCTTTTGCTTAACTTTGCCGAAAGAAGCGGCATTGATGATGTCAGAAACTTTGCGAATGTTTTTGCTACCTGTTATAAAAAGGGCGGTAATATAAAAGACGTTATCAAGAATACGACATCGATTATCGGCGACAAGATTGAAATTCAGATGGAACTTGAAACTATGGTTGCCGGTCAGAAGAATGAGCAGAATATAATGCTTGTTATGCCCGTTGTATTCATAATAGTGTTGAAATCTATGGGCGGAGACCTTATTGATCTTAAATCACCCGTTGGAATAATATCGGTAACAGCGGCAATAGCAATATTCATTCTTGCTTACTTTATCAGCAAGAGGATTCTCAATATCAAGCTCTGAGCGGAGGTACTGCAGTGGGAGATTTTATTTGCTTTTTGATATATGCCGTTCTGGCGGTCGTCTGGATAAGCTTATTGCTTATAGGAAGCAGAAAACACGGTGAAATGATCGCACCGCTTGAAGGTAATAAATATGTGTTGAAAGAGCTGTATCCGGTAGGCATGGAAATTCTCAGCGTGATCGGATATTCTTACGACACGATGTTTGACAAGAAAAGAAAAGCGCAGGCGAAGATCGTTTACGGAGAGCGTTTCGGAGAATATTACTATCGCATAAATGTTGCGGAAAAAGTTACTTATCTGTCTATCGGAGTGATGTTTGCCCCGCTGTTGGGCGTCGCTCTGGGAAATCCTCTGTTAAGCCTTTTCGGCTTGTTTGCCGGCGGTATCGGTTTCTATTATGCCGATTCTAAAATTGCCGATGTAATGAAAGAGCGTGAGGCGGTAATTACCCGTGACTTTCCTGATATGGTAGCAAAAATGGCTCTGCTTATAAACGCAGGTATGATCACCCGTGAGGCATGGGAAGATATCGCTTATACGGGCGAAGGCGTACTGTATGACGAAATGAAGACGACGGTTGTCGATATCAGAAACGGTGCGTCGGAAGTTGACGCGTACATATCATTCGGTAACCGTTGCGGAGTTCAGTTTGTTAAAAAGTTTATATCTATGCTGGTACAGAACCTGTCAAAAGGTAATAAAGAGCTTGTAGACTTTCTTAAATCCGAGTCGTCACTCTGCTGGGAAGAAAAGAAACACTTTGTACGCAGACAGGGCGAGGCGGCAGCCAACAAGCTGATGATTCCTCTCGGACTTATTCTGATAGGAATATTTGTTATGATTCTTGTTCCCATCGTAAGTAAGATGGGTATATAGGATAAAATTATTGATGAAGGAGGGAAATCGATATGTTCACAATGATGGCAATGGCAAAGAGAACGGCGTCACTCGGTCTTTTAAAGATCGACGGTTGGTTCAGACGCACCTTTAAGGAGCAGGCAGGCGGTGCAGAGCTTATCGCAACGCTCATAATCGTCGGTATAGTTCTTATCCTTGCGTTTATATTCAAGGATCAGCTTATTCAGCTTGTGCAGAATCTGTGGAATGGTCTGCTTAAAAACGGTGATAAGGATACCAATCAGGGCGACGTTGTACCTGAATGGACGTAATGTCACCAGTCGGCTCCGTTGTGCTCGACGGAGCCACTTTTGATAACAATAACCGGAGGTAGAAATGAAGAATCTTATTGAAAGAATCAAAAGCGAAGGCGCTAATGCGCTGATTGAAAATGTAATAGTTTTACCTCTGATTTTTATAGTGATATATGCGTTGATCCTTATGTGCTTTATAATACACGACAGGAGCACGGTGGAATCAGCGGCAAAGCGCGGCGCAATCTATGCGGCGCATTGCATAAGCGACCCTAACTATGAAAGCATCTTAAGATCTTCCAGCAGCGAGATCGGCGCACTTGATACAAGCATAAATGCTACGGTAGGCGACGGAAGCGAAAAATACAGTTTTGCCGGCATAAAAAAGAATATACACCCTTACAGATACCTTTTCGGCGGTGGAACGAAAATTGACGAACAGGTGAACAGGGAGGTCAGAGAAATTATCGACAAAACCCGTATAAAGTGGAGAGATCTTAAAGTAGACGATGTAAAGTACAAATGTGTAAACAAAGTGCTGTATCAGGACGTTACCGTAACCGTGAAAGCGGAATATCCTTTGCTGAGTTTTTTCGGAAAATTCGGGATGGATATCAAATATGAATATGAAGCTACCGCAAAGATGTCGGTAAACGATCCGGATGAATTTATCAGGAATGCGGATCTGATAGTAGATGTAATTTCTCAGATCGATAACAAGTTGCATATAACCGATAATATAAAAAATATGGTGTCCAAAGTATCGGGTTGGTTCGGTTCGTTCAAGAACAAGAAATGATCGGGGTGGAAAGATATGAAGCTTAAGGCGAAGACCAGGAGAAGAATACAGGGTTCTATAACTGTACTTATGGTTATAATAATGTTGCCGATGATGACAATGTCGGCTATTATAGTTGATGCTTCGCGTACCAATATGGCACGTTCTATGGTATCAAGCGCCGGTGACCTTGCAATGAACACAGCGCTTGCAAACTATGATACGATAGTCAAGGACGTCTACGGCTTATTCGCTATGTCACAGGGACAGAGCGATGAAGAACTGGCAAAATCATTGAAGGATTATTTCTCTAAGACGCTGGTATCTTACGGCGTGGTAAATACAGCGGAAGCCGATGAATATGTCGATTACCTTATGGGTGACTTCAAAGCGCTTATAGCCGGTACAAAAGACAAAAAGGCAAGCAATTTTATTGATATGTCCGTCAATGAATTTACCGTAAAGAAAATTGACGACAGCTCACTTGCAAATCCGGAGATACTGCGCTCACAGATAGTTGATTATATGAAATATCGTGCTCCGGTGAATTTCGGTATGAGTTTTCTTGATTCTGTAAAAGCGTTCAAGAATGTTGAAAAGCAGACGGAAGTTACCAAGGCACAGGTCGAGGCACAGCAGAGCACACAGGATGTTAATCAGGCGTGTGCGACAGCTATGAAGCTTATCAGGGAACACGATAAGCTCATTGACTCAATAAATACAGACAGCGGAGCGGAAGCTGTAAAGGGAAAAGTAAGCAAAAGCGACGGCAATCTGGTTAAGATCAAAGAATACGATGAACAGGTAGGTAAGTATAATTCGTCATGGAGCGGTGATAACTATCAGAAAGCAAATCAGCTTGCTATGATATTCCTGTTGAATTCGCCCAAGGTAGACTCTTTATATTTAAGCAAGCTTGATGCAGGGCATTCTCAGTTCTTCATCAAGAACGGAGGAAACGGTCTGATTTATGATAAGTCAGGCATAAGTATATCTGTTTCGACCGCTTCGGATTATAACGGAGCAAAAAAGCAGTTGACAGATCAGATAGCAAAGCTCAACAATGCTTCCGGAAAAGAGAAAAAAACGGCAAATTCTTATGTTAATGCAAGCTTCCTTGATCACAAGAATATTTCGGGATCAGGAGATAATTATAAAATTGCCAATGAAACCAACGCTATAAATACGTTTATCGAGTATGAGAAATTTCTGACCGATACGGGTACTTTAAAATACAGTGATGTAAAATCCACACTGGAGAATATATATACGCTCGGAAAGTACTACGATAACTACAATACGTTGGCAGGAAAAGCTGTAAGCTCCGCAAAGAAGGAAATGGATACCGCAAACGGCAAGGTATCATCAGCAAAGTCAAATGCCACAAAATATTACAACAATATAAAGAGTTATGTTGACGGCATAAACGATGCGAACAAGAATTACAATACTTCTTACGATTTTCTCAACGGGATCAATAACGGCGATAATGAAGATCTGCACACTGTAGTATCAAATATGTTATCGCAGAAGGTCAGTATGCCTACTGCCACCAAGACGGTCAGCGGCTATGATTTCAAGAATTTCAACAACTTTGTCAATAATAATTATAAAGAAAACAGCAGTGATACAGACGACAAATATATAAAGGTGACCAAGGAGATAATCGGTTCATCGCTCAAGACAAATGTCAAATATGCTTCAGTCTGCAATGCCGCTGATTCCTATTTCAAAGAAATTGCAAATAACACAACATCAAAGACATTTGATACATATATGAAGGATAAGGTCGGTTCATCGGTTGTCGATAACGACTTGTATAAGTTACTGCTCAGTCTTCGCAGGCATAGCATTACGGTTGATGATATAAAGGATGCAATAGGCAGTTACAATGAAATTGTAAACGGTTATAAAGCGCTTGTTGACGACGCACACACCAAAAAGAACGCTTATGACACAAAGAAAAACGAACAGGCAAGCGACACGGCAAATTACAAGGCTTGTCTTAACAACTATTTTAATTTCGGAAACCGTTATCAGAACGATTTAGTATTTTATAAGAAGTACATTGCCGCCGCTAAAAATACGATCACAGAAAAAGTAAGTGCAGTAAGTACGCAGTTTGCTAAAATTGAGGACAATGTAAGTAAAATTGCCGAACAGCTTACTGCGATAGATGAACAGCTCGGCGTTGCAAGAACTGCAATAGAAACATATAATACGAATCTCAACACTTGGAACACTAAAAACAACGAATATAAAAACAAAGCCGGAAGCGATAATTTCAGCGAGCAGAACAAAGCGGATATTGAAGCCGCTCATAAGCAGTATGACACAAAAAAGCTTGACCAATTCAGAGGTCAGCTTTTAGCGTCATGGCTGAATGAGTATAACGAATTTAAAAGTATCCTTACAAGGTCCGATAACTTCAAATACGGCAAAACAAAAATCAAGGATATCAAAACAGCAGATAAACTTCTTGCCGCCATACCGTCTGATGTCAAGAATTCGCTCGGTAAAGTGGTTACGGTTGAGGACGCAAATTCAAAGCTGAACACGCTGTATAAAGGCGAAAAGCCGGGAAAAATTGAGATTGATAGCGAATACAAGTTCCTTTCTCCGACTATTATACCGGTGACGTTCCTTGTTTATCTTAATGCAACATATAAGGATGAAAGTACGAAAACCCCTGCTGACACAACGATAAAAAACAGCTATGAGACATCTAAAAACAAACTGAAGAGTAGCAATAACGGAAGCAGTGCGGAAAATGCTACTATTCCGCCAAAAAGCGAAGAATTGTCAAAATCAGAAAACAATAAAGGAAATTCCGGAAATAGCAATACTGCGGTAAAAGGCAATTATGGATATTCATATAAAGGAAAAACCGCACCGAATGATTTGCCGTCAAAAGGAGCAGATAAAGGAGGACAGAGCAATACTCAGTACAAGCTGGATGAAAAAGACGGTAAGATAGACGCATCAAGCGGATTCACCCAGCAGTCAAACGTGCTCGGACAGATCCTGAACGGTATAGGCAATATAGCTGAAAACGCACTTGAGAATGTATACATACTTACTTACATTTTTGAGAATTTCTCTTATAACACGTTGATACAGGATGAGCTTGTCAACGGTGAAGGTATTGCTAAAAATTCAAAAGGCGATACAAGTATGACTGCATTTATGAAGGCTGAATCAGCACTTTCCGATTCAGATATCACAGGCAAATATGTCGATAAGCAGAAAATGCTCAGCAGTTATCCGATGAAAGCGGCAAACAACTATTTCTATGGTGCGGAGATAGAATATATTCTATATGGCAACGAAAGCGCCGAAAAGAATGTCACATACGCAAAAGCCAGCATCTATGCAATAAGATTTGCATTTAACTGTATATATGCGTTTACTAACAGCGATATAAGAAACCTGACCAGAAACGTAGGTCTTGCGGTACAGGCAGCAACCTGCGGATTTGTGCCTTATCAGATCGTACAGGTAGTTCTTCAGTTAGCGCTTGCCGCAGGCGAATCTGCCACAGATCTTGTTATGATGGAAGATGGACTTAAGGTTGCGATTGTTAAGTCAAAGGATACATGGACGTTGTCGCTGAAAAACGCCTTTGAAACTGCGGCTGAAAAAATAGCAGATGTTGCTGTTGAAGTCGTAAAAGAGGGCGCAAAGAAAATATCTGACGGTATACAGGGCATAGTTGATGCGACAGCAGACAATATTACTACTTCAATAGATGAGCTGAATGAAAATCTGACCTCTGCAACCCAGAGTAAAATAGATGAAATAGTCAACTCTGCCAGCAATTATGTTCAATCAATAATTGAAGAAAAGCTGAATAATCTTCAGTTCCTGGACGAACCGGAAAAAATAAAAGCCGAAGTAGGAAAAGCTTTTGATGAAATTTCAGGAAGTCTGCACAATGAGCTTCAATCCAGATTTGGCGGCAATAAAATTGCCGATTCTATTCTTTCTGACGTAGAAGAAAAGTTAAACGGAGTGATAGACAAAACAAAGACTAATATTCAGGAAAAAATAGGTAAACTTGATTCAAGCGAAGCCTATTCAACATTTGTAACAGAACTCAACAACTTCAAGATGGATTTATCAAAGAGATTGAAAGAAACCGTAGACAATATTGGCAGCACATTAAGCGGTAAGGCTACAGAACTGACCAAAGAAGTACAGGAAAAAATCAACGGATATGTCGGCGACAAGACAAAAGAGCTTACAGATAAGGCAACGGATGAGCTTAAGAAAAAGATAATAGAAACAACCAACGATTTCTCAAAGAACTTCCTGGAAACAGGCGAAAACGCAATCGGAGGCGGTGTCGACAATCTTAAGGGCAATTCAAGTTCATCGCTGGCATCTGCAATAAAGTTCGGATATAAAGATTATCTGATGCTGTTTACATTTATATCTATATCAGTAAACGATAAGCCGATACTCAACAGAACCGCAGATGTTATACAGATGAACATTACGAATGCCAAGACAAGCAACGGCGCCACATATCAGCATATGCTGACGAAAGATGACGGTTCAAATTTCAGAATGTCACAGGCAAAGACATATGTTGCCGTTCATGCGTCAGTTGATGTGGATATGCTGTTTATGAATATGGATTTCTTCACGAATATACTTTCGGATGCGGAAAACGGAGTTACGACAGAAGTGGACGGTGACTTTACACCGGCGGCAAAGCTTCAGTACAACGGTCTGTCCGGATATTAAAAACAAAAGATAAGAAAAGTGGTGATACATATGAAGAAAGGTATAATCGAAAAGCTTAAAGAGGATGAGGCGTCGGCTGTAGTAGAGGCGGTAATTTCGTTTGCCGGATTTCTGTTCGTAATATTTACTATATTGAACGTCGTTAATTTCTGCCGTGCACAGATGCTCATATCGAATGCGGTCGATACCGCAACAAAAGAGTTGACGCAATATTCATACTTTTACAAGATGAGCGGTTTGCAGAAGCTTTCCGATGATTATGCGGCAAAGGTAGACGCCGAAAAGGCAAATATCAACGGCGTTATCGGAAGTGTAGATGAGTTTTACACAGCGCTTGCCGGTGCTCAGGACGATTCAGTTGAACAATCAACGAATGTCAAGAACGCTATTGAAGAAGGCAACCTGAATCTTGATGATATTCAGAATGCGCTGTCAAGCTTAAAAACCGATGCAGTTGATATCGAAAAATCGATGAAGACCATCGATAATGCGTTCGGAGCAGTACAGGATAATCCGATGGCATATATGAAAAGTATAGCGGCTATCGCCGGAAAGGAAACAATAGATATTCTGACTTCACATTGTATCGCCGCACCTTTGTCGAGGCTGTTTGTAGCAAAACACTTCGGCTCATCAGTCAGTGAGGCAAACGAAAAGCTGAAAGCCATAGGAGTGGTAGACGGTCTTGATGGCATGAACTTCAAAATGTCAACGCTGTTCAATACCGTTGATGTAAACGACGCTACAAAAAACGGAGATGTACATATTGTTGTTTATTACAGACTGAGTATGGTTCAGCTTTTCAACTGGGCAACGCTTGATGTACCGATATGCAAGGAGTCAGTAGCAAGAGGTTGGCTTGCGGGAGACAATCCGCAGGCAAAAATCCAGGAGAAAGCTCCTGCGGCAACAACAGGCGGAGGTCAGAACACAGCAGATAATCCGGCTGAGTCTGAAAAACCGTCAGAAACAACAAAAGCAGATGAAACAACTGCTCCTGCCGAAACCGAAAAGCCCGAAGAAAAAGTTGATATAGAGGGAAGCTTTTGGCATATGGGCGACGGAGGTCCGAATTTAGACGAACCGATTCAAATATTGGCGTTCAGAGAAAAATTTTTCAGTGAATACGGAATTGATGAGAATTACGCAATGATGTATGGCAGTTGTTATGATACCACGCTGGCGCCAAATCAATATTATAGTTGTGGCATTGCGAAAACTGCTGAAGATGAGCGTTACTCCGTATTTATGATGAGCAATTTAGCGGATATGAAGCAGAGACAAGACGCAGGCGAGATCAGTAAAACGGAAAAAATTGATTATACATTTATTATTTACGTGCCTGAGAATATATCCGAAGAAGAATATAGTAGTATACAAAAAGAACTCAGAACGGTTATGGTAGCATGCAATGACGGAAAAGCCGAAGGCAAATATCCGTCAAATGTTAACGCTAAGTTCAAAATTGAAAAAGCCGGCGGAAATTATGACTATGGGAGTACAGAATAATTATGAGTGATATTTTATTCGCAGTGCTCACATTTATATTTCTGATTGTAGCTCAATTCTTCATTTATATGTATATTACATACAGAAAAGATGAAGACGAGAAAAAGCGGTTCTTTAAATTGAAATATGACAGGAAACTGATATTGATAAGCGTTGCAACGCTTATGGTTTCGATTGCTGTTTATTTATACGGCTGTTATGTAATCGGAAACGTACTTATGCAGTCTGCCATGAATGCGGCTGTTATGATGTGGATATCAGCGCTTGCTTATATAGATTTCAAAGAAAAGATAATTCCTAACAAATTGATAATTGCAGGTATTGCTTTCTGGGTATTGCTTTCACTGATTGAAATTTTTGTTGCGCATACATCTTTCAGAAGTATAATGCTGTACTCGCTTCTTGGTGCAGGCGTATGCGGCGGTGGACTTTTTATAGTGTCGCTGATAGTCAAAAAGGCACTTGGTATGGGTGATGTAAAAATGTTTTTTGTGATAGGACTACTTTACGGTCTTGAAAACACATACACCATATTGCTGGTGTCAATGTTGATTATGGCAATTGTATCTGTAATACTTCTGATAACAAAAAAGGCAACCAAAAAGTCGGCTGTACCGATGGCACCTTTTGTGGCGGTCGGATTGTTGATAAATATTATATTGGGTGTGTGAGGAGAGCACGATGAAAGTAAAACTGATAGCTATAGCGATAATTATACTTGCCGGAGTTATAGTGCTGTTTATAAAGGCAGAATCATTTGTTTCGGTAAATGATGAATATGATACTTATCTGGCGAGCGCCAGGGCAAATGCCGAAAATCAGGTGCCGTATATGGCAGTACAGAAATATCGACAAGCAATGAATATAAAAAGCGATGACGAGGGCGTGTATAAAGAATATCTGGAGCAGACCAGATTGCTTGGCGACTCATTTTATGATGCCGCACTCAAAAGTTATGTTGTCCGTTTTCCTCAGTCTGCAGAGGCGTATGAGAGATTGTGCTCATATTATTATGACAATGAAGAATATCAGAATGTGATAAATCTTGCAAATACCGCAAAAGACGCCGGTGCAGCAACAGAAAAAGTAAGAAATTATTACATTGAATGTATTTATAAGTATAAATACGTCAAGATGAACCTGGAGGGCGCTACAACATTCCTGGGAAATTATGCAATGGTAAAAAGCGACGGACAATATGGCTATATAACTGACAGCGGCAGTTATCTTATAGCGCCTGCGTTTGAAGACGCTAATGTGTTTATCAGTTCAAGTACGGCTGTAAATGACGGCACCGAGTGGTATATTATCAATACCGATGGTTTTAAAATTGCCCGTCCGTCTGAAAAAGTTGAAAAGCTGTCTTTTTCAAGCGACGGGAAAATAAGAGTCGCAAAAAACGGTAAGTATGGCTATACAGATGCGGCTTTTGATATTGCGGATACTTTGCCGTATGATTACGCTACAAATTTTAAAAACGGTGTTGCGGCAGTAAAAAAAGGTGATAAATGGGCACTTATAGATAGTGGCGAAAACATGATCACTGATTATGTATATGAGGATATTCTGCTTGACGAGTACGAAACGTGCATTGATAACGGGGTAATATTTGCTAAGACAGGCGGGAAATATTATATGACTGATAAAACCGGTTCTCAGATATCATCTCAGGGTTTTGATAATGCCTATCCGTTCGCAGGTACAGAACCTGCCGCAGTGTGCATAGGCGGAAAATGGGGATTTGCCGATGCAAACGGCAATATAGTTATCGAACCGGCGTATACAGCGGCAAAATCATTCTCAATAGGTCTTGCACCTGTTCAGGAAAACGGAAAATGGGTTTACATAAATTCTAACAAAGATATCCGTGTAAATGAGCAGTTTGATGATGCATTACCGTTTGCCAGTAACGGCATAGCTGCCGTGAAAGAAAACGGTGTGTGGAATTATATAAAATTATTATGCTATTATTGATGGAGGAATAACAATGAATTTTGAATACGAAAACCAAGGTCATATAACATATCTGTCGTATTCGGTATCCCAGAACGAAATTATTGATACGATGTGTCTCGGCATGATTACAAATAATAAGATAAATGGTCTTGCGGCATGTGTTTATACGCAGAGCAATATGGAAAAGTACATAAAATATAATGTATCGGCAAAGATTCCGGTTAATCAGTTCTTTTCAGGAGCAGTATCAAAAAAAAGGCTGCTGACGGTATTTGACGGCATAGCCGCCGCAATGATAGCTGCTGAGGATTATATGATAGCGATCGAATCACTGGTGCTTGATCTTAATTATATTTTTATTGATGTATCAACGTGTGAAGTTTCCCTCATATGTTTGCCCGTACAGAGAGAAAATGCGGAACCGTTTGATGTGAATGCATTCTTCAAGAACATAATGTTCAGCACACACTTTGATCAGACCGAAAACGGTGATTACATTGCCAAGATTATTAATTTTCTAAACGCATATCCGGTATTCTCCATCAGCGATTTTAAAATGCTGATAGATGAAATCAAGGGCAATATGTCTTTATCGGCACCTGAAAATATAAACAACACTGTTGTTCCGGCTCCCATGCCAATACCCGCACCTATGCCGACTCCTATACCTACACCTATGTCGGTACCTAATCCTATACCTGTGCAGACGCCTAAGCCGGCATCTGCACCTATAGCGGCGGCTAATCCTGTACCTGCGCCTATGCCGATGCCTAATCCTGTGCCTGCGCCCATGCCTAAGCCAGTACCAAAGCCCATGCCTAAGCCTGTATCTATGCCTATGCCCGGACCTGCGCCTATGTCCCAACCGCCTTTATCTCGTCCCGCTATGCCACAGCCTCCCATGCCTCAACAGCCGATGCCGCAGGCGCAGCAGAAGAAAAAAGGCGGGTTCTTCGGACTTTTCAAAAAGAAAAATAAAAACCAACAGCCGCCTGTACCTCGCCCGATGAACGGAGGAAACCAGAACGGTTTTGCGATACCGGGCAGTGTAAACGGCAATAATAAATTCCCCGTCCCCGCCCCCGCAGGACAGGCATTTTATCCCGCAGGCAAGCCGAACGGAGCCAATTCAAATATTCCCGGCTCCGTTCCTGTACCCAATACTCCTATCTCCAATCAGTCTCCGCGCAATATTCCGCCTATGCCTGCGCCCTCACCTGTTCCGGTACAGGCTCCGTCATCTGTACCTGCGCCTGCATCAGCGCCAGTGCCGACTCCTCAGCCTGCTCCACAACCTGTTATGGCGCAGGGTCAGCATCTGAATTTCGGAGAAACTACAGTGCTCAGCGGTAAAAAGCCCGGAGAAACCACCGTTCTTAACGGTGGAGCTCAGCCACGACAGACTGTGGTTCCGCATCTTATAAGAACCAAAAACGGCGAGAAGATATATATCAATAAACCGTTCTTCCGTATAGGTAAGGAAAAGAGTTATGTGGATTATTTCATAGGCGACAATACCGCCGTAAGCCGAAGCCACGCAAATATTGTCACCAATAACGATAAATTCTTCATTGTTGATACAAATTCGACCAACCATACATTTGTAAACGGAAGTATGATACAGAGCAATATAGAAACTCCTATCAGTCATGGCGACAAGATTCGCTTTGGCAACGAAGAATTTGAGTTCAGACTTTATTGATATTATGTGTATTGCGGCACGGATAAAGAGGTGTATATATGAATTTTATAATCTCCACGGCAACGGATATCGGTACAACTAAAAGCACAAATCAGGACAGTTTTAACGCCTGCGTATATAATACGTCAATCGGTAAAATTGCATTTGCGGTATTGTGCGACGGCATGGGCGGTCTTTCAAAAGGCGAAGTGGCGAGTGCTTCTCTCGTAAACGCTTTCAGAAAATGGGGAGATAACCGACTTCCTGTTCTTTGCGCAAACGGTATGAACGAAAATGATATCCGTACAGAATGGACAGGCATAGTTACTGAGTACAACGAGAAAATCAAAGTGTACGGAAAGAAATGCGGACTTACAAGCGGACTTGGTACTACTGTTACCGCACTGCTTCTTACCGGTACGAGATATTACATAATAAATGTCGGAGATACCAGAGCGTATGAGATATCCGACGGTGTAAGAGTACTTACAAAAGACCAGACTGTAGTGGCTCGTGAAGTTGAGCTTGGTAATCTTACGCCCGAACAGGCTGAAAACGATTCAAGACGCAGTGTTCTTTTGCAATGTGTAGGCGCATCTGACGAAGTATATCCTGACTTGTTCTTCGGCAATATAAAGACTAACGCAATATATATGCTTTGCAGCGACGGATTCAGACACGAGATTACTCAGGGAGAAATATATAATTTCCTAAACCCCGCTGTAATGACCGATGCCGAAAAGATGAAACAGAATATACAGACGCTGATAGATATAAATAAACAGCGCCATGAACGCGATAACATTTCGGTAGTAACTATAAGAACATTCTGAAATCGGAGGAGAAGAAATGCTTGATATCGGATCACTCGTAGACGGCAAATACAAGATACTCAGCAAAGTCGGTCAGGGCGGTATGAGTGTCGTGTATATGGCAATCAATGAGAAAGCAAATAAGACCTGGGCGGTCAAAGAAGTCCGTAAGGATGGCGTGCTTGATTTTGAAGCGGTAAAACAAGGACTGGTAGCCGAAACTGATATACTGAAAAAACTCAATCATCCCAATCTACCCAGCATTATTGACGTAATAGATACAGAAGATTCGTTCATTATAATAATGGACTATATCGAGGGTAACTCGCTGAATAAGGCGCTCGAAGAATACGGCGCACAACCGCAGGAATTTGTCATAAAGTGGGCAAAGCAGCTATGTGACGTTCTGGGATATCTTCATTCGCGTCAGCCACCCATAATATATCGTGATATGAAGCCTGCAAATATTATGCTGAAGCCGGACGGCAATGTTACGCTCATCGATTTCGGTACGGCGAGAGAGTTCAAGGCGAAGAATCTGGCAGACACAACCTGTCTTGGCACGGTCGGTTACGCCGCACCTGAACAGTTCGGCGGAATGGGTCAGACAGATGCGAGAACCGACATATATTGTCTTGGTGCAACCTTATATCATCTTGTGACAGGCTGTAATCCCAGCGAGCCGCCTTATGAAATGAAACCGATAAGGCAGATAAACCCCGGACTGTCGGGCGGACTTGAGCGGATAATTCTGAAATGTACTCAGCGCAACCCTGCAGACAGATATCAGTCTGCGGCGGAACTTATGTATGCACTTGACCATTATGAAGAAATAGACGACCGTTATAAGAAAAAGCAGAAAAGAAAGCTAGGCGGCTTTATATCGGCACTTGCGGCATCAATTGTGTTTGCGGCAGGCGGCATAGTGCTGAATGTTGTTGCAACACAGAAAGCGACCGATACCTATCAGACTCTGCTGAATCAGGCAACGATCAATACTGATTACATTGAAAAAGTAAATATTTATTGTCAGTGTATAGAAGTGCCAAATATGGCAGGTGAAAAAGAGGCATATCTCGGACTTATCAAGACGTTTAAGGAAGATGATTATGTTTTCACAAAAGATGAATCTGATATGCTTATAAAGTATATGACAAACAACGCTGATGCTCTTCAGGCTGATAAAAGCGGTTATGCAACGATATGTTTTGAACTTGGAAAGCTCTACTGGTACTACTATGAAGCACCTGAAGAGAGAGCAACAAGGTCAAAGTCATGGTTCCAGAAAGTTATTGAAAACGCTCCCGAAGACTATGAAAATCTGAATATGGCAAAGACCTATGCAAGCATAGGAGAATTCAGAGCCAAGCAGAAGAACGGTAACAACGCCGAGGGTATCAGTAATACAGAATTTAAGGATTATTTCAATAATCTTAAGGAGTTGTTGAATACGGTTGCCACAAACGCAAATGAGCAGGAAATCGTAAGACTTGAATTGCTAGAAATGGCAAGAGGAATGCTTCAGCAGTATCCGACAACATTCAAGGGACTTGGAATATCCGAGGATGAACTTATGCAGGTCTACGATCTTATAGCGAAAACTACGGAAAGTATCACACCTATTTCAGATGTAACCGAAAAGAAGAAAGCGGCAATACTTGAAAATATGGCTGATACCAAGCAGTACATAGAAACGGCTTACAATACGAAAGCGGAGGTAAAAGAATAATGTCGGTTGAATTATTACAAACGCTATCTCTCATTTCATTTATTGTGGCAGGCGTTGCACTGCTTGTAGCCATAGCGCTCTTCTTCCTGCTGGATATCAGAAAGGTCGTAGGCAACTTGTCAGGAGCGACAGCTCGCAAAGCTATCAGAAATATACGTCTGCAAAATGAAAATGCCGCCGATAATGATTACAGTGCGGCAACAGACAGAATAACAAGATCCGGACGAATAGAGCGACAGGCGGCAGGCAAGGCCGGCGCACCACAGACCGAAAAGTTTGCAACAACGGAGCTTGCAATGTCAGCACAGGAAACAACTGTTCTGGGACCGGCGGCAAACGAAACCACAATACTTATGCCTGCCACAGCCGAAACCACAATTCTGAATGCCGGAAGCGGAGCGACACAGCCTCTTCAGTCTATTCTGCCCGCATCTGCAAAGCAACCCGCTTATACGGTAACAGATCCTGCGTCAGCGGCGGTGTTTGTCAAGGAAATTGAAATGGGCTTTACAGACAGCACAGAAATAATTGAATAAGTGGTGATGGTATGAAGATAACGTCAGGAAAAAAGAATACTATGCTTATAAATTTTGTTACTGCGTTGTTTATGATGTCGATGTCGCTTATTCTGATGTCGTTTTGCGGCACGGAAAACGAATCAAACAGAGTGCTTACGATAGTTACAGGCATTTTTTTCTGGTGCGGTTTCATAGGAACGATAACAGCATTTATTTTTATGAATATAACGCGCAGGAAAAACGATAAATCTGCGTCTGAAAAAAACGGTATCCTGAATATAGGTTTGTTCCGCTTTTTCAGCAATACCTGTGCCGGAGTGTTTGATGTTATTATGATATTATCGTTGTGCGCATTTATAGTCGTGTTGGTAGCAGCAGACAACATATCTGTGCAGTTGATAATAATGGCAATATTTGTTTTCTCGTTCGGTATGCACTGTATTCTGAACGGAATCAATTATAAATATATAATCAGTAAAGACAGGAGAGTAAAAAAATGATTAAAGCAAAGCCTAAAATCTGTGATAGAATTTTAGCGTTGTTTATGGCATTTGCTATGCTTATTGTGGTTTTATCCGACAATATGTTGCGTACATATGCCGCACCCGCAGACGCATTCACAATCACAGTTGCTGACAAAAGCGACAACGCTATATCAGGTGCAACAGTAGCTTATGAAGTAACTGTTGACGGCGCAAGTTTCACACAGAGGACCGTTGAAACAGGTGACGACGGAAGGGTAGAAATATCCGAAATAGCGGATATTGATTTTACAGCTCAACCAACACCCGTTGTAAAGCTGTCGGCTACCATAACGAAGGCAGATTATAAGCAGAGCGTCCTTACCGACACAGCCGTAACAAGCACAACAGGCAATGTTAATGTTACGCTTAAGGAAAAGGCAGTGGACGCAGATTTCGGATTTGCTAATCCGAATCCCGTAATAAATTACGATCAAAATAATACCGGATTTACAAACCCGCTTACAAAAGGCAACGGCAATGGTAATATCACTTTTGAAATAGAAGGCGGTAAATCTGATGTGGCAAGCATCGATGCCACAAACGGTGAGCTTACTATAAACAAAACGGGTACTGTCACCGTAACGGCAAAGAAAGCCGCAGATGAAAATTATAAGGCGGCACAGGCGTCATATACATTGACTGTAAAAGACGTAATCAAGTTTGATAAAGAAACTCCCGAATTGGATTTTGATCCTGAAAAAGAAAATACATATACTCAGGAAGTTACAATAGGCGCAAGCTTAGGTGTTGTCAAGTATAAGATTGAAGAAAGTACACCTTCGGACGCGGCAAGTATAGATGAAAGCTCAGGTAAGGTTACAATAACCAAGCCCGGCAAAATCAAGGTCGGTGCGGATCTGACTATAGGAGAAGGCGGAAATCCCGGCAAAACATTTTCTGCGTCCTACATACTGACCGTGAATAAGGCAGATCAGACAGGCTTTGCTTTTGAAAAGCAGAATCCCGGAGCAATAACATACGATCCGAAAAACAATACGTTCAGCAATAAAGCAAGTAGCGATCAGGGCGAAGACAATGTTACTTACGAGATAACAAGTGACAACGGTGTTGCAAGTATAGACAGCACAACAGGCATACTTACCATTCTTAAAGCCGGCGATGTTACGGTAAAGGCAACAAGAGCGGCAGACGATAAGTATAACGAAGTAACAGCCAAGTACACCCTCACAATCAATAAGGCTGATCAGACAAACTTTGCTTTTGAAAAGCCGAATCCCGAAGCAGTAACATACGATCCGAAAAACAATACGTTCAGTAATAAAGCAAGCAGTGATCAGGGCGCAGACAATGTTACTTATACGATAACAAGTGACAACGGTGTTGCAAGTATTGACATCAACGGCACGCTTACCATTCTTAAAGCCGGCACGGTTACAGTAAAGGCAACAAGAGCGGCAGACGATAAGTATAAGGAAGCTACAGCCGAGTACACCCTCACAATCAATAAGGCAGATCAGACAAACTTTGCTTTTGAAAAGCCGAATCCCGGAGCAATAACATATAAACCCGGACTGACGTTTGAGAACGCCGTAACAGGCGGACAGAGCGCAGGCAATATTACTTATACGATAACAAGTGGCAAAGACGTTGCAAGTATTGACGACAGCAACGGCACACTCACCATTAACAAAGCCGGCACGGTTACAGTAAAGGCAACAAGAGCGGCAGATGATAAGTATAAGGAAGCTACAGCCGAGTACACCCTCACAATCGATAAGGCAAATCAGACAGGTTTTGTGTTTGAGAAAACACAGCACGAAATAACATATGAACCTGATCTGACGTTTGACAACGCCGCAACAGGCGGACAGAGCACAGGCAATGTTACTTATATGATAACAAGTGGTAACGATGTTGCAAGCATAGACAGTGCAACAGGCACGCTTACCATTCTTAAAGCCGGCACGGTTACAGTAAAGGCTGTAAGAGCAGGCGATGATTGCTATAATGATTCCTATGAAATAAGCTACACGCTTAAAATCAACAAGGCGGATCAGACAGGCTTTGAATTTGAACAGTATGATAATGATACATACAAAATTACTTATAATACCGGTATGTCGTTTAAGAATGCGGTGTCGGGCGGACAGGGCACAGGCAATATAACATATTCGCTTTCATCTGACATTGTAAGCATTGATAACGACGGCAATATCACATTCAAAAACGGACAAGTTGGTACAGTTACAGTAACGGCAACAAGAGCGGCAGACGATAAGTATAACGAAGTATCGACCAAGTACACACTTAACATATCGTATCTCGTTACTCCCGAAAATTCTTATGTATTATCGGGTGCTAAGCTTGACAACAATAGCAAATGGTATACGGGAGATATTACAATAACACCTGCCGACGGTTATAAAATCAGTTGGTCTAATAAACTTTCAAATAATGAATGGTCTGATTATCTGACCGTAAGCACAGAAGGAAACGAAAACGCCAAAACTGTTTATCTGAAAAATGATGAGGGTATCACAGCCGGAATTGATATCGGCGATGAAAAGCTGATGATAGACAGAACTGCTCCTGCTGTTTCAGTAAAATATGATAACAACAGTGCAGACAGTGATAAGTATTTTGATAAGAACCGTACCGCAACAATAACGATCACAGAGCATAACTTTGACCCGGCAAAGGTTGAAGCTATTGTTACCGTAAACGGTACAGTATCCGATAAGTTCAATGCAGATCTGAAAAAGGCGGAAAGCTGGAAGAGTGAGGGCGATGTACACACCGCTAAAATAACATTCTCCGACAACGCCGACTATACATTCAGCATAAACTGTACCGACAAAGCAGGTCATGTTACGGAAAACAATTCTGTAACATTTGCCGAAGGTTCGGTTGCAACCGGTGAGTTCACTGTTGATAAGACAGCACCGAAAATAGAAGTTGCTTACGACAATAACTCTGTCAAAAACGGTAAGTATTTCAAGGCAGACCGTACAGCAACGATCACGATTACGGAGCATAACTTTGACGTATCAAGAGTTAAAGCAGTAATCACAGACAAGAACGCAACGGATACAGTAAGCGATTATGCCGCTTATCTCAGCGATCTGAAGAACTGGACCGCTGACGGCGATAAGCACACGGCAACTATAACATTCTCAGTTGATGCAGACTATACATTCAGCATAAGCTGTACCGACAAGGCGGGAAATGCAAACAAAGCCGTTAATTACGGTGAATCAGAAGTTCCCGAAAAGTTTACCGTTGATAAAACAAACCCCGAAAATCTTGTAATAAGCTACAGCGAAAGCGTACTTGATATCGTTCTGAGAACAATATCGTTCGGATTCTTCAATCCGGATATAACGGTTACTGTTAAGGCTGATGATATGACATCGGGCATTGATTACTTTACCTACAGCACGGACGGCAACAAGATTGTTACCGCCGCTCAGGCAAAAGATGTGAAGTATGATAAAGACGGCAAAGCGTATATCACATTCAGAATAGCTCCACAGTACAGAGGCAAGATATCCTTTAAAGCCTTTGACCGCGCAGGCAACAAAGCGGATATGAGCGATGACGACAAGACAGTAGTAGCCGACAATACCAAACCTGTTATAAGCGTAGAATACGACAATAACAAGCACGATAGCAAAAACACTACTTTCTACACCGCGAAGAGAACCGCAACGATCAAAATAACCGAAGCAAACTTCTTCACAGAAGCTTTCGATAAGAATTATCTTAAAATCACGGTTGTAAGAACCGATGACAACGGTAAGAAAACCACCACTGTACTGAAGAACGCAGACCTTACAACTCCGTTTGAAGACAGTAACGGCAATGTGCATACCGCAAAGCTTGACTTTGTTGAGGATGGCGACTACACGTTCACGATTGATTATACCGATTTTTCGGGTAATAAGGCGAGAACGTACAGCACATCGTTCACCATTGACAAGACAAGACCTACAATAGATGTTTCTTATGATAATAACTCTGCCAAGAACAGTAAGTATTTCAAGGCAGACCGTACAGCAACGATAACGATAAACGAGCATAATTTTGATGCTTCAAGGGTTGTCGCAAAAGTAACGAACAAGAATGCAACAGGTTCAGTTGGCGATTATGCCGCTTATCTGAAAAATGCGAAGAACTGGAAGACAAACGGCAATACGCATACCGCAACCATCAGATTCACGACCGAGGCGGATTACACATTCAATATATCTTACAGTGACAAGGCGGGCAATAAAAACAAGGCTGTAAATTACGGCAAGTCAGTAGCCCCCGGTGAGTTTACGATCGATAAAACGGCACCGACAAAAGCAGATATCAGAATTAACAATGAGTCTGTAAAAGCAACAAAGGGTGTTGCTTTTGAAAAGTTCTATCGTAACAGCGTGACTGTAAAGTACAGTGTAAACTGTGACATAAGCGGTCTTGACAACATCACATATCAGAAGGTTGACGATGTGGCAGGTTATTCTGCCGACGGCAGCTGGACAGCTTATGCAAACACCGGTGTAAAAGTATCGCCGAGTGAAAAGTTTGTAATCTATTTCAGAACTGAAGACAAGGCGGGCAATGTCACAATAATAAATTCTACAGGTATTGTTGTTGACAGCAAAGCGCCGACAGGCGAAACCTACGCACCGGAGATCGATATCAAGCCCGAAGCGGCTAACAAGAACGGACTTCACAATAAGGACGTGTCTGTTGACCTTAATGTAATTGATCCTGCATACAGCGGAAATAACGCTGACAGCAACGGTTATTATTCAGGCATTAACAGAATAACCTATCGTATTTCAACTACCGATACACAGGCTGAGGAAACAGGCGTGCTCTTTGATGTAAACGAAGGCATAACAAGCGGCTCAGTTTATGACAATGACAGCCTTGTAAGCAGTTGGACAGGCAGAATTAATATTGATGCTGCAACTTTCAACAGCAATAACGTAGTAGTTGAAATTACAGCAACGGATAATGCGGGCAATGCAAGAGTAACAACCAACGAAATGATAAACGTTCCGATAGCAATCGATGTTACAAAGCCCGAAATTAACATTTCGTACAATAATAACTCTGTTGACAGCGAGTCGCTGTTCAAGGCTGACAGAGTGGCAACCATAGCTGTTACCGAACGTAATTTCAAATCTGACAATGTCAAGATAAAGATAACAAATACCGACGGAGTGATACCTGCTGTATCAGGTTGGAAAAAAACAGGCGGCACAGGTAATCTCGATGACACAATATGGACTGCCACAATTCCTTATACAGCAGACGGTGATTACGAGTTCAGTATCGAGTATACCGACCTTGCAGACAACAGAAGCGATGGTGCAGTATATGCGGCAGGTACACAAGTACCTGAAAAGTTCACTGTCGATAAGACGTTGCCCGTAATTGACGTTTCTTATGATAACAATTCAGCCTCAAACGGCAATTATTACAACGCAGGACGTACAGCAACTATAGTTATTACAGAGCACAACTTTGATGCAAGCCGTGTTACGGTAACACTTACTGCGACAGATGACGACACCGTCGCAGCACTTCCTATAGTAAGCGGCTGGACTGATAACGGAGACAGACACACTGCTACCGTATCCTACAGCAATGACAGTCTTTATACTTTTGATATAGCTGTTAAGGATAAGGCAGGCAACGATGCAGCTGACTTCGCAAAACAGACATTCTATGTTGACAAGACAGCTCCGAGTCTGACAATCAGCGGTGTTGCAGATCTTTCAGCAAACAGCGGTGAAATTATCCCGGTCATTTCATATACGGATACTAACTATGATGACGCAAATGTAAGTATAACGCTCACCGGTGCAGAAAGAAAAGCTGTTGCACTTGACGGCGCATATTCCGATCAGCACAACGGAAAGATATTTACCTTCAACAACTTCCCTGAGAAAAAAGAGGTTGATGATATCTACACGCTGACTGCCACGCTTACGGATAAGGCAGGTAATACTACAACCAAGTCGATCAGATTCTCTGCCAACCGTTTCGGCTCAACATATGCTCTTCCGAAGGCTACAGAAGAGCTTAACGGCTCATATACGCAGAGCGGTAAGGATGTTGTAGTGACAGAAACCAATGCAAACCAACTTAAAAACATCAAGGTGATCCTCTTCAAGAACGGTGAAACCATAACGCTCAAGGAAGACGACGATTACAGGATTGATGTAAAAGGCGGCAACGGTCAGTGGTATGAATACACTTACACTGTATATTCGGCAAATTTCGCCGATGACGGTGTATACAGACTGTCATTCAGCTCGGAAGACGATGCAGGAAATAAAGCTGAAAATACTCTTGATACAAAGAACAAGGAAATTTTGTTCAGTGTAGATAAGACAAAGCCCGATATTGTTGTGACAAATATCGAAAACGGTTCGACATATCCTGTTGATAAGTTGACAGTAACAATGTCAGCAAGCGATAATATCCTTCTTAAAACGATGTCGGTATACCTTGACGATTATGACAAGGAATACAAGACATGGACAGCTGAGGATATCGCAAAAACAATAGATGCTGACGGAAACTTCACCTTTGATATTGATGGAAACTCAACAGGCGCACATAAGGTAAAGGTTGTCTGCACCGATGCAGCAGGAAATGAGCAGACGGTTGAAATTACAGATTTCTATGTAACGACCAACCTGTTTGTACGTTTCTACAACAACAAAGTTCTTTTCTTCGGCACGATTGGCGGCGTCATTGTGATAGCTGCCGCAATAGTAGTGCTGTTAGTTCTTAAAAAAAGAAAGCAAAACACCGGTGAAGACGAATAAATGATTTTTCTGCCGGGTGAAAATACAGCCGGCAGAAAATTTATGTCATTTTTAATGACAAACATCTTTTGATCCGCTATATTACGGATTGATTTTGCTCGAGAAAAATATTATAATTATATCAGGATTTTGTCGCACTTTATTCAGTGCGACACCGAAAAAATTCCATAGTCTATGGAAAGTTGACAAAGGAGATCATTAATATGAAAATATGTCCTAATTGTAACTCACAGCTGGATGACAGCGCATTATTCTGCACAACTTGCGGAACACAGTTTGGCAACACACAGCCCCAGGGCACAGTGCCCCCTCAGGGAATATATGCGGCTACTCCCGCATATGATCCTTACGATCATACGGCAGAATTTGATCCCAAGGATATTTCCGATAACAAGGTATTTGCAATGCTTTGCTACCTTATGGGTATATTCGGAATAATAATTGCCCTTCTTGCAAGCAACTCATCAAAGTATGCAATGTTCCATGTAAGACAGGCGCTTAAGTTTGAAGTTGCAAACATACTCATGCTTATCTGCACGATTATTCTGTTATGGACACTTATAGTACCTATTGCTTATGGCATTATGTCAACTGTTCTGTGGGTAATCAAAATTATAGCCTTCTTCCAGATCTGCTCAGGTAAGGCTAAAGAACCCGCTATTATCCGTAGCCTCAAGTTCTTACGCTAAGCTTCATAAGAATAGATGCCCGTATCGCCTTTCAAAAGGTGATACGGGCTTTTTTTATCGACTCTATAATAAATGTTGGTGAAACCGGGAATTAAACGGAAAAAGAAAACTGATATATGTTCAGTTATGCCGCCGCAACAGGAACAATATATGATTAACAGATATCATAGCAAAATTAGCCGATATCTGCACATACAAAAGTGTATCTGGAAAAGCAGATATACCAACAACCTCAATACAAATATTTTTAAATAATTTGAATTATCCTCACATAAGTGAAACACTCATCAGACCTTTTAACAGTAACTTTAATGACGCAGGCAAACAAAGCCGTAAATATTATGCTCTTATATTCGGCGGATATTATGGGCGCAAACTGTCTGAAAGAAAAATTTTTCACTGCTTTGCGTAGCAGTGCCGAACAGGCTGAAGCAATGCTGTCAGAGTGGATACATATTGCCGAAATAAGTTTGATTAAAGATTTTCGGTATTGCGCCAGAACACTGAAATCGTGGTTTAACGGCATTATCAGTTCATTTGCTTACGGTTACAGAAATTTCAGAAGATTCCGTAACCGTATTCTCCACATTTTTTCTCATCAAAAATTATCGCGGATTCTTGATCCAAACCCGCTGACGCAATTTTCTATTTTTCGTACCTAAACTATTGACAAAGAGTCGTTTTCGCCACCGCGGCGCTTCTCTGCCTTTGCCGCCGACTTCGCCCCTCAGCTTTAAGCGTGTTTCAGACAACAAAAAAGCACTGCCTGAGCAGTGCTTAAATGGCTCCCCCTGTTGGACTTGAACCAACGGCATCGTGATTAACAGTCACGCGCTCTACCGACTGAGCTAAGGAGGAATATATAAAGAAAGCACAGGAACTGTGCTTTCTTCTTTATGTCGGCATCTATCTATCTTCCCGGGCAGTCACCCGCCAAGTATTTTCGACGTAAATGAGCTTAACTACTGTGTTCGGA
>UQBC01000035.1 GCA_900539195.1 uncultured Oscillospiraceae bacterium
GAGATTCCTCTACGTCTCGTGGGCTCGGAGATGTGTATAAGAGACAGGTAAAGGCGGTTATCAGCTGTGACGCAACCGCAGTGGTAAACGATTGCAAGATAATAGCCGATAAAGTTGTGCTGAAAGGCGAGGCAAAGCTCAAGGCGCTTTATCTTATACAAAACGACAACGGAACATCGCTGCAGACTATGGAAGCCGAAGTTCCGCTAAGTCAGATAGTGGATATGCAGGGTGTAGATGAAAAGCATAACTGTTACGCATTTTTCAGGGTACTGTCATGCTCTTTGTCGGTAAAATCCGCCGATGACAATGCATCGGGAGTATTCGGCTGTGAGCTGACAATCGGCTCTCAGATAACCGCAACGCTTGAGGAAAACATTTATCCCGTTGCCGATATGTATTCTACCGCTTATGAAACGTCCTTTACTACCGCCTCACTTAAAACCGAAGCCGACCACAGATTCATAAGTCAGACGCTTAACTTAAAACAGCTTATCCCTTGTGAAAACGGTGTACCCGACAGTGTGATCGACGTTAGCTGCGACGTGTCGGAGATAATCTGCCGACCGGGCGATAACGGTGAGCTTTGCATAAGCGGAAAGCTTCTTTGTGTTATCTCAGCAGTAAAGGAAAACGAGCCGGCGTTTTCAGAAAAGGTTCTGCCGTTTGAAGCGTCCGCTTCGGTAGGCACAGTCACTGCCGACTGCGTAATTCAGCCGGTACTCAATATCTCATCGTTAAGCTACAGCATAACCGATGACGGCATAGAACTGAGATGTTCCGTGCTTATGCAGGGATGTATGTATCTTTGCAATAACGAGCAGGTCATAAAGCAGGTCGAAGTAAATGAAAATGCCGAAAAGCCGAAATGCGAAGATTATTCGTTAAAGCTGTACTTTGCCGATGAAAACGAGGATATCTGGAATATAGCAAAGCGCTATAACACATCTGCGGCAGCGATAGAAGCCGAGAACGAGGTCGCTGACGGAAAGGTTTCAGGCTTGCTTCTGATACCGATAGTTTAAAAGTAATAAGCTTGTTTCCCGCACGGAGATAAGACAGTATGTGAGCAGATAAGGAGAAATTATGCCAAAATCAATTTATAAGGACATTTCCGAGCGAACAGGCGGAAATATCTATATAGGAGTAGTCGGTCCTGTGCGCACGGGAAAATCAACCTTTATCAGCAGGTTTATGAATGCGATCGTTGTACCGTCAATTGAAGATGAGTTCCGCAGAGAAAGAGCGGTTGACGAGCTTCCGCAGTCGGCGGCAGGTAAGACAATAATGACCACAGAGCCTAAGTTCGTGCCTGAGGAAGCGGTAAGCATAACAGTTGACGAGAGCGTCAATCTCAATGTACGGTTGATTGATTGCGTCGGATACATAGTTCCGGGTGCAAAGGGCTATATCGAAAATGAAGCTCCGAGAATGGTCAAAACGCCATGGTTTGACGAAGAAGTACCGTTCAATATGGCAGCTGAGGTCGGAACGCACAAGGTAATCGCCGAACACAGTACAATAGGTCTTGTGGTAACGACTGACGGAAGTATCACCGATATTCCGAGAGAGGAATATGAGGCGGCTGAAGAACGTGTAATCAATGAGCTTAAAAGTATAAAAAAGCCGTTCACCGTTGTACTTAATTGCAGCGACCCTAAATCTGCCGAGGCAAAGGGGCTTGCCGAAAGGCTTTCTGAAAAATATAGCTGTGCGGTTACACCGCTTAACTGCCTTGATATTACGGAAGAAAATATTAAATCGCTTCTGTCAGATGTACTTATGGGCTTTCCCGTCCGAGAAATCGGCATAAGGTTACCTAAGTGGTTGGCATCGCTCGACAACGATCATTATCTCAAAAAGCAGGTGTTCGGTTCAGTTCGTGAGGCGGCTGAAAATATTGGCTGTATGGGAGATATCGACAGCTTTATAGACAGAATAGGGCAGTGTGAGAGTATAAGCTGTTGCAGTAAGGATAAAACCGAACTCGGTTCCGGAACGGCTTATATTACCGTAAATCTCGGTCAGAATTTATTCTATCAGGTGCTGGGCGAAACCACCGGTATAGAACTCGCAGACGAGGGCGACCTTATGCCATGTATGATCGAACTTGCAAAGATAAAGAAAGAGTACGAAAAGGTGCGCACTGCGCTTGAAGAAGTAAGAGCAACGGGCTATGGCATTGTAATGCCGGGAGCTGAGGAGCTGACCCTTGAAGAGCCGGAGATCGTAAAACAGGGAGGTAAGTTCGGTGTACGTCTCAAAGCGTCGGCACCGTCTATCCATATGACGCTTGCCAACATCAACACAGAGGTAAACCCGATCGTCGGCAGCGAAAAGCAGTCTGAGGAACTTGTAAAATATCTTCTCAGAGAGTTTGAAGAAAACCCGACAAAGATATGGGAGAGCAATATTTTCGGAAAGTCGCTCCACGAACTGGTAAACGAGGGACTTCATAATAAACTCAGCCGTATGCCTGCAGACGCAAGAGCCAAACTTCAGGAGGCTATACAGAGAATTATCAATGACGGCTGTAACGGACTTATATGTCTGATTTTATAAGTCCGAATACAAAAAGACCGCACCCTTACTACGAGTGCGGTCTTTGCGTTATTTACTTTATTGCATAGCAGGGTTTCCGCTCAGCAGGCTGAACACATCAACCCCCGCAAGGCTCAGAAGAAAACTGATTGCAAGAAAAAGCACAACCGCAACAACAGCTGCGATCCATACGGCTCTTTTTTGCTTTTTTGTCCAGGTGTGCTGAGGACGAGCATCTTCATTAGGCTTAAATGACAGCGTTTCATCTTCTTTTACCGTATCCTGTGCAATCATATCGTCATTTTCGTGATTTTCGTTTTCATCAGGGATTACCGTTTCTTTTTCGTTGTTCATATCTGCCCTTACTTTACAATCAAATCCTTTGCCTTTTCAAGAATAAGCTGTTCTCTTTTAAGAACAAAGCTCATCTGATATTCCTTGCACTGCTGTGAAAGCGCTTTGAGCTTGCTTACAGCCTCGTCATAAGGCATCCATTCTATTTTATATCCCAGACGTTCCTGAGAACGTTCAAGTGCCGCTGTGTCGCATTTATCCGAGGCTTTCTTTGCCACATAGCAATGAGATACCATGCAGAATTTCCTTTTGAACTTGTGTTCTTCTATCCAACCCAGATATCCGATAAGTTCGGCAGGGTAGCCTGTTTCTTCCGATACTTCGCGTAAAAAAGCCTTGTCGGGAGTTTCTGTTATCTCTATACTTCCGCCGGGCAGTTTGTAATAGTCGGAGTTTTCTATCTTCATCATAGCGATATTTCCTTCGCCGTCGGTCATAACACCCCTTGTATTATAACGTGCGTCATCTTCGATATACTGAGGCTCACCACCAAAGAAATCGCTGTCGGTTATCTTTGCAATAAGCATTAATTAGTCGTCCCTTTCGTAATGCGGTCGGTACCGCTGTTTTTTTCATACATATAATATCACAAACAGCAGTCCATTGCAATATGCAAATGTAGTTCGTTTTTGTAGAAATCACCTATATGTATGACGTGATTATTGTTAAAAATGTACAATGGAACTTAACGTGCATTAGTGATATAATAATTTTATCCGACTAAAAAAGAGGAAAGATAAAAATGGAAAATACAGCAACCGTCAGCGGCACAGAAGTAAAAAAATACAGACGTGCAGGCTTTATGGACGAGGTAAGAGGTTTCTGCATACTCTGTATGGTAGTGTACCATGTCTGCTTCGACCTTAACTACACCTATAATATACACATTCCGATAATGTTCGACAGCTGGTTTGATATTATTCGTGATATTTTTGCAGGAGCTTTTATGTTCATATCGGGTATGAGCAGCCGTTATTCTCGAAATAATGCAAAGCGTGGCATACAGTGCTTCTTCATAGGTATGATAATCACTTTTATATTTGCGTTTTTTGCTCCGAATGCGCCGATCCTGTTCGGAATATTGCACTTCATGGGCGTATCTATGATGATTTATGCGATAGGTGATAAATATTTCCTTAAGATCCCGGCACCGGTCGGAATCGCCGTGTGTGCCGTGCTTTTCTTTTTAACAAGAGGAATTATGTACGGCTATCTGGGACCTGCGGCAGGCGTCGGAATAAAGCTGCCTGAGTTTATCTACAATGCAGGACTTCTTTTCCCGCTCGGATTCAGGTCGCCGAGCTTTCAGTCAATGGATTATTTTCCGCTCATGCCGTGGTTTTTCGTATTCCTGGCAGGTGCATATACCGGTAAGTATGCCATTGAAAACAAAATGCCGGCATTCTTTTACAAGACCCATTGCAGACCGCTTGCGCTTGCAGGCAGATATACACTGTGGATATATGTACTGCATCAGCCTATAGCAATGGTCTTTTTCCTGCTGATTTTCGGAAAAATATAAAATTTCAAAAAAGTCTTGACAAACCGTTTTCGGTTTGCTATAATAATATAGCTTGACAAGTATACAACTTTGTCAACATCCCTTGCTCGTGCTGAAGTACGGGCTTAAAATCCACAAGGAGGTGCTTATAATGGCAAAGCTCAGCGAAAAGTATGAGGCAGTTGTTGTATTTTCACTCAAGAACGGTGAGGATGCAGTAAAGGCTCTCGTTGCTAAGTTCTCTGATCTGATCAAGGAACACGGCACATTAGTTGACGTTGATGAATGGGGCGCTCGTAAGCTCGCTTACGAGATAAACTACGAGACCGACGGTTATTATGTAGTTTACAGCTTCGACTGCAAGCCTGATTTCCCTATGGAATTCGAGCGTATCATCAATATCACTGACGGCGTTCTCCGTTCGCTCGTAACGGTACGCAAGTAATTTGTCTGCAGAGTATACAGGAGGAGCGGTAACATATGTATAACAAAGTAATTATGATGGGTCGTATAGTCAACGACCTCGAACTGAGATCCACTACTTCGGGTGCGTCAGTGCTTTCTTTCAGAATAGCAGTAGACCGCAGATTCCAGACAAAGGGCGAAGAAAGAAAGTCGGATTTCTTCAATGTAGTCGCTTGGCGCAACGAGGCGGAATTTATCTCAAGATATTTCGCCAAGGGTCGTATGATACTTATTGAAGGCGAACTTCAGAACAGATCATATACCGACAAGAACGGAAATCCCGCATACATTACAGAGATCATAGTTGACCGTTCAACATTTACGGGTGAAAAGGCAAACGGCGGACAGGCTTCATCGCCTTACCAGAGCTATCCCGGAAATGCACAGACTGCTCCCGCACCTGCACATCCTGCACAGACAACAAACACCGCGCCCACAGTGTCGCAGGGTAACAATGCAGATTTCACAGAATCTGCCGATGATGACGATTACCCGTTCTGATCAAAATAAGGAGGATAATACAATGGCTGAAAGAGAAAAGAATGAAAAGTCAACAGTTCGTCCTATGAAGCGTACAAGAAAAAAAGTTTGCGCTTTCTGTGCTGACAGAGCTGAATTCATTGATTATAAGGATGTAGCTAAGCTCAAGAAGTGTATGACAGAGCGTTACAAAATTCTGCCCCGCAGAGTAACAGGCTGCTGCGCATACCACCAGAGAGAGCTTACAACAGCTATCAAGAAGGCTAGACAGGTAGCTCTTATTCCTTATGTTTCTGACTAAGTTATAAACAGCTTGACAAAAATCGGTGCTTTATCGGCATCGATTTTTTTGTTTTTATCTATTGATTATTTTCTTAAAATGCTGTATAATAATACAGTATGATTGCGAGGTGTGTGTTTTGGCACAGAAGAAAAAAGGAAAAAATAAATTCGGAATAACACCGTCTATGATATTTCTGAACCTTTTGTTGGTTCTTATCATATGTACAGTGTGTTTCTTTACCTATAATATAATAAACGGAGACGACGGCACATCATCCGAGCCGCCTTTCACCGCTGTCACATCGGAGCCGCCCGAAACAGAAGCTCCCGCTACCGGATCAGACACAAGCTCGGTTCCGGAGAGCACAGTATCGTCGGGAGAAACATCTGACAATTCTTCGGGCACTTCGGATAACCTGCCTGCAATAGACTTTGACAAGGAATACTTCTCGTCATCGCTGTTTATAGGCGACAGTATCTCAACAGGTCTGAGCCTGTATGGCTTCCTTGATAAGGAAAACGTGTTTGCACAGCAGGGTCTTGCTCCTTCTACTGCACTTGACGCTGAGATAGACGGAGTTACACTTTCAGATAAGATAGCTTCATTCAAGCCTAAGAAGGTATTTATAATGCTTGGCACAAACAGCGTCGGATATGCTGATAACGAAACCCTTGCGGCAAGTATGAAAGAGCTTGTTGATAAGATAGCAGGACTGACAAAGGCAAAGATATATGTAATATCTATTCCACCCGTAACTGCCGAAGCGGAAGCGTCAGATGAGAACGCTCTTACACTTAAGAATATTACCGATTATAACACTAAGCTGAAAACGGTAATTGCCGGTAGCTCGGCAACATTCATCGACCTTAACAGCGTACTTTCAGGCTCTGATGGATATTTTGACGCTGACTATGCCGAGATGGACGGTATCCATTTCATGGGTACGACATACGAGGTAATGCTCAGCTACTTACAGAAGCAATCGTCATAAAAGTCAGGGTGATATATTGATATGAAATATTCAGCCGCTTTCAGAACATCGGCAGTCGCCTTGATAAGTGCAATAGCAGTTGCGCTGTGCAGTTGCGCAGACGTTACTTCTTCACAGGAAAGTTCAGAAGTGCGCAGCGAAACCGCAACAACGGCGAAAACATCAATAAGTACCACAAGTGCTACTACTGTTGCGACCACTACAAAAGCTGTTACCACATCGGTAACTACAGTCGCTACAACCAACGAAACCACGTTGCCGGAAACTAAAACTGCTGCAACAGAACTTGAGCCTGAGCCGACAGAACCGGTAGAAACCCCGGAACCTGTTTCCGTAGCCGAGCCGACAGCGCCGACTGATTTTGACACATCATTTTTTGATGACTCGCTGTTCATTGGCGACAGTATCACTACAGGACTTTACCTCTATGGATATCTTGACCCGTCGCTTGTGTATGCAATGGTTGGGCTTGCCCCTTCAACCGCACTTGACAGCGAAATTGACGGGAAAACGATTGACAGCAAGATCAAGTCGAATAAACCAAAAAAGATATATATAATGCTTGGCACCAACAGCGTAGGATATGCTGACGGCAATTATCTTGCCGACTGCATGGGCGAGCTTGTACAGCATATTTCAAAGGTCAGCAAAGCTAAGGTGTATGTCTTGTCAATACCGCCTATAACTTACTATGCCGAAGCGGATTATGACAATGCACTTACAACATCTGCGATAAACGAGTACAACAGTGCTCTTGAAAAAGTCATATCCGGCACGAAGGCAGAATTTCTCGACCTGCATTCGGTGCTTACAGCTCCTGACGGATACTATTATGAAGAGTATCATGAGATGGACGGAATACACTTTATGGGTTCGACATATCAGGTTATGCTAAGTTTCCTTGAGAAACATTCTTAATATAAAATGTGCATAAAAGAAAGGAATTATGAACAATGAAAAGCTTTACTAAAAGAATAATGGCAGGAATTATCTGCGCTATGATCGCAGTTTCAATATGCGGTTGCTCAGGCGGAAACGCTCAGTCATCCGCAACAGAGAGCGCTGTTTCATCCGAAGCAAGTTCGACAGCAGAAAGCAGTACAGAAGCTTCCTCTGATACAGCTCAGACTTCGGGCACAGCAGCTGAAATTACAGCTAAGATCCAGGCAGACGTCAAGTTCCCCGGTATGGCTGAAATAGGCACAGACCGCATGTCGGGCTATTATGATGTAGCAAGTGACAAGATAGAAAGCTACAGCGCATTCATTTGCGGTTCGGGTGCATATCCGGATGAGATTGCCGTATTCCAGCTCAAGTCGGCTGACGATGTCGCTGACGTAAAGGCTATGCTTGAAAAGCGTGTTGAGGCTCAGACAGCCACATTCAAGGATTATACCCCTGATGAGATGTATAAGATAGACGGAAAGAACGTTGTTACAAGCGGAAACTATGTTGCACTTATCATCTGTGCCGATAACGCAAAGGCTATTGATGACTTCAACTCAATGGCTAAGTAAGAGAATTTTTGAAAGAAGGAGAGCATTATGGCTATAGAGTGTCTTGTAATTACCCTTATACTTGGTGCTATAGTGTTCTCGTTTGCAAGAGCAGACAGGATACGCTGGGTGCTTGCGACAATTCCGCTCGGAATACTGCCGTTTGTAAACTGCGTGGCAAGCTTTGTATGCACAAGCTTTTTAGGCTATGAACTTCCGAACAATGTCGCCGTTATGATACTTCTTCTTGCGGTTATGGCGTCGTGTGTATGGATCGGTATCGCTTCCGGTTTCCTGCGCACCAACCGCATGAGAATTCCGTATATATGCGTCGGCATCGGCTTCAACGTAGTTCTTGGGCTTATACTGCTCAACTTCTATATGAGTCTGTGATACAGAAAAAATTACGCCGCCGTGTGCTTTAAGCAAAACGGCGGTTTTTTTGTGCGCGTGATACCGTGTTTTCATCGGTGTTTACATTCAGTCAATTGACAAATTGTCTAAAAATGCAGTCTGATTTTTATATACTTATTCCTAAAAGACGTATTGACAAACCGAGCAAGACACTATATAATATTAACTGTATTTCGCTCACCACTATATATTGTGGTATGGCGACGAATTTCAACGAGAGGGAGAAACAAATGCTGACTAAAATTCAGAAGAGGGACGGACGTACAGTACCGTTCAACGTTGAGAAGATAGCTGATGCTATATATAAAGCAGCCAGAGCTGTCGGCGGTAACGATTATCAGGAAGCCACTGAAATGGCTGAGAAAGTTTGCAATTATCTTGAGGAGAACACCGGTAAATCAGGTGAGCTTCCTACTGTAGAGGAAGTACAGGACGCTGTAGAAAAGGTACTTGTTGAGAGCGGTCATGCAAAGACAGCCAAGGCATATATTCTTTACAGAGCAGACAGAACAAGAGTAAGAGAAATGAATACAAGCCTTATGAAGATCTATGAGGATCTTACATTCAAGGCTGCAAGAGATTGTGATATAAAGCGTGAGAACGCTAACATAGACGGCGATACCGCAATGGGTACCATGCTCAAGTACGGTTCTGAGGGTGCAAAGCAGTTCAACGAGATGTATGTACTCGCTCCCGAACATTCAAAGGCACACAGGGACGGCGATATCCATATCCACGACCTTGACTTTTTAACGCTTACCACGACCTGCTGTCAGATTGACCTTATCAAGCTGTTCAAGAACGGCTTTTCGACAGGTCACGGCTTCCTCAGAGAGCCTAATGAGATCAGCAGCTATTCTGCACTTGCCTGCATTGCTATCCAGTCAAACCAGAACGATCAGCACGGCGGACAGTCTATCCCAAACTTTGATTATTCAATGGCTGATGGTGTAAGAAAGACATATAAGCACCGCTATGCGCAGAATATCGTAAGAGGACTTGAGCTTATCGGCGGTATCGAGGATCTGGCAACGGCGGAAGCCGATGTAAAGGCTTACACTAAGGAACTTGAGGAAGAAAAACAGCTTTGTCCCATCCTCGCTAACGATAACGGCTATCAGGACGCAGAGCGTGAATGCCTTAAAGCAATATGCCCCGATGTATCCGATGAAATAATTGACAAGATACAGAAGTTTGCTTTGAAGCAGGCTGAGGTTGAAACCGACAGGGCCACATATCAGGCTATGGAAGCTCTTGTGCACAACCTCAACACTATGAACAGCCGTGCGGGCGCACAGATCCCGTTCTCATCGATAAACTACGGTACAGACACCTCTCCCGAGGGCAGAATGGTAATAAAGAATGTTCTGCTTGCAACGGAGGCAGGTCTTGGTAACGGCGAAACACCTATATTCCCGATACATATCTTCAAGGTAAAGGATGGTCTTAACTACAACGAGGGCGATCCCAACTACGACCTGTTCAAGCTTGCGTGCAGAGTATCCGCAAAGAGGTTGTTCCCGAACTTCTCATTTATAGACGCACCTTTCAATCTCCAGTATTACAAGCCCGGCGACTATAATACGGAAATTGCATATATGGGTTGCCGTACCCGTGTAATAGGTAATGTTTACGATCCCACAAGAGAAATAGTAACAGGCAGAGGTAACCTTTCATTTACGTCCATCAACCTGCCCAGACTCGGTATCCTTGCGGGCGGCGATATCGTCAAGTTCTTTGAAATGCTTGAGGACAGAATGAACCTTGTTATAGATCAGCTTCTATACAGATTCAAGATACAGTCGCAGAAGAGAGTAAAGAACTATCCGTTCCTTATGGGACAGGGTATATGGATTGACTCCGAAAAGCTCAACCCCAACGATACGATAGGTGAGGTACTGAAGCACGGTACGCTTTCAGTCGGTTTTATCGGACTTGCAGAGTGCCTTAAGGCTCTTATCGGCGTTCATCACGGCGAAAGCAAGGAAGCGCAGGAGCTCGGTCTGCGTATCATCGGCAGAATGAAGGCAAGAATGGACGAGGAAAGCAAAAAGACAGGTCTTAATTTCTCAGTTCTTGCTACTCCCGCCGAGGGTCTTTCAGGCAGATTTGTAAAGATCGACCGCAAGAGATTCGGTAAAATTGAAGGCGTAACCGACAGAGAATATTACACCAACTCGTTCCATATTCCCGTATATTTCCCGATCAATGCATTCAGAAAGATAAAGCTTGAAGCGCCTTATCACGCGCTTACACTGGCAGGTCACATCAGCTATGTCGAGCTTGACGGCGATCCGTTACAGAACCTTGAAGCATTTGAGCAGGTCATCAGATGTATGAAGGAATCGGGTATCGGCTACGGTTCGATCAACCACCCCGTCGACAGAGATCCCTGCTGCGGATATACCGGTATAATCGGCGATGTCTGCCCCAAGTGCGGAAGAAGCGACCACGGCGATAACACAAGATTTGAGCGTATCCGCCGTATCACAGGTTATCTTGTAGGCACTGTTGACCGATTCAATAACGGCAAGAGAGCAGAAGAGCGTGACAGAGTAAAGCATGATGTTTCTCTGGATGGTCTTGAGGACTGAATCTGATTGATTTACAGAAATCCGGCATTTTATTGCCGGATTTTTTGCGTTCAAGGCTTGAATTCGGGCACAGTTTAGTATATACTTATCCATAAGGTAATAATATCAATTACAAGAAACGGAATGATTTAGAAATATACTTGTAAGCGGTCAGCCGACCGGGAAAGGAATTTTACATGATCGCACTTATAACGGGCGCAAGCTCGGGAATCGGAAGAGAAATGGCAAAAAATCTCGCTACAAGAGGGGTAAATCTTATACTTGTCGCAAGAAGAACAGAGCGTCTGCTGGCACTCAAGGAAGAAATCGTGTATAATTGTCCCGAAATAAAGGTCAAGACAATTACAGCCGACCTTTCAAAAGAGGAGCAGTGTTTCGGGCTTTACAACAAGGTAAAGGATTATAAAATTGATTTTCTCTTTAACAATGCGGGATTCGGTCTGTACGGTCCGTTCCTTGAAACAGATCTTAAAGACGAACTTTCGATGATAAACGTCAATATAAAGGCAGTTCATATTCTGACAAAGCTGTTCCTGCGTGATTTTGCCGCAAGAAACAGCGGATATATTCTTAACACTGCTTCTGTTGCAGGCTTTATGGCAGGACCTCTGCTTGCAACATACTATGCGACAAAAAACTATGTTGTACAGCTTACCAAGGCGGTTTACGAGGAGCTTAGAAGCACAGGCAGCAGGGTAGTTATAAGTGCGCTTTGCCCCGGACCTGTAGATACCGAATTCAACAGTGTTGCAGGCGTAAAGAGCTTTGGAATACCGAGCGAGAACGAGGCTTATGTTGCGGACTATGCTATCGAGCGTCTTTTATGCGGCGATCTGCTGATAATCCCCGGCGTTACCACCAAGGCGGCTGCGGCGGGCTCGAGATTTGCTCCGACAAAATTCCTTCTCAGAACGGTAAGAACGTTACAGGAGCAAAAGAACAAGTAAAGATATAATGTGAGGAACTATCGTGTATACTACAGATTTCGAGAAACTGAAAAAACAGCTGAATTTTGAACCCGACCCGACAAGACCTGTTTCAAAGCAGGCTAGTGAAAACACCGTAAGGCTTTTTGATTATCTTAAGAGCATATACGGTAAAAAGCACCTTGCAGGTCAGCAGTATCTGCAAAGCGAAGAGGTAGAAGACCTCGTTTATTATCACCTGACAGGCAAATTACCTGCTGTCAGAGGCTATGACTTTATGGGAGTAAGCTCCTGCAAGAAAACGGACGATCAGGTAGACAGGGCTATAAAATGGGCTACTCAGTGCGGCGGCATTGTCACAATGTGCTGGCACTGGTACGCTCCGAACGATATGGACGATTATTCCAAAGGCTCATCGTTCTACTACAAGACGACAAGCTACGATCACAAGACCTGCTTCGATTTATGCAAGGGCGTAACAGAAGGCACTGCGGAATATGAATTTATTATCCGTGAGATAGATATGGTATCAGCCGAGCTTAAGCGTATGGCACAGCTTGATATACCTGTGCTGTGGCGGCCTCTGCACGAGGCAAACGGCAACTGGTTCTGGTGGGGAAACCACGATGAACAGCACCGTGAAGCGTATAAGAAGCTGTGGTATATGATTTTTGACCGTATGGAAAATTATCATAAGCTGACCAATCTTATATGGGTATGGAACGGGCAGGACAAGTGTATGGAGGTAAACCCCAACACGTTTGACATCTGCGGCGATGATATTTACTCGGTAAAGGAATATGATCATTCATCGCAGAAAGAACGCTTCCGGTATATGGGAGAAATGGCTCACGGCAAGATGATAACCTTGTCCGAATGTGGATATATCCCCGATCCCGATGAGATGAAAAAGGACAACGCCATGTGGCTGTGGTGGCTCCCGTGGTGGGGCGAGTTTGTCTACAAGAGGGAAGGGTACAAGCCTGTTTTCGACAAAGACGGCTACACTGTGATAAACGAAAAATATATGACAGAGGACTTTATGAAGCGTGTTATGGCTCATCCCGATGTCATCATGCGTGAGGATCTGCCGTGGTACGACAAGGATAAGCACAAGCTCCCTGATGCGCTTTCGGCAAATCTTGAGAGGATAAAAAGCAAATGAGAAAATCACTCGCTGTATTAATAGCTGTAATCATTGCCGCAACGCTATGCGGCTGTGCCGATGATGTTTCTTCCTCGGTACAGCAGGCGGACAGCTCCTCCCGTTCGTCTACAAAATGGACGGTAACTAAGGTGGCTGACGATGATATTTCCTGCGAGGGTCTTGTACTCACAGCGCTTAACAGCGGCGATTTTCCCGAAATGGTCAAAGCAACGGACAGCACGCTGCTTGATACGATAATGGATTTCAGCAAATACGGTATCACAGATTACTGCGTATATCAGCAAGCGATAAGCGTTGAGCTGTCGGAGATAATTGCAGTGCGTGCAGATGACACAGATGGTGTGAAAGCCGCACTGCAAAGCAGGAAAGACAGCCTTATAAAGCAGTTCGGAACATATCCCGAACAGGAAAAAATCGTAAGCAGGACGGTGGTATTCCAAAAGGGCAATCTGTGCTTTCTTATAGCGTCGGAAGAGCCTGAGAAGGCAGAGAAAGCAATATCGGACAAAATCAGTGCAAACTCTGTTGATTCGGGGGATTAAAAAAAGACGGCTTGAAGCAAAGTAAAAAGCAGAAATATATAATGACCGCAGAACTTCTGCGGTTGCTTTTTTTCGGCTCACTACTTGAAAAGCCGACAGAAAAATGCTATAATTGTAAAGGTTTATCGTCAGACGCTTATGTCTGTCGGTTGGAAATAAACGGGTAGAACCGTAGGAAAGGTATAGATTTTATGTTAGACACAATGAAAGGACTTAAGCGCACACATTATTGCGGCGAGGTCGAGGGTATCGGCAGTACCGTTACCGTTGCCGGATTTGTACAGAGAGTAAGAGATAAGGGCAGCCTTATGTTCGTCGATCTGCGTGACCGCACAGGCATTGTTCAGCTTGTATTTGATGATACAACAGAGCCTGCCGTATTTGAAAAGGCAAAGCAGATAAAGAGCGAATATGTTCTTATGGCGCAGGGCCTTCTGCGTGAAAGAGAGAGCAAGAATAACGATATAAAGACTGGCAACGTTGAAATTCTCGTTACCGACCTTCGTATACTTTCGATGGCTCAGACAACGCCGTTTGAGATAGTAAACGATACAAAGACAAACGAGGAGCTTCGTCTTAAATACAGATACCTCGATCTTCGCAGAAAGAAGCTGCAGGATAACCTTATAATGCGTCACAGGATTGCAAAGACAGCCCGTGAATATTTCTACGATAACGGATTCCTTGAAATAGAAACACCTATGATGATGAAATCAACTCCTGAGGGAGCAAGAGATTATCTTGTACCGTCAAGAGTTCACGAGGGAAAGTTCTATGCGCTTCCGCAGTCGCCCCAGATATATAAGCAGTTACTTATGATCTCTGGCTTTGACCGTTATATTCAGCTTGCGAGATGCTTCAGAGATGAGGATCTGCGTGCGGACAGACAGCCCGAATTCACACAGATAGACCTTGAAATGTCATTTATGGACGTTGATGAGATACTTGAACTTACAGAGGGCTTCATCAAAAAGTTGATGAAGGATGTGCTTGATGTTGATATTACAACTCCGCTCCCCAGACTGACATATAACGACGCTATGTCACGTTACGGCTCGGATAAGCCTGATACACGCTTCGGTATGGAGATACAGGATCTGTCCGATATTGTAAAGGATACAGAGTTTTCGGTATTTTCTTCGGCTATTGCCACAGGCGGCAGTGTAAGAGCGATCGTTGCAAAGAATGCCGCAGGTGTTCTTACAAGAAAAGAAATAGACAAGCTGACCGAGTTCTCTAAGGGAATCGGCGCAAAGGGTCTTGCTTATATCCGCTGGCACGATGACGCACCGAACTGCTCGTTTGCAAAATTCCTCAAAGAGGGCGAGCTTGACGCTATCCTTTCGCACCTCGGCTGTGAAAAGGGAGATGTAGTGCTTATCGTTGCGGACAAGAACAAGGTTACGCTCCCCGTACTCGGCGCTCTGCGTCTTAAGGTCGGCAAGCAGATAGGTATTGTACCCGACAGCGGATACAACTTCTTATGGATTACCGAGTTCCCGTTCTTTGAGTGGGACGATGAGTCGGAAAGCTGGCTTGCTATGCACCACCCATTCACGATGCCTATGGAAGAGTGCCTTGAATACCTTGACACCGACAAGGGCAAGGTAAGAGCAAAGGCTTACGACCTGGTTCTTAACGGCATTGAGCTTTGCAGTGGTTCTATCCGTATAACCGACCCTGAGCTTCAGGAGAGAATGTTCAGACTGCTCGGTCTTACCGATAAGGAGATTGAAGAAAAGTTCGGCTTCCTTGTTGACGCATACAAGTATGCCGCACCTCCGCACGGTGGTCTTGGTATAGGTCTTGACAGGCTTTCGATGCTCCTTTGCGGTGCAGACAGCCTGAGAGATGTAGTTGCTTTCCCGAAGGTAAAGGACGCAAGCGAGCTTATGTCGCAGTGCCCGTCAGTAGTTGACGATAAGCAGCTTGAGGAGCTTCATATAAGAACTGTGGTTTCGGAAGAATAACCGTAATTTGCAGAATGGAAAAATTCAATAGGTTCAGAACGCATGAGAAATCATGCGTTCTTTTTTTATACCATTACGCATAGACTTTACTAAATAAAAAGACAAGCCGAAAGGATATGAAAAAATGATAGAAAGTAAAACAAACGAATTTGATACGGCGATACGTCCGATAGCAAGGATTTTTCCTGCGCTGCGTTCTGTACCGCAGTCGCTTAAATCTACTGCCGAGGAAATACGGATAAAGTGCGGCACACCGCTTATAATCCGCTCGGGAGATCAGAATCACGTTATTCAGGCAACCGCAGACAGCGCACTTATAAACGAGTGTATCAGTGCGATATGTCAGAACTCAGTGCATACATATGAGAAGGATATAGCAAACGGGTTTATAACACTGTACGGCGGTCATAGAGCAGGTATATGCGGAAGCGCCGTGTATAACGATGACGGACTGCACGCAATTAAAAATATAAGTTCGGTCAATATCCGCATTGCAAGACAGCACTGTGGGTCGGCAAAAGACCTGCTTACGCTTTTTGATGACAATAACGCAAGCAAGGGATTGCTTATTATCGGAAGACCGCTCAGCGGAAAGACTACCGTACTGCGGGATCTGTGCAGGAGTATCGGCGGACGGTTCAGGTTATCGCTTATAGATGAACGGCAGGAAATTGCGGCAGTGTATGAAGGCAAGCCGTGCCTTGATGTCGGTCTTATGACGGATGTGTTCAGCGGTTACGACAAGTCTGACGGTATAATAAGGGCTGTCAGGTGTATGTCGCCCGACTATATCGTGACCGATGAGCTGGGAGCAGACGCAGAGAGTATAAGACAGCTGCTGAATTCGGGCGTAGGACTGATTATGACGGCTCATGCCGACAGTATCGAAACCGCTTTGGCAAACGATGGGATCAAAGCAATAGTTGACAGCGGAGCGATACAGCACATTGCTTTGCTCCAAAACCACAGGATAACCGCCGTAAAACAGATTATTACCCCGACGATAAATGCGGGGTGTACAGTATGATAAGCATTGTCATATTTTTGCTGACAACGCTCAGCGGTGCGGCTGTCGGAGCGTACTTTTCGGACAGACTTACACAGCGCTGTGAGACGATATCGGCGTACATCTCGCTTTTTCAGAGTATGACGGCATATGTAACTTATAACGGTTACAAGCTTGACGAAATGCTGAAAGCACGGCAGGACACATCACGCTGTTATATTTCGGACAAACTGATAGCTGTCTGCGAAAGCGGCGGCAATATAAGCGATGAATGGGACGCTTGCGTGCATAACAGCGGTTATTTAAAAGCGGAGGACAGGCAGATATTGTCTGAGCTTGGCAGGAGCATCGGAAAAAGCAATACCGAGGGTGAAACTGCCGCACTTGCGCTTGCAATGACAAGGCTTGACAATGTACTTGAAACTGCGAATGAAGAGAAAAAGCGCAAGGGCAGGCTTTACCGCACGCTAGGGATTATGCTCGGTGCGGCGGTTGGAATAATGCTGATATAGAAAGCGGCGATGTGATATGAATGTAGATTTTATTTTCAAGATAGCGGCGATAGGGATTGTCGTTGCCGTGCTCAATCAGCTTTTACAGCGCTCGGGCAGAGAAGAGCAGGCTATGATGACAACTATAGCAGGGCTTATTGTCGTGCTGATGATGATAGTAACAGAGATAAGCAACCTGTTTGACACGATAAAAAACATTTTCAATCTTTAGACTTCAAAAGGACGGGAATATGAATATTATCGCATTTGTCGGCGCCGGAATTATCGGCGCAGTGCTTTCGGTAGTGCTAAGGCAGTACAAGCCGGAGTTCAGTATATACATTACGCTTATCACCGGAATGCTTATGCTGGGTGCGGCGGTTACCGCCGTAAAGCCTGTTATAGAAACTGTATCCGGCTATTTGCAGATAGCAGACCCCGACACATCGTATGCGGACGTTCTGATAAAATCACTCGCGGTATGCTATATTACGCAGATGGCGTCTGACAGCTGTGCGGACGCCGGAGAAAAGTCGATAGCCGCAAAGATAGAGCTTGCGGGAAAATTCGCTATTGTACTTCTTGCCCTACCTGTGTTTGACCGCCTTATGGAAGTGATAAAACAGCTGTTGCAGTGAGGAAATATGAAAGCAATTATAAAAATCATTATGGTACTTTTAACGGCGTTTGTTATGCTTGCCGTACCGCTTGGTGCGGGCGCACAGGACAGCACGATACTTGACGGCTACAGTGCTGATATACCGCAGGAGCTTGACCGCCGGTTGTCGGCGGCAGGGATAACGCCGCAGAGCATAGACAGCAACGCACTGTCGCTTGATAAGGTTATAAGCAATGTGACAGGTATGCTGTGGGACAGCATACAAAGTCCGCTTAAGCTGCTTGTTTCACTGCTCGGCGTAACACTTCTGTGCAGTGT
Organism: uncultured Oscillospiraceae bacterium; assembly: GCA_900539195.1. Classification (GTDB taxonomy): domain Bacteria; phylum Bacillota; class Clostridia; order Oscillospirales; family Ruminococcaceae; genus Ruminiclostridium_E. The sequence goes on from UQBC01000035.1 coordinate 18,160, forward strand.
TGCAAACGTATTCGCCGACAATTCCGGCAATTTAAAGACCGTGTTTTCGGTAGTATCGGTGCTTGCGTGCAGTACGCTTACCGTTACAGCCGCAAGCGATTCATTGACGGCGGCGTCAAAAACGCTTGAATCGGGAAGCGTGTTCCTGGCAAGCTTTATTCCTGCATTTGCGGGAATTCTCGCAACAAGCGGTCACGTTACGTCTGCCGCAATGTTCAATACCGTGGTCATGAGTGGAGCGCAGGGCTTTACTCAGCTTGCATCGAAAATACTTATGCCGGTGTCAATGAGCATACTCGGAGTTTCGCTTGCAGGAAGCGTGTGCAGTGAGCTTAAACTGTCGGCGCTTGCCGATGCGGTAAAGAAAACCGTGATATGGATACTGGGACTGATTATGACGGTGTTTGTAGCGCTTCTTGCTATGCAGAGTTTTATCACTGTGCCGTCCGATAATGTCGGAATAAAAGCTGCAAGGTTCACTGTGTCGAACAGCGTTCCGTTCATCGGCGGCGCTGTGTCTGATTCGCTGTCGGTAATGTACGGCGGCATAGGTCTTATCCGTAATAACTTCGGCGTATTCGGCATAATAACCGGCGGTGTGCTGATTCTTCCGTCAATATTGTCGGTACTGTGCTATAAGCTCGCATTTTCTGCGGCGGCGGCTTTCAGCGATCTGTTCGGAATATCACAGCTTACGGGACTTCTCAAGTGCGCCGAAGGTGTAAGCTCGATAATTATGGCGATGCTGGTATCATTTCTGCTTATGGCAGTTATATCGATATCTCTTATGATATTTATGTCAGGTGGTGCGGTATGAATGAGATAAAGCAGGCAGCACTGGGTATATGCGTGCTTGCCGCGGCGGCAGGGCTTTTCAGAATGCTGATACCTTGCGAAAAGTACAAAATGCAGATAACGTTTGCGATAGCGTGTATATTTTCCGTGTGCCTTATAAATTCAGTCACCGATATAATTCCTGCGCTTAGCATAGAAACACGGATAGCCGATATCCCACAGGTTGATTTCAGCGACAAATTATCCGAGCAGGCACGCCTGACTGCGGCGAGAGCAGTCAGGCGGAAGGTAGAGGAACTGCTCAACTCACACGGATTTATTTATCGTAAGGTGTATATTACAGCGCATATTGACGGTGCGTTCTGCATATCTATTAGTGAGGTTGAGCTTGTATTTGATGACGGAACAGATGACAGTTATATTGCCGATGCGGCATCTCTTGTACAGGCGGCAGTCGGAGATGACATAAAAGTCAGATATACAAAAGAAAGGTAGAATATGAAAGAACTGCTGAAATCCGATAAGCTGCTTAAAATAGCTTTCATTGCCGGAATAGCGGCTATCGCACTTATCTTTCTGTCGAGCTTCGGCAGTGGGGCAGACACACGGCTTACCGAAGAACAGATGCTTGAACAGCGGATAACGCAGATGCTTGCGGCAATGGACGGGATAAATAAAGTTCCGAATGTAACGGTAAAGCTTGACGAAGATAAACACACGGTACTCGGCGTGACGGTGGTATGTCCGGATGCCGCAAGCAACCGGACAACAGAAAGGGTAATCAATGCGGTAAGAACGGCGCTTGACGTTTCCGCATCGAGAATATGTATTACAACATAAGTGAGGTATTTGTTATGAAAAGACCGAGAATCAATCTTATACTTGGTAAAAAGCATCTTGTTGCGGCGGGGCTTGCGCTTGTGCTTGCGGTAGGACTGTATGCTAATTTTGCCATAGGCAGTAATGTGAGCGGTAAAAGCACTTCGGAAGATAACTATGGCGATACAAGGCTTGTATCAAACGAAAACGGCAATACAAGCAAGTCGTCCGACAAAAAAGACAGCGATATAGTTTCCGCTTCCGCCAACACAGAAAAGGCAACCGACAGCAGTGAAGAATATTTTGCAAAGGCACGCATCGACAAGCAGGCAAGCAGAGAAGAGGCAAAGGAAACGCTGAAGAGCATTTACGGCGGCGGAGATATGACTAAAGACGAGCTTGCGGTCGTGGCACAGGACGCACAGCAGCTGACAGACCTTATGGAGGCTGAAAACAAGATCGAAACAACGCTCAAGGCTCAGGGCTTTGAAGATGTGCTGTGCTACTTAAGCGACAACAGCGCAAATATCATAGTAAAGTCGCAGGGACTTGACATTGCTCAGGCGGCACAGATAAAGAACGCACTGCTTGCTGAGGTAGAAGTTGCAGGTGAGAATATAACTATTGTGGAAGTGCAGTAACATAAAATTTTAAGGCACAACGAACCGCAGGCGAAAGTCTGCGGTCGTTGTGCGTTGAAATAACATATATTCAGATTTACGATAGCGGAGGTGTTTGTGCAAGCGGAAAGACTGGTAGCAAACAATCCCTCAGTCTTGACGGCAGATAAGGTTTGTGATCTTTTAGGGTTACAGGTATCGAGAAGAATAGTAGTGTTTGATACCGGTTAGCCTTGCCGCAAGCCAGCTCCCTTTACACAAGGGAGCTAAAAATCAGTGCTTGGCGGAGCGTGTTGTTTAATATCAAACTGTCGAACAGATAAAAAACAGTGCGCCGCTACGACAGAATAGATTTATTCTACAATAAAAAATAGACCGCAGACTTTCGCCTGCGGTTTTTTTGCAAACAAGTACAACAAAAGGTTGACAAACATTTAAAACAGTGCTATAATACCTGTATCAACAAAATGTTGTATTGGCCATGTAGAAAGGGGAAATATAAAAATGGCAGAAAAAAGAATGTTTGCAAAGCAGACAGTAACCAGCGACAGATTTCTAGACCTGCCGGTAAAAGCAAAGGTGTTGTACTTCTATCTTTCACTGTATGCCGATGATGAAGGCTTTATCAGCTGTGCAAAGAACATTCAGAGAATGACATGTTGTAAACCATCTGACCTGAATGCGCTGTGCGACAGCGGTTATCTTATAGCGTTCGATTCGGGAGTGTATGTTATAACTCACTGGAAGGTGTGCAACAGTATAAGAGCCGACAGACTGAAAAAGACTTCATTTGAAAAAGAAAGGGCAATGCTGTATGTCCGTGCAGACGGTATGTACATACTTGACCGTGAAAAAGCCGCATTACAGCGTAATAACGACAAGAAAAAGACAATATCAGAATCAACAGAATGCTGTCATTTGCCCGACACTTGCCCGTCAGATGGCGGCGCAGATAAGGTTAGTACAGAAAAGAACAGTGCAGCTAAGGTAAGTGCAGACGAGATAAGTAAGGGGGATATGAGTACAGGCTTGTCGGGCAATGCCGACAAAGAAGCGCTCACCGCCGCCGCATACAGAAATTCTCTCATTGAAAATTTCGGAACGGAAAACGTTGAGCGCTATGAAGAACGTTTTAACAAATGGGCGGACAAGCATGACAGACAAGGTATGCCGATGTATCCGACGATTGAAAAGTGGATGAACGAAGATAATATCGCAAAAATTAATTCGGATAGTGCTTCACAGCAGTTTGAAGAGTATCTGATGCTTGATTACATTTGATTACACCAGAAGCATGCAGAATGCTGTGAGGACTATCAGAAAACTGAAATTGAATGCAGAAAAAGACGCAATATACCGCCCGGTTTTACCCGGATTAAGGGTATTGTACTGCCTGAGCGTGATAAGACTTGCAAGCGATGCTATAAGTGTGCCGACACCGCCGATGTTAACACCGAGTAAAAGGCTGTGATAATCGCTTGTAAACTGCGACAGCAGGATAGCTGACGGTACATTGCTGATAAACTGGCATGAGATCACACTGAACAGCAGTGTATTTATTTGCAGAACCGATGAGAAAAAGTCCTTTATCACATCGATCCTTGCCATATTTCCTGCAAATATGAAGAAGAATACGAATGTCAGCAGGAGCGGATAATCTACTGCGGCAAGCGCCTTTCTGTCCATAACGACAAGCGTCAGCGTGATGAATATCATACCTATCCAGTATGGGATGAAGTTGAACACGATGATTATTGCTATAGCGAAAAGGAACAGATATGCGGCTGTACGTTTGCGGTCGATTTTTTCAGGCTTGTCCTTAAGTTCAATAGGCTCAGGCTTTACAAAGATTACACAGCATACGGTTATCAGCGCTACCGCAAGCAGAAACGGCGGAAGCATTATCAGCGTAAATTCGCCTATCGGGATATTGAATTTTGAGTACAGGTATAAATTCTGCGGGTTGCCGAACGGCGTCAGCATACCACCGAGATTTGCAGCAATGTTCTGCATTATGAACGTGAACGCCATATAGCGTTCCTTGCCTGCGGTATGCAGTACATAGTATCCCAGCGGAAGAAAGGTGAGCAGAGCCATATCGTTTGCAATCAGCATAGAGCCTATGAAGGTGGCCCATACAAGCACCACTGTGCAAAGGCGTATATTGCGGAATTTTTTTACTATGTTGCAGGCTAGAATATAAAAGAACTGTACGTTTTTAAGGGCGCATACAACTGCCAGTACGCTGAAAAGGCAGGCAAGCGTTTTGTAATCGAAATAATGGAGATATTTCTCGTCGGGCGGAACTATAAATGATGTGATAACCGCCGCCAGTAAAGCTATCACCATAACTGTATTTTTCTTTATAAAACTTATCGCAGTATTCATTGTTCTACACTCATTATTGGAATCAAACCGCACAAAACCCTCCCGTAAGGGAGGGTAAAGGCTTGCTTATTATGTTTGTTATACCAGATCGTCCTCGTTGAAGGGGTCGCCGCATTCGGGGCAGAACTTCGGAGGATGTTCGGGATCGGCAGGTACCCAGCCGCACTTGTCGCACTTGTACTTCTTGGGAGCTGCAGGCTTTGACTTGCCGCATTCTGCACAGAACTTGCCTGTGTTGGTTGCGCCGCATTCGCACGTCCAGCTTGAAGGAGCGTGAGCAGCGGGAGCGTCGCCTTCTTTGCTCTTGCCGCAGTTAGCACAGAACTTGCCTGTGTTTGACTGACCGCATGAGCAGGTCCATGCCTCAGGCTTCTTAGCGCCGCAGGAAGAACAGAAAGCACCTGTGTTTGTAGCGCCGCATGAGCATTTCCATCCGCCGGGGGTGGGCTGCTGAGGTGTTGTCTGCTGAGGAGCCGCAGGCATACCGCCAAGAACATTGTTACCTGCGTTCATAGCCATGTTCATACCCATAAAGCCCATCATAGCGCCGTTTTCATTTGAGCCTGCCGCTTCGATACCACGAGCAACGGCACCTGTCATCATAGCACGCTGAACATCGCCGCCGAGCATTGTATCAGCCTTAAGACGATCCTTAAGAAGCTCTTTTGTTTCTTCGGAAATCGTGATAGGACCAAGACCGATATTTGTGAGCATCAGACCTCTCTGTGCCCAGTTGTTGGCAGTTTCGTCCTTAGTCTTGTTGGTAAGGTTGTTGAGCTGGCTTGTGATCTGGTTGTAGCTGTAACCCTCAGCTGAAAGCTGGTTCAAAGCTACCATCAGTGACTGCATGAACTCGTTCTTGTACTGCTCGTTCTTGAAAATGTCCTTAACGTAGACCTGAGGAGCGTTTACGCCCTTGCTGAGAACTTCTGCGTAGAACTTGCAGGCATTCTCGGCATCGGGTATCTGAACCTCGAATGTGCCGTAGAAACGCAGCTCTACTGTTGTATTATAACGGGGATCGGGATAGGGAACGGGTGTTCCTGTACCGAAGGGGATACCGGGCAGTTTCTGAAGGTTGATGTAGATTACTCTCTGCTCGGTGGCAGGTGTTCCGCCGTATGTGAATCTTGAAATAAGATCCTTGAGTGAATCCTTTATCTGACCTGCAAAGATTGAAGGTGCTGTCGAGTTGTCAAGTATGTAACGTCCGGGTTCTGTAACAACGTTTGTTATCTTGCCGTTGTCAAGTGTCAGCATACAGGTGTTTTCTTCAACCATGATTGCCGAGCCGTTGCTGATAACGTTGTCGGTACCCTTTACGTTACTGCTTCTTGCATTACCGTTGTGCATCTTCTCGCCGTTAACAACAACAGTATCGTTGCCGATAACAGGGCAGTGAATGGCCTCTTTCCAGGTATCGCCGAGAGTACCTGAGAGTGCGCCTACAGCTGCTTTAATAAGTCCCATAGTAATATTTCCTTTCGCATTGAGTTTTTAATTTATTTTACTAAATTAAAATCGTTGACCAGCCATATACGGTCGGCAATTTCTGTAATGCCGCTTCCGCAGTACGGACACTTCTTGCCCTTTGCAGACGCATCAATGGGAGCGCCGCAGTTGGGGCAGTTGCTTGAAAATACAATACTTGTCGTCTGTTCGTGCAGATCCTGCTTGTAAGCGAGCGTTACGCTGTACGCTGTCTGCATAAGCGCAGGCTTTGCGCTGTCTGCCTTTTCTTCCGACACCTTTGCATATTCATACTGAAGAGAAATTTCAAACCTTGCCGTCGCTTCCTTGTTTTTGTTCTGGTAGTTTGCGATTCCGCAACGGTGAATTTTTATATTATTGAAAATCTCTTTTTCGTTGTTCGCATTAAGGGTGGTTATACGGTTATTGACCTTGTTTATAAGATCCTGCGTATATTCGCTTGCCTTAAGCAATTCGGCATTTTTGTTCATTATGGCATTGAGAATTGCGACTATTGCATTTCTTGCCTTGACCTCCATGCCCTTGTATCCTATTTCGGGAAAATCACGGGTGATGGCAGGACCGTACATTTCACTGAGGGCTGTTATACCCTTAGGAGTGGTAGCTTCCTCTTTGACACCCTTGTTTATCATTTCCATTGCCTGTGACGGCGACATACCGAGATATTTCTGCGATGCGCTCCGCACCTTCGACACAATGACAAGTACGATGATACCGATGACTATAAGCGGAGCAAGCCAGCTTAATATTGAAAGAATGAACGATGTTATATCCACATTATACTCCCTTTATACCGTCATCTACGGTATCGTTTCTTATACCTGAGAAGTCGGTAAGTACCCATGTGTACTGACCTGTTGTTACAACAGAGCCGCAATATTCGCATACACCGGACGAAGAAATTTCAAGCGGAGCACCGCAGTTCGGGCAGTTGTGACCGTTCATAGCGCCTGTTTCCGTTTTTGTCTGAACACCGAGAGAACGTACAAACTTCATCTTGTACTTCTGAACCCAGCGTGTAGTCTTGTCGCCTCTTATAATCTTGCCGGTCTTTTCGTCTACCTGGTAATCTATCATTCTTGAGGTGAGGTATGCCGTTACATATTCAAACTGCGAATCACGCTCATACGAGGTAAGGTAAGCCGTATCGATTGCTATGCTCTCGTAGTGATATACAACACCCTGATCTATCTTCGCCTGCACCTGCTTGCAGGTAGTGTTATAAAGGTTTTCGTGCATAACCGGTCTGACGGGGGTCAGGTCACGCTTGCACCATGCGTTCTCGATATCTATGTATACCTGCTTTGTGAAAGTGATGAAATCGGAAGCCGAGAAGTTGGGATCTCCCTGTTTTATTATGTCTTCTATCTGTTCTGTTCTGTTGGGAAGTACAACGTTTGCACCGTTCATTGATGAAGGACGTGTTGTGCCGCCGGAGGATTTCTTTTTATTTCCTCCGATTGTTGATATGATAATAATAACAACAACTATGCCTATACCTATTATAACTGAAACAGGGTCGGTATCACCGCTGTAGCTACTGCTATCGTAGTCGTTACCTCCGTAGTCATATCCGCCGTAGTCACCGCCACCGCCGTAGTCGCCGCCTCCGCCATAGTCATTATTGTCGAACGCTCCTGCGGAAAAGCAGAGCAGAAGTGACACCGTAATTGCTGCAATTGCTGTTGCAATGATCTTCTTCATACGTTTCTCCCTTAACAGATAAGTCCGTAACTTAATATTTCATGTATAATTATACAATAGGTCTGTGAAAATGTCAAGAATTGTAGGGGAATTGTAGATTATAATTGCATTTAATAGCGGGATTAAATGTAATGTTTTTTTCTATTTTCGGTTCTTTGCTTAAAATTTGATAATCTAACAAACAATCGTTCGGGTCAAATAAGCTGTAATTTTTTGTGTAGAATGTGAACAACCCTTTATCATCGCATTCGCAAGGTACAGCTAAAATTTTATCGTTATAATGAGTGATTACAACGTACTCAGTATCATTTGTTTTGAAAAATTCAAAATTTCTTTCGTTTTCAGTCGGAAATCGATAAATAAATAGCATTGCTTCTATGTTGCAAAACAGAATAGTAAATAAAGATAACAAAATTGCCACTATGACTATTTTGTTTTGTGCTGCAACTTTTTTATCAGATTTTTTTAAAGGAAATTTTCTCACAACTAAATAGTAAATGCAGATTCCGAGTGTAACAAATAAGAGAAATAGAACTATTATTATTGATATGTATTTATCGTTTAAAAAAAGAGAAATATTAGTGCATTCGTTAGTATAGAATGATTTATCTATAAAGGCATACAGTGACAGTAATGTTAAAATTAATAAAATCATTATCTGTCTCTTATACACATC
>UQBC01000036.1 GCA_900539195.1 uncultured Oscillospiraceae bacterium
AGGGGCGTATCGGTTATCAAATACTCATCTTTCGACATTATCATATTCCTCCATGATATCTTGTATCGTGGTATCCCATTCACTTACCTTCTCAAATACCGATTTGTCGATTTCATTAAATATGAATTTTATCTTTCTCCGGTGGATACAGATATGTAATCGGATTCTGTGCCGACTGATTCAACTTCAATCCGGCTATCGACTTTCCAATGCAGAACGATTCATTCTCATCTGGCGGAAATCCCTGCTCATATCTTTCATCCACAAAGAATAATCTATTTTCAGTTTTCGGTGCAAGAACAATATCCTGTCTTGGAAGTCTGTCCTTTGCCTCTTTACATACAAAGCTCCTGCTCAATAGCGGACGTATCGACCTGCATATTGATCTTGTCCTGTATCATTGACGCAAATTTTGGATTGCGTACCAGAGCATATCTGAAAAGAAAAAGTTGCACAAAAAGCACTTTAATGGTAAAATAAAAGAAAAACCAAAGGAGAAGTGCAAATGGGCGCAAAGCTTTTCGCAGAGTTGCTACTCGTTATGATAAGCTTGCTTCATCGTTTCTTGTTTTCGTACACGTTGCTTCCATTTGGCTTTTGTCTAAATGATACAACTCTTTTGAGTTTTCAGATACGCTCTAGTATGGTGGTATTGAAATTTTAAGTTGGGACGTGATATAATGAGGAAAATGGGTGTAAATCTGCCTTATAAATTTGGAGATGGCACATTCTTTTTTAGGAGCAAAAAAGAAATGACTAAAATACTTGTTCTGATTTCTGTGGTGATTTTTTTTACAGCCTGTACGGTAAAGACAACGGAAAAGTTGACTGATGTAAGACATCCGTATGGTGTTTTTATCGGAGCAGAAAAGGAAAAACTGTTGCCGATAAACAACTATGACGTTCTTGTTATTGATGCAGAATTATTGACAGCCGAGGACATTGATGCGATACACCAAAACGGAAACAACGAGATATATTCCTATCTTAATATTGGTTCAGTAGAAGACTTTCGCATCTATTACGAAGAATTTTTGCCTTTTACCATAGGCGAATACAAGGATTGGGATAATGAAAAGTGGATAGATGTATCATCAGAAAAATGGCAGACACACATCGTTGAAGCAGCGGATGAACTGATGGATAAGGGAGTTTCAGGACTATTTGTGGATAATACCGATGTTTACTATGCATTTCACGAGCAGAAAATATACAATGCGTTACTAGATATTTTCAACGCTTTTACTGAAAAAGGAATAAAGGTAATTGTGAATGGCGGCGATGTGTTTATAAGTGAAGTAATAAATAATCGCTCTATCCCAACTTGCATAAAAGCGGTTAATCAGGAAACCGTATTTACATCAATAAATTTCGATGATAAATCCTTTGGCGAAAATAATTGGGAGAATAGAGAGTATTTTATTGAATATCTTAATGTCTGCAAACAAAACGGTATGGATGTTTTGCTTATTGAATATGGTGCAAACGATAAACTGAGAGAAAAGGTCATGGATTACTGCAATAAAAATGATTATGTATGCTATTTTGCTGACTCTTTGGCGCTTGATTGATAAATAGCCATTTCTCAAGCAGACATATCTGCCGTAAATTAAGTGATATGCTGTGTTCGTTTTAGCATATTCAGCTGTAATAGTCAATGCAAAAGGGGAAGAGCGGAGCATTGAGAAATGAATGCATTGGCTCTACCCCAATTGGCTCTACCCCAATCGGCTCTACCCCAATCGGCTCTACCCCAAAATCTGTGTAAACCACAAATGTGCATTAAGTGAAATCAGTAAGCTCAGGTAACATTTTGATGAGTCCAGAGCTTATTCATAGTAACACAAATCAATTGAGTTGTCAATAGAAACTGCTGTCCGAACCGAAACGTTCCCGGAGCCTCATTATCCTGTCCAGAACACCACGGTTATCCGGACCGCCGTGAATATAATCACCGAGAAGAACGAGCTTCGCCTTGCCCTGTTCTATATCATCGAGAACAAGTGAAAGTGCGTCCTCAAATTCCGCAAGGCAACCGTGGATATCACTCATACAGTAAATTATCATTGTAAACTCCTTTCACGAGCCGCACCGTTAAGCCAACAATCCCGATTTACTCCTCTTTCCTTGACATCGAAACCACGCACTCAACACGAATCGACACGACCATTTTGATGACATAAGCTATCGAAGTCCATGGAAACAAGTCCAGTCGATTTAGTCTAATCGTATCTAAATTGTCCATCTTCTTCAAAAAAAGTTCGTTCGCGGGGATAAGACGTTACTTTACTATCTATTATAGCATCCTTACGATTTTGGCTTTTTTTCGTGTTGTCTTGCATTGGCTACATTGAATTTCAGTCCAAGAATGCTCAAGACCTCAATCGCATTCCCATTTCCAGTGATCCTTGCGTTGTTTCTCACTTCCTTGATAGTTCAGTTCCGGAAATATGGAGAAATTTCTCTGAAACGCTTCAATATTCTCACATATTATTTCTGTTCTTTTAACTGCAAATATTACTTCGTCAAATGCATTTTTGTATCTGGATTCCAATAACACTTCTCTAAAGGCATCTGCGACAACAACGGGTGGATTATGGAAAGCGCCGCACCCCAAAGCGCCTAATATGATTACCTCTACTTCATTTTCAATTGCCACTTCAAGGATGTTTCTGATTCTTCTTTCAAGCAAATGCTGCAAATCTCCATTTGGAATTATATATCCTGAACCGCTGAAAAATGGTGCTGCACAAGTTATAACATCGACATTAAATGTTTCCTCCGTATACTGTTCTTTTTCGTGGCAAACAAATCCCTCACGATATCCTGTATTTTCTTTAAGTATCAAGACATCGGGTGTAAAAATAACTTTATCGGTTCCAAGGAACATGCTGTTATATTGATTTTTGGAAATGACCTGTTTATTTGCTTGATAATATGAGGATGCCTTTTCGGAGATGAGAGAGTTATATAGATTGCTTACTCTACATATACTCTCCTCTTGTGCGCTCGCACCTCTAAGGACTCCGCCCCCCGGTTCTACAGGATTTGCAAAATTCAATACAGCAGTATGTTTTCCATGAATCACTGCCTCTCTTGCAGCAATAAGAGTCAAGCTCTCTTTGAACTTAACTTTTCCAAGCATATTGGGATTATGACTGCTTTGAAAACTTTCGCCATATACCTTTGTTCTGCTAACCATTCTTTCTGTTTGTTCATAAATACTCCGTTCTGTTTCAATATAGTGTTCAAGTTCTAAAAATCCGGTGGTTCTCTCATAAAATGACAAGCGTTTTTCTAACATATGATAATTTTCAGGTGAAATTATCCAATGAGAATCAATGCCTAAGGACTGATAGAAATAGTCCCATTCTATGCATCTATTGCTCATCATAAATACATATGAACACAATACACCTGCAAATCCACCATAAGTAGAAACTAATATGGGAACATTATATTTCCCACCAATTCTAATACCGCAGTTTTCAATCGAGGCATTTAATAGTCTGGTTGTATATACATTTTCCGCATACACCTTTATTTGAAAGAAACTGTCATCTTGATAAAGCACCTGAAATTCAAATCCTTCATTTACATAAACTGAAGAAATATCCACTTTTTTATTCATTTTCTCCACTATTTGATCTGAATTAATTTCCAACAAGGCAATATATAATTCCATAAATAGAATTCTCCTATTCGATATAATTTACTGGCATTATTTTTCCGTAACAATCAGCTCCGTGATATCAATACAACCGTCTCCACATGCCTCGTATGCGGGAACATATCAAACGGCTGAATATCGGTCACTGTGTACTTTTTCGTTAGCGTTTTCAGATCCCTCGCCTGCGTAGCCGGATTGCAGGAAATATAAACTATTCTTTCCGGTGCGATTTTTACGAGCGAGTTTAAAAACTTTCTGTCCGCTCCAGTCCTTGCAGGGTCGAGAATCACTGCGTCATAATGAGTGCCGAGCTTTGCCTTCTTTTCAAGAAATTCGCCTGCATCGCCCCGGTTAAAAGCAATGTTGCGGGTAAGCCCGTTTTCGTGACAGTTCTTTACTGCGTCACGGACGGCTGATGCGTTGTATTCAATGCCCTGTACCTGCTTTACATAGTCAGACGCTATTATGCCTATCGTGCCTATTCCGCTGTATGCGTCAAGTAGAACGTCCTTCTTCGTGAGCTTCGCCGCCTTTATAGCGTAGTCGTACAGCTTTTCGGTCTGTGCGTGATTTATCTGATAGAACGAGTGCGGAGATATTCTGAATCTTTTTCCGCAAAGAATATCCGTAATGTATCCCTCGCCGTAAAGCACCTCGTTATTTTCTCCGAGAAGAAGCATTTCGGGAGTGCGGTTTACCGAGAATGTCACAGTCGTAATATCCGGGAACCGCTTTACAAGCGCTTTCACAAAGTCGTGCTTTTTAGGGAACATTGAGTTTCCGCCGACAAGAGTAACCAGTATCTCTCCGGTATTCTTTCCGACACGGACAAGCACATGACGTAAAAAGCCACGCTCCGTACCCTCGTCATACGGTTGTAGTTTGAACGATTTAAGTAATCCTCTTATTCCTACTATAATCTCGTCCGCGCGTTTATCGTCAAGCATACAGCTGTCAATTCCGACAATGCCGTTTCTGGACGACTGATATACGCCGGAGATTATCCTGCCGTTTCTGTCAGAGCGGAATACCGCCTGCACCTTGTTTCTGTAGTTATACGGGTCGTCTGCGCCTATAATTTTAGATACCTTGCCGAAACCGCCGAGCAGCTTTTCGGTATCCTTCTGCTTCCATTCAAGCTGCTGTTCGTATGTCATGTTGGACAGCTGACAGCCACTGCATTTTTTCGCAACGGGACATTTCTTGTTTGCCATTTATATTCCCTGTTCTTTCTCCAAAAATTCTTCAAGACCCTCAAGATACATTTTCATATCCTTCCTCCCAAGTTCATAAACGCTTTTCAGCCTGTCAGGATCTCTCTCCGTTCTGCTTATCGTTATCGGCTCAGACGGACGGATAATAAACACCTTGCCGCTTTGTTCAAGTTCGCATAGCTTGTCTATGCTTTCGTTGTAGACATTGTGACGGTTTTCAAGCGCATTGCACAAGTCGGGAAATTTGCTGTAGAACGAGCGTATCAGCAGTTTGTTCATCGGCTTTTTGCGGTAGTTCATATCACGTGTGAGGATTACCACCTGCTTTTTGTATCCCATTTCGGAAAAATGCTCAAACGGTATGCTGTCGGAAATTCCTCCGTCAAGATACGCCCTGCCGCCGATTATTACAGGCTTTGATATAAACGGCATGGAAGCAGAAGCACGGAGCATTTCCATATCCCGAAGTACGCTTTTTACCTGCAGATACTCCGGCTTTCCCGTTTTTACATCGGTGACCGTTGCATAAAACGGCACGCCCGATTTCTGATAGGTTTCGTCATCGAATATATCAAGCTCGTTCGGCACTTTGTAATAGGCATATTCCGTGTTGAAAAAGTCACCGCTTTTAAGTAACGGCTTTATCCCCATGTAGTTCCTGTCGCCGTTGAAGCGGCAGTTGTAGCGGATGACCCTGCCGTCCTGCCTTGACAGGAAATTCACTCCGAACACCGCACCTGCCGATGTTCCTATTATCCCGTCAAAATTTATATCGTTTTCAAGAAGTACGTCAAGTGCGCCTGCCGTGTACATTCCACGCATAGCGCCGCCTTCAAGCACAAGTCCTGTTTTCATAATGTTCTCCGTTAAATTTATTTGCCGTATTCGTTGTCAAATTCTTGTATTTCTCTGAGCATATCCTCAGTGCTGTCATCGCTCATATCGTACCATTCCATCTTTTTCAGATACTTGCCGAGCCAGCTGTCGTGAAGCGCATTCGCCACGATTCCGACTTCGCTGAAAGAATCGTTACCGTCCCCGATAACAAAAGCAAGCCGCTTATTATCTGTCGGCACTTCTTTAAAATTACACCCTGCAAACGCTTCTCTTACTGTCTTATATACCGCATCCAAATCGTGTTGCTGTAAGCTCAGCACTTTTTCATTATCTATTTCTACCGTGATTTTATATAAGTAATCCATACCTGCCGCCTTCTCGGGTAATATATTTTTAGTACCGCCATATTTGACAACATCCGCCCGATACGCTATAATATTCAGTGCGACAAGCGGATGCGCTGTGATAATATTCTATCACTTTTCGATAATATTTGCAATACGAAAAAGTCCGCCCGAAAGGAAATAATAAACAATATGGCTGAAATAATAGATGTTGCCGATATAAATATACCCGAGCTTGAAATATACACTCACCTGACAGATGCACGGCTTCGCAAGGTGTACGAGTATGAACATGGAATATTCATAGCCGAAAGTCAGACGGTTATAGAAGTAGCCCTTGACGCAGGCTGTAAGCCGATTTCGATGCTCACAGACAGAAAGTATATCAATGACCGTGCAAACGGCATAATAGAGCGGTGCGGTGATATTCCGGTATATACCGCCGACAGCAAGATAATGTCCGGGCTTACAGGCTATGAGCTGACACGGGGAATGCTGTGCGCTATGGAGCGCCCTGCGCCGAAAAGAGCAGAGGAGCTTTGCAGAAACGCACGAAGGATTGCCGTACTCGAAAATATAGCCGATGTCAGCAACACAGGAGCAATAATTCGCTCTGCGGCGGCACTCGGCATAGATGCTGTGCTGATAACCCCGTCCTGTTGTGACCCTCTTTGCAGGAGAGCCATAAGAGTAAGTATGGGAACGGTATTTCTTATCCCGTGGGGATATATCGGAGAGGATGAGCATTGGTGGCAATCACACGGCCCCGCTTATCTTAATTCGATGGGCTTTAAAACAGCGGCAATGGCACTCACAGATAACTCGGTAAGTATTGATGACAAGACGCTTCAGAGCGAGCAGCGACTTGCTATAATACTCGGCTCTGAGGGTTACGGACTGTCGCAGAAGACTATAGACGGCTGTGATTATACGGTAAAGATACCGATGTATCACGGTGTCGATTCGCTCAACGTCGGTGCGGCGGCCGCTGTCGCATTCAGAGAGCTGAGAGTAAGGGAATAGTAAAAGGGCTGAATTGCAACTAAGCAGTTCAGCCCTTTTATTATTACATTATGAATATTAAGTTATCTTATAAAATCCGTCCTTACAACCGCACTTGTATCGGGCAGTGCAATGCCATTCTTTCTACCAAGCTCAAAGCACTTCATCATCCATGCCATGTTCTTTGCAAGGTTCTGCATTGTCTGCATACCCTCAAGATCCTGTTCGGCTTCACCGGGTACTCTGCCGTATACCATGTTCCAGTAGGTAGAGCCGACAACAGGCATCTGTGCTATGCCGAAATATTTGTTCAGGCAATCGAACGATGCTGAACTGCCTCCTCGTCTTGCAACCGCAACCGATGCACCGGGCTTGAATCTGAAAGCCGCACCGCCTGCGTAGAATGCTCTGTCAAGGAATGACAGTATACGTCCGCTCGGGTGAGCATAATATACCGGTGTACCGAACACAAATCCGTCCGCTTCTTTAGCTTTTGCTATAAACTCATTAACATCGTCATCGTTGAAAGCACAGCCTTTTTCACTGCACTGTCCGCAGCCTATGCAATCTCTGACAGGCTTTCCGCCCATCTGGAATATCTCGTATGAAATGCCCTCGTTTTCAAGCGTTCTGCCTACTTCAAGCAGTGCGGCATTGGTATTGCCGTTCGCCTTAGGACTGCCGTTGAGCATCAATACCTTCATTAAAATCGCTCCTTCAAATAATATATTGCAATTTTGCGTTACAGATTATATCACCTTGAATAAAAATAGTCAAGGCAAAATTTACCGCATAATTTCATGCTGTTTATCATTCCGTCATTCCCACAACCTGCCTATACATTTCCTCATCGTCATAAATAAGATAAAAGTCGGTCGGAACAAAGTATCTCTCCTGCAATACCAAGCTCAGTTCATCCGCAAATTTCTCCGTGCTTTCATACTTACGGGTAACGACCTTTTCGCTGTCTGTCGGATAAATTTTAAGTGCGGTATCGTTAAATATTCTCTGCCATAATTCGCTGTGTCTGCCGCAGAAATGATACTCGGTTTTGCCGAACTGAGTTATAATCTGCAACGCCTCGTTTTCGATAAATTCGCTGTTATCGGTGCTGTTTACAATATAGAATATCTGCGCAATATGTTCCTTTACGGGTGTAATTGAACCTGTCAGCAATTCGACACCGTACAGATTATCCCGCAGCTTTTCACATCTGTCCATTTATTCTTCCTCCGGATAAATTATGCCGTGTTCCTGCCTGAACCTTGTCATTATCTCCATAACATCGGCGGTGTAGTCAAGGCACATTACGTTTTTGTCGCCGTTTACCGCCTTTTCCATATCGGTTATTTCATAGTAAAGCGCATCGGAATTTTCGCCTGCGCCGACAAGCTCCGTCCTGCCGTCTGTATAGGTTATTTTTGCTTCCCACGCTCTCGGATATTCCATGATTTCGATATAGCCGTTTTCGCAGGAGATCATCGCACGCTTGGGCTGTTTTGAATGGAGCGACAGCATAACCGTTGCCATCTGCCCCTCCTTATCCGACAGTAAAAGGCTCGCCTGTTCGTCAACTCCCGTCGGTGCGGTTTTAAGCTGTGACAGCATATTATCCGGCTTTGAATCGAAAAACCAACGGATAACAGACAAGGCATACACGCCTATATCAAGCATCGCACCGCCTGCAAGGCTTCTGTTGAAAAAACGGTTTTTCATATCGTATTCCTTGAAACTGCCGAAATTCATTGTGATAAGATTCACTCTGCCGAGTGTGCCGCTTTTCAGAATTTCATTCAGCTTTTTATATATCGGCATATGATAAACAGTCATAGCTTCGCCGATTACAACGTTATTCTCGTCTGCAAGTGTGATAAGCTCATTCAGTTCGTCACTGTTCAATGTTATCGACTTTTCAACAAGAATATGCTTTTTGTTTAAAATTGCTTTCTTCATAAAGTCGTAATGCGTGTTGTGCGGAGTGGTGATGTAGATTATATCGACATCGGGGTCGGTGAACATTTCATCATAGCTGTCATACACCTTGCCGATATTGTATTTTTCGGCAAAAGCCACAGCCTTGCCGTGCGTTCTGTTGCCTACGGCGAACAGATTTCTTCCGTTTTTCTGCATTGCGGCGGCTGTTTCATTGGCTATAACGCCTGTACCCAGTACCGCCCAGTTGTAGTTTTTCATAATATGCTCCTTTTAGATACGGCGGTTGAAAACAAAGCTTCCGCCGGCGGTCTTTATATGCCGTCAACAGAAGCCCTGCCTGTTTAAATGCGTTTGATATTTCCGTCAATAATTCTCAGCGTGTACTTCAAAGTAGCTCTGCGGATGATTACATACGGGACATACATCGGGAGCCTTTGTGCCTACTACGATATGACCGCAGTTGCGGCACTCCCATACCTTGACCTCGCTCTTTTCAAATACCTGTGCGGTTTCTATGTTCTTTAACAGTGCACGGTATCTTTCCTCGTGGTGCTTTTCAATCTCGCCTACCGCCCTGAACTTAGCGGCAAGCTCAGGAAATCCCTCTTCCTCGGCTGTCTTGGCAAAGTTTTCGTACATATCTGTCCATTCGTAGTTTTCGCCGTCTGCGGCAGCCTCAAGGTTTGCCTTTGTATCGCCTATTCCGGCAAGCTCCTTGAACCACATCTTAGCGTGTTCCTTTTCATTATCCGCAGTTTTCAGGAAAAGTGCAGACATCTGCTCATAGCCCTCTTTTTTCGCTACAGATGCAAAATATGTATACTTGTTTCTTGCCTGAGATTCTCCTGCAAACGCTTCCTGAAGATTCTTTTCGGTCTGTGTACCTGTGTATTTATTCTTAGCCATTGTATTATCCTCCTGTGTTATGGCATTGCTCGATGTGAAGCACGCCGATTTATCTTGATTATAGTACGGGAAAATAAAATTGTCAATAAGTTTATCTGAAAGGAAATTGAAATAAAACCGCCGCAGACAGCAACATTTGCCTGTCTGCGGCGGTAGTTCTATAAAGAGTGAATAACGGTTAAGGTCTTTGACCCATACCGCCTTCAAGGGTGATTGTTTCGCCGTTCATATACTTGAAGTCGGGAGATGCAATCTGTACGCATACTCTGCCTATTTCTTTTTCAACATTTCCGTAGTGACCTGCCGGCGGCATTTTTACGTTGGCGGCGAATGCCTCGGGGTAAGCGTTCTTGAAGTTTTCAAGCTGGCTTGTCCACGCAAGAGGGCAGACAACGTTCGTATTGATACCGTCCTTTGCCCATTCTGTAGCGGCGACACGGGAAAGACCCCTTATACCTTCCTTTGCGGCAGCATAGGCACACTGACCGTAATTGCCGAACAGACCCGCGCCCGATGCAAAGTTTATGATACTGCCCTTGGTTTCTTTGAGGTAAGGGTAGCAGGCTTTCATATAATAGAATGCCGCATACAGACCAGAATATATAGCAAGGTCAAACTGCTCAGTTGTGTGATCCTGTATTGTTACGCCCGAAGCCGAAGCCTGAGCGTTGTTTATAAGTACATCGATACGTCCGAATTCTTTTACAGCGGCATCAACAACCGACTTTGCAACAGCTTCGTTGTCAGCGCCCGATTCGATGTTTGCGGGGACGGCAAGTACCTTGATGCCGTACAGCTTTTCAAGCTCTTCCTTAGCCTTGTCCAGCTTGCCTTTGTTTCGTCCCGTGATAACCAGATTAGCACCCTCTTTTGCATAAGCGGTAGCAATACCGTAACCTATCGAGCCACAACTGCCGTCTGATAAAGCCGCATATCCGCCGCCTGTAATAATAGCCGTTTTTCCTGTTAAGTAACCCATTGATATTTTCTCCTTTGCATTAAGATAAGCATTACTTCTGTAATGTGCTAAAGAAAATTATAGCATTTTTTTGGAGAAAATCAATACTTTTTTTAACTTATATTGATAATTTTTAGAGGAATTTTACGCATATATGGGCTGTAGGATGAAAAAGCTCTCCGCAGAAGGCTAGCGGAGAGCCTGAAAATTACGTTTTGCGTGTCTTATGAAATGGAAGAGTTTTTTGTGAGTAGCACCACGCACTCAACGTGGTTTGTGCCGCTGAACATATCCACTGCAACGCACTTGTCGGTGCTGTAGCCGAGCTCCGCAAAATATGCGCAGTCACGGGCGGCGGTGGCGGCGTTGCAGGAGACCATGACGATGCGGGGGGCGGAGAAGGCGGCTATCTGCTCGCAGGCGTCCCTGCCGCAGCCCTTGCGGGGAGGGTCTACCATTATCACGTCGGGGCGGAGGCTGCGTGAATGCAGTATCCGTGCGGCTTCGGCAGCATCGGCACAGATGAACTCGCAGTTTGTTATGTCGTTTGCGAGGGCATTCTGCTTTGCGTTTTCGATTGCCTCGGGGACTATCTCGACACCGATTATCTTCTTTGCCGTGCGTGCCATGGAAAGCCCGATCGTGCCTGCTCCGCAGTACAGATCAAGCACGGTTTTTCCTGCGGCATCGGCAAAGTCACGGGCGGCGGCATACAGCTTTTCGGCGGACGTGGTGTTTATCTGATAGAATGACTTAGGAGATATTGTGATACAATTTCCGCACATTGTGTCATTTATGGTGCCTTTTGCGGTGCATAGGATTTCTTTTTCACCGAGAATAACATTTGTATCTTTGCTGTTGACATTAATTACAGAGCTTACTATTTCAGGATATTTTTCAAGAAGCCTGTCCGACAGAATTTTAATTTCCGGAACATTTTTTGCCACTACTATACAAAGGCATATTTCGCCGCTGTAGTGACCTTTTCTGAGATACAGATGGCGGAGTGTGCCTTTGCGGGTCGTTTCGTCATAGGCTGATAATTTCAGCTCTGTTGCAATATTTAAGAAGTCGGCGGTTATTTTTGAAAAAATGTCGGGCTGTAAAAGGCACTTTTCGCAAGGAACTATTCTGTGCGAGTGGAAGGCATAGAAGCCTGCGATAAGATTTCCGTCCTTGTCGGTGCCTATAGGCATCTGTAGCTTGTTGCGGTAGCCGCTTATATTGGTGTTGCGGATTATCGGCAAAAATTCGAGCGAAAGACCGCCTATTCTGGTAAAAGCGTCCTTTACGAACTGCTCTTTGGCTCTGAGCTGAGCCTCGTAGCTTATATGCCGCAGAGAACAGCCGCCGCACTTAGTGTAAACGGGGCAGTCGGGAGTGACCCTGTCGGGAGAGGGTGTGATAATTCTCTCTATCTTGCCGTAGCAGTAGGTTTTGTTTACTTTCAATATCTTTACTTCAAGCTTGTCCCCTATAGCAGAAAACGGCACGAAAATAACCATGCCGTCCTTCTTGCCTATACCGGAACATTCGCTTGAAAGAGCTGTTATCTCAATTTCAACGATGTCGTTCTTTTTCATTATATCTGTCCTAAGCTGAGTGCCTTTAAATAAGCGTTTATAAAGCCGTCAAGGTCGCCGTCCATAACTGCGCCGATGTTGCCCATTTCGTAGCCTGTGCGGTGATCCTTTACCATTGTGTAGGGCATAAATACATAAGAGCGTATCTGTGCACCCCAGGCAATCTGAAGCTGTTCGCCCTTGATGTCGGAAATCTTGTCGAGGTGTTCTCTTTCCTTGATTTCAAGCAGCTTTGACTTCAGCATACGCATAGCGTATTCTCTGTTCTGATGCTGTGAACGTTCTGTCTGGCAGGCGCACACGATACCTGTGGGGATATGCGTGATACGAACAGCGGAGGATGTCTTGTTGACCTTCTGACCGCCCGCACCGCTTGCACGGTAAACGTCCATCTTAATCTCGTCTTCGCTTATCTCAATGTCGATATCTTCATTGATTTCAGGCATTACTTCAACGGAAGCAAAGCTAGTGTGGCGGCGTCCGGAGCTGTCAAAGGGAGATACACGGACAAGTCTGTGTACGCCGTTTTCGCTCTTTAGATAGCCGTAAGCGTTTCTGCCCTCAACCAGTATGCTGGCGCTCTTTATACCTGCTTCTTCACCGTCAAGGTAGTCGAGTACGGTTACCTTCATACCGTGCTGTTCTGCCCAGTGATTGTACATACGGTAAAGCATTTCTACCCAGTCCTGAGCCTCTGTACCGCCTGCACCTGCGTGGAATGTGAGAATCGCATTATTGTGATCAAATTCGCCTGAGAGAAGGGTAGCGAGCTTCTGTGATTCAAGCTCTGTTCTGAAATGCTTTGCAAGCTCCTGTATCTCGGGAAGCATAGATTCGTCATCCTCTTCCTGAGCAAGCTCGAGCATTGTCATTACATCGTCATAGCTTTCACGGAGCTTTTCGTAGCTCTGTACTATATTCTTATCTTCGCCTATTTTCTGAGAAATTTTCTGAGAATTTTCTACATCGTTCCAGAAATCAGGCTGTGCGCTCTGTTCTTCAAGCTTTACTATTTCTGCTTTGAGGTTATCAAGGTCAAGTGCGCCGGCAAGCTCTTTAAGCTCAGGCTCATAGCCCTCGAACTCAACTTTGAGTTCATCATATTCTAACATAGGTTACCGTTCCTTTCAATTTTGCAATACTGTTTTATTATATACCAAAAAATTTTTTTTGTAAAGCCTTGAAATCGTTTTCATTTTATGATATACTCAATTTATTCGGAGAAAACGCAGGTTTTCACAAAATTATTCCGGTAAGCTGTCTGTGAGCGGTGCATAGCGGCAGACGGGCAAATTACCGGAAAGGACGGATAAGTCTTTAAAGTCAGTATTTCTGAACAGAAAAAAGTTGTGTAAGGAGTTTATTAACATGAGCGAGATCAAGAAGATCCACATGGGTCCTGCTAAATGTGCGGTTGACCTTGGCGACGGAAGTGAAAGAGGAGAGTATGTAAACCAGGATTATATCCTGAACAAGCTGGGCAGACCTCACAGAGCGGTAAGCCTTATGTATTGCTATTATCCGCTTGACGAAACATGGCCTGCAAGAGCGAGAAACGCTTTCAAGGACAAGGAGATCACATTCCAGTGGGATTATCCCTATGACGACTATTTTACATATAAGGGCGGTATCGGCGGAACGACCGACGATGAGCCTTTCACCTGTATGCGTGATGTAAGACGTCACGGACAGGACGTTATACTTACGATGACAATAGATCCGAATGTTACGGACGAGCATCTTGAACAGATAGGCAAGGAGCTTTCGACATTCGGTCGTATGCAGCTGAGAATAAACCACGAGGCTACCGGTAACTGGTTCTCGTTTACAAAGCGTGCAACATATCAGCAGGTGGCTGATTTCTATATCCACGCCCGTGAAGTAATAAAGAAGTTTGCGCCCAACGTACAGACTATTCTCTGTATCGGCGGTGTGGAGCATCCCGAAAAGGGCGGAGAAATCGAGATGGAGAAGGAATTTGCCGACGCTGTAAGAGCAACGGATATATGGTCTGTTGACAAGTACATGGCTCTTCACTGGGGCTGGCCTTTTGACGTTGCGGACGAGGGCGGAAACTCTTTCGGCAGAAGTAAGGTGGCAGATACATATAATCTTACTAAGCTGTCGGAAAAGCGTTACAGAGAGCTTTGCGGCGGAGTAAAGAAGCCTATGGTAATGAGCGAATTCAACGCTGACGGCGATGTAACGGGACCTTACGAGCAGGCTGAAATGGTAAAGGAATTCTGCGATATGCTCAAGAACGACAAGGATCAGGGCTGGTTCAACGGCTTTACATTCTATCAGTTCCGTGACAGAGGCAGACTGGGACTTGAAATTGAGGATCCGAACAATGCTGACTGCGGTATTGAGCAGCCGGTAATGCAGACCTACAAGGAAATTATTCACGACGAATATTTCTATCCCGAAATGAAAAGCGAGGGCGGAGCACAGTTCCCCGTAAAATTACGTTGGGGCGGTTCTGAGGACGCTGAGGGTATCGAGATACCTCTGCACTTTGAAAAGAACCCCACGTTCTGTGAAATCACATTTGAGGATGAGGACGCAGAGCTTAATCTTATGATGGAAATCAACGGTAAGTGGTTCTACAAGGCACCTCACGCAAAGACGATTGACTTTATGTCGGCATTCTTTGAAAAGCCTCTTGACGGTGAAGCTGACATGACGCTCAAGATATTTGCGCCTCCTGCAAGCGGTGAGAACGTAAACGACGGCAGTGAGGACTGGATGCTGAACACTTATTCGACTATCACGAAGATGCCGAATATCCGTATCAGATTTGCACCTATCTTAAAGTAAGGCGGCAATGTGCCGCTTCAAGTTCCGCCTTTGAAAATGTTTGAGGTTGGCTGAGGGCGGCGAAACGGCGGGCGGCAAAGAAAGCGATAATTTGAATATGGGCGGTCACGGTGGGTTGCTGTGACCGCTTTTT
Source organism: uncultured Oscillospiraceae bacterium (assembly GCA_900539195.1). Taxonomy (GTDB): domain Bacteria; phylum Bacillota; class Clostridia; order Oscillospirales; family Ruminococcaceae; genus Ruminiclostridium_E. Next base: position 15,400 of record UQBC01000036.1, read on the forward strand.
GCGGCGGGTCGCCGCTGACAATTCCGCCTGCGGCTGTGAGCCGCTTCAAGTTCCGCCTTTGGAAATGTTTGAGGTTGGCTGAGGGTTGCGAAACGGCGGGGTTACACAAAGTGATAATTTAATATGTGGCGGTCACGGTGGGTTGCCGTGACCGCTTTTTGCGGTGGGTCGCCGCTGACAATTCCGCCTGCGGCAATGTGCCGCTTCAAGTTCCGCCTTTGGAAATGTTTGGGATTGACTGAGGGCGGCGAAACGGCGGGATTAAAGAAAGTGGTAATTTGATATGTGGCGGTCACGGTGGGTTGCTGTGACCGCTTTTTGCGGCTGTGAGCCGCTTCAAGTTCGCTGTTCTGAATGTTGACGGATTGCGTAACTTCTGCTGTCGGCACACCCTTTAAACGATTGATGAGAATTGAATACAAAAAATCCGCTGTTCGTGTTGAACGGCGGATTTTTGCGTTTAGTGGAGTTTGTTTATGAGCGTCTGTGTACACACGCCTAAGTAATGAATGCACAAGGTTTGCTGTACATGACGATAGTTTTCTGTAAGTTGACGGGATAGTGAGAGTGCGATTGTCGATACCTGACAAGCAAATAAAGCAATTAATAACGTTGTATTTATAAAGCGGAAATGCTTTTTATGTGAAGTGACACAATAACAATGTGAAAAAGTAAGCTGATGTCAGAAAAATTAAATAAATGGTTGACTTTTCAAAAAATTATGATACAATATTTATGAAGCCTACAAAAAGAGCAGGCGTGCTGTGAAACAAACGATAAAAGTATAGGAGGGATAATTATGGGAAGTTGAAAAGACGCATAGGCACTTGTAGCCTTTTATCCGAAATGGGGCATATACCCCACTTTCGATGAAAAATTGCTTTCAGAAATAAAATTTATTAAAAAGAGGTAAAAATTATGTTAAGTAGTATTATGACGTTATATAACAGAAAAAGAGATCCTTTAAAACTCGCTGTTGATATGTTCGAATCAAAAATTTTAAAGGAACTTGACGAGGAAGCCTTATTGACATTTAAAGAAATGACATCACCTTTATACTATGATGAACAGGCAACTGAAGATGACGACGAATTATATGATTGGAGTAAAATAAAAAACAGTCTTTTCTTCACAAAAGACTGTATGAAAATATTTGAAGATGATTTAATTACGGCGTTGTGGGTAGCATACGAATCTCTGAGATGTATTTTCAAAAAAAATCCTGACTATAAAACGTCGTATATGCAAGTTTTCATTTATAACGAAAGGTATTTTTGGGCATTCGCAGAAAACGAACACATCGTTTTCATTACTCCCGAGGAGTACTGATATGCTCTTTGACAATGGTTTGGGTATTAAAAATAGAAAAACGCATTTGCAAATTCGGATCAGCAGAAAATAAAATCATAAGAAAAATGTGCTTGACAAGGCTATAAAATTGTGCTATCATTATACAAGCGATGTAGGTGGACTTCAGCTAAGCAACATAAAAATACTACAAATAAAACGGAGGTTGAGATAATAAATGAATACACAAGAGAGAAAGACTGTAAGAAAAGCTTTAAACAGAGTAGAGCGTTTTATTAAAGATTTCCAGCTAATAGATTACAAGAAATATAAACAGCTTATAGACTTCTTAAATAGCATAGATAGCAGTCTGCCCGAGCGAGAGAGTAGGCTAATAATGAACTACTGTAGTGAAGTCTTAAACCCAAAAAACGGTATTTTCGAATTCCCAGATATTGTTGAACACTCAGGCGCTGAATTGAGAGGGAACGATTATACTGTGATTTCCGGCCGTGAAGAAGAATTTCTCGCTCGTGTAGAGAGCGCATATCTATACGTAATTGGAAAATTTTGTGAATTAGAAAAAATGTGCGCTTAGTAACCCTTGTAAACGCTTTATTGAATTCCGCTGAATACGCACTCCGCCCCCCCCCCGAAAACAGGTGGCGGAGTTTTTCTGTTTGAGAAAATGTTGTTTGCATGAGGTATCGTAGTTTTATCGGCAAATAAAAAAAGAAGTAACAAGTGCGGTAGCGTCTTGTTACTTCTTTTAATATATTGCTTTAATATTCGTCTTTGATGCGAAATGAGGTTTCGTGAGGGTCGGGCTGGCGGTCGGCAACATACATATCGTCTATAACGATGTAGCGGCTGTTCTGAAGTGATTGAATCACTTTGTCTATATCTTCTTCAAGACCCTGCGCTTCCATCTCCACAGAACCGTCATATAAATTCTTTACCCAACCTGTCACACTGTACATTGAGGCGGCATTCTGTGCTCTGTAGCGGAACCCTACGCCCTGAACTCTTCCTTTGAAGAAAAAGTGCTTTCTGATAATCTTACGCTGATTTGTGATGTCATGCATATCAATTACCGCTTTCTTCCGCACCGCTCTCGGAAGTATCTGAGGTTGAATAACCGTGTACGCCAAGTGGGTCGATCTTTTCGGGAATAAGTTTCAGCATCGCATTTGTGGCAACCTTTGTAAGGTCATAACGGTACCATGTGTATTCTTCGTCGGTGCGTGGTTCCATCCAGACCATAAGACCGTTCCAGCCGTTTTCATAGGTTGATTTATACTTTTCGGTGAGCGTCATTCCGGCTTCTTTTTCGTCATCGTTTGAGGTTTCGCCTATAAGGCATGGCTTGTCGGTCACAAGTCCGAACTGTTCAGGCGTTTTGTCGAACGGGAAGCCGAAATACTGCTTTTCCCACATATAGTAATGCGTGCTGTAGAAGTCTACATAAGCCTTATCATCGCCGGTTACCTTTTTGAGGTTTTCGTCGGATATCTTGTCGCCCTCATATTTGTCGGAATTGTACTTTACTATGCCAAGACCTACGGTTACGGGAGTTGAACAGGTTTCGTGGATAACGGAGGCGCATTTACCGAACAGATAGCAAAGGTCGCTCCACTTAAGCTGACCGCACTCGGAGTTTTCGTGAACCCAGTCAGGCTCGTTCATAAGGTCGATACCGAAAAGATATTCGTTTTCGCCGTAACGTTTGCAGAATTCTTTTACATACTGCTCGGCGTAGTCGTCACAGTTTTCTTTGCTTGTGGCAAGCTTGCGCCACTTTTCTGCGGAGCTGTTTGTGTTTTTGAAATGGTCGAATGAAAGCAGTGTAGGCATAATGTATATCCTGTGTTTTTCGGCAAGGGCAAAAAGCTTGTCCAGATCATTCCAGTGCTGTTCATTTATGCCCTTAATTGCGCCTGTGGATTTCAGCCTTACTACATTTTCGCCGTTGCAGTTTATCCAGATACGCGTACAGTTGATGCCATCGCTGACAAGCTCCTCAAAAGTCTTATCCCAGAATTCTTCGTCCATATTGCCGCTGAAATCGTTCCAGTTCTGCCAGGGAGTGTTTGCGCCGTTTATCCAGAGTTCCTTACCGTCAACGTTGAACTTGCCGTCGGAAATGCTGACCTTAGAGTTAGGAAATTCGATTGCTTGAGAGGCTTCGCCTGAATTTGTCTGTTCGCCGCTTGTTACGGCATTGCTACAACCTGTTGCAGTGACAGCGATGATTACTGTCAGCGCAAGAGCAGACAATCTGCTCATCATCATTTTCTTCATATTTGCCTTTGCCTCCGTTAAAATGTGAATATATTTTCATCAAGTTCTTTTACAAGCTTGTCGCTGTAAAGCTCCATTTCTTTCATATCCTGACTGCTTATCGGTTCAATCACACCGATAGTCATCATGCCCGCTTGCTTTGCGGCTTTGAGAGAAGCGGATACGTCATCGAGCATAATGCAGTTTTCGGGCGGTACGCCGAGCGTTTTTGCGGTATCTAGATATATGTCGGGGTACTGTTTGCCTTTGCCGAAAACGGCGGCGGAGCTTATCGTTTCAAACATTCCCCACAGTCCTGTGTGATGAAGCACGGGGGTGTAAAGCTCGGGGGTCTGCGAGGTGCATACGGCGGTCTTGTAGCCGTTTTTTATCGCAAGCTCAACCGTTTCACGAGCGAAGGGTTTTAGTTTTACGTTGTGGCGGTATTCATCTATGGCAAGGTCTGTCCATTCCTGCATAAGCTGTTCGGGCGTTTCGGGAAGACTGAAAAGATCTTTTGTGTACAATGCTGTTTCGTAAAAAGAGCGGTGGCTGCATTGCCTGCCGTAATCATCGGGCGGAGTTATGCCACGTCTGCGCAGAAATTCCTCGTCAACGTACTGCCAGACGTACATCGAGTCGAGCAGAGTGCCGTCAAGGTCGAACAGCACGGCTTTTATATCGTTCATATTCTTCTCCTTTCTAAGCTTATATACTGCTATTGTATCACAATAAGGCGGTTGGGTCAATAAGATTTTAAGGACGATTTTTGTGTATGCGGCTTGCAAAATGCGTGGATTTATGGTATACTGAATTAAAAGAAATAAAGAGAAGAATAAAGGAAAGAAAAGAAAATTGGAACAGACAAAAGAAAACAAGATGGGCGTAATGCCTGTAAATAAGCTGCTTGTTACAATGTCGCTACCTATAGTTATATCAATGCTTATCCAGGCAATGTATAACCTTGTTGACAGCGTATTTGTGGCACAGATAAACCCGGACGCACTGACCGCAGTAGGTATGGCGTTTCCGATGCAGAGCCTTATGATAGCGTTTCAGACGGGGCTTGGCGTTGGCATGAATGCGCTTGTATCACGCTATCTCGGACAGAAGAAGCCTTATGAGGCAGGTCTTGCGGCAACTCATGCGCTTATTCTTACCGCTTTGAACTATGTTATATTTTTAATAGTAGGGCTTACGGCGATACCTGCATTTTTTTCGATACAGACACATTCCGAAATCATAGCTGGATATGGTGTTGAATATCTGTCAATCGTATGCTGCGGCTCGCTCGGATTATTCTTCCAGATATACGGCGAGCGTATATTGCAGGCGACGGGCAAGACACTGCTTTCGATGGTGTCGCAGATACTCGGTGCGGTTATAAACATAGTGCTTGATCCTGTGTTTATTTTCGGTGTTGATTTTCTCGGAATACCCGCAATGGGAGTTACGGGTGCGGCAATCGCCACTGTAACAGGTCAGATAATAGCGGCGGCGGTAGGATTTTTACTGCACCACTTCCACAACAAAGAATTAAGGCTTGTATTCAGAAAATTCAGGCTGAATTTAGGTACGATAAAGACAATATATGCCGTCGGAATACCTTCTATTATAATGAGTGCGCTGGTTTCGGTGCTGACGTTCGGTATGAATATAATACTGAAAGCGTATGAGCCTGCGGCGGCTACGGTATTCGGCGTATACTTCAAGCTGCAGAGCTTCGTATATATGCCTGTGTTCGGTATGAATAACGGAATAGTTCCTATCATAGCCTATAACTACGGGGCAGGAAAGCCGAAGCGTATAACGGATACGCTGAAGCTCGGTGTTATCTGCTCGGTTGTGATAATGATAATCGGATTGCTGCTGTTCCAGCTTATACCGGCGCAGTTACTGGGAATGTTCGCTCCGACGGATGATATGATAAGGCTCGGTGAAACGGCGCTCAGAATATTCAGCGTATCGTTTGTATTTGCCGGAGTGTCGATAGTGTTAAGCTCGGGCTTCCAGGCGCTCGGAAACGGCTTTTACAGCATGATAGTATTTATAGTAAGGCTTATTGTGCCGACACTGCCTTTTGCGTGGCTGTTCGGCATTATCGGAGGGGTTGACTGCATATGGTGGTCGCTCCCTGTAAGCGATTTGTTAGGACTTATTGTTGCGATACTCCTTATGCGCAGGATCTATAAGAATGTCATATCGAAAATGTATGACAAACAGGATAAATCCTCGGCACAGGTACAGCAGGCATAAGAATAAAGCACAAACGGAGGAATGATTATGGGAAAAATAATCACTATTTCAAGACAGTACGGAAGCGGAGGAAGCGAGATCGGCAGAAAGGTCGCAAAAGCACTTTCAATCCCCTATTACGACAGGACGATAATTGATGTTACCGCAAAGGAAAGCGGATTTGATCCCAAATACATAGAACGTGCGGAGCAGACGACAACGACCAGTTTTCTTTACAATCTTGCGATAAACGGTATGTACACACAGCCGCTTACCGACCAGCTTTTCTCGGCGGAGTGCAGAGTTATCAAGGCTCTTGCGGATAAAGGTCCGTGCGTTATAGTCGGTCGCTGTGCGGACTATGTGCTGAGGGAGCAGTACAGTACATTTGATGTTTTCGTGCATTCTACGGATGATTTCAGATGCGGACGTATCTGCGAGCATGACAATATAAGCAAGGACGAGGCGCTTTCGATTATCAGACAGAAGGATAAGGCAAGGCGCAGGCACTACAAGTATTATACGGAACGTAACTGGGGCGAATGCCTGAATTACGATCTGTGCATCAATACGGCTACCTGCGGTATTGATGAGGCGGCTGAAATAATCGCTAAGCTTGCAGGCAAATAAAGACGTCGCATTCAGCGGCTGACGCCTTTAAGAATAGTAAAAATCGGCTGTCAATGGTGACTTTCAAATCACATTGACAGCTTATTTTTTTTAAACAGTTAAACAGAGAAAATATTTGAACAGAAGGAACGGTGAACGATGGAATTTGTAATGCTCTTTTTTTCGGCAATCATCATTGTCTGCATTGTAGGCAATAAGCTGTCAACAAAGATAGGTGTTCCGAGCCTGCTTATATTCCTGGCGCTGGGTATGATATGCGGCTCGGACGGTATTTTGAAGATACCGTTTGACAACTATCAGCTCAGCGAGCAGGTGTGTACGGTATGCCTTATATTTATAATGTTCTGCGGCGGTTTTTCTGCCAACTGGAAAGCGGCAAGACCTGTCGCTTTGCGTGCGGGACTTTTATCTTCACTCGGTACGATAGTTACGGCGCTTATTACTACGGCAGGCTGTCATTTCCTGATAGGATTCGATATAAAAGAGAGCTTTCTTATCGGTGCGGTTATTTCGTCTACCGATGCGGCATCGGTGTTCTCGATACTTCGTTCAAAGCAGTTGAACCTGCGTGGCGGTCTGGCTTCACTGCTGGAAATCGAGAGCGGCTCCAACGACCCATTTTCTTATATGCTGACGATCATTGCACTTGCGATAATGGCAGGTGATGATATTTCACAGCTTGGTCTTCTTGCGGTGCTGCAGATAGTCCTCGGTGTTGCGTTCGGCTTTGCAATGGGATTTGCCGCAGTATTTGCAATGAAAAAGGTGAAGCTGTCGAAAAACAGCTTTGACATAATTTTTATGATGGCGATGATATTTGCGGCATATTCCGCACCTATACTGCTCGGCGGTAACGGATACCTCAGCGTATACATAGCAGGTATCATCATCGGTAACAGCAACATAGGCGAGAATAAGGCGCAGCTTGTGCATTTCTTCGACGGAATAACGGGGCTGAGCCAGATAATGCTGTTCTTCCTGCTGGGATTGCTGTCGAATCCTTCTCAGCTCCCGGGCATAATACTTCCGGCACTCGCAATATTTGCGGTGATGACCTTTATATCACGTCCTGCTGCGGTGTTTGCGATATGCTCAAAGGGGTATACATGGGCTGACAGGCTGTTTATAGCGTGGTCGGGGCTGAGAGGTGCATCGTCCATCGTTTTCGCAATAATGGCTACGGTGAGCGATGTGTACACGGACAGCAATCTGTTCAATATAGTAGTGTGCGTCTGCCTTATCTCCGTTGCATTTCAGGGAACGTTACTGCCGAAGGTCGCAACGGGGCTTAAACTCATTGATAACGAAAGCAGTGTATTGAAGACATTCAACGACTATCAGGACGAAACTCCGCAGTTCAATATGATGCGTATATTCGTATCGGATACTCACACCTGGAACGGACACAAGATAAGTGAGATAGATTTTCCCGACGATTCGCTTGTGCTTATGATAAAACACGGCGACAGCACTATCGTTCCGAAAGGCGATACGGTGATAAATGCCGGAGATGATGTTATACTTAGCATTCCGTCATACAGGGACAGCGGAAATATATTGCTCAAGGAATATGAGATAGGTCCAAAGCATTTATGGAAGGGAAAGACTATAAAGGAGCTTGATCTGCCGACTACGCTTCTTATTATAATGATAAAGAGAAACGGCGATATGGTCGTACCTAACGGAAGCACTGTAATAAAGCAGGGTGATATTCTTGTTGTCAGCGACCAGTCGCATATAGACGAAAAGAAGAAAAATGATAAGCACGGCGGTGACGAGCCGGATATAAAGCTGGATAAAGCGGCGGAGAATAAAGAATGCAATGAAAAAGAGAGGGAGAAGGTGAGAGTGTAACAATTGACGGAAGAACGATAATGACTTTCGGACTTGAAATTAAAGGTCGGCTGTGATAGAATAAGGCTGACGGCTTTTGTAAATATGAAACTGCCGTGTTATATATGCGGCAGTTGCTTTTTAGTGAGGAAAAATATGAAACGCAGTAAGAAAATATCGGTGCTGAGAGAGTGCGTTGAAAAGCACCATATATGCAGGTGCTTTTACGAATATGACAAAAGCTATTGGTATTACTATATCAATGATTTCAACGACAGATTTGTCCTCGGACAGGAAGAAAACGACTTTGAACTTAACGGATATACGATCCGTAAAATTGACGAACTGCAAAAAGCAGAAATCAAGAATGATATCTGCGAAGAGATAAACAGACTGAACGGGGTTGCAGAGCAGATCAAAGATCCCGGAATTGATATAAGCACGTGGCAGAGCATATTCAATTCGCTCCGTGAGTGCGGTGAATGGGCGATAGTCGAGAATGAAAATGAAAAGATATTCCATATAGGGATAATCTTAAAGGCGGGGAAGAATAAACTGACGATGAGAGAGTTTGACGCAGAAGGAAAATGGCAGGAAGAAACCAAAATTCCATACAAAGAAATAACAAGCGTCAGCTTTAAAACAAGATATATCGATAACTTCAGAAAGTATCTCGAAAGAACGAAAGAAGGATAAGCGTGAATATTAAGGAGAATTTCAAGGGACATTTAAGCACGATCAATCATCACAAGATGGAAGTGATGAGGCTGTGTTTCAAGGTCGGTCTTTATAAGCAAGGGCTTATGCACGATCTGTCAAAATACTCGCCGAAGGAATTCATAAGCGGTGTGGTATTTTACACGGGAGATAAAAGTCCGAATACGACCGAAAGACGTGTGACGGGAAAAAGCGAGGCGTGGCTTCATCATAAAGGAAGGAACAGGCATCACTTTGAATACTGGATAGATTACGGACAGGAACCGGGTTCTGCGATGCAGGGAATGAAGATGCCTGTAAAGTATGTTGTGGAGATGTTCTGCGACAGGGTGGCGGCTTGTAAGACATATTATAAAGAGAATTATAACGACAGTATGCCGTTTGAATATTTTAACAAGAACAGAAAACACTATATGATGCACCCGGAAACTATGGAGCTTCTTGGAAAAATGCTGATAATGCTGAAAAGATACGGCGAGGAGGATACGCTGGTATACATAAGGGAGAGAATCCTTACCGGAAGGTATCCGAAAAAGACGGCGGTAAAAAGCTGATAAAATACATTAAATAGCAGAAAAATGCAGTAAATAGAATTTACAGACAGCTTTTTACGGCTGATTGTACAAAGTGCCTTTAAAAACGGGATTAAACGAGTAAGTTTTATGTAAATTTACTTTGAAAAAAACGTTGACAAATGTCGTTTTCCGTGATATAATAGACAAGCACTCAAACGAGAGGGCACGAAAACAGAGGGTACTTGAGGAAGTCTGAAACCGCTTGAACAGCGAGAAAGAGGGCAGTCGAGGGTACGAAGAAGAGCTGAAAAAACCGGATGGAAGAAACGGCGGAAGCACGGTGACCGACTGGTAAAAAGTTCAAAACTCTGAAAAAAGAAATTTAAAAAATTTCAAAAAAGTGCTTGACAAACTCGAATGAATGTGATATAATAAATAAGCTGTCGCAAGAGCGGCACAAAGTTCCTTGAAAATTGAACAGTACAGAATTAAAAACATTACCTTGAGATTCTTTATGAGAATAACAAGAAATTCTGGATGAACACAAAATAACGTGCTAATAGATAGCAAGTTAGCGTTCAGCAGAGCAATCAAACTTTGATATTTAAAGCGAGAGCTTGAATATACCATTTAACAAAGAGTTTGATCCTGGCTCAGGACGAACGCTGGCGGCGCGCCTAACACATGCAA
>UQBC01000037.1 GCA_900539195.1 uncultured Oscillospiraceae bacterium
GAGCCTTATCGTCGGCAGCGTCAGATGTGTATAAGAGACAGGATATACACACCGAAGAAGATTCCTACTATAATTGCTACGGCAGATATATATGAAAAAACCGTATCGGCATTTGAACTATAGTAAGAGTTATAAAATCTGACGCTTTGTTCGTCGTTGACAGAAAAACCATCGCTTGAAAAAAACGGAATATTATAGTTTTCGTCAAGTTCCGCATAGTAATTGCAAACAGCGTTCGATACTATGTTTTTTTGCAGATAATCATTTTGTTTTCCGCATAGGATACGAGGAAAAGCTCTTGCAAATCCGCTGTTGTCACCGGCAACAAGTTGATGTTCTCCGTTTGTGAACAGGCTGTAATAATCGTTGACAGTACCTGTTATCACAAATTTGCGCTGTCCCGGGCTTTCGGAAGTCATATCAAGAGTGACTGTATCGCCGATATTTACGTTCAATATTTCAAGCATACTGTCAGTAACGGCAATTTCATTTTTATTTTCGGGTAACTTTCCGTTTATAAGTTTCACGCTGAGAGAATCACGAGCAATCTCATCTGCATATCCTATGCAGTATTCATGGTTCTGTAAATTTGTATATCCTGTTATGCCAATTAAACCGCAATACCGCTCGGCAAGGGAAGAGTAGTCTACATCTTCTCCTGTGTTGAAAAACAGTCTGCTGTAATTGCTTTTTGAGCTGTTTGCCTGTAAAAATCCTCCGAAATTTGAAATGCTACTGTTTATCGGAATCATAACCGCCGATGAAATCAGTATAGAGCAACAAAAGCAAATCAGAAGAAATTTTGGCAAATGACGGCGTATATAATTAAAAGCTATATATAATGATGCCATTCAGTCCTCCAATATTTCGCCATCGCTGATAGTTATTATACGTCCCATTCTGTCTGCGACAGATTTATCATGGGTAACCAGTATAAGTGTACATCCGTTGTCTGCGCAAAGCTGAGTGAGCAGATCAAGTACATCTTCGCTCGATTTTTTGTCGAGATTACCTGTAGGCTCATCGCAAAGCAATATAGACGGCTTTGTAATAAGTGCTCTGGCTATCGCCACTCTTTGCTGTTGCCCACCTGAAAGCTCGGATGGCAGATGCGATAACCTGTCGGAAATTGAAAGCTTATTGCAAATATCCGACAAATATTTCTTATCAATTTTCTTATGTGCCAGCTTCAATGGCAGAATAATATTCTGATATGCTGTCATTTCGGGAATGAGGTTGTATGCCTGAAAAACAAAGCCGATGTTTTCAAGTCTGAACTTAGCCAGTTCCTTTTCGCTCATTGAAGTGATATTTTTGCCGTTTATTACGATTTCTCCGTCGGAGGCTGTTGTGATGCCGCCTACCAATGTCAAGAATGTACTTTTTCCTGAGCCTGAAGCGCCTGTTACAGCCACAGATTCTCCGGTATGTATTTCTATGTTGCAATTTTTGAGTGCCCGCACGGCGTTGACGCCTACTCCGTAATTTTTACAGAGATTATTCGTTGTGATTATATTAGTGTTTGTCATATTGCTCCTTTCAAAATAAAAAGAAATTGTTAAAAATAATCCCTTTACAGCATAATTATACAAAATACCCGATGATAATCAATGGCTTTTTCCCAAACTGTATGTTTTTCTTCCTGAAATGCAAAAATTGCAACAAAAATCCCCGAAATTATGCTTTTCGGGGATAAAATAAGATATTCACTTTAAAAGAGTCAATTTATAAATCTGATAATTTCAACCAGACATCTGCTATAAACTGTCCGTTTCTTTCATAGAAGGATGTCATACCGTTATATTTTTCGGCAAGCATTTTTACGCTTGCCACACCAAAACCGTGAGCTGTTTTGTCTTTCTTTGTGGTTATGAGCATTGGGTTGCTTTCGAGGACGGATTTTTCGATCTGATTTGCAACTCTGATACAATAATAATTGCACTGTACGGACAGCTCGAGCAATATTTCTTCACCGTGTGATCGGACACTCCCTTCTATCGCATTTGTGGTGAGATTGGTAAGAATAACGCTTATATCAGCCGCTGAAAAGCGACTTATATCCGATGACATCACATTCGTCCTGAGCGTTATGCCGGAAGCGGAGCATTTGCTGTTCAAAAAAACAAGTATGGCGTTGAGTATTTCATTATCGGTGTGTACGGGTATATTTATATCCGCCAGAGAAATGCCTGCATTTTCAAGGAAAGATAAAGCCTGCTCGCTCTTACCGCTTCTGATAAGTTCGCTGACCGTGCCTAACTGACCTTTGATGTCGTGGCGTATCTTACGCAGTTCATTATACATTCTGCGCATTTCATCAAGATTGTTAGCCTGCTCATTTATCTGAACGAGTAGCATGGATTTTCTGATATTTTCTTTATGCTCGCGAGAAATTCTTACCAACATATAGAATGATATTATGTTTATTATAATAAGTCCCACCACTGTCAGTATGAAAAAGAGTATCTTATTTGCGCTTCCTAATTTAATTCCGAGTTCAATTTTGTAAATACATATACCACTGAGCAGTGTAGCGGCAAAAACGGCACTGAATGCGCTCCATTCATTTCTGTGCAGTTCGGTTTTATTCTTACGGGTGAGAAGCAGTATCAATCCGAGTAAACCGAACAGAACAACTTTTGATATAATAAGAATTACAATGTGCTGAGAACCGTTGCTGTCGCCGACAGCTTCCGCCGGGGATTGCGACATAAAATTTCCCGACAGGGTGTAAATACTTATTGCAACAAGCACGAGTGAGGTTTCGGCTATTACCGATAACAGAATATGACAAAGAAGTGTACCGTGCAGAAACAAGCGGCAATATAGTATAAGCAGAATTATAAATCCTGCTGTGCACAGAAGAAACTTATCAGGCAGTATGTTTGAAAGAAATGATGTGAATGCTGTTGTAATTACGACTGTGGCAACAAATGCCGAATATTTCTTTATGCCTGTATATTTTGCACCGAAAAAAGATGTAAGGAACCACAGGATAATAACATTTTCGCAGATTGTTGCAATAATTTCTGTAACGGTTGAAAGTAGTCCCATACTAATCCCTCGCAAATTTTATCATAGCCTGCTTGATTTCTTCGGTTTTTGTTCTGCTGACAGGGAGTGAGTTGTTATCGGTAAGGATAATATTATTGCGTTCTACCGAAAAAATGAAGCGTGTATTTACAATGAATGATTTATGTATGCGGATAAATCCATAAGACGATAAGGCTTTTTCTGTTTCCGATAAGGATCTTGTCGTTCGGATATCGGTATCGGTTGTATGTATAACGACCTCGTGCCCGTATGCTTCGATATACTTTATTTTGTTATACGGCAGAGAAATCAGTTTACCCTGAAAGGTAAAAGTGTAGCATTGCCCTGATTTGGAAAGATAATTATCAAGGCGGATAACAGCTTCTTCAAGTTCGCTGTCAACATGGCTTTTTCTTAAGAATCCGAACGGCCTGTATTTAAACGATGAAAACACAAAGTCGTCATGATTAGTGACAAAAATGACAGGGATTGACGCTTTTGAAGAGTTGATATACTGTGCAACATTTTCACCGTTTACTCCGGGCATATCAACATCAAGAAAAACAACGTCAAAACGGTTTAATTGATCATTTAACGCAGTGATTAACTCAGAGCCGTTAAAAAACGGTGTAATATTATATTTAATTTGGTTTTTATTCAGTACTGTCGAAAGCTTTTCGCTCATTATTTCGTTGAAAAGCTCATCGTCATCACAAATTGCTATCTCCATGTTTATCCTCGAATACATATTACTTTGGCAAAATTTTACCATCAATTTCTTGCGTTGTCAAGGATTAAACCAAATGTAATGTGGACACATAGCGCAGATTTATTATAGAAAATCAAGAACAGAAAACGGCGATTTACGAGAATTTGAGTTGCGGTTATTCCGCAATATACTTTGTTAAAATGCATAATCCTTGACACAATTTATTACCTGTGACAAAATGGAAACAGCAGATACAATCGAATTATCAGGCAACACTTCACGAAAAGAGGATAACATTATGGCAACACCAGATCTTTTATTCCCGGCAGACGCATAACAGGACACCAATTTTGATACAATGCGTATCTTGATTGGTGTCCGTTTTCTTTATCCGAAAATCTTTATTTAATGGGATTTATCGATATGTTACTCTATATTTTTCGGGATTATTCGCGTTTACACAGTTCTTTTTTCAGAACCAAACATATCGGGGCGAACATTATTCTATCCCATCCTCTGCTTTCTTAATTCTAACCGCAAGATACTCTCTTGTGGGCAGATCAATTCTGAAACGTCCCTTAAAACTTCCGACATTCTCAACCGTCATGTTCCATGTGTCTATAATGTCGACGGTGTATATATTATTATCGTCAATATGATAATATCTGAATCCCGGACGCGAAATCCCGTTATAAAACAGGTGATAACCGGTTTCATCAGCTAGATTTTCATCTTCCGGAACCACACATATCTCGTCCCATTCCATGTTTTTGGGTCGCAATCCGCCGTCCGGAGCTTCCTCAAGTATTTTTCGCATAAAAGCTATTCTTTCCGGGCTGTCACCTTTAAGCTCTCCGCCATGAGACCACCATACCGCCTTATCGTCTATGTAGGTTTCGCCATGACCACCGTAGCCGCCGCGGCAAAGTGCTTCCCAGAACCTCCGAACAAGCTCTTGCGGCGAAATATTGCCCCACGCATACTGAATATTTCCCTCGTATAGCATTTCGTCAATTACTATCGGTTTGCCATAGCTTTTTCTCCACTCGGATGTTCCTTCCGGAGAACGCTGAATGCTGCAGTGCGTTATCCATGACTTTGTATGATCGTAAAACTGATTACCGTTATGTATTGATCGCAGGTGATCATATGGGTCGCTTTCTACGATTATCTGCGCATATCGTTCCCAGTCCTCAATGCTCTTGTTTTTTATCAGGTCATATTCATTAGCAAATGACCACCATACATTTCTGAAAGCCGAAAACCTTGCCGCTGTGTATTTCAGATAAAGTTCGTTGTGCTCCGGTGTCATTGTTGAGAAGCCCCAGCGGTCATACGGGTGAAAGAGGATAATATCTGCCTCAATACCCAGCTTTTGAAGCTTGCTGATACAGTATTCAATATGCTGAAAATGCTTGGGGTTAAACCTCTCAAAATCCCAGTTGTTGCCCTTGGAGTCCGGAGTGTAGCCCCAAACATTGTCCTCTGTGATAGCACTTCCGTCAACCGGAGTACCCTCGTATGGATAGGAGCGCGGCTCACGTGAATTGTAGCAGTAGCTTTTAGGAAATACGCAGAAACGTATCTTGTTGAACGGGGAATTTCTCAGAGTTTCAAGTGTTTTTGCGATAAGGTCATCGCTTTGCAGATTCCATACATAACAGGTCGTGCCGACAGGATAATAAGGTGTTCCGTCGGAATACTGAAAATGATATTTGTTATGTACCTTTACGCAGCCGTGATTGTTTTCCGACGGCGGCGTGACAGAAAAAGTTCCTTCGTATTTCCTGTCAGAAAAATTCCCGCAGACCGTAAAATGGTATTCTTCCTCAAACGATGGCATGAATCTTACTTTGTATATTCCGTTCCCATCGTAAAAACCATTTACGGTTTTGCGCTCGGAATCGCTTTCAAATAGCACAGTGATACTGCGTTCCAGGAATGGGTTGCCAGCGGTGGTTCCCTCGGAGCAAAACTCGAAAACGCCCCATTTTTCAACTGATTTTGTATAATTCATAATGGTTCCTCCAATGCCTTTACACATAGACCGACGGATCACTGTGCTGATGGAATCCGTCGTTTTAGATTTTGAATATCACAGGGAATCTGATTTATGGCGCTGAATAAGTGAATGTTATTTCCGGCGTCGAAATATCTGATTGTCTTTGACGGAAAGAACAGTCGCGGACAGACCGGAATTGTCGCCATCGGCGTATCTGCCGTCATCGGGGACAGATGTTACCCACTGGTTATAGAGGTTTGCTCTCGTGCAGTTACCGCCGCAGTACCGTACTTAAATTATAACACAAAGCCGCTATTTTTCAATGGAAAAAACTCTTTCCTCCCGAAAGAAGAAAAAACAGCAGCCCGAAAAAGAAAAAGCCGCACAAGGTCTGACCCCCTGCGCGGCTGAAACGCATTGAATCTATCAGTTTATTTGAGCAGCTTGTTTTCCACCCTGAAAAAGTCCACGTCGACATAACCTCCCGACTGCTTTGTCGGGAAATTGAATATCGCGTAACGGTATCCCATAAAATGCAGACCGTAATAATTCATTTGCAGCGTGTTTCCTATTTTCGTCCAGTTCTCGCCGTCGAGGCTGTAATAGAAATACGCCTTGTCCGCCGCGTTTTTGAAATCGCAGTCGACCCGCAGATACACTTCGTTTTCCGCTATTTCGACCCTTTCCGTTTCAAATTCCTGTTCAACGTTGTCGTTATCGTCATACCAAACCGTTACGATATATTTTTTCCCGTCCTCGATTTTTACGGCGACATAACCGTATTTTTCCGCGAAGGCGGCAAACCCCGCAACATCGCCCTCTTTCATTTCCGAAACGTCGAGCTTTATATATGCGCCGCATTCCGGTCCGAAGGTTCGCTGCGTAAGGGTGTTTCTCGCATTGGCAACAGTGCCGCAGACATCGCCCGTTCTCAGCCTCAGATAGCCTTTCCTCTCGGTGAGCGACCAAAGGCGGTTGTCGGGATTGTGGTTCCATTGCCATTCCAACGCGAGGTTAGAGCCGTTATAATCGCTCTCGCCCGCTTCCTCGGGCGTGTCGGCAAAGCTGTGATAGGATCTCACTATCTGTGAGTTGATAAATTCGTCGCTTGTGACGACGCTCTTTTTCTCGTGACCCGCGAAAGGAATCTTAGCGGTCTTGGGCACCTTTCCGTCAACGCCGATTACCGGCCAGCCGTCCTCCCATGTCATGGTCGACAAAACGGGAGTTCTGCCCACCGCCCCGTGATCCTGAAATACAAAGCAATACCAGTTGCCATCCTTATCGTCGACGATACCGCCCTGTGCGGCACCGTCATTTCTGAAGCCCATATTATCGTCGATTATCACTTTCATTTCCCACTCGCCGTCGAGCGCTTCGCTTCTGTAACAAAGCTGCGTTCTTCTGCCATGAGGAGGCCATGTTATGATAAAAATATAGTAATATCCGTTCAGCTTATAGACGTGAGAACCCTCGGCAAGGCAGTCCTTGACAAGTCCCGCGTTGTTGATGAGTTTTCTCTTGGTTCCGGGCTTGACCGCGCTCAGATCCTTTTCCAGTTCAACGCACCATATCTGTCCGCCGCCGTAGATAAGATACACATTGCCGTCGTCGTCGAACAAAAGACTCATATCATGGAAGCACTCGTCATACACGAACCTGTCCCATTTTCCGTTTTCTATATCGTCGGTATGATAGATATAAGTTTTTCCGGTTGAGAAGGAAGTGAAGCCGGCGTAATACACACCGTTGTTATATCTGAGGGTAGTCGCCCACTGACCCTTGCCGTAATTGTTTTCCCCGTTTCTTAAGGCAAGATTATCACTGTCCTCCAGTGTATCAAAAACGTAATTTACCGTTTCCCAGTTTACAAGGTCGTAGGATTTCATTATGGGGCACCCCGGAGACAGGTGCATGGTCGTCGAAACCATATAAAACGCGTCGTCGACGCGGATTATATCAATATCGGGCACGTCGGCGAAAATAACGGGATTTGTGTAGTTTCCGTTGCCGTCGTCGGTTGAAGTTATCGTGGATTTTATGATATCCTTATCAAGCATTGTGGTATCCTCCTCTTTTTCGGGCTCGGCGGTGACGCACGGTAGCGGATTCGACGTCACGGCGCCCGTGCCCACTTCCGCTGCGCATGCCGTCAGCGACAATACAGCCGTCAGCGCCGCGGCGAACCAAACAAGTCTTTTCATTTTTTCTCCTGATTTTCCGCTGCCGCCGTCAGCCGTCAAGCTCAAGACCGCTTACGGTGACATTGTAGGTGATGGATGTGAACGGCGTCTCTTCGCCGTTTATTTTAAGTGCCAGACGATAGTTTATCCATTCTATGTCTGTTTTCGCCGCGAATATTCCGCATTCCTCCGTGCCGTAAATCAGCGATCCGACCTCGGAGCCGCCCCAGCCGTTTTCAAGCCCGTTTTCCGTCGAGCTTGCGGGATCGAGTTCCTTATTTACGGGAATTTCAACCTCTCCGTTTTCGGTTGCCAGCGTCATCGATCTCACAAGCACCTTATACTTCGCATCGGTATCGGTATTAATAAACCCGAGGTTGACTATGGCGCTGTCCTTGTCAAAAGAAGAGGATTTTATGGAATAGTCCCCGTCCTTCGGAATGTCGAGCATCGCAGAGGGGCTCGGTCCGGGCTCGGTCTGTCCCGAAAATACCAGCGTCTTGTAGGGTATATCGGTAGAGGCTATGCTCTCTTCGGGACGAAGCTGCTCGTCGCCCTTTGAAAACCTCCACGACTTAAGCTCTATATCGGAGCCGGAAAATACGAAATAAACGTTATGGTTTCTTCCGTCAAACTGCGCAAAGCCGTCCGAGCGTATTTTGGTATAATCCGCGCAGTCGAACTCGACGAACGCGGCGGCTTCGGAGGAGATATCGTCAAGACGAACCTCTATCCTTCCCTTGCCCTTGACCTCGGCGATAAACTCTGATGCCCCGTAGCCGAAGTCCGCTCCTCTTACATATATCCACGCGCCGTCGGCGGTGCTTTTTGCGGCAGGATCCGTTACCTTGTCGTATCCGATATCCGCACTGGTGAACATCAGCGCGCCGCTGTTATAGGTATAGGGGTCGACCAGCTTTATCTGCGCTACGCCCTTCTTGCTTGCCGCAGTTATGGGAATATCGCCAGTCGCCTTGTCCATGGGCAGATAGTCTGCCATCATACTGCGGAAGCCCGCTTTTCCTCCCATAAGCTCCTCCAGAAGAAGCGTATGGTGAATGATGTAGTTTACGCCCTTATATTCAATGAAATGAGTGTGGTTGTTAGCCCAGCGAAGTCCGGATGCCCCGTCGGCGTTCTCTCCCGCATTATAGAAATAGGGTCCTCTGCATTCCCAGCTATCTGCGTCGAGAGGGGTCTTGGTGGTCATATACGCCATGCTGCACGCGGGCGGAACGTCGACCCCCTCGTACTCCTTCCAGCCGGTCTTGTGATCCTGCCAGTCGGTGCAGTATGTATAGTAATATACCCCATCAATATAGTTCAGCTCGCTCGCCTCAAAAAAGTAGGGAGCGTCAATGGAAACAAATTCGCTGTCAAAGGACAGCATATCCTTTCCCAGCCTTGCTATCTTCGGGATCTTGCTGTGCATAGTGTTGCCGTCCGCCGGTGTGCCTCCGCCGAATGAGAGCCAGCCTACGCCATTTTCGTCAATGCACACGCCCGGGTCAAAGGGCGCGGGGCAATTCTCCAGCCCAGGCATATTCTGATAAACAAGAGGCTCGCCGAGCGGATCGGTCCACGGTCCCACAGGGTCGGTGGAGGTAATAACTCCCACACCGTTGCCGCTGTTTGAGAAGTAAAGGTAAAAATGCGTAAGTCCGTCGTCTTCAACGCGGGAAACTATCGACGGTGCCCACGAGTTATATATCCACGGCGCGATCTCTCCGACCTCTATCCTGCCGTGATATATCCAGTTTACCATATCATCGGTGGAAAATACCACAAGCGATTTGATATGGGCGTAGTCGTTCTTTGTTCCCTCTTCCGACTGCTGTTGGTCGTTCGTTCCGTAAACGTAAAGCCTTCCGTTATATTCCACCGCGGTGGGATCGGCGCAGAATATGTTCGGCGAGATGGGATTTGCGTTACTCTCGTTTTTGTAGACATTTCCGCTTACCTCGTCGATTATTATTCCGTTGTTAAGGCTGTCGATTATTGTTTCGTTGTCAGGTTTGTCGCTTGTTTCCGCTTTGCTCACACTATCTACGCTGTCGGCAGAGCTTTCCGTCTGCATAGATGAATCATTCGAGCCGTTCTGCTCGGAACAGCCGGAAACAAGCAGCATAGCCGCTGCACAAATCAAAGCCGTTATCTTCTTGTTCATGGTTACTCCTTTCGTTCAGCCTGCCATCTTTCAAGGCAGATGTCCTTGCTTGAAAATGCAAAATATACATTGTGAATTCCTGTTATTTTTGTGGGAAGAACCACAGAAATTTTATCAAATCCATCATTTGCGAGTTCGATCACTCCCAACGGTTCGGCATTCCTGTCATCAAGACGAAGCTCGATAACGCCCATGCCCTTTGCGGTAATGAGCAGCTTTTCTGTGCCCTTGCCGAAATCCACGCCCTTTATGTAAGTCCATGCGCCCTCTGCCAGCGACTTCACAGCCATTTTGCCGGTGGATATCTGTTCGTACCACATATCTGCGCAGGTGAACATCTCCGCACCGCTGTGAGCTTTATACGGGTCGAGCGGCTGAGTCTGCGTGACGCCTTCGCGTGTTGCCTTTGTGACGGGGAATTCCGTATCCGTGTAAGGCAGTAGATCCACGCACATACAGCGGAATCCTCCCTTTGTTTTCGTGCGCTCCTGAATGTGAAGTGTGTGGTGAAGAATGTACCTTGTTCCCTTATATTCGATAAGGTGGGTGTGATTGTTGCACCAGTCCATTCCGGAATCACCGGCGTTCAGGAAGAATCCGCCCTTGAACTGCCAGCTTTCCGGGTCAAGGGGAGTTTTGCTCGTCATACAGCCCATGCTGCATATTCCCGGCGCCGGAACGTCTGTTCTGTTCCAGTTTTCTCTTGACTGCCAGTCCGTGCTGTATGTGTAGATAAAAGTTCCGTTTTCGTAGTTCAGCTCGCTTGCCTCGAAGAAATACGGAGCGTCTATCGGAACAAAATCGCTGTCAAACGAAAGCATATCCTTTCCCAGCCGCACTATCTTAGGTATATTTGTGTGCAGCGTATTACTTGCAGGTGGGGTCCCTCCGCCGAACGCAAGCCAGCCTGTGCCGTTTTCGTCGAGGCATACTCCCGGGTCAAAGGGCGCAGGACAGTTTTCAAGCCCCGGCATATTCTGATAGATCAGCGGCTTTCCGAGAGGGTCGCTCCACGGTCCGAGAGGGTGTTCCGCCGTAAGCACTCCTACACCGCAGCCGCTGTTCGAAAAGTAAAGGTAAAAATGAGTTTTTCCGTCCGCCTCAACTCTGGAAGTTATGGACGGCGCCCATGAATTCACTATCCAAGGCGCTATTTTTGCGATGTCTATGAAGCCATGGTATTCCCAGTTCACCATATCGTCGGTTGACAGCATAACGATGGATTTTATGTGAACATAGTCGTTCTTTCCGTCATCGCCGACTGCCTCATATTCCTGATGGTCGTTAGTGCCGTAAATATAAAGTCTGCCGTTGTACTCAACGCCTGTCGGGTCGGCGCAGAATACATTCGGCGAAATTGGATTAGCCGTATTTTCCAGCTTGTAGCAATTTTCGCTTATTTTCATTAGCATCACCTCATTGTTTTTGGGCAACACCGCGCAAAGACCATTTATTGGATTTTGTACGCGTCTTGCTTGCATCTTTTCCGTCATATTGCGCAATACACGCACAATCTTTGCGCGGTATTGCCTTTATTTTATTATACACATTGCAATGCAGAAATTCAATAGCATATATTCGTTTAATCCACCTTTTAGTCATAATATGCACTTTTGTTCTTGACTTTAGTGCGGAATCAAGCTATACTGTAAACGGGGTGATATTATGCGCAGAAGAATAGCGGTCATTACCGCAAGAGCTGACGCGTCCGAACAGCGCGATATACTATACGGAATATCCGAAGCCGCATTCCGGAAAGACACCGATGTAGTGGTCTACTCAAACATATACAACCACTGGCAGGGCGATGATCTGCTGAATTATGAGAACATAATTTACTCCCTGATTGAGCCGGATTTATTTGACGGCGTTATTGTCACAGCCGAGGCATTCCGGGATATAACAATAATCAACGACACAATCGATAAAATAAGAGCTGCAAAACTCCCCGCCATTGTTATTGACGGGGAGTTGGATGGATTTAAGAGCGTTTATTCCGACGATGAAACCGACTTGGAGAAAATAACGGAACATCTGATAACGGTTCACGGTTTCACGGACATCGACATACTGACGGGAAGCAGGGACAACGCCGCTTCGCAAAAGCGTCTGAACGGCTGCAAGCGCGCATTCGGAAAGCACGGAATAAGCTTTGATAATATCAGAGTGTATTACGGGAACTTCTGGAACGATTCCGGCGAGGAACTTGCCCGGCGGTATCTCAGCGGTGAAATTCCGCGACCTCAGGCGGTGATATGCACCAACGATTCCATGGCGTTCGGGCTGTGTGATGTTCTTTCGGAGGCAGGAGTGGATATTCCCGGCGAGCTGACAGTAACGGGCTACGACCTGACCGGCGGCGACCATACCGCAGGAAGGATATATCACTATCCGCTGCTGACGACTTACCGCAGAAACCGCCGTAAAATGGGATGGGACGCTGTGGGTGCTATTCTCGGCGGCAGTCCTGTTCAAGATAATTCAGACAGGTTCGTAAGCGGAAACACCTGCTCCTGCGGCATCTGCCGTTCGCATCTTTTAGATGAGCTTATCGCGGAAAAGATAGACCAGTATCACACCATTATGAGCACCGTGGCACAGTTTTCCGGCAGGCTCACCACATCGCGTACTCTTGAGGAATACACCGGAGCGGTAAGCGAGTTTTTCTACCTGCTGCACGGCGCTGACAGGCTGTTTCTGTGCCTTGACAGCGCATGGAACAGTGAATGTTTCAACGGTGGTGAGTTCCTGTGCTGTGCGATAGGTAACGAGTATTCAGAACCTCCGATAAAGTTCAGCAGCGGCGAAACTCCCGTGCCGTTCATTACGGAGCACGATTCCCCTGCGATTTTCTATGTGAATCCCGTGTGCTTTCAGACAAGGCTTTACGGGTATACGGTGCTGGAATACAACCGCCCGGCGAGCTATGATTTCAGCTTCCGCGACTGGAACAAGACTGTTGCGGATACGCTGGAATTTCTGCGAATGAAGAATGATATCCACTATCTCACGCAATGCCAGCGGCAATCCGCACTGTATGATTCGCTGACGGGGTTCTACAATCTTCGTGAATTTGAAAGCATTGTGGAGGAAGCCGGGCATAACTTCTGCATTCAGGCGGTAAGGCTTAGTTTCCCGGACGGCGGAGAATACCTGTTTGGCGAAAACTACCGCAGCGATATAATCGCAGAAACAGCGTCAGCAATAAAACGTGTATGCACTCAGCATGAAATATGCTGCCGGACCGATGACAACACATTTCTTATCCTGTTCAAAAGGGAAAACGGAATGTTTCCTGAGAAACTGAAAATATCGCTCCACAACGAGGTTTATTCACGGCACGATGAACGGCAGGTTATTATCACATACCACAGTTCCGATAACACGCTGGTCGGAGAACTGCGCTCAGCCGTATTGCTGAATGCAGAGCACGATGTCGGTCTGATAAGCGAACGAAGAAAACTTCCGCATTATAACGAGCTTGCCGACATAAGGAACAGGATAATTTCAGTGCCTAATAAGATGCCTAAGCTTTCGGAAGTCAGCAGAAAAATGTGCATCAGCGAGGGGCATTTCCGTTTGATTTACCGGCAGTGCTTTGATGTAAGTTACAACCGCGACTGCATAAATTCAAGGGTAATGAAAGCCTGCTACTTACTGTATTCTACCGCCATGAGCATCTATGCGACAGCAGTAAGCTGCGGTTACGATGATGAAAAATTCTTCTCACGGCAGTTCAGGCAGGTGACCGGATTTTCTCCGGCAGAATACAGAAAAAAGATACTGCGGTGACGGCAAGAATATTGTGATGATCAATAAACGACAGACCGCTAAATTGAATATCATGTTCGCCCCGGCGAATCTGATTCTGGCTGACAGACCTCATCTGGCAGCTTGATTCAGTGCGCCACGGCGAGCATTATGGGTAACTCACACGAATTCCACAGCATGTCACTTTTTATGGCAATGGGGCGTTAATTGTGCGGTGTTGCCTTACATCAAATACTGATGACCTTGTAGGGGTGGGCATGATAAAATCATGATAATTTTCGTGATAATTCATGATGATTTTCCTTTTTATCCTTAATAGAAAGTGATGTTTCTGCTGCTTTGATCGCAAAAATGGACGCTGTGAAAATGTCACAACAGATGTTCTTCTTCAAATTTGCGAAGCGCTTGATTGTAATATTGAGGACATTATGGAACGAATACTGATTGAACATTGAAACGCCTATAGAAGAAACTTTCACGAAGGATGACTTTCCTCCGGTGGAATAATTGACAGACATCAATAGTTATACAATTGCAAAAATGCCGGATTTGCTGCTTCAAGGTAAACCTTTAACAAAAGCTCAGAACCGTGTGCAAATTGCATCAAAGTAGGTCACTTTTTTCATAACAGGACACTGATTTTGATACAATGCGTATCTTGATTGGTGTCCGTTTTCTTTATCCGAAAATCCTTGTTTAATGGGATTTCTCTAAACATTTAACGAAAGCAGGTTCTGCGATGACTGAAAAACGGTCACAGCAGAGCCTTTTCTTTTTTACCTTAATACTATTAAGCGCTGAATTTCAGCATTTAAATTAAGAACAATTATATAAAAATATGCAGTACGAAAAATTTCTGTACCGTATTTTTATATTTTATTGTGCTTGTTTTGTCGAGCCTCACAACTGACATGGCTATAAAGTATTCTTCTGTATCTGTTACATTTTCATTGCTGCCCGAATGCTATTGTCCTTATTATAACAGGTGAAAAACAGAGCTGAACAACTCCGAAAGTAGTTTGTATTGTGTTGGGGATATTGTAATATAATTTAAATTTCCATTCTATATGCTAAAAAAATTACAAAAATTGGAGCCGATGCTTGAAAAGCAAAAAAATATATGCTATAATTTGTAAAAAGTAAATAAATTATATGAAGTTCGGGCGGGGGAGTATGAAACTTATAATAAAGGAAGAAATGCGTGAAACAAATTTCTGTACAGGAAAACAGAAGATAAAGAAAACCGATAAGCATAAAGTATTTTGCTCTGTCGGAAAGGTAATTGCTTTTGAAAAAGGAAAACACAGCTTTGAAATAACGGAAGTAACCGATGATACAGTCGGCTTTACCGCTCTGAATGCCGAAGAACGCTACAATAAACAATGGAAACTGAAAAAGGGAGACAGTACGTTATATCAGCCTGTTATCCATGACGACGGATACATATATTTATTCAGACTGAAATAGAAACAGCCCGTAGCGTTTGCTCGTTACAGGCTGTTTATAGAATTACTTCAGAAGAGCTATCGTATCATCGGCGATCCGTTCAGGTGTAAGATGAGCTTCACGCATAAGCTCGTTTACGTCGTATCTGTCATAAAACTTCTTTTCAAGACCGAAGCACAGTGTTTTAACATCGCTGTTGCCGTAGAAACGTGCTATCTTCTCGCCGAAACCGCCCTCAAGAATTCCGTCCTCAAGAGTTATCACAACATCGTGGTTTTTCTTGAGGTCTTCAAGCGTATCCTTGTCAATTCCCGTGATATAGTGAGGATTGATAAGCGTGGGAGCTGTGCCGGTCTTTTTCTCGATAAGACTGGCAGCTTTTTCACCGAGCTGATAGAAAGTGCCGAGTGCTATCACTGCTATCCTTGAGCCGCTTTTTGTGATCTCGTACTTGTTTATATCCGACCAGTCGCTTTTTACTTCCTTACCGTCCGAAATTACCGCACCGCCCGGTACACGCACAGCAACGGGATACTTGCTTTGTTCGATTGCCCAGTCAAGCATAGAAAGATATTCTTCCTTTGTTGCGGGAGCAAGATAAACAAGATTCGGAATGTTGGAGAGCATAGGAATATCATAAAGTCCGAGATGGGTAACATCGCTCATACCGTAGACAGAGCCTGCGAATACGCTTATCGCAACAGGGCTGTTGTTTATACATATATCCTGCGAAATCTGGTCATAGGTACGCTGTATAAATGTGCTGTATACGGTGTACAAAGGCTTACCGCCGCCTGTTGCGATTCCCGATGCCATAGCCGCCGCATTTTCTTCCGCAATTCCTACATCTATAAACTGTCTGCCTGCCTCATCTCTTCTGCCTTTCCAGAAGCCGCCGACTGTGGGAGTACCGGAGGTAAGAACGCATACGCTTTCGTCATTCTTCATTTTTTCAAGAAGCATCTTAGCTGTAAGGTCGCCATAATCCTCGCCGTCAAAATTGAATTTAGGCTTTCCTGTTTCGGGGTCAAACGGCATATGCCAGTGCCAGTCCTCTTTGTTTTCTTCCGCAAAAGACAGCCCCTTTCCCTTTTCGGTAACTATATGCACTGCGACAGGACGCTTGCTGTCCTTTACTTTACTGAAAGCGGCGATAAGACTTTTAATATCGTTGCCGTCCTTTACGAACACATAGTCAAGACCCATAGCTGTGAACAGGTTCGTATCGGCTTTTCCGTTGCCCTCACGCAGAGCCTTGAGATTTTTGTACATACCTCCGTGGTTTTCAGCAATAGACATATCGTTATCATTTATAATAATGATAAGATTTCCGTCAAATTCGCCTGCATAGTCGATAGCTTCAAGAGCCTCGCCGCCGCTGAGCGAACCGTCGCCTATTACCGCAATAACGTTTCCGCTTTCGTGCTTTAAATCCCTTGCCTTTGCAAGACCGAGTGCAAGGCTTACAGAAGTTGAGGTGTGACCGATGACGAAAAAGTCGTGTTCGCTTTCGGCGGGATTCGAGTAGCCCGAAATATCGTCAAAATGCTCTTCGTAAAGGAAACCGTCTTTTCTTCCTGTCAGCATCTTATGGCAATATGTCTGGTGCGATACGTCAAATACCATTTTATCCGTGGGTGAATTGAAAACATAGTGCATTGCGATAGTAGCTTCTACAAAACCGAGGTTAGGACCGCAGTGTCCACCGTGACGGCTGAGCTTGAATATAAGTGCATCACGCATTTCCTGTGCTAGTTTTGCCATTTCTGCCGTGCTGAGCTTCTTTACGTCAGCGGGTGAGTTGATTTTTTCAAGATACATTGTTATTTCTCCTTTTCTTTATATGTATGCAACTCAGAGAGATGCATTTCTTGCCTGATTTTTCGTTACGACCATATTGTATCACATGGAGTTAACTCTAAGTCAAGAGTTTTTAAAAAATTTTTGAAAATATTCGTATGCAATAATTACAATAATATTTATTAAAATTGTAACCAAATTGTAACCGTTTAGCAATTGATTTTTCAATAAATAAATGTTATACTAAATTAAACAGTTGCTTATCTTTTCATAAATACAGATAATTTAAAGGAAATGTTATGACATCATCAGAAACATCTTTAGAAAAAGAAATTACAAGCATAAATCCGGCGTCAACAGCAGAAAACCCCAATTCGCACCGAAAGAGCATAGAGAAAAAGCATAAGTCCGACCGTCTGCATAATTTGTGCGTTACTTTTCTGTCGGTTGTTATATCAATCTGTGCGGGAATATCACTTTTCTGCGGTTACGCACTTATCGAAAATAAACGCGAAGAGTCGTCGTCTGAGGCAGAGCCGACAATAATCGCTTCGGAAATACAGCCTGTACCGGAAATAAGATCTGTTGCAGTGTCCACAGTTCTGAACTCTGATTTTACTCGCAATGTAACGCTCGATTGCAGGAATGACGACGGTACAACAGACGGTCTGCATTATTATGTTACCAACAGCGATGTACCTGACCTTGACGGATTGAAATCGGATATTAAGGATGGCAAGGCAACGTTTCCTCTTTCAAAGGGAAA
Organism: uncultured Oscillospiraceae bacterium; assembly: GCA_900539195.1. GTDB lineage: Bacteria > Bacillota > Clostridia > Oscillospirales > Ruminococcaceae > Ruminiclostridium_E. The sequence continues at coordinate 17,878 of UQBC01000037.1, forward strand.
CTATATTATAATAGTAACCAATGACAGCGGTAAAGTTACACGCAGTGATAAATTTACCGTGGCAGTCGACGTAGTAAGCGGTATATCGATTGATAAAACCGATACATATATGAATGTTGGAATGACAGGTACGCTTACAACCGCTTTTGAAACTATCGGAAATCCCACAGACAGTGAAAAATCGATAAAGTGGAACAGCTCCGCACCGAAAACGGTCAGCGTCAAGAACGGTGTGATCACCGCACTGAAAGCGGGTAAGGCGACAATAACAGCAAGCGTATCGGACAGCATTTCGGACAGTATTGAAATAACCGTTACCGATTTGCTCAGAGCGCCGAAAATCACAGCAACAAAGCCTCTTTTACCTGCCGGACAGTACACCGAGGAAGAGGGGGCGCTGATCGACGCTGTGCTTGAGAGCCGAGTTAATACAGCAGGCTATGGCACAAGAGCAGGTGTAGTTGCGGCGGCAAGGTTTATTCCGCTTGAATTCAATTACAAGATACCGTATTTCTATGAAAACGGCAGGCTTGATCCACAGCCCGAAAGGCCGTATTGTGACGGCGAGGGTAGATTCTATCACAAGGGGCTTTATCTGACGCACAGTAAGTTTGACATTCTTGATAAGAAAGGCATATTATACGGACCTGCAACGTGGGGTGAACCGCTCACAAACTGGGAGGACGCATTCGGACTTATTCCGGGTGCGAAATATGCAAACGGCATGACCTGTTCGGGATTTGTTTCGTGGTGCCTGTATAACGGCGGTGTACCACTCGGTGATGTCGGTGCGGGTGATACTCCCGGCTATGACGATGAATACTCTGATTTCGGAGAGCGTGTATGGCTTGACGAGGAGGTAATGCGAAGCGGAATATTGCAGGTGGGCGATCTTATCGGCTGTGACGGTCACATTGCGATAATAGCAGGCTTTGACGAGAACAATATCTACATAGCCGAAGCGCTCGGAAAGGGTATAGTTATGGAAGTGCGAGAACGCTACCGTGAGGTGTGGCAGTGCGGCGATTATACCTATGCAATGCTTATGGGAGATATTTACGCTGAGCATAACGGCGAAGGAAACGTAACTGAAATGTGGAAGGATTATTCCGAATAACAGAAAAAAGAATATAAAAACATCGGTGCCCGACCTTTTACAGCCGGGCACCGATGTTTTGGGGAAATATATGAAAACGAAGATAGCAACATTTATAGGGCTTTTTCTCACCCTGTACCTGTATTATATTCGACGTTTGTTAACTGAATTTAAATTTCTTATTATTTTCACCCGATAATTTTCAATATTTTCTTTCCGATCGTCTATTGACACTGCCACCTCTTTATAGTATGATAAGCAAAGAATGTAAACGTTCACACGAAAGGATAGTATTCTATGATCAATACGATTGATATAAGCGGAAAGTGGGAGCTTTTCATAAACGAAAATAATCTTTTCTCGCTCCCGGAAGAGTACAATGACAATATAGTTCTTCCCGACACTCTTTCAAATTCAGCAAAGGTAGCTGAGAACAAAAACAAGGACGATGGCTATCTCACCGATAAATACACCTTTACAGGTTACGCCTGGTTCAGGCGCTCGCTTACGCTTGAAAGTGATATGACGGGCTTGGTGTCGATACTCACGCTTGAACGCACAAGAGTAAGTACCCTGTACATAGACGGCACAGAAGTCGGTACTTGTGACAGCCTTTGCAGTACGCACCGCTATGACATTTCTTCATATATGACCGCAGGCGCGCACGAAATCGTTATCCGTGTGGCGAATGTCGGTTATAAGACGGGCGGCGGACATATGACAAGTCCGGATACCCAGACAAACTGGCTCGGTATTGTCGGAAAGATGAATATTGAAATCTATCCCAAGAGCTACATTTCTGATGTAAGAGTTATCGCATCTGCTGACGGCAGTTTATCGGTAAGAGGCACGGCTAACGGTGCAGACAATGCCGTTGTTACTGCGACCGTTACAGCACCAGACGGAATCCGTGTGCTTAAGGCTAATATCATATCTGACGGAGATACTTTTGAAGCTGAGTTCAGGCTTGAAAATGCTCAGCTGTGGGATGAATTTGAACGCAATATCTACAGTCTTGAGTTGCGTTGCGGTGAAGATATATTCAATACCTCGTTCGGCTTTGTGACATTCTCGGGTAATGACAGAAAATTGCTTGTAAACGGCGGCGAATCGTTCCTGCGAGGAAAGCACGACGGAATGATTTTTCCGCTTACCGCTTATGCTCCCTGTGACGTTAACGATTGGAAAGAGCGTCTTAAAATCGCCAAAAGCTATGGTATAAACCACTACCGCTTCCACACCTGCTGTCCTCCCGATGCTGCATTTACCGCCGCAGACGAGCTTGGTATCTATATGGAGCCGGAGCTTCCTTTCTGGGGAACGATTGCAGCAAAGGGCGAGGACGGTTATAACGAGGAAGAACAGGACTACCTTATAAACGAGGGTATCCGTATTATAAAAGAGTTTTCCCACCACCCCTCATTTGTTATGATGTCGCTCGGAAACGAGCTTTGGGGCAGCCGTGAAAGACTGGGAGAGATCATTGACATCCTCCGCCGTGAAAATCATTCAATCTTCTTCACAAGCGGCTCAAACAACTTCCAGTTCTGGCCCGCAGAAATTCCGCAGGAGGATTTTTTTGCAGGCGTAAGACTTTCCCGTGACAGATTGTTCAGAGGCTCTTATGCTATGTGCGACGCACCTCTCGGTCATATCCAGACGGACAAGCCGAATACCGTTCACGATTATGATGCGATAATCAGAGGCGAAAACGGCTCGGAGAACGAGGGCGGAGATACAATACAGATTCAGTATGGCACAGGAGTAAAGACGGTAAAGCTGAGCGCCGCAGACGGCAGTTATATTCCGCACAAGCCGGTAGTTTCTCACGAGGTAGGGCAGTATGATTACTTCCCCGACTTTGACGAGATGAAAATGTACACAGGTCCGCTCGTTCCTCGCTATCTCGATGTTTTCAGAGAGCGGCTTGAAGAAAAGGGACTTTACACGCAGTGGAGAGATTTTTTTGAGGCGGTCGGCGCACATTGTACGCAGTGCTATAAGGACGAAATTGAAACGGCGTTGCGTTCTTCCGAACTCAGCGGCTTCCAGCTTCTCGATCTGCAGGATTTCAACGGACAGGGAGTTTCGCTTGTCGGCGTGCTTAATGCCTTTATGCAATCTAAGGGCTTTATAACGCCTGAGGACTGGAGAGGCTTCTGCGACAGTAACGTACTGCTTGCAAAATCCGAAAAGTATGTTTTCGGTGCGGATGAAAAACCGGCTATCGAAATTATTCTTTCTTCATACGGCAAGGATAAGATAAAGAGCGGAGCGGTACGGTATTCGCTCACAAGCGATGAGCTTGATATAAACGGCAGTGTTGAATTTACCTCATCGGATGCACGCCTTACCTCTGTCGGCACATTCACTCCCGATTTCAGCGCTATTACAAAGCCGCAGAAGGCTGTTCTCACCCTTACACTCGGCAAATATCACAACAGCTATGTATTCTGGCTTTATCCGCAGACAGATGTTGAAATTACCGAAAACTGCATAAAGACAGCCGATGACGAGCTGATTTTTGCAGACAGTGTTGAAAAGGCAAAGGAGCTTATAGCAAGCGGCAAAAAGGCTATGGTAATAACCGATGGCAGTAATGCTATAGAAAACGCATACTGCGCAGATTTCTGGAACTATCATATGTTCCGTGTCATTTCGGAGAGCATGAACAAGCCTGTAGCGCCCGGAACAATGGGACTTCTTATTGACAAGAATGATAAGCTTTTAAGTGCTTTCCCGTGTGAAAAGTTTACCACGCCACAGTGGTACGAGGCGGTAACTCACAGCAAGGCTGATATACTTGATGATAACCCCGAAATTACACCTATAGTTCAGGTCGTAGATAACACCGAGCGTTGTCATCGCCTTGGTATGCTGTATAAGAAGAACGGCGTTCTACATTGCAGTATAAGACTGTGGGAAGCGGCTGACTGCCCCGAAATAAGGCAGCTTGCTAAGAGCATTACGGAAAATTTCTGATATAATATGAAAACCGCCTTGTGCGCAGTAACACGCAGGGCGGTCTTAGTCTGTCAAAAAACCTACATCGTTGATAAAAATGGGGTCGCAGGGGCGGAGCCCCCGACAGGGACTAGGGGCGGTAGCCCCAGTAATATAGCCCCTTCCCACGGGGAAGGGGTTTGGGGATAGGGATTGAGAATAAGCACTTTTTTGAAAAAACAGATTTTTTCTACAAACTGAAACCTCCGCATTGCTTAATAATGCGGAGGTCATTTTATTTACTTGTTATCCTTATCGGGCTTGCCGTGAGTAAACGGCTTGTGAAATTCCAGTCCTGTGCTTGATAGGTCATCGGTGCGCTTGACGTTTCCGTCATTTCTTACAAGAGATGTTTTCGGGTCAACCGTACTCTTCTTGCCCTGAGATAAAGTACCGTGTTTCATATAAAGCCCTCCTTTAAGGGAGTAGTTTTAGCGAAATCGGATATTATACACAACCCTGAGCCTTCATAGCTTCAGCAACCTTTAAGAAGCCTGCTATGTTAGCGCCTGCCATGTAGTTGCCCTCTAAGCCGTATTCCTTAGCGGCTGTGTCGCACTGCTTGAAGATTTCCTTCATAATGTCGTGGAGCTTAGCGTCAACTTCTTCAAATGTCCAGCTGTAACGCATTGAGTTCTGGCTCATTTCAAGACCTGATGTAGCAACACCGCCGGCATTAGCAGCCTTTGCAGGACCGTAAAGAAGACCGTTTGAAAGGTAAACTTCAATAGCATCGGGAGTTGAAGGCATATTAGCTCCTTCGGCAACTGCGAAGCAACCGTTGTTTACGAGAGCCTGAGCAGACTCGCCGTTGATTTCGTTCTGTGTAGCGCAGGGGAGTGCTATGTCGCACTTGATTGTCCAGATACCTGAGCAACCCTCTGTGTATGTAACGTTCTTGTGTGATGTTCTGTTAACGTATTCCTTGATACGCTTTCTCTCAACTTCCTTGATCTGCTTTACAACATCAAGCTCGATACCGTCGGGATCGTGGATGTAGCCGTTTGAGTCAGAAAGTGCAACTACCTTAGCGCCGTACTGTGTAGCCTTTTCTGTAGCGTAGATAGCAACGTTACCTGAACCTGAGATAACAACTGTCTTGCCGTCGAAGCTCTTGCCGTTAGCCTTGAGCATTTCGTTTGTGAAGTAGCAAAGACCATAGCCTGTAGCTTCTGTTCTTGCAAGTGAACCGCCGAATGTTAAGCCCTTACCTGTGAGAACGCCTGAGAATTCGTTTCTGATTCTCTTGTACTGACCGAACATATAACCGATCTCACGTCCGCCTGTACCGATGTCGCCTGCGGGAACATCGCAGTCAGGACCTATATGTCTGCAAAGCTCTGTCATAAAGCTCTGGCAGAAACGCATAATCTCTCCGTCGCTCTTGCCCTTGGGGTCAAAGTCAGAACCGCCCTTACCGCCGCCCATAGGCAGTGTTGTAAGGCTGTTCTTGAAGATCTGCTCAAAGCCGAGGAACTTGATGATACCGAGATATACGGAGGGGTGAAGTCTGATACCGCCCTTGTAAGGTCCGATAGCTGAGTTGAACTGAATTCTGAAACCTCTGTTGACCTGTGTCTTGCCATTGTCGTCTACCCAGGGTACACGGAACATGATCTGTCTTTCAGGCTCAACGATTCTCTCAAATACGCCTGCGTCAACGAGATCCTGTCTCTTTTCAACTACGGGCTGAAGGCTCTCGAAAACTTCTGTTACTGCCTGAATGAATTCGGGCTCGCCTGCATTTCTTTTCTTAACTGTTTCAAGCAGGTCGATAAGATACTGATTTTTTAACGCCATTGTTAAATCCTCCTGAATATTTTCGGCTCAAGTGCGATATACCGCATTTTTACGGATAAGCCCGGTTTTTCTGCGTTTTTCAGAAAGTAATTTGTGAGAAAACCGACTCTATCGGTAAGTTTTAGTACATTCTTATGAACTAAAGCCGTAAGTGTTTTTTAACTGCAAGAAAAAGTATATCACATATACGCAAAATTTGCAATAGTTTTTTTAAAATTTTCATAAAAAAGTTTAAAAAACTCAAAAAAGCACAATAATGACCTGTTTCACCGCATATTTACGCAAGTTTTGATTTATGTTATTGCAAAATGCAGGAATTTTTTACAATGTACTTGCAAATAAGCTTGCAAAAATATCGGTTTTATAGTAAAATAATATCTATACCTTATTTATGACAGCGAATACCGGTGTACTGTTCGATCGAGAATTAAACGGTTTATACCTTATATATAAGAAAAGAGGGATTATAGTGGAAAAAACAGCACTTAAAACAATAGCGGACAACAGAAAGGCACGTCACGATTATTTTGTACTTGAAAGTTACGAGGCAGGAATAGAGCTGACAGGAACCGAAGTAAAATCAATCCGTGAGGGCGGACTAAATCTTAAAGACAGCTGGATTTCAATAGATGATGGCGAGGCATATATAAAGCAGATGCACATATCGCCATACGAAAAGGGTAACATTTTCAATAAAGATCCCTTGAGAACCAGAAAGCTCCTTATGCACAAGCGGGAGATAATGAAATTGCTCGGACAGGTAAAACAGGACGGTCTGACGCTTATACCGATCTCGGTTTATTTTAAAGGAAGCAGAGTAAAGGTGCAGGTCGGACTTTGCAAAGGTAAAAAACTCCACGATAAACGTGACGCTATGGCTCAGCGTGACGCAAAGCGCACCATCGACCGTGAGCTGAAAATGCGTAACAGATAATCTTAAAATGGTTTGCCGGCTTTTTGAAGTTTTTTCAGAAAAATTTCAAAAAGTGCTTGACAAACCTTTTTTGATTTGATATAATAGATTATGCTGATTTGCGGGGATGCTGGAATCGGCAGACAGGCAAGCTTGAGGTGCTTGTGTCAGTATTGGCGTGTGGGTTCAAGTCCC
>UQBC01000038.1 GCA_900539195.1 uncultured Oscillospiraceae bacterium
GTCCCTGCTGAGCGTACTGGTTGTACTGAGGCTGTGCCTGCTGAGCAAACTGCTGAGGCTGTCCCTGCTGAGCAAACTGCTGAGGCTGTGCCTGCTGTTCGGGCTGATTGCTGAACTCATTGAGAGCCTCCTGCCAGTTGGGCTGCTGTTCATTCATGTTATTATTTTCCATGATGTGTCCTTTCAAGATGTAAATTGATATATTTCCTGTTAAAAAATACGGCTAACCGCATTATTTGCTAACATTTTACCATAAAAGCGGCTTAAAAGCAAGTCGGCAATATAAAAATTATATGACGAGGAACATTTTTTCAGATGATATAAGAATATTTATTGCCGTAAGACGGGATATTTGTTAAATATAAACAAGAAAACTGCTGCAATTTTTACAATTGCAGCAGTCAAATAATTAAATCAGCTTATATTTTGCTTTCATTTTCAGTATACGCAGGACGCTATCATCCAGACGTGCCATACTTATTTCGCCGTCTGTTACCGCATTCATTACGCCGTTGAACGCTTCATCAAGATTTTGCGGCATAAGAACGATATCAACCCCCGCTTTTACTGCGGTTACTGCCGCCTCGGCAGATGTGTAGTTATCGGCAACAGCGCCCATAGCCATAGCGTCCGTGATTACCACCCCGTCATATCCCAGCTCATTGCGCAGTTTTTCGGTTATCATCATTTCTGACATTGACGACGGAAGATTGTCATTTGTTACGTTCACTGCGGTTATATGAGATACCATAACCATATCAGTTTTTGGAAGTGACGCTGTGAACGGGATAAGCTCGCAGACTTTAAGCTCGTCCCACGTTTTTTCTATGCTCACATATCCCGAATGAGTGTCATCCTTCGTGTCGCCGTGTCCGGGGAAATGCTTAAGCGTTCCCATAATACCGCTGTCATGCATTCCGTCAAGCTGTACCGAAACCATCTCAGCAACAAGCGACGGGTCACTGCCGTAAGAGCGATCCCCTATCACTATATTCTGCGGATTTGTATTGATATCGGCAACGGGAGCAAAATCAAGGTTGAAACCGAGCTTTTTAAGGTACATGCCAATCTGCCTGCCGACCTCCTCAGCCTTTGATGCATCGCCTGACTTGCCTATATCTTCCATACTCTTATAGCTTGCAACGTCATAATAACCGGAATTTGCAACGCGGGCAATGCTTCCACCCTCTTCATCAACAGCGATGAACAGCGGATATTTACTGTTTTTTTGCAGACCGGATATAAATTCAGGCAACTGCTCCGCTCCCGTGATATTCCTGCTGAAAAGCACTACGCCGCCGACAGGATATTCTTCAAGCCGGCTGATAACCGTATCACAAACCTTATCTGTCGCAGATGCGGTTTCCGCATTCCCCTTTATGGCAAGAGCTTCGGGACGGACAATAAACAACTGCCCTACCTTTTCTCTCAGCGACATTTTGCCAAGAACGTCTTTTGCGGTATGTACCACGGTTTCATCATCGTTGAAAATAAATTTTTCTGTACTTGCATTTTCGTCAACTACTGTCACTCTCTGTGCACACGATGATGTAAGAATTATGGAAAGCGACATAAGTATTGTGGCTACTTTTTTCGTAAATTTTTTCATTTTTATTTCTGTGCCATACACAGCTTGTAATAGTCGCCCTTCTTCGCCATAAGTTCATCGTGCGTGCCGGCTTCGGTAATGCCCTTATTGCTGATGAACATTATCTTGTCACAGTTTTTGATAGTTGAAAGTCTGTGAGCGATTATAAAACTTGTTCTGCCTTTCAACAGCTCCTGAAGACCCTTCTGCAATTCCTTTTCGGTTTTTGCGTCTATTGATGAGGTCGCCTCGTCAAGGATAAGTATCTTCGGGTCGGAAATAAGCGTTCTTGCAAAGGATACAAGCTGACGCTGACCGCCCGAAAGCTGTGAGCCACCCTCGTACATCTCGGTCTTATATCCGTTTTCAAGTCCCATAATGAATTCATCTGCACATACTGTCTTTGCCGCCGCCCTGATCTCTTCCTCGGTAGCGTCAAGCTTACCGTAACGGATATTATCCTCTATCGTACCCGAGAATATGAAGCTGTCCTGCATCATTATACCCATCTTGTCACGCAGCGAATGGAGCGTGACCTTGCTTATATCGTTTCCGTCTATGTACACCGCACCGCCGGTAAGGTCATAGAAACGTGACAGCAGATTTACTACAGTAGTCTTGCCGGCACCCGTAGGTCCTACAAGCGCAATGCTTTCTCCGGGCTTTACCGTAAAGCTGACATTTTCGAGTATGTTCTTTCCCTCTTCATAAGCAAACGTAACGTTGCGATATTCGACCTCGCCCTTTATATCAGGCATTTCGTAAGCGTCCTCGGCGTCCTTTACATTTACAGGCTCGTCCATAGTTTCAAATATACGCTCAAGGTATGCAACCGCATTTACAAAGTTGTTGTAAAGGCTGGCAATGTTGATTATAGGCTGCCAGAATCGTGAAGAATAGTTGCTCATTGCAAGTATCGAGCCGAGCGATACCGCCGGATAGCCTATAACGAGCAGTCCGACGAAATACAGTGCCGAATCGACCACCGCTCTTATGTTATCAACCGAGAAGCTGACAAAGTTGTTTACCGTGACCGCTTTCATCCACGCTTTTCTGTAGGCGGTCGACAGTCTGCGGAAAATGCCGAGGTTTTCATTCTCCCTTGCAAAGCTCTGCGTTACACGCATACAGTTTATGCTCTCCGCAAGATATGCCGTCTGGTTGGAGTTCTTGTTTGAAACTCCCTGCCACGCCCTTCTCTGCTTGTTTTTCAGTATTATCATCACAACAATGAACACGGGAACGCCCGCAAATATTACAAGCGCCAGCCTTGCGTCGACTGAGAACATAAATATCGTAATGAATATGATATTGAATATTTCAAGAATAAAGTTGATAATGCCGTTTGTCAGCATATCGGAAACGTTGTTGACGTAGTTTACGACACGAACAAGTATCTTACCCTGCGGTCTGTCGTCATAATACTGGAACGGAAGCTCCTGCAAATGCGCAAACAGATCTTTTCTTATATCATATATCATAAGCTGACCAGCTTTTGTCATAATACGCTGACGGATATTTCCGAGTACAACGCTGACAATTATAGACAGCAAAAAGCCTATCGACAAAAATACTATATAAGGAATATTTCCGTCGGGTATCGCCACATCGACAGCCTCTTTTGTAAGCAAAGGGCCGATAAGCGCAACGACCGCCGATATTGCAGACAGCGAAAGCGCCAGTATCATCTTCCACTTGTAGCGCTTTACATATACCATTGCTCGCTTGAAATGGCTGAAGTCGAATGGGGTCTCAAGTGTTTCATCAACGTCAAATTTATTTCTTGCCATTTAAACCGCCTCCTCTTTATTACCGTTCTGGAGGGTATATATTTCATAGTAGTAGCCACGCAGCTTCATCAGCTCATCATGCGTTCCGCATTCCTCTATGCGACCGTCCTCAAGGATAACTATTCTGTCTGCATATCTTGCGGAAGATGTACGCTGAGCGATAATCAGTTTTGTACACTCAAAGTCAAGGTTGTTGAGGTTCTCCTGTATCTCCGCCTCGGTTTCCATATCAAGCGCAGATGTGGTATCGTCAAGTATCAGTATCGGCGGGCGAATAGCCATTGCACGGGCAAGGGCTATTCTCTGCTTCTGACCGCCCGACAGACCGACACCACGCTCGCCGATTATCGTTTCGTACTGCTCCGGCATCTTCTCAATAAATGTTGCTGACGCCAGATGAGCAAAGTTCTTTACATCTTCAAACGGCAGGTCGGATTTGCCGTAGGCTATATTACCGTCAACCGTATCCGAGAACAGCAATACCTCCTGAGTAGTCATACCGATATTCGCACGAAGTACATCCGGCTCATAATCCTTGACGTTCTTTCCGTCAACATATACTCCACCCTCTGAAACATCATAAAATCTTGCGATAAGGTTCATGAGCGTTGTCTTGCCGGAGCCGGTAGAACCCATTATTACAATGGTTTCGCCGTGCTTTATGTCGAGATTGATATCGTGAAGTACTGTTGTATCACCGAACTTTGCAGATACATTTTTAAACTCGATATCGCCTTTAAGACGGGGACGCTCGGCACTATTGTGATTATTTACAATATGCGGACGTGAGTAATATACCTCGATTATCTTTGAGATACTTGCAAAGAAACGCTGTAAATCGTTTATCAGCATACCGATATTTCTCATAGCGTTTGCTATTGTCCACAACAGCCCTGAGAATACGGTGTACTGGGCGATGGTAATTCTTCCGTTTATGACGAAGATACCGCCGACCAGCATTTGAACTGCCCAGAGTGCCTGCGCCAGTGTTTCTATGTAAGGCTGGAATGTAAGCCACACCATAGCCGCCTGCTGATTATGCTCACAGTAATCTCTGTTGTACTTATCGAAATCTTCCTTTTCGTATTCCTCACGGGCAAAAGCCTTTACGACACGGTTTGCGGCAATATTCTCCTGTGCCTTTGTATTAAGGCGTGACAGCTTTTCACGCAGTACCACATACTTGGGACCTACTCTCTTTGAGAACATACGGGTAACTACAAAGAGTATCGGGGTAAGTGCCAGTATGCACAGCGTCATCAGCCAGTCAAGCGTAAAGAAGTAGATTACTGTGAACAGGAAAAGTGCACAGCTTTCAACCACCATCATAATAATCCACGCAATAGAATGACGTATCATATCAAGGTCGCCCGTAAGCCTTGTTACAAGGTCGCCCTTTGTATGAGTGTCAAAGAAGTGCATATCCTGATTCTGGATACGCTCAAAAAGCTCGTTTCGTACTCTTTGAAGAACTCCCTGTGATACGACCTCGTACAGCATTTTTGCAAGAAATTGCAGGCAGGTACGCACAAATACGAATAAAATCATCGCAACGCAAAGCAGTATCAACAGATCACGCTGATTTTCAATGTTCTTTAAAGCGTCGGGCGAAGATATGAATATGCTTATTATCTGCTCAACTATCATCGGTCCTGTAAGGAAAAATGACTGTATCACTACAGACAGACACAGCGCAACGGCATACACCGCACGGTAGCCCTTCATCTTTCCGAGCATCCATTTGAACTGGAACATTTCACCACACCTTTCATGATGTCCGCCGATATAAAGATAAAAATTTACCTAACGGCAGACCAAATCCGGTAATCGTTTTCATATTTCTGCGCAAAGCCTTGAAACAAACGCTTTGCACAGGCTCTCTTTCTTTTTACAAAGCCAATATTACACGGAAAAATCGGTTTTGCTTTGGGTATTTTAGCACAATGCTAACGGGCTGTCAAGGGGGTTTTGAAAAATAATTGAAATATTTTTTCACAGTGATAATTTAAGTAAATCAAAAGAACTATTTAATTTATTTAAGCAATTTCATAAAGTTGATTAAATAAAGGAAAATACTGTTTTTCCTATTGTAACAATCATCGTTTTATGGTAAAATTATGTATAGCAAATTTCACAACCATTAGCCGTAATTCTGCCATTCGTTTCAGAAAGGAAAGCATATGAAAAGAAATCCGTTTTTACTTACCGCAATAGCCGCAGCAATCATTTCATCTTTATTGTTAACCTCATGTCGGTCGGACAAAATAACAAACAGCGATAATCAAGACTTTTATGCGCAAAACAGCTCTGCGTCAGAAGCCGTTAGCGTTGACAGCAATTCCGGCGCTAAAAACTCTTTGCGCACCGTGACCGAAGTTCCGGCGGGCAAGCTTTCCGACACCGATGAATTTCTCAGAGGAATATGGGTTGACGAAAACGGCTTTGTCGCAAATTTCACAAAAAACGGCAGGCAATCGATATTCGATGACATAGACGTTCTTGATATTATTGATAAAATCTCTGACAAGTCTTCCGATGACAATTTGAAAAAAATCAGCATTACAGCAAAAGACGCCGACACTATAGAAATTGTCTGTGATGATACAAGCTATACCGCATATCACGCCTACAGCGCCAAGGGTCAGCAACTGATCGAAAAATTTCAGAATTCCGTGCTCGGAGAATGGGCAATATGCAACAGCGGCTATGAACAAACTATAAATATCAAGAAATACAACTTACTGACAACCTTTAAAAACGAACTTGCCGACGATATATACACAGTGAGACTTGAAGGCGTAAAGTTGCGCATGACCCTGCTCAGCAGTACGGACGGATTTGCAAGGCTTGACGGCGATAAACTGATATTTATTTTTTCTTACAGCGATATGGTTTCTTCCTGCACGCTGATAAAAAAAGACAGCGATGAGTATAATGAGCTGACCGATGCCGGTTCGGCTCTTGACGGCGTATGGGTAGATCCCGACGACCTGAACACAACGCTCACATTCTTTGCAGGAAAGTCGCTCAGCGTGACGGGCAACGCTTTTAAAGAGGTGCTCGGCGAAAATTTCGACAGCCTTTCGGGTAAGACCTATGACATATCCGCAAGATACAAGAACGATATTATAAATGTTTATTCAGGCGATGACACCTTGTTCAGTATCGTTATGTACGGAAGCGATGTACTTGCCGTTTTCGCAGACAGCAACGACCGCTATCCGCGGATTCTCTTCTACCGTGAAAACAGCGATGAGATAAAAAGAGCAAAGGAAATGCAGAAGCTGGAAAAAGAAAAAGCCGATCTGCTGAGCGCCTATCCGGATAACGATAACTGGCTGAACAATGCCGAATGCGGCGACATATTATCCCTTACGGATAAGGATTATATCGACAAGTGCGTCCAAAATGGATATTTTACCGCAGGAACGCCACAGGAGCTTGCGAGCTTTGTTTACTATGTGAACACTCAGCCTGTAGAACAAGGTCAGCTTTCGCTTGTGCTTACAGCCGATATTGACCTTTCCGACTATAAATGGGCGCCTATGGGCTGGAGCGGAGGCAGCAATTCAGACCATCCGTTTTCATTTTGTGTATACGGCGAAAATCACAAGATAAAGTATATGACGATATATTCGGACTACAGCAACGCAGGCTTTATCGGCCGGGGAACGGTATGCGGTGTGTTCGATCTTGATATTGAAAATGCCATTGTAACAGGCAATGACAATGTAGGCATTCTCACGGGTCAGGCTATTATGGGAAATTACCAAAACTGCCACGTCAGCGGAACGGTAAACGGAAGCAGAGCAGGCTCACTTCTCGGCTATGAGGCAAACTGCGATAAAGAAAACTGCACCGCAGATGTTGAGGTAAACGGCAAGAAATTCGATTTCCTTTCGTGGAACGAACAGCAGAAAAGCGAGATAAAAATAGACGATCCCGTTACAATAACGATAGACGAAAACTATACCGTTACGCGCCCGGAGGTAACAAATTATACCAATCTCGGCTGGATGGTATATGAGGACGGAAAGGAGATGCTCCACAGAAACGCAGAGAACGAGCTCAGCTATTGCTATTTCGGAAATGAGTCGGGACACAGCTATGAAATTTATCTCTCGGCATACGTCAAGGGTCAGTATGTGCCGATAAGCAATATTATCAAGTATACAGTGAAATAACCTGAATTCAGTACCGCAATTATTATGTTGCGGTACTTGATTTTTCCACAAAAAAGTAGTACAATTATTGTGTGAAACTTTATCTCCGCTTAAATGCGGATATTTACATAAAGAAAGAAAGGACTACCGTATGACTATAAAGACATACTTCCTCAGCGAAGATAAAACGGTCTATTTAAAGGCATATATGCTTGATAACGTTGAAGGACTTCCCTTCTGCGAAAAACGTCCGGGCATACTTATTCTTCCCGGCGGCGGATACGAATACTGCTCCGCAAGAGAGGGAGAGCCTGTTGCAATGCACTATCTTGCCGAGGGCTATAACGCTTTCGTGCTTATATACAGCTGTAACGCAAGACACCCTGCCCCGCTTCTCAATGCGTCCTACGCTATTCTGAAGCTCCGTCAGAGATGTGATGAGTTCGGCATAGACCCGAACAAGCTCGCAGTATGGGGAGCAAGCGCAGGCGGTCACCTTGCCGCTTGTACCGCTACAATGTGGCAGGATCCTTCAATATACAAGGCGCTCGGTTGCAAGCCGGAGGACATCCGTCCCGATGCGGCAATACTCAGCTACCCTGTTATCAGCGGCACGACAAATCCGCACAAGGGCTCGTTTGACGTACTGCTCGGCAAGGACGCTACCAGAGATGAGCTGTCAAAGCTGTCTATCGAAAACCGTGTAACACCCAAGACACCGCCCATATTCTTATGGTGCACCGCAAACGATGACTGCGTTCCTGCACAGAACAGTCTTGTTATGGCTAAAGCGTGCGTGTCTAATAAAGTACCCGTTGAACTGCATATGTTCGACTGCGGACCGCACGGACTTTCGACCTGCGATAAAGTAACAGGCTGGAACGAGGCATTCTATCTTGATAACTGCAAGCAGTGGATAAAGATGTCTGTTGACTTCCTTGCAAAGTATCTCGGAGTCTGAGTAAAGCAAACTATAAACCAAGCCGTGAACGGCAGAATATAAACAAAAGAAAGAGGCATAAAAATGAGCAAAGTACCTTTCACCACTAAGGAAAAGCTGGAGGAGATAATCAAGCAGATCCCCACACCTTTCCACATTTACGATGAAAAAGGAATAAGAGAAACAGCAAGAAAGCTGTATGACGCATTCTCGTGGAACAAGGGTTTCAGAGAATATTTCGCCGTTAAGGCAACACCTAACCCCTACCTTATGGAAATACTTAAGGAAGAGGGCTGCGGCTTTGACTGCTCAAGCTATACAGAGCTTATGCTGTCCGATAAGGTCGGCGCAAAACAGCACGACATTATGTTCAGCTCAAACGCTACTCCCGACGAGGATTTCAAGCTTGCTTACAAGCTCGGCGCTATAATTAACCTTGATGATTTCACTCACATAGATGTACTCGACAAGCTGACAGGTATCCCCGAAACCATCTGCTGTCGTTACAATCCCGGCGGTGAATTCAAGACAAGCGAAAAGGGCAATGTAATGGACACCCCCAAGGACGCAAAGTACGGTATGACCCACGAGCAGATAATCGAAGCATACAAGATACTTAAGGAAAAGGGCGCAAAGCGTTTCGGTATGCACGCATTCCTTGCAAGCAACACGCTGACAAACGAGTATTACCCCGTACTCGCAGGTATTCTGTTCAGAACAGCTGTTGAGATAAAGGAAAAGACAGGCGTACAGTTAAGCTTTATCAATCTGTCCGGCGGTGTAGGCGTTCCTTATAAGCCTGACCAGCCCGCAAACGATATAAAGGTTATCGGTGAGGGCGTCCGCAAGGCTTATGAAGAGATACTCGTTCCGGCAGGTATGGGCGATGTAGCTATCTTCACAGAGCTTGGCAGATATATGCTTGCACCCAACGGCGCACTTGTTGCAAAGGCTATCCGTGAAAAGCACATCTACAAGGAATATATCGGTCTTGACGCTTGTGCCGCTAACCTTATGCGTCCTGCCATCTACGGCGCATATCATCATATTACGGTTATGGGCAAGGAAAATCAGCCCTGCGACCACAAATACGATATAACAGGCGGTCTTTGTGAGAACTGCGACAAGTTCGCCGTTGACCGTATGCTTCCTAAGATTGATATAGGCGATATAATCTATATTCACGATACAGGCGCACACGGTTTCTCAATGGGCTACAATTACAACGGCAAGCTCCGCAGTGCAGAGGTTCTTCTGAAAGAGGACGGCTCGTTCAAGCTCATCCGCCGTGCAGAAACTCCGGAGGATTATTTTGCTACTTTCGATTTTTCGGATAAGTACAGCTTCTCAAAGTAATTGAACTGAATATCGGGGCAGATGACGGGAGTTGTCTGCCCTTTTGCTTTATTGCAATACAATGAAATGTAAAAATAAAGGAGAATGTATATGAACGTGACTTTTAAACCGACAGGTATGTACTCACCTGCGCAAAATCAAATCCATCGGCAGAATGCGCAGAATAAAACAGGTGCAGATGAGAAGCAGAAAGTGCAGGAAAGCATTACCTCCGAAGACGCTCACGCCGAGGAAAAGACAAGGCTTGAACAGCTGAGGGAAAAGAAAAAGCAGGAATATGACAGCGCGATGAATCAGCTTGAGCAAATGCGTGAAGCAGAAAAACAAGCTGAAAAGAGCGGTAAGAAATTCACCGACTACGGAAAGCTTCTTAAAATAGCCATGCGTATAATGAACGGCGACAAAGTGCCTATGGCAGACAGAAAAAAGCTTGCCGAGGAGATGCCCGACTTATATAAGCAGGCTACCCTGATGCGCCGTACCGACAATGACAAGCCGAAAAAATACAAGAGCGAATATGAGGACGACAAGGACAAGACCACGGTCGAAAAAATGCTCGACGGAATGGACGGCTCCGATGATCCCTCAGACATTATGACCGATTTGCTCGGCTCAACCGACAAATAAACCCAAAAATGAGGGACTATAAAATGAAAGACAAAAGAGAAATCAACATAGAAGTATTTGAAGACACAATGAAGCAATATAAGAGTAATCCCATACTTAAAGCGGCTGTAAGCAATTCGGTTGCGAACCAGAAGTTTACGGCGGCTGACGAAACGGTGGAGCTGCCGCAGTGCGCCGGATACACGCCGACCGTTACGGTAAGCGGAAAACGCTCTCTTGAGGCGGCTGTTGAGTATGCGAAGCAAGGCATGAAGACCTGCGTGCTGAACTTTGCCTCGGCGAGCAATCCCGGCGGCGGTGTTACTCACGGCTCATCGGCGCAGGAAGAATCAATCTGCCGTTGCTCGACGCTGTACCCCTGCCTTAACACAGGCGATATGTGGAGCTGTTTCTACACTCCGCACAGACAAGCTGAAAATCCGCTCTACAACAACGATTGCATCTACACTCCCGATGTATATGTGATAAAGAGCGACACAAACGTACCGAAGCTGCTGCCCGAAAGCGAATGGCAGAAGGTGAATATAATCACCTGTGCCGCACCGAATCTGCGACACAAGCCGAGCAACTGTATGAATCCCGGAGCCGGCGACAAACGGGCTGATATAAACGATAAAGAGCTTGCACAGCTTCTGACATCGAGGATACGCAGGATATTTGAGATTGCGGCGGCAAACGGCAACGAGGCGCTTATACTCGGCGCTTTCGGCTGCGGTGCGTTCAAAAATCCGCCGATAGTTGTGGCAAAGGTTTTCGCGGAGCAGCTTCAGGCGTTCAGGGGCTGTTTCAAGGCTATCGAATTTGCTGTATTCCATACCGAGCGTGAAGCAGGCAATTATAACGCTTTCAAGGCGGCAATAAGATAACGGTAATATCCCGAAAGGGTTTTAATTCAGGAGGTATATCTATGAAAACTTTACTTGATGTGTGTAAATTTCTGAAAGCCGCAGGTACATATTACCTTGCGACCGTAGACGGTGACAAGCCGAGAGTAAGACCTTTCGGTACGGCTCACATCTACAACGGAAAGCTGTATATCCAGACAGGAAAGAAAAAGGCGGTATCGCATCAGATAGCCGCAAATCCCAATGTTGAGATATGCGCTATGGCAGACGGCGACTGGCTGAGAATCGAGGGGGAGCTTGTCGAGGACGATGACCGTGCGGCAAGAATTTCGATGCTTGACGCTTACCCTGAGCTTAAGGCTCTGTATGATGCGGATGACGGCAACACGCAGGTATTTTACTTTAAAAATGCCACCGCTACCCTGTCATCGTTCACAAAGCCGCAGGAAACATTGAGCTTCTGATAAACAAAACGTAAAACAAGCCCCGTTCTTAGTCGGAACGGGGCTTGTTGCTTCATATTACGGGGGAAAATCAGAAACGCTTTACAGCATAATAGTACATTCCCATACCGATAGATCCGGTAATTACCTCTGTCAGCGGGAATGCAAGCCAAGCGTAATCCAGTCCGATAAAAGAGAATATCCAAAATAACGGCACAAGGCAGATAAGCTGACGTAATACGGAAAGGAACGTACTGGTCTTTGAATAACCGATAGATTGAAAGAAAACCGGCGTCATAAACGAAAATACAGCGGGAATAAAGCTGGCTCCTATCAGGCGAAATCCAACCGCACCAATGCTTTTTACCGTTTCGCTCTGAGTGAACAGCCCTATAAGCTGAGTGGGGATAAGCTCAAAGGACAGCACACCGAGTATCATAAACACGCCGGATATTATCAGTGAGCTGCGGAAGATTCTTCTGCACCTTAAGTAATCTCCCGATGTATAATTGTAGCTGAGTACAGGTACGATACACGTCTGCAATCCCAGAAGCGGTATGAAGAAGAACGATTGTAATTTATAGTAAAGACCGAGTACGGTCACCGCCTCATCGCAGAATCCTGCAAGAATAATGTTAAGGATAGCTATGTAGACAGTGTAAAGAGCCTGCATACATATTGACGGATAGCCCAGCTTGTATATACTTTTGGCGATATACGGGATACGCTTTATTTCGGGCGGCTTTCGTGCGCCTTTTACACCTACGATAACTGCGGCGGCTATCTGACCTGTAACGGTAGCTATTGCCGCACCCTTTATCCCAAGTCCTGCGGTAAAAATCAGCAACGGGTCAAGAACGATATTTGTTACCGCTCCGACAATCTGAGCGATCATCGGCAGTTTCATATTGCCTTCCGACTGAAGCACCTTTGTCCAGTTTCCTTCAAGGAAAAGTCCTATGCTTCCTATGCTTACTATCATACCGTACTCGTTTGCGTACTGCATTGCAACGGGCGACTGAGCCGATATTGCAACGTACGGTCCCATAAACGCTATTGATATTACGGAAATCAGCGCCCACATTATAACTGCAAGAACAGTTCCGACACCTGCCGTATGGTTGGCGCCTTTTTCATCTTTCAGCGCATACTGCTTTGCCATAAGCGTATTGGTTCCTACCCCCGTGCCGACCGCAAGAGCTATTATAATAAGCTGAACGGGATAGATAGCCGACAGGGCGGTAAGTCCGTCATCGGAATACTGTCCGACAAAAAGGCTGTCGATTATATTGTACATTGCCTGTATCAGCTGAGCCAGCATTATAGGCGGAGCGATACGGAGCATTATCTTCCACACGTTTTCTGTTCCGAAAAATTCCGGAGAAACGGATCTTGCTTTTTCTGCCAAAAAATAACCTTCTTTTCTTAATCACTCGACGTATGATTATAACACTTTATCAGGAAGATTTCAAGATAAAAATACAGAATTACAAAAAAGTCCACCGTATGCCTAAGCATACGGTGGTAACCCCAGATCAACAAGGAGATTATACTCTTTCTAAAACTGTGAAGCCTGCGTTAAAACGGATAGTGCCATCCTCGGCTTCCTTTATTTCAGCGAATGAAGAAACAGGCTCATCCATAACGGTACCGTTTATCTTTGTATCATAGAAGAGCTTACCGTCTTCTTCCTTCCACACGGTAGTGTCAATCACACCGTAGTTATCCTTTATCTTAGCTCCCTGCTCTTTTGCTTTTTCCATCATTTCTTCCGGAATAGGCATCATTGTTTCAACCGTGCCGTCTTCGCAAAATTCGTAAATAAAAGATGCCTGCTGCATATAATCGTTAAGCAGATCCTCGTCAGTGATATACTTCGGGAAGTCTTCAACCGCTACGAAAATCATTTTACCCGGTTCGGGATAAACCGGCAATTCTTTAACTTTCCATTTACCGATAAGATTCATACTATTCATCCTTTCATACTCTGAATTTTCCTGATTTATGCGAACATAAGCCGTTACAGCTTATGCCCAGGGGTCTGCGGATTTTGGTGTGCGTATACCTGTAAGCAGGTACTGCTCCCATAAGAACCATTTGCCGTCGCCCTTCATACGCAGTTTTATGGGTCTGGGGCTGTCAGCGCCGCCGCAGGGAATGAACAGCTTCATATAACCCTGTTCCTCGCCCGAAACGTGCGTACTTTGTACCGTTATTCTGAACGGCTCTGAAGGCGTGTAATCATTATCCGGTGTTGCACCCTCAAAATATGAGAACGGAATATAGGTCTTTCCGTCACGGAAACGGTCATTAAGAAATGAAATTTCAGCGCCGTTGAGCGGACGTGGACCTCTCAGCCAGTTGAGCATTTCAGTACCGATATTTTTGTCTGCCGCATAGGCGCACAGTGCACATACAGTAAGAGCAGCCGTCTTGAACGGCGAATCAAGGCTTGCCTCAGGCAGCGCCTGCATCTGTGCAAGACTTTCGGGAAGTGCTGTGAATGTAAATGTTTCGCTCTTGTTGCCTATAGACATTGCGGCATTGTTTACCGCACCTCCTACAGCGCTTGCCGCTGTGCTTTTAAGTTTGTCAAAAAGTCCCATTGTGTTCCTCCTATATCATCTGTATTTAAGCTGATTAGCTTTTTACCGGGTAATTAATTCATGTTTCCTATCGTAATATCATTTATCAATATGGCGGTATGAGGCATTACTGCTCCGCTCAGGAATCCTCTTCCTCGCCGTACTTTTCTGCCAGTGCGTAAAACAAATCCTTTACGTTTTCGCTTACCTCACAATTTGCATTAAGATCAGTGCCGTCTGCAAACTTCAGGCTGCTCGAATACATCGTTTCATCGCATACAAAAACCACACGGCTTAACGGTCTTGGTCGGTATTTCTTGATTTTATCCGCAAGATTGCTTTCCTCTGCCGCTTTGATTACATTTTCGGCTTCTTCCTGCGTTATCTCACTGTTATCCAATTTGACTCTTTCTTCTTTGTCGCTTACCGAGCAATTACAGCTGAACAGCCATTTATCGCCGCTTTTATTAAGATCGAAGTTATAGCTAAAGGTGTAACACATATGACCGCAGGACGCATAGATTTCAATTACATCATTATAATTGTATTTTTTTGTTCTTTCTAAAAAGCACATGTGTTCCCTCCCCTTTTTCAGCTCATTTCTGCGTACAGATCTTGCCTTTAGTGTATTTCTCAGCCAGCTTTATAAAAGCACTCTTTATCTCATCATCAATCTCAAAAGGCGCACTCTTTACTGAACCGTCCGAATAATGTAACATAAAAACAGGCTTTTTCAACAAGCTGAGATAATCCGTGTGAACGGTTTATCTGTCTGAGGTTATTATATCACAAATCAAATCGGCGCAAGCCGACACGGCGGTACGCCGTGCTTTTGCCTGCGGCAAAAGGATTTGGTGATAAAATGTCCTCAGACAGGCGGGTAACCGCCTACCGTGCCTATGCACGGGATAATCCGCTTATGCGGTTTATCTGTCTGAGGTTATTATACCATACCATTCCGTTTAAGCCATTACCCAAATGGGTAAAATAAAAGCAAACACAAGAAATTTCTGTCAAAATCCGTTAACAATCAGTTTTTTTGATGTAACAACTGCGGCGAGCTTTGTTTTTGATGAATAACCGGTTTTTGAAAGCATACTGCTGACGTGTGCCTTTACGCAATCGGGAGTAACGCAAAGCTCCTGTGCCATTTCCTTATACGTCATACCTTCGACCAGCAGACGCAGAACTCTTATTTCCGCATCGGAAAACTCGTAGCTGGTAGCGTTTCCTACGGGTATTTCGGGCATTTTATCGGGATATACGCATTCTCCGTCTATCGTCCTCTTTATAACGCTGAGTAACTCCTCTGCGCTTACATCCTTGAACCAGATGCTCTCCGCACCTGCTTTTCTCGCCTTATCAAGATAGCTGTAATCAAGCATTGAGGTTATGATGATAATTTTTATTGAGGAGAAGCGTTTTTTAATTTTTTCCGCAGCGACAAATCCGCTCTCATCATTTTCCGTACATACGTCCATTAATATCAGGTCGATATTTCCACGCATACAGTATTGCTCGGCAAGCGCCGCACAAGACAGCGAGCCCGCCAAAGAAAGATCATCCGCCTGCGCTACAAGATTTTCAAGGCTTTCCCTTATCATTTTCTGGTCTTCTACAATCAGTACCTGCGTCATAGTGTTACCTCCTTGTTGAGCGGAAATGAAATTACAAGCTCGAAAAGCGGGTATGAATTAATGCTCATAGTTCCGCCGCTTTTTTCTACTCTGTCGTGCAGTGATGAAAGGCCGCCGCCTTTAGTGACGGTGCTGACCGGTGCTTTTCCGTCATTGGACAGGGCTATCCATTGTCTGCCGCCGCTTTTACTGCATTTAACGTTCAATTTTGTCGCCCCTGCATGACGTACCGCATTCGTTGCGCACTCTCTGACAGCCGTTATGAATATTTTATAATAAAACGGGTCGGGAATATCTCCTTCAACATTTATTTTGATTCCGAGAACAGACGATGTTTCCTTTAGCTGACCGGATATATCGTAGCTGTTTGCTCCGTAGCTTTTTTCGTTGTCCCTCATAAGAAGTCTTACAGCATTCTTCCATGCTGTAAGATCCAGCTCGCTTGTCGGTCTGTTATTTGACAGCAGATTACGGGTCGCAATTACGCTCCTGCCTATATCGTCGTGTACACGAATCTTCATACCGAGTATTTCTTCTTCACGGATAACCGTTCTTATATTCTCTGTCAGCTTTCGCATTCGTCTGCCCGCACGCTCGAGTTTTCTGCTGCTTTCTTCAAGCTGAAGCTGACGTCTGTACAGCTCGTCAACATCTGTTGCGGTTACCTGTGTATAGTAGCCGACGCCGTTCAGCGAAATCACATCTAGCCTGAAGCGCCACGCTTTTCCCTTTACAAGTACGACCGAGCCGCTGTTATGCTCCGAAAATATATCCTGCAGTTCGCTGAGGCACTGTACGTCAAAGCCTTTCAATTCATATATCAGCCTGTCCATTTGCCTGTTGCACAGAACCGCTATTCCGTTGCTGTCGAAAAAGCATATACCCGACGGCAGATTATCAAATGCGTCTTTTACCGTCCTGCGTAACAGATAGCGTCTGCCTAAGCCTTGCATCTTTTTGCCTCCCTTCTGTATACAATCTGCCATTCGCCGTCATCGTCACATACCGCCGTTACAAAATCACCGTTCATTACAGCAAGATCCGTACCGCTTTCAGCAGTGACCTTCATTGTGAATATACCGTCGTTTAACGTCACGGATATATTCACAGCCGATAAATTATCCAGTGACAGCTCAATCATTTTTTCAAATGTATCGAATATTTCCATTACTGTCACAGCCGGTACGGGCTTATTTAATCTGATATTAAGTCCGCAGGTCACGCCGTACAGTTCAAGATTATCCGTAAGCTCAAGGAACGCAAGGTACAGCTCTTTTTCGCTTATCATACTGCTTCTTTCCGATATGAATATGAGATTGTTCCTGCGCTTTAGATAAGCGCCGATCACTACCATCTTACCCAATAGCTTTCTGCGCTCATCTTCATCCTCCGACATCTCGAAGCTGTCCGTAAGGCTGTTCAATACAGCTATCTGACCTGACGTTTCACGGCTGATCCTGTCATATATCCTGTCACGCTCAAGTATGTGAGCCTCTCTGTTTCTGAGATCGTATTCTTCGCAAATCAGATCGTAATCATCCTTGAGATCGTCCTTAGCCTCCGCCAGCTTATCGTTTATCTCAATAAGCTCAGAAAGATCGTCAAGCCACAAGACATAGCCTCCTTTTATCTTTGCGGAGGAAAGACGTTTTCCGTTGCTGAGCATTACGGGAGAGGACTTTGCCGTCTGCATTATTTCACGGTCTATCTTTTCGGCACAATCGGACGAGAGGAGTATATTGTAATCATTGTCGGTAATCAAAGCAGGAACTGTACACGGTCGCAAAAGCTGTATGTAATAAGTGTTTGAGCGAATAAGTCCGCATTGTATGCAGCATTCAAAAGAAAGCGCAGTAAGAAGGCTTACGGTAATAGTCATATCGCCTGCCAGTCTGTGAATGAACGTACCGCCCGTGATTTCTCCGGACACATAGAGCAACGTGTAGATAACCATTGCAACAACAGGCAGTAGCGGCATAATAAACGTTTTTCTTGCTTTTGGTATACGGCACTTTGATATTAAAGCCACAAATGCGCCGATCGTGCATAAAATCATATATCCTGCTACTATGTAATATCCGCCTGCATAGCTGTAGTCTCTGTCGTTCCACATTTCCCTTTCTCCCGGAAATCTGAACACAAGGCAATGCATATCGTTTGTAAGCACGAATACTACCATCAGAACAGAAGCGACATACAGTAAGGATGTAACTGCGGGCAGGCGGTAGTTTTCGGGCTTTCCGAGCGACAGAGCGACCAACAGCGCAAACATAGGGATAAATATCATCGGGATATAATACATATACCACAGCGTTCTGACAGCGAGCGGACTCTGGGCTATGATGAACTTCACCGAACGGATAGCTACCCAGAACACAATAAGCCATGCTATAGATGTCATAAAGCGTTTTGCCTGTATCTGCACTATCCTGTTTCTCAGGGTGATTCCCCATATCAGAAACATAAAAATATATATCAGACTTCTGATAATGCCGAATATTTGCATAGTACCGATCCTGTCAAGCTGTCTGCAAAGCATTGCGGCGGCTATGGCGGTTATTATCAATATTATATGTAAAACGGACGACCGTGCTATTCTTTTTTTCATCTGCTCACCTCTTTTATTCCAGTATAACATGGATGAAAGTGTTTTGCAATAAGTGTAAAAAATAAAAGACGATGTAAAACACGCGCAGACAAGAAAACCTCTCCGACAAGCGTACAAAGGTACGTCGAGGAGCGGTTGACGCAGTAAGTAAAAATGCTTTCGCACAACCTTTTTTACGGTTGTACGAAAGCATTTTTCTTATCCGATTTTTAATTTGTTCCATATTGCTTTTTCTGCATTTTTGCGGTGCGTGGATTTATCGGCAGTCTGAGCTATGATTCAATGCCCACAGCTATTTTTGCTACAACGCTTTTTTAATTTTTCCCAGTGCGCCTTTTTCAAGCCTTGACACCTGCGCCTGACTGATTCCGATTTCCTGAGCGACCTCAACCTGTGTTTTACCGCGAAAGAAACGTAATCTGAGAATATTCTTTTCCCTGTCGTCAAGCCCGATTATCGCCTCTTTCAAAGCAATTTCATCGAGCCAGTTTCTGTCATCGTTGTTGTCGCCTATCTGATCCATCATATATATGGTGTCGCCCGACTCGGAAAATACCGGTTCGTACAACGAGATTGGGTCGCTTACAGCCTCGAGTGCTATTACTACATCCTCCCGTTTTGCGTCTATTTCTTTGGCTATCTGCTCAATAGTCGGTTCTTTCGAGTTATCATTGGTCAGTTTTTCTCTTGCCTGCATAGCTTTGTAAGCCAGATCACGCATTGAGCGGCTGACACGGATCGAGCCTGAATCCCTCAGGTAGCGGCGCAATTCTCCCATTATCATCGGTACGGCATAAGTGCTGAATCTGACATTAAAATCAGGGCAAAAATTATCAATGGCTTTCATAAGCCCGATACAACCGACCTGAAACAGATCGTCCGGATTCTCTCCCCTGCCGGAAAAACGCTGTATCACACTCAGCACAAGGCGGAGATTGCCGTTTATGAGCTCTTCTCTTGCATTCGGGTCTCCGTCATGCATTTTTTGCAGAAGCTCCATCTTCTCCGACTCTCTGAGCACTTTTAATTTAGCCGTATTTACACCACTTATCTCAACCTTGTTGTAATACAAAAAACCACCGCCCACTCTTTTATTTCCAATAAAAGTATGGGCGGATAGCCTTAAATATATTCTGTCATTTTTTGGAGAACAATGACGGTTTAAGCAGTGACGTAAATGTCTTCCTCAGCCTCAGGGGTAATGCTATGCTTTACTCTGTCCTGAACCTCAGCCTTTTTGGCGTTATTGAATCTGTCAAGAGTACCTACAAGATATCCGGTGATACGACGGATACGGTCGAACGGAATCTCGCCGAAATGATATGTAAGGTCAACATAATCACCGTCAAGATTAATATCGAGTTCTGTTACCAGCTTGCCGGGATTAGCCTCTATTGCATACTGAACATAAGAATCGATCTCTTTCTGATCGAGCGTGCCGTTTTTTACATTTACTTTTACCATAACAATCTTCCTTTCAATTTACTGTATATAAAAGCAGTAAGTACATTTCGTTGTTTTCTCAATTGTACCACAACATATTGTGTTTGTCAAGAGGATTAGGCACAATTTTTTCAAAATTAATCCCAACGCGTGAAGGAATAAGAAAACATTTTAAAAAAGTTCTTGACAATTCTTTTGGGATGTGATAAAATATTAAAGTCGTGGAAAGATGGCTGAGCTGGTCTAAGGCGCACGATTGGAAATCGTGTAACGGCTAATACCCGTTCGAGGGTTCGAATCCCTCTCTTTCCGCCACACGACGCTGAGTGTTCAGCGTCGTTTTTTATACGGGTATGGTGGAATTGGCAGACACGCCAGATTTAGGTTCTGGTGCGAAAGCGTGCAGGTTCAAGTCCTGTTACCCGTACCAACATTTAAACTTAACAAATGGCTCTGTTATGCGGTTTGTTAAGTTTAATTTTTTGCGTTTTGTCTGTTTTGGCGACTGTTTGGCGACTATTGATAAAAATTTTAAAAAAATTGCGACCTGTCGTTATCGGCAAGTCGCATTCTTTTTTACATTTCGGTTACGAGTTTTTCAACCTCGTTTACAATTTTTACAAGCGGTTCATTCGGCTTCAATCGAAGCGGAAAATCGAGCGAACCGTTGACGGCGAGTTCGACCGCTTCCAGCACGTCGCGCGGAGTATTCCAGTATTCGCAATAAGCGGTTTTTTCGCTGTCGTTCAGCTCGTTATAACAACGACCGCTGTTAACAAGTCGAACGGCTGCCGATGAAAATGTTGAAGCACTCGCTGCGGCTTCAAGCGCGTTGACTTTTGCAGCTAAACGGCTCATAAATCAGCGCCTCTCAGGCACTCGGGAGTAATTACATCAAGGTCGCTGACCCACTGCTGTTCCCACTGCGGACGCTGCATTGCAGAACGGTAAAACGTGTACAGCGCGTCTGCTGCGGCGGCGTACTCGTCAGCGGTAAAAACCTTTCGTCCAATGTCAACGCCCTTGCTTTCGGCACAAGCGCAAATATAACGCCTTGTCGAATTGTTAGTCGCTGTGTCAAAGGCAAACTGGTAATCGTCACGCGTCAGCGGAACGTCGCCGCCAAAAAGCGCCAGCGTTGTAGGGAGAATGTCGGCAGCGTTGAATGCTGTTTTTCTGCGTGCAGAAGTTTTAAAGCTGTCGATTGCTGTGCGGACGCGCTTGTCAAGCTGTAAAATGTCAAAGTCGCGCTTAATCGCGATATTCTGCAATTCGGAAGCGCGATATTCGTCGCTGTACTCATTGCCGCTAAGTTCACGACGGCGCTTTTCAATCGCTGTTGCAGCCGTTTTGTAAACGTTGAAGCCCTCGCCCATAGCGCTGCGGATTTCGTTAGTGATTTTCATTATTCTGTACCTCATTTCTGTAAAATTTTTCAAGTTCGGTTATTCGGCGCGCAAGGTCGGCTGTTTCGGTCAGCCTTGCAAAATGTGTCAACGCGTAATTCGCCGCATTTACGCGCGTTTGTGGTGACGCAGCGGCATTGTTCATCACACCGCGCAATGTTGCGACGGCTTCACCGCAAATGACCGATAATTCAATGACGGTGGTTTCCAGCAGCGAGCCTTGCAATTCGGCATAGCGAGCGCGGAACGACGGATTTTCGAAGCGTCTGTAAATCGCGCCGCGAGTTATTCCGAGTTCGTGCGCCGTTTTCGGTATAGAACCGCTCGTCAGCAACGACGACAAAAGTTTTTCGTCAGATACCGCTTTCGGCATTGTTATCCCCCCTTTCGCTGCAATCAGGCGTACTTTCGCCGTTTAGCCACTCGTTAATATGTAGTTCGTCGATGACAAAGTCGCAAAGCATATTTCGCACTTCACGCGCTGCGGCGTTTTCTCTCGCAAGCTTCTTATTTGCGCATGTAAGGCTGCGGTTTTCTTTGCATACTCGGTCGTAAGCATTCGAAAGTCGAAGCACTTTTTCGTTGAGCAAATCGACAAGCTGCTGCGTTAATTTTTCATTCATTTAAATCTTTCCTTTCGTCATCTGTGCAAAATGTGCAAAATTTATGTGAAGCATATAAAAGAATAATTCTATATATAAGTTCCCATACAAAATGCACAAAATGCACAAAAAGTCTGTAAAACCGCATTGTTATGCGGAAAATTCCTCTAAGCCGCTTTCGACGGCTTCAATTTCTGCGTCGGTATCAACGCCAGCCAAGCGCGGCGAATTGCCGACGATGGCATAACCTCGAACGGCATTTCTCACTGTGCGACCGTTGACAGTAGCCGACGGAACGAGCAGTTTTCGCGCTGAAAGTTCGTCGAAAAAGTTTCTTTTGTTTTCAACGCCGAAGCCGTTGTCATCGCACCAGCTTGCATACACACTGTAAACCGCACTCGCGGCGCAATTCTGCTTGCAAGGGTGTAAGCATTCGCTGATAAACAAGCCGACTTTATCGCTGCTTTTGCGGTATTCTTCAGTTGCTTTCACGATTGACGGCGGCTGTTTCAAGCCCTCAGCACGATAAAGTCGTAAACCGTCGAGCAGCCAGTTTAAAATGCCGCTTGCGTTCTCGCTGCTTTGAAGCCGCGTTTTTAACGTTTTGTCTTGCTCTGCTGGTTCGAAATGCTTTGTAAACGGTATCACAACGACGCGTCCGCTTGAAAACAGTGTGTTGTCGTTGACAAGCGGCAAGGAGTTTGTGTTAAGAATTAATTTAAATTTTGGCGTAAACGTAAATTCCCTTTCGTAAAGCTGTCGGGCTGTGATTTTGTCGCGTCCGAGCAGCGTTTTCAACAACGCCACATCAAACAACATTCTGCGCGGCGGTTCAGACATCACCAGCAAACGCGCTCCGTCAAGCCGTGCAACGTCGCCGCTTGCAGCGCGGCTGTCTTTGTTCTTCCGTTGTGCAAGCGTTTCGGGAAGTGCTGCGGTCGCATAAGTGCCGAGAACGTGCGAGATTGTTTCAGCAAGCGTCGATTTTCCGTTTCGCGTGGTAGCGCCGTAAAACAGCCAGAACTGCTCACACGAAGTATCGGCTGTCAGCGATAAACCGCATACTTTCTGTAGATATTTGGATTTTTCGACATCGGCTTGCATAATCTCGCCGATAAATTTTTCAAAGTCGGTGCTTCTCGCTGCTGGGTCGTAAATCACATTTGCGATTTTTGAAAGCAAATCAGACGCGCGGTGCTGATAAAATTCGCCTGTCGCAAGGTTGAGTGTTCCGTTTCCGACGTTGAACAAATCATCGTTGCTATCGAGGTCAGCACGCGAAAACACGTGAACATCTCTCGCGTCACGCAGCAGCGTTTCTCGGTTGTGCAGCGCCGTGTATTTGCTGTCTCTTATACACATCTGACGCTGCCGACGATAA
>UQBC01000039.1 GCA_900539195.1 uncultured Oscillospiraceae bacterium
GAGTGTGGGGCTGCCGCCCTCACCCCGCTTGGGGCTACGCCCCAAACCCCATTTTAAAAAATTATATAGTTTTTTGACAGACTGAACCGTACTGCTTAAAAACAGTACGGCTTTTCATTTTGCATAATCCGCTTTTTTCTGCGAAAGCTATCTCTATGAACAGTAAACGTAAACAAAAATCCGACCGCACAGGAAAGCACGCCCATTTGCTTTACGGCTCGCTTTGCGGTTTTCTTAACGGATTGTTTGGCTCAGGCGGCGGAACAGTCGCCGTGCCTGCCTTTGAGAAAAACGGCACAGAGCCGAAAAAAGCCCACGCTTCCTCGGTCGCACTGATATTCGTACTGAGCCTTGTCACCGCCGTTATATATTTAATGAACGGGAAACTGGATTTCGGCACAGCGTGGGAATATATACCCTATGGTCTTATCGGTGCGATACTCGGCTCTTTTCTTCTCGGAAAAATTCCCGACAGGCTGATAAGGATAATATTCGGTCTGCTTATGATTGCAAGCGGAGTAAGGATGATATTATGAATATTTTAGTGGGAATACTCACCGGAGCCACTGCGTCAATGGGGCTTGGCGGAGGTTTTATTCTGCTCGTGTATCTTTCGGTATTCACTGAAATACCGCAGGATATTGCGCAAGGGATAAACCTTCTTTTCTTTCTGCCAATTGCACTGCTCTCCCTTATCATACACATTAAAAACAAACTGACAGACTTAAAGCTTGTGGGGAAATATCTTATACTCGGACTTCCCTGTGCCGTTGCAGGAAGCTATGTCGCAGGAATTACGGATGTGGCTGTTCTGCGAAAGCTGTTCGGAATATTCGTTTTATATATCGGGATAAATCAGCTATACGTCAGCTTTTCAAATAAACCGAGAAAAAAAAGATCCGACAGCAAGTAACGCCGTCGGATCACAGACTGTCGAAAAACCGGTTATTAAATCCGCACCGTTTAACATATCGCCAACACCGCCGGAAACACTTTCCGTACCGACAAGGCATTAATAATTTCGTGAGTATATCAGTGCAACTGCACTGATATTGACCTTAAAAAACGCACTATCCTGATAATATGTAAAGCTTCGTGCATAACTTTTCGTAGGGCGAGGGTCTGTGTGTGCTTGGTTGGCTTTGCGTCCTTGCAAAGCCCTTGGGCACACACGCTAAGGCATCCTTGCTTTGCTCGCCCTTCCCGAAATATTGTAGTGCTTACCATAAACAATTTGCAAGGAAATTAAGCTTTAGGTTACGGTTGATAGTTGACAGATTATAAACTCGGTGAATGGTTGGAAGTTAGTGCGACGGGAGGGGCAAGCCGCCTCCCCTACAAAAAGAGAAAATGATAGCAAACGTAATAAATAGCAGTGCAAATAAAAACAATGCGGCTGTCCGACAAAAAGAACCATCGGTAGCTTGCTATCATAGATAATAAACTAAAAGATATAACAGAACTACATCAAATACAAGACTTTTTCTACAAACTGAAATCCGACAGCAAGTAATGCCGTCGGATTCTTTTACTTCTTCCCTTTTATCTTATCCCAATACACCTTTGACTGCTGTTCAAATTTGTTATCACCGAACGTATAATAGACCCTGTCCTTTATAGCGTCGGGCAGATACTGCTGTTTTACATAATGATCCGGATAGTCGTGCGGATAAAGATAATGCTGACCCTTCACCGCATTGCCCTCTCCGTCATAATGCTTGTTCTGAAGCTGTCGGGGTATTTCGCCCGTTTTGCCGTCCTCAACATCCTGCATAGCGGCATTTATACCGAGATACGCACTGTTGGACTTCGGCGATGTCGCAAGCAGGACCACCGCTTCGCCCAGCGGTATCCTCGCCTCAGGAAGCCCAAGCTGTAATGCACTGTCAACGCAAGCCTTTACTATCGGCACCGCCATAGGATACGCAAGCCCTATATCCTCGCTCGCTATAACAAGAAGCCTCCTGCAAAGCGAGGTAATATCCCCTGCCGCAAGCAAACGTGCCGCATAATGAAGCGCCGCATTTTCGTCCGAGCCTCTTATTGACTTCTGCAGCCCCGACAGAATATCATAATGATGATCGCCGTCACGGTCATAGTTCATACTGCTCTTCTGCGTAAGCAGCTTTGCGGTTTCCATCGTCACCGTATCGCCATCGCTCGAAAGACAGCAAAGCTCTACAGTATTCGCCGCCTTTCTCACATCGCCGCCGCAGCCGTAAGCAATATGGCTTACAACGCCTTCCTCAAGCGTGAACTGCGTGTGCATCTCCTCGCCCATAAGCCTGAATGCACGTTCCACCGCAGGAAGTATATCCTCCGCCGTCACCTGCTTGAATTCAAATACGGTACAGCGTGAAAGAACGGCACTGTATACATAGAAATACGGATTCTCCGTCGTAGATGCAATCAGCGTTATTTCTCCGCTCTCGATATATTCGAGCAGTGTCTGCTGCTGCTTTTTATTGAGATATTGTATCTCGTCAAGGAAAAGCAGAATTCCGCCTGCCGCACCGAATGTTCCTAAATTCGCAACAACGTCCTTTATGTCCGATGTCGATGCCTGCGTACCGTTCAGCCTGTACAGGCTCATACTTGTTTTTTGGGCGATAATATTCGCCACAGTGGTTTTGCCCACTCCCGAAGGCCCGTAGAATATCATATTGGGTATCTTTCCCCTGCTGATGATATTGTAAAGCGGTTTTCCCTGCGCTAAGATGTGCCTTTGTCCAACAACCTCATCAAGCGTCGAAGGACGTATTCTGTCTGCTAACGGCATAATTCATCTCCTGTAAAATGTAAGCCTCCGCCCGTCACAGAGCGGAGGCTGAAATACCATGTTGCCTTATCAGTCGTTCTTGTGCTTTTCAAGTAAAGCGCTTATCTTCTGGTGAGGATCAATTACCTTGCTGATAGACATATCGTGGTTAAGAGCCATAATCAGATATGACAGATACTTCGATACGTCAACCTCGCAGAACCATTCCCTGCTGAGCAGTTCAGGCGTTCTGTAGGAAAGGTTTGTACCGAACACATAGTCGATCTTGCCGTCGGCATAGGCCTTGTCAAACGCTTCAAGACCGTTTGTGAAGATAGGATATGTCGCATATGCAAAAATTTTCTTTGCGTTACGCTTCTTAAGCTCGATAGCAATATCAAGCATAGATTCGCCCGATGAAATAATATCGTCCGCAATGAAAACGTCCTTGCCCTCAACAGAGTTACCGAGATATTCGTGAGCTACGATAGGGTTACGACCGTTCACTACCTGCGAATAGTCACGTCTTTTATAGAACATACCGAGGTCTACACCAAGGACGGATGAATAGTACATATTTCTGTTGAGCGCACCTTCATCGGGGCTGACAACCATAAAATGATCCTTATCCATCTTGAAGTCATTTACATACTTGAACAGAGCCTTCAGCACCTGATATGTGGGGATTATATTATCAAAGCCCATCAGGGGAACTGCGTTGCATACTCTGGGGTCGTGAGCGTCAAACGCAATGATATTGGAAACGCCCATATTCTGAAGTTCCTGAAGCGCTACAGCGCAGTCAAGCGACTCTCTGTAGTTTCTTCTGTGCTGTCTTCCGCCGTAAAGTATAGGTGTGATAACGTTGATACGGTGAGCCTTACCGCCGATAGCCTGTATGATACGCTTGAGGTTCTGGAAGTGATCGTCGGGCGACATACGGTTCATTCTGCCGAACAGCGGATATTCAAGGCTGTAGTTGCCGAAATCGGCAATAATATAAACATCATAACCTCTTACAGTGTTCTTGATAAGAGCCTTACCGTCACCGGAAGAAAATCTGGGGCATTCGTTCTCAATGAGAAAATTATCATAATCGTAGCCTGCTTCCCTTGACCATGTTACAAGGTAATCGTTGACCTTCTTGCCAAGCTCCTCAGAACCGGGTATAGCAATAAGTCCGAGCGGAGCTACTCTCTCCGAGTGATTAAAAATAATATCTCTTGCAGATGCTGTCATTTATAAATTCCTTTCTTTATTCAACAATTAACCGATATTTAATACAACACGAAAACGAGGGAATCAATCTCTCGTTCTCGCTTATATGCAATTATTCGTACAGAGGATACTTTCTGCAGATTTCAGTTACTGTTTCTCTTACCTTGTCGGCGCTGTTGTCAAAGTCGGTCGCAGTAAGATAGATGCACTGTGCAATCTGCTTCATATCGTCTTCCTTTAATCCTCTTGTAGTAACCGCAGGTGTACCAATGCGCACGCCGCTCGTTACGAAAGGACTCTGAGGATCGTTGGGTATAGCATTCTTGTTAACTGTGATATACACCTCGTCGAGCTTCTTCTCAAGCTCTTTACCCGTGATATTGAAAGGCTGGAGGTCAACAAGCATAAGGTGGTTGTCTGTACCGCCCGATACAAGATTGAATCCCTTTTCAAGCAGAGAATCGGCAAGAACGGATGCATTCTTCACAATCTGCTTTGCATATTCGATAAATTCGGGCTTCAGCGCCTCGCCGAAGCATACAGCCTTAGCGGCGATAACGTGCATCAGAGGTCCGCCCTGTATGCCGGGGAATATAGCCTTGTTGATCTTCTTTGCAAGCTCCTCGTCATTTGTAAGGATAAGTCCTCCACGAGGTCCTCTCAGCGTCTTATGCGTTGTAGTAGTTACAACATCTGCATAAGGCACGGGC
This sequence comes from uncultured Oscillospiraceae bacterium, assembly GCA_900539195.1. Classification (GTDB taxonomy): domain Bacteria; phylum Bacillota; class Clostridia; order Oscillospirales; family Ruminococcaceae; genus Ruminiclostridium_E. The sequence continues at coordinate 4,687 of UQBC01000039.1, forward strand.
GACATATGCTGACCGCCTGCAACAAGACCTGCAATGTGCGCCATATCTACCATAAGATACGCGCCAACTTCCTTAGCAATAGCCGAGAGCTTTTCAAAGTCAATTGCTCTGGGATATGCGCTCGCACCCGCAACGATCATCTTGGGCTTATTCTCCTTGGCAAGTGCAAGTATATTGTCGTAATTCAGTCTGCCGGTTTTCTCATCAAGTCCGTAAGGTACGAAGTTGAAGTATTTGCCCGAAATGTTAACGGGAGAACCGTGTGTAAGGTGTCCGCCGTGAGCAAGGCTCATACCCATTACCGTGTCGCCGGGATTCAGCAGTGCAAAATAAACCGCCGTGTTAGCCTGTGCACCGGAGTGAGCCTGTACATTCGCATACTTTGCTCCGAACAGCTTGCAGGCACGTTCAATAGCGATATTCTCAACTATATCAACGTCCTCGCATCCGCCGTAATAACGCTTGCCGGGGTATCCCTCAGCATACTTGTTCGTAAGAACGCTTCCCATAGCCGCCATAACAGCAGGAGAAACGATATTCTCACTTGCAATAAGCTCAAGATTTCTTTTCTGACGTGCAAGCTCCTTGTCCATTGCGTCAGCAACATCGGGATCTATTCCCTTGAGAAAGCCGATCGTGTCAACTAAATTACTGTACATTTCATTTTTCCTTTCGGTTATTTTAAGCACGCTCTCAGAGCGGCTTTAATTACTTCTGCTTGGAAGTGAAGCCTTCCCAGTCCTTAAGGAACCTGTCGATACCGTTGTCGGTAAGGGGGTGCTTAAGCATCTGGAGAAGTACGTTCATAGGAACGGTTGCAATATCACATCCGAGTCTTGCCGCCTGTGTAACGTGCATCGGGTTACGGATAGATGCGGCGATGATCTCTGTTTCAATGCCCTGTGCATTGAATATGTCAACGATCTCTTCGATAAGGTTCATGCCTTCCATGCCTATATCGTCAAGTCTGCCGAGGAACGGGCTGACAAATGTAGCACCTGCTCTTGCGGCAAGAAGTGCCTGAGCGGCTGAGAATACAAGAGTAACGTTTGTCTTTATGCCCTTTGCGGTAAGCTGCTTGCAGGCCTTAAGACCCTCCTCACACATAGGGAGCTTTATAACGATATTCTTATGTATAGCGGCAAGGGGCAGAGCCTCCTCAACCATCTTGTCTGCTTCAAGCGAAATTACTTCGGCTGAAACAGGACCGTCTACGATTTCTGTGATTTCCTTTACTACCTGCTTGAAATCTCTTCCCTCTTTTGCGATAAGCGAGGGGTTTGTGGTAACACCGCAGATAATGCCCATATCATTGGCACGTCTGATGTCATCAACGTTAGCTGTGTCGATAAAAAGTTTCATAGGTACTCCTTTCCGGTTAACCGGACTTAGCATAATATTTCTACGGATTGCGGCAACACACAAAAGCCGTTTTCCGTTACTGCCAATATTACAAATTATACATCAAGTGAAGCCAGTTCGTCGAAGTTTGCCTTCATAGCGGGATACAGCTTCTTGTAAAGCGCATATACCTTTTCGTACTTGGCACTGTTTTCAGCAATAGGCTCCTGTATCTTTTCGGGCTTGATTACCGCCTTGCACGCCTCGGGAACAGAACTGTATATTCCTGCGCCTACTGCCGCAAGAAGTGCAACGCCGAGTGCGGGACCTTCCTTGTTTGCCGTAGTCTTTACGTTGCAGGCATAAAGGTCTGCGAGCATCTGCCGCCACAGCGGTGATGTTCCTCCGCCGCCGCAAGCCATCATATCATCAATGCTTATATTCATCTCACGCATAACCTCAACACAGTCACGCAGTGAATAGGAAACGCCCTCCATAACGGCTCTGAGCATATCCTTCTTCTTGTGCATTGTGGAAAGACCTACAAATGCACCTCTTACATTGGGGTCAAGGTGAGGTGTTCTCTCACCGTTGAGATAAGGCATATAGAGCAGTCTGTTTGCGCCTATCGGCACGCTGTCGGCTTCCTTATCCATAAGGTAGTACGGGTCAACGCCCATAGAAGCGGCTGTTTCCATCTCGCTCCACGCAAAGTTATCCCTGAACCACTTGAGCGACAGACCTGCTGACTGAGTAACGCCCATAACGTGCCAGCATCCCGGCACAGCACAGCAGAATGTATGTACTCTGCCCTTGGGGTCGATAGATATATCGGAAGTATGAGCAAACACAACACCGCTTGAACCGATAGTCGTGAAAGCCTTACCGTCCTCTACTACGCCTGTTCCGACAGCGGCAGCCGCATTATCGCCTGCACCGCCGACTACGGGCGTACCCTCCTTAAGACCTGTAGCCTGCGCTACCGCCTTTGTAACGGTACCTGTTATCTCAGGGCTTTCGTAAACCTTTGCAAGAAGCGACTTGTCGATGCCGAGCTTAGTCAGCACCTCGTCAGACCAGCATCTGCCGGGAATATCAAGCAGCTGCATACCCGATGCGTCTGAAACCTCGGTAGCGAACTCGCCCGTGAGCATAAATCTTATATAGTCCTTGGGGAGAAGAATATGGCGGCACTTTTCATAATTTTCAGGCTCGTTATTCTTTACCCACATTATCTTTGCGGCTGTAAAGCCTGTTATAGCAGGGTTTGCGGTGATAGCGATAAGTCTGTCGTGACCTACCTTTTCGGTTATCTCGACAACTTCCTTGCCTGTACGCTGATCGCACCAGATAATGCTGTTTCTGATTACCTTGTTATCCTTGTCCAGCATTACAAGTCCGTGCATCTGTCCCGAAAGACCTACACCCTTTATCTCGTCTGCGGGAACTCCGCTCTTTGCAACTACGTCACGGATACTGTTAACGCAGGCGTTCCACCAGTCCGCAGGATCCTGCTCGGCATAGCCGTTGCAGGGAGTGTAAAGAGGATAATCGTAAAGCGCCGATGCAACAGGTGTGCCGTCCTCGCTGAAAAGCACTGTTTTTGTACCGGACGTACCTATATCGACACCGAGTATGTATGCCATATCTTTTCTCCTTATTTTTTAAAAAACTTCATAGAATTTTACCGTGCAAAATCTTACACGCTCCTTATATAATTATAATCCATCACAACGCAGTTTGTCAATAGAGAAAACCGAAATATCGTCATTAAAAACGCCACCGCCGCCCGTTGAACTCAGCGGTCGGCAAAAGCGGTTGCATGATGCCGACGAAATGGTTACAATCTTGTAACTTTTATTGACTTTGAGAGAAAATATTATATAATTTAATCAGAAAATACATTATTCCGTGGACAATCAGACGCTTTTAATTGTATTATATGCGAATAAAGTACACGATTTCTTACTGCGAAAGGAGGACAGTATGAAAAGAAGAATTTTATCAGCAATCATCACAACCGCACTGACCTTATCGGCACTCACCCTCTCGGCTTGTCGGTCGGAAAAATCCCTCGAAACAACGGATCTTATGACAGGCATCAAAGCCGCAAGCCACGAAACCGTAAAACCCGACGATGCTTTTAAGAGCGCATACGACAATTTCTCTGTTGAACTGCTTAAGAAATGCTTTGACGGCAAATCAAACACTCTTATCTCTCCCCTGTCGGTATCATCCGCACTCACAATGACAGCAAACGGTGCAAACGGTCAGACCAAAGATGAAATGGAAAAGGTACTCGGGAGCGGAATGCCCATTGACGAACTGAACAAATATCTTTCATCATTCAGCGGCTCGCTTACATCGGGCGAGGACTTCAAGCTGAAAAACGCAAATTCGATATGGTTTATCAAAGACAACAATTTCAATGTGAACAATGAGTTTTTACAGACCAACGCCGACTTTTACCACGCCGAAATATACAAACGTGCATATAACAGCGAGATTGTGAACGATATCAACAATTGGGTCAGTGAACATACAGACGGTATGATCGACAAGCTTCTTGACAACGGCGATGCGCTTTCAAATATTGCACTTATCAACGCAACAGCATTTGATGCCAAATGGGAAAACTACTACTATGACAACTTTGTTGAAGACGGAACGTTCACAGACGCTAACAGCAACGAGCAGTCAGCCACGATGCTGATTTCAGAAGAAAGCGAATACATAAACGGCGATAACTGCACAGGTTTTATCAAGAAGTATAAGGGCGGTAAATACGGCTTTGCCGCAATACTACCCGACAGCAATGTTTCTATATCGGATTTTGTCGGTTCGCTCAATGGAGATAAGCTTTTCAAAATGTTGCAGAATGCCGAAAGCACTAATGTTGTCGCTAAAATGCCGAAGTTTGAGTATGAATACAGCGCCGAACTCAGTGAAGCATTGAAAGCTCTCGGTATGCCTACAGCCTTTTCCGACAGCACTGATTTTTCGGGTATTTCGGGTGATAAACTTCTCATCAGTGATGTACTACACAAAACGAAGATATCCGTTACCGAAGAAGGTACAAGGGCTGTCGCCGCAACAGGCGTGGTTATGTCAGCCGCTCCGGACGGCGATAAGCAGGTGATCCTGAACCGCCCGTTTATGTATATGATACTCGACAACGAAACGATGCTGACGCTGTTTGCAGGCGTGTATACAGGTATATGATAAATGACGTGGATAAACCGTCTATCGAAAGGAGGACAGTATGAAAAGAAGAATTTTATCAGCAATAATCGCAGGTTCACTCATCGCGTCAACTCTCACCCTCTCGGCTTGTCAGTCGGAAAAATCCCTCGAAACAACAGATCTTATGACAGGCATCAAAGCCGCAAGCCACGAAACCGTAAAACCCGACGATGCTTTTAAGAGCGCATACGACAATTTCTCTGTTGAACTGCTTAAGAAATGCTTTGACGGCAAATCAAACACTCTTATCTCTCCCCTGTCGGTATCATCCGCACTCACAATGACAGCAAACGGTGCAAACGGTCAGACCAAAGATGAAATGGAAAAGGTACTCGGGAGCGGAATGCCCATTGACGAACTGAACAAATATCTTTCATCGTTCAGCGGCTCGCTTACATCAGGCGAGGACTTCAAGCTGAAAAACGCAAATTCGATATGGTTCAGAGATGAAGAAAACAGGCTTACCGTTGAAAAGGACTTTTTGCAGAAAAATGCGGATTATTTCGGTGCGGCGATATACAAGCGTGCATTTGACAACGCAACGTGCAAAGAGATCAACAATTGGGTAAGCGACAATACCGACGGTATGATAGACAAAATACTTGACAACATCCCCGATGAAGCGATAATGTATCTTATAAACGCCGTCAGCTTTGACGCAGAATGGGAAAATATCTACAAGGAAAATGACATTTCAGATGGAAAATTCACAAATTCCGAAGACAAGCTGATGAATGTCACTATGATGCATTCAACCGAAAGCATTTATCTAGAAAGCGACGGCTGTAAAGGCTTTATAAAGCAGTATAAGGGCGGAAAATACAGCTTTGCGGCTTTACTTCCCGATAATGATATAGCCTCCTTCATATCCTCCTTATCCGGAGAAAAGCTCTGCAGGATATTAAGCAGTACCGAAAGCTGCGGCGTAGAAACAAAGCTCCCGAAATTCAGCTATGAATATTCAGACACACTGAACAATGCTTTGTCACAGCTTGGTATGCCGACGGCATTTGACGAAAACAATGCGGATTTTTCGGGCATCGGCAAATCAACCGTAGGCAATATATCCATCGGCAAAGTCATTCACAAGACTAAAATTGAAGTAAACGAGAAAGGTACTAAGGCAGGTGCCGCCGCTCTTGTAGAAATGGTTGACAGTGCGTGTGCTATTAACGAAAAGAAGGTAATCCTGAACCGCCCGTTTATGTATATGATACTCGACAACGAAACGATGCTGCCGCTGTTCGCAGGCATATATACAGGCGTATAACGCACAGAAATTGTATAATCTGCATAATCCGGGCTATAATATTTTCTTGACTTTTGGAGTATGTATGCTATAATTGAAATAGCAGAAAACGACAAATCTTTCAGGAAAGGCTGGATGTACAAATGGCAAAGCGCAGAATAGGTATACTGACGAGCGGAGGCGACTGCCCCGGACTTAACGCTACTATAAGAGGTGCGGCAAAAGCCTGTTACTCCATGTTCGGCGAGGACAACGTTGAGATAGTCGGCATATCCAACGGTTTCCACGGTCTGATCCATAATAACTGCCGTATAATGAAGCCGGAGGATTTTTCCGGCATACTCACCCAGGGCGGAACGATACTCGGCACAAAGCGTACACCGTATAAGATGATGCAGGTTATCGAAGCCGACAACATAGACAAGGTCGCTGAAATGAAAGCCACCTATAAACAGCAGAAGCTCGACTGCATACTGACGCTCGGCGGCAACGGAACTCATAAGACCGCAAATCTTCTTTCCGAAGAGGGTCTGAATATAATCGGACTTCCCAAGACGATAGATAACGATATATGGGGAACAGATGTTACATTCGGCTTCCACACCGCAGTGGATATAGCGACTGAGGTCGTTGACAGAATCCACACGACTGCTACTTCCCACAGACGTATTATGGTAATTGAGATAATGGGCAACAAGGCAGGCTGGCTGACGCTTTATTCCGGTATTGCAGGCGGTGCGGATATTATTCTTATCCCAGAGATCCCTTATGATATTGATAAAGTCATCGACGCTTGCGAAAAACGTGCGCAGTCCGGAAAGACATTCTCGATAATTGCGGTCGCAGAGGGCGCAATGGATATTGCAGAAGCCGCTATGAAGAAAAAGGAACGTGCAAAAAAACGTGCAGAAGCGGGTGAAACAACAGTTACAAACCGCATAGCAAAGCAGATTGAAGCCGCAACAGGCTTTGAGTCAAGAACAGTTGTTCCCGGTCATATATTAAGGGGCGGTTCGCCCTCCGCTTATGACAGAGTGCTTGCAACAAAGTTCGGCGCAAGAGCCGCAATGCTTATAAAGCAGGAAAAATACGGCTACACGGTCGCAAAAATCGGCAGTAAGATTTCCGAAAACAAGCTGTCCGATGTAACGATGAAGACAAAGTTCGTTTCCGAAAATGACGAGCTTGTCATCACAGGAAAAAGCATCGGCGTATCCTTCGGCGACTAAGCGGCAATGTGCCGCTTCAAATTCGCCGTTCCGATGGATTAATCTAGGCTCAACCTCCGTTACCGGCGGAATTACACAAAGCAATAAAGCAGATAAGCGGTCACAGCGAAATGCTGTGACCGTTTTTTATATTATTATATTTTAGCTGTCATATCTCCGCACCACCCTTCCCAAAACCACACTATTCCTTCGCCCTGCACCACATTCTTGGCTCCCTTGAGTAAAGGGAGCTGGATTGCGACAAGGCTACTTCTATCATAAATTGTCTTGCTCTGCGATTCAAGTATATTTAATATTCTCTCAGCCTTATCTGTCGCAAGACTGAGGGATTGTTGCACCGAACCTTTCAATCCCCACAACCCTCTTAAAAGCACACCACCGCCCTCACCACGCACCAACCCTCCCAAAACCGCACTATCCCTTGCTTTGCACCAACGCCCTTGCCTCCCTTGTCAAAGGTGAGGTGCTGTCGCCCGAAAGAATTCGGGCGACTACCGGAGGGATTGCTTTCCTACCGCTCCCTTTCCGTTTCTCTGACACCTCCGTTGACAATCCCTCAGTCACAGTGACGGAAAACACGATTCTCTGCCAACGCATCTTCAACTATTATAAAAAGCAATATTGAAAACGATGTGCTTCACTGTGCCAGCTCCCTTTACACAAGGGAGCTAAAGGTGATAGTGCTTTACCAACCCTTCCAAAACCGCACTATCCCTCGCCCGTAATAATACAGCCCGACAAAAGTCAAAAGCCCTCCGAGTTTTTTCTAAAAGGGCTTTTAAACATACAGAAAATTCATTCTGTCATAAACAGCTTAGCCGCACCGCCGAATATTTCCCGGGAAAGCTCGGCAGACATATCGGGGTTATCCTTTTTGATACGCTCGCACCGCTCTATATATTCTGCGATATCGACGTTACAAAGCGTCTTTGTCCTCTCGCCCGAAAGTATCTTATCCACAGCCTTTGAAGTTTCTTTATAGAAGTCACTTTCAAGCATACGTTCGGAAATATCGGCGTTTTTATCGGCGCATACAGGCAAATAGCTTTTTTCGTAATCAATGACAAAACAGTCGGTCAGTTTTACGAAAAGCTCTTCGCAATACGCTGTAAGACGGTTCTTTTCTTCAATGTAACGGGTGTCCTCGAATGGCCTTATTCTGCCAGTCATATCAAGGCGGTTAAGTGAAAGGTAAGTCTTTCTGAGAATTATCTTACTTCCGTACCTTTCGGATACAGCTTTGGCAAAGCTCTTTACCGCACTTTCAATAAAATCCTTGTCAAAATTCTCAAGATACGGAGCAAACCGCTTATCATCGGTCATAAACGCTCTGTATGCCATAGAATCGCACAATCCGTCAACTGCCGCAACATATGTATCCTTGTGCTTGTAAAGCTCTTTATCCGCATCCGAGAAATCCACGAGAAGCCAATCGGCGCTGTTTTCCGGGAAATATGAACGAGTGAGCTCGGTGAATACATTACTGTTGCTGTCAACAAAGCTCAGATCAATGTCTGCTTTCTGCCCGCATACCGTAAGCGGAGAAAATCCGCTGATACATTCATTTATAACCGCCCTGTCGCAAAGTGAAAGCAATGTCTTGCTGTCTGCTCTGCCGAACGTATCGAAGGTAGACGGTTTGTTTTTTCTGTAATACTCCGATACAAGCTGTTCTACAGCACCCTTGTCAGCGCCTGACAGCCAAAGTCTTGCGCATTTGAGATAAAATTCTGTTCCGCGCCTGTCAAGCACACAATCGGGTATAATGCCGTTCTTGCGATAGAATGCTGCCAGCATCTCCGTAAGGTCGTCAACTGCATAAAGTCCAAGCCTTATAACTTCATCAATGTTGCGGTTTGTGACATCGCCGTTTCGTATAGCACATACTGCGTCAAATACATTTTTAAGCGTTGTGTTCCTGCCGAAATCATAACGTGCCTTTATCTCGGCAAACGATACAAACCCGCTGTCCTTGAGCGTGAGTATATCCTTGAATTCGGCACAGATGAAATCACGGCTAAGCTTGCTTATAAACGTGTCAACGGCATTGTTGCGGATAAAGAAGAACTTATCACAGCCGCTTGACTTTATCACATCGATATTTTCCGCAATTTCGGTAAGCCATATTTCAGGGTCGTATGTAAGGGGGTTTACAAAACTGCCCTTTCTGCCTGAGCATATGCTTTTGGCAATGAGCGAAATGTTATTTCGGAACGATTCGTCACGGCAGACCGCATAGCTCCTGCCACGCTTGTTGATAACACCGGGGTAATAACGTGATATATCTATTATCTTGGGTGATACACGGTGTATCAGATAGTTTTCCATATCGAGCAGAAGCCTGAAATCGCACGAACGGTCGTAAGAACGTATATATCTTCCGTTCACATAGTAAAGCTTCGTGTCGGATACCCTGACAAGTATTATCTTATCAGAGGGATAAACGGCGATAATGCTGTCAATGAACTTATCCAGAAGCGGTTTCCATACGGCTTCATCTTTTATATCAAGCTTTTTCAGCTTCTTTCTGTTCTCCTCGTAAAAATGCGACCTGATAAACGCCTTGCCGCCCGAATACAGTACTCCGTCAAGCTGATATATAGGTGTTGCCGCCGCATAATAAAGATCCATTATAAGGCAGTCGGACCTGTTATCGGAGAGATACTCGTCATACCCCTTGGAAAGATTGTAGTACAGCGGTACAACACTGTCACGGAAGTACTGTTCATCTATCTCACAACGCTCTCCGTTCATAGTAAGCTGAGATATGAACAGATGTGAACGGTCGGTTTCGACATCTTCGTCATCTTTGAAAAGCTCTGATATAAGTGCAGAACCTAAAAGAGCAAACGACTGCTGTTCCGGTTTTACCGCATAACGTGCAAGCCCGATCTTACCGCCCAGAGCAGTTGCAATCTGCTTTCTGAATTCGTCATATGCAGACAGTCCGAAATAGTGCATATTATCGTCCGACAAAAGCACTGCACGATGTTCCGAGCCGTAATCCTTGAACGCATACGGAATATATCCCGAAAAATCGGTAATAACCTTACCGCTGACTGTATCTCTTCTGAGCCTTACGCAAAGCAGTGCGCCGATCTTTTCAAACCTTGTGGCATAATCTGCAGGAATAAGCGAGCCGAGCGAATAAGCAACCGGCACTTTTCTGCCATCGGTACATTCTATAATATCGTACTCAGCTATCGCATTAAGTCCGTTTCCGACAATAAAGTCTGCTCCGCTTTCTGCCGCTTTTTTCGCCGCACTGCGCCATTTTGGCTTTACAACGGGAGTATGACGTTCGTTCCACGAGCAGAACAGAAATATGTACTCCGCTCCGCTCTTCCTTAGCTTAGCCACATATTGCGAAATGTCTTTATTTAACGTTGCCGAAATAAATCCGATATTTATATTGTTGATATTGACAACCGAATACTTCTCACTGCCAAGAGTACAGTCGCTCTCTGTAATAACGGTCAGCGGATATTTTTCAAGCGACTGAGGCGCACGCTGGAGAAGTCCTGCGTTGACAGCAAGCGCATCTATTCCGCTTTTGCACACAGCGTCCGCAACAGATGACGGACAGTTTATGCTTCTGCTGTCCTCAAACGCATATGCCTTTTTATCGTTGAGATCCGTGTCAAGCATTGCAACGGAAAAATCAAATGAGCCGAATATTCCGCCAAGCGATGAGAATGCTTCGTCAAAGACAGGCATACCTGCCGCCGCATTCTTCTGCATTTCAGCCGCAACGGTTATATCTCCGCCTATCATTATAGTGCATTTATGATGACCGTTGCGCAGTTTTCCGTCACTTCCGGCAAACCGCCTGTTATTGTACACACCTGCGCTCTTTTTCACTGCCGAATGATCAAGCTGAAGCGCTTTCACACCCTTTGTTTTCGGAATAACCGCCTCTGCCGGTGTACAGGAAACGCTGAGCTTTTCTTCATGCTCAATCATTACAAAACTACGCACCGAAAACGAAACCTTACCGCTCTTGGTAAAGTTTTCAAGTCTGCACGAAGTACTTCCGCTGTAGCATACAAAGGTATATTTTCCGCTTTCGTTTGCGTCGGCATATATCTTATATCCGTCGCACTGTGAATTATACCGCCACGACAATGTGCAGATACCGTCATTTCCGACAACCGCTGTCAGTCTGCGCGGCGTTTCAAGCGGACACGCCGCAACTATCTCCGATTCACCAAAATAGTTATCGGGTCCGTCGGCTATCCTGAATGCCTTGACCTTATATCTCAGCGGCAGACCGTTGGTGCGTTTTTTTATTACCGCTCTCGGGTCTTTTACATTCATAACGCCTGTAAAGTGATTCTTTCCGAGCGGCGAAGAAAACACACGGTAGCCGTCCGCATATTTTATCTTGTCCCATATCAGCTCGACAACTCCCTCGCCTGTCTTTACGGTAACGGAAAATTGCGGCTGTTGTTCACGCAACTGCTTAAAATTCATAAGCTTTACCTCTCATAGGGTCATATATTGCTTAGTATCCAGTTTACAAACGATGCACGTTCGCTGTCTGCGTCTGCATCAATCTGTGCCGTTTTCGGCTTGTCGGTGATCTGTCTGTAATATTCATCGAGCTTGTCGAAATTTTTGTAGAAATTATAGTAACCGCCGATATAGTGCTGAACATCGTCTATTCTTATTCTGTAGCTGTCATGGCGCACACAGAATGTATATACGACCGATGACGGCACTTTCATATACATTGCGGTTTCGGGATACAGGTAGCCGCCGAGCATATAGTGGGCACGTCTGTAGATAGTTCTGATGAACGCTTCAAAATTGAACTTCTGCATATATGACGCATATATCTTCTTTTCCTTTATACGCTCGTACAGGCTGAACGCCGCCATAAGAAGCTCAAGGAATGTATGGAATGTCGTATCCTGATTGAAGATCTTGCTGAGATTGTCGTTTGCGTTTTTAAGTCCGAAGTTGAGGAACCGCTCTTTCGGCTCATAAATAGTAACCTCGTTCACCGCATATGCTATCCAATGATCGCAAAAACGTGTGTAATCGTTTTTAATAAAATAGTCAAGCGCTCTTTCGGCGGCATCGAGATAACGTCTGTCTTTTGTGATACTGTAAGCTCTTGCAAGTGCAAACGTTGCCTCGCCGTCATAGTACACAATCCTGTCACGCTCTTTGCGCTCAAATCCGGGGAATGAAAGAACATGATAATAACTGCCGTTCTCTTCCTGCATATCAAGAATCGAGTCAGCGAGGGCTGCAATAAGCTTATCGTACTTATTGCTTTCAAATACGCTTGCATAGGTAGACAGCGTTACAATAGCTATCGCATTACCGCCGAGCTTTATCTCATCCGCCTTGCGCTCCACAAGATAAGCGTGCCCGCTGTCGGAATATTCTATGCTCTGCATAAGAAAATCTATCGTGCTGTCGATTTTCGGTATCAGTTTCTCGTCTTTTGTCGTATCATACTGCATTATAAGGCTCCAGATAGTACCGGAGTGTCGCAGAATGTTATATGTAACAAAATGAAAATCGTTGACGGGATTTACGCCGTAGTCAAACTGTCCGTTCTCCTTGACTGCATTCGCAAGATAGACCGACGAGGTTTGTATTACCTGTTTTATATCTTCCTTTGCAAGCTCGCCGATAATCCTTCTGCCGTAGTTTTCTTCATCGGGATAAAGCTTATACAGCTTTTTGTTTTCATCGCAGATATATCCGACTGTCGTAAATCCGATCAGCGTATCCGGGATAGACACAAGCTCTGTACCGCGCTCGCCCAGATATTGCTTTATCTTCTCGTCACTGAGCGTTCCGAGCTTGTAGTTTATAAGTCCGCAACAGTTGAGCTGTGCCTCAAGCAGAGCCGTTTCAAAGCCGGTATCAAAACTTACGCCCTTTTTGAAGAAATATTCTCTTGCGCTTCTTATCTCTTCGGTAAACTCCGCACGGCTGATTATATTACTGCTGTTCACGCAGTCGACCTTTACCCACAGCGGGTTTATGTCGTTAACCGCCAAAAAGCTCTCTGCTTTCTTCATTGCGGCGTCAAACGTTGTTGCAAACCCGGCACCGCAGGCACTGAAAACCCTTGCTGAAAAGCTGCCGTCGGTTACAGATACAAAAACAACATCATTTCTGAACAGCGAACCTCGCTTATAATTCCCAAGCGAGCTGTCAAGGTAAGGGTCGCCCAGAATAAAGCTCTTAAGCAATTTTTTTTTGGCTCTGAACAGCTTTACATTTGTACTTATAGGGGTAGATGCACTCATTGGCTTTTCCTCCCTGAAATAAACGTTTACATTTAAATATAGTTTATCATATCACACAAAAAATGTCAAACAATTTTATTGACCTTTGGGCAGATTACGAGTATAATAATAGATATAAAGCCAAAGGAAGTAATAAATATGGACAAATACAAAAAATTCGCATCGGACAGAAAAGACGATATAGTCAGCCTTTTATCAGAGCTCGTGGCGATTCCAAGCGTTATGGGAGAAGCAAAACCCGGTTATCCATTTGGAGAAGCTCCCGCAAAAGCGCTTGTAGCAATGCTTGATGCGGCGAAAGCTCTCGGTTTTGCGGTAAACAATGTTGATAACTGCTACGGTACGGCTGATTACCTGCCCGACGGTACTGACACGGCAGAACTTGCAATTCTTTGTCACCTGGACGTCGTGCCGGAAGGAAAAGGCTGGAGTTATAAACCTTTTGTCTGTACCGAAAAGGACGGTATTCTCTATGGCAGAGGCGTAACAGACGACAAAGGTCCTGCCGTATCGACACTCTATGCGCTGTACAGCGTAAAACAGCTCGGAGTGAAGCTTTCTAAAGGCGTAAGACTGATATTCGGAACGAATGAAGAAAACGGCTCGGCAGATATAGAGCATTATCTTGAAAAAGATAAAATGCCGCCTATGGTATTCACTCCCGATGCCTCATATCCGCTTATAAACTGTGAAAAAGGTATGGCACGGATAAAATACAGCGCCGATATGGATAACAGCGATATCATCTCGATCTGCGGCGGACAGGTTATAAATGCAGTGCCTGCCGAGTGCTGCGCCGTTCTGGCAGGCAAGCATAAAAACGATATTTGTTCATATGTTAAGAAAAACAGGAACGGTTGTGCTTATGACATTGAGCCCTGCGGCGATAACATAAAGGTTATCTGCAAGGGAGAATCCGCACACGCATCAACCCCCGAAAAAGGCAGGAACTCCATAATTGCAATGCTTGAAATGCTTGTATCACTTGAATTTGGCGACAATACGAATAAGCTGTTATCCGATATACTGAGGCTCTACCCTTACGGTGAAACAGACGGTTCTTCACTAGGCGTTGCCTGCGAAGATGAATCCGGCGCACTGACTTGCGTTTTAAGCCTTATCAATGCCAAAGACGGCAAGCTTACATTCAGCACCGACACAAGATTTCCCATTAGTATGACTGCTGTACAGCTCGAAGAAAAAGCCTCATCGGCGCTTTCGGGTACCGATATATCCATATCCGGTTTTATGGGAACAGACGCACACTATGCTTCTCCCGACAGTTTCCTTGTAAAGACACTTCTCAGCGTATACGAGGAACAGACAGGCAAGAAAGGCGAGTGTATAGCTATCGGCGGCGGAACATACGTCCACGAAATCGAAGGCGGCGTTGCGTTCGGCGTTGAACATCCCGGTACCGACTACAGAATACACGGCGCAGATGAATTTGTTCCGGTGAGCGAGCTTATAGATAATACGGCTATGTTCGCAAATGCAATAGAAAAACTCTGCAAGTAATTTTACGCCCGTCCTCTTCATAGAATGTACAAACTATGAAAGGGCGGGCGTATTATGTGCGGACTTATATTCAGAAAGAAAACAAAAAAATATAGTTTCAGCGAAGCGGAGGAAATGCGCTCGCGTCTTGATTATCTGCAAAACAGGCTTGAAAAGACAAGACAGCTTTTTGATATTGAAACAGACCCCGAAAAAATCGAGGCTATCGTATATGAGGAAAAAGCTATTCTTATACGGATAGACCACCTCATAAGAAACGCAAAACAGCGCAATATCACAATAAATTATTCCGGCAGAACAGACAGGAGCTGACTGCTCCACTCCTCTGTCAGCCTTTCAAGGCTGTATGACGCATTTGCGGGGCTTGTAGACGGCAGCTTCACTGCTTCTAACCCTACTGCGTCACGGCAATAACGCTTATACATATTATATGAAGTAGCACCGTTTGCAAATATTGCTTTGATAGAAGTTTTCATTACTAGCGAGGCTATATCATTAGGGATTACCGAGCGTATCGAGGCATCGGACGAGCCTGTAATTTCGCACGAGTCTATAACGTCCCAGACGGCAATGTTATGGCTTAACAGCATTGCTTTCTTCTCTTCTGTAGTGACGGGACAATCACAGCCGAGGACAGCGGACAGCACTTTCCAGAAACGGTTCTGCGGATGACCGTAGAAAAACTTTGCCTCCCGTGATTTCACAGACGGGAACGAGCCTAATATAAGTACTTTGCTGTTTATATCGTACACGGGCGGGATATTATGATACTGCGTCATTTAACGTTGCTCCTTATATTTTATCACATTCAGAATAGCACAAAACAGCTTTTATTGCAAGATGAACCGGGATAAGCCAATTTAACAATACAGAAAATGTGCTTTTAGAGTGCATTTACCCGACGTTTCCTGCTGACAGCCGATAATGAAACGGTAAAAGAGCCTTACAGCAAAAATCAAAGTTTAACGATAAAATATCAAGAAAAACGCACTTATTTGCAACAGACAGAAACAAAATGAAATTGCAAGAAAGAAATAGAGAGAAACAGCGATATTTAAAGAGATTTAAAGAGAAATAGATATATATTTAGATTTTGCCTAAAAAATCGTTTGACAAAGAGCAGGCGGATGGCTATAATATTAAACGTTGTGAAAATAATCAAACAGAGGTCAAACCTCAAGAGTAATTGAAAGGAAAGAATCAGAATGTCAACATTTATGCCTAAAGCTGAAACAGTTGAACGTAAGTGGTATATTCTTGATGCAGCAGGAAAGCCCCTCGGCCGTGTTGCTGCAAAGGCTGCTCACATTCTCCGCGGTAAGCACAAGCCCACATACGCACCTCACTGCGACTGTGGCGATCATGTAATCGTAATTAACTGCGCAAAGGCAGTTTTAACAGGCAAGAAGCTTGAGAACAAGTACTACAGATGGCACACCGGCTACATCGGCGGTCTTAAGGAAGTACAGTACAGCAAGCTCATGAGCGAAAAGCCCGAAAAGGCTATGCAGCTCGCTATCGAGGGTATGCTCCCCAACAACACACTCGGTAGAAAAGCCGCTACAAGAATGCGTCTTTATGCAGGCGCTGAGCACAAGAACGGCGCTCAGAAGCCCGAAGAATTCAAATATTAAGGAGGGATAACAATGTACGAATCAAAGCCTTATTACTACGGAACAGGTAGAAGAAAGCACTCAGTTGCCAGAGTACGTGTTTATCCCGGCAGCGGTGTTATAACAGTTAACGGTCGCGGCATCGATGACTATTTCGGTCTTGAAACATTAAAGCTCATCGTTCGTCAGCCTCTCGCTCTGACAGGAACAACCGAAAAGTTTGATATCGTTTGCACAGTTGCAGGCGGCGGTGTTACAGGTCAGGCAGGCGCTATACGCCACGGTCTTTCAAGAGCTTTACTTCAGTACAGCGACGAGCTCCGTCCCGTACTCAAGAAGGCAGGCTTCTTAACTCGTGACCCCAGAATGAAGGAAAGAAAGAAGTACGGCTTAAAGGCTGCACGTCGCGCTCCCCAGTTCTCAAAGAGATAATCTCAGCCCTATACATCGGATTTTATCGGATGTGGGCTTTAAGATTTACTCGTATTTGTTGCGAGGACAATTCAATGACAACTACCCTCTCCGAGATATCGGGGAGGGTTTGTTATATAGGAAAAGTTTTATTTGAAAGGAAATAGAGCTATGAAAACAAAACCAGTTAAACTTATACGCAAACACCGTAATATTGTTATATCCAAAAAGAACGATTCTAATTTGAATAATAAATTTAGTGAAAGTTTAAAAATTATTGCTACAACAATAATACCGATAATTGTGGCAATTTATGGTGCTGTAAGTATTATTGCAAATTATTCATACAAAGCGCTAGCATCAGAATATTATGGGATATCTCCGGTTTATTTTTCATGTGATACAAATATACCGATTCTTCATTTTTCTTTATTTGCATTTGCGTTATATTTTTTATTTTTCCCTTTTATTTACAGATACATTTTTTGTAAGGATAAAATCTGTCTCTTA
>UQBC01000040.1 GCA_900539195.1 uncultured Oscillospiraceae bacterium
AGAAAGAGGGATTTGAACCCTCGCGCCGGTTTCCCGACCTACTCCCTTAGCAGGGGAGCCCCTTCACCACTTGGGTATTTCTGCATGGCGAATTAATAATATAAAATTTAAATGGTGCCGCTGATCGGACTTGAACCGATACGGTATTGCTACCGAGGGATTTTAAGTCCCTTGTGTCTGCCGATTCCACCACAGCGGCATATTCTGTTGTGCGGTGATTAACCTTGATATATTATACACTTATTTTTTCTGCTTGTCAAGTGCTTTTTGAAAATTTTATTAAATTATTTTCTGCTTTTCCATCTTGTTTTTTATTCCGAAATAGTGTAAAATATTAATTGAAATATACCTAAAAAACAGGATACAATTTCCAACAATTCTATAGTTATCATGAAAGGGGAATACAAATGAGGATAGCTCTGTTTACAGAAACATACCTGCCGAGCATCAACGGTGTAGTCACCCACGTTAAAACATTAAAGGAAGGTCTTGAAGCGCTTGGACATACGGTACTGGTGGTTACCGCCGATTCAAGAGTAAACAATCACGTTATTGCGGACGACGTAATGTACTGTCCCGCCGTAAAACTCAAGAAAATCTACAATTATGATATAGCGCCGCCTATAAGCAAGGAACGTCTTGATAAGATAAAGAGCTTTGCTCCCGACATTATTCATATCCATAACGAATTCGGAGTTGGAATTTCCGGTGTACTTATCGCAAGAACTCTCAAAGTACCGCTTGTATATACGCTCCATACAATGTATGACGATTATGTATATTATGTAGCAAAAACAAAAGGCTTCGGCAAGATTGTAACTTCCGCCAGCCACCTTTACGCAAAGATGCTCGCATCAACAGCTTCGGCTATTACAGGACCATCGCCCAAGGTTTCGGAATATTTCAAAGCCTGCGGCGTAAAGAAGCCTGTCCACGTTATACCGAATTCAGTGGAGCTTGACGTATTCAAGCCCGAAAACGTTGATAGAAACGATGCTGTCAGGATGAGAAGAAAGTTCGGATTTGCCGATGACGATATGGTATTCTGCTTCTGCGGCAGACTCGGCAAGGAAAAGAACATAACGCTTCTTCTTGAATACTGGGCTAAAAATGTCAGACCCGAAGATAAGATAAAGCTGTTCATACTCGGTGACGGACCTTTGCACGAACAGCATTGCAAGGAAGCCGATGAACTCGGTATATCCGATATGGTGAAATTTGCGGGCAGGGTAGAACACCCCGATTTACCCGTATATTATGCCTGCTGTGACGCATATATCACAGCGTCACTCTCCGATACCTGCTCAATATCCATGCTCGAGGGTATGGCTATGCACCTTCCTGTTCTCAGCCTTAAGGACGATCTCAATGTCGGACAGGTAAAGGACGGTGTAAACGGATATAACTTTACCGATGCCGACAGTATGTACGAGCTTCTGAAAAAACTCCGTGATATGCCTAAGGACGAGCTTGCCGAGTTTGGCAGGCGTACAAGGGAATCCATCATAACCTCAGGTGCTGTGCGCCTTGCTAACGATTTACTCGATGTGTATAAAGAGGCAATTGAGGTTTACAAGAAAAAGAACAAAAAACGTAAGCTTAAGAAACGTTATCGTGTTATCAGACACAGATATGTTAAGCGTTCAAGAACCGATAAGAATTAAGCACTTATGCTCCGTGTTATTCGATACGGAGCATTACTTATATCAGGAGGTGTCATATGTCACAGATCGATATACATTCCTTTTCACAGTCGCTGAACCGCTATGTTTCGTTCAAAATGTATATTCCCGATGATAAGCACAATTACGGCGGTGTTTATGATAAGCAGAATATGAAAACACTCTTCATTCTGCACGGATACACACAGGACGGCATCAACTGGATACCGGAATATATTGCGGAAAAATATAACTTTGCCGTAGTGATTCCTCACGGCGAAAACTCATTCTGGCTTGACGGATTATCAACAGGGCACAATTATTGTACATATGTCGGAGATGAACTTGTGCGGTATGTGCGAAATACATTTGGGCTTGCACAGACTGCGGAGGATACTGCGATAATGGGATATTCAATGGGCGGCTTCGGTGCGCTTCATACTGCGTTCACTTATCCCGATACATTCGGTAAGGTGTGTGCACTTTCATCTGCACTTATTATACACGAAATAGCCGGAATGAAAACGGGAGAGAACAATGGTGTTGCCAATTATGATTATTATCATGAATGTTTCGGAAACCTTGACGAAGTTGTCGCAAGCGATAACAATCCTGAAATTCTTGTAAAGCGGCTTTCGCAAGAGAATAGGAAAATACCGCAGATATATATGGCGTGTGGTACAGAGGACTTTCTGCTTAAGAATAACAGGCAGTTTCACAGATTCCTTGACAGTAATAATATACCTCACGTTTACCTTGAAAGCAAGGGCGGTCACGATATGACCTTCTGGAGCGAGTATGTAGTTAAGTTTACTGATATGATGTTCGGAAAAAATGAATAAAGTTATACCCACAAGCGAAAATATCGTTTGTGGGTATGATCTGTTATCAGACATCTTCCATCTGTTTTCCAAAATACATAGCCGCCGCTTCAACCAGGGCTTTCGTCTTGTCGTCAACAGTTGAGTTGTCCTTATCCGACAGCATTATAACTGCACCGTTCACATCACCGTCTGCCATTATCGGCGCACAGGCAACGGCAAAGCGATCTACACCTTCAATGGGGTTCATTTTTACACCATCAGCTGTACGGTAAAGAGATTTTCTTTGCTCGATAAGGTCTTCAAGCGAGCTTGATACCCTGCGCTCAAGCACTTCCTTTTTCTGAATACCGGACGCTGCTATAACGTGGTCACGGTCGCATATTACCGTAGGCATTCCTCCGACTTTGTAAAGTACGTCTGCATATTGTCCTGCGGTACCTGAAATTTCGCCGACAGGGGAGTACTTTCTGAATATTACCTCGCCGTCAACGCTTGTATATATTTCAAGCGGCGTGCCCTCGCGTATTCTCATAGTTCTTCTTATTTCCTTGGGTATTACAACTCTTCCGAGATCGTCAATACGTCTTACTATTCCCGTAGCTTTCATTATATAGACATTCCTTTCTGAAGAAACTGTTTTTGCTCTTGCAAACATATTATTCCGTGCCATGTGTCAATTATTCAGAAATTTGTCACATATTGAAAATTATGCTCGCAAGCAGGGAACACGGATTATCAAAGAGAATTACTTTTAATATTGATTTTAAACTCTTTTTGTAGTATAATTTAAATCGTATGATTATCTTTCGGGAGGTGTGACCGTGACAGCTGATGAAGAGTATATGACAGTCTGCATAGAACTTGCAAAAAAAGCGGCTGAAAAAGGCGAATGCCCTGTCGGAGCTGTTGTGGTAAACAAAGACGGAGAGATACTCGGCAGAGGTTACAATATGCGTGAAACATTGCAGTCGCCGACTGCTCACGCAGAGATACTGGCTATTGAACAAGCCGCCAAAGCTCTTGGCTCATGGCGGCTTACCGATTGTACGCTATATGTTACGCTTGAACCGTGCCCGATGTGTGCAGGTGCGATAATCAATTCAAGACTGAAAAGGCTTGTATATGGTGCGTTTGATGAAAAAGGCGGGGCTTGCGCCTCGCTTATGGAAATATTCGATTATCCGTTCAATCATCGTCCGATGGTAAGAAGCCGTATACTGATGGACGATTGCGCAAAGCTTCTCACCGATTTTTTCAAAGGATTAAGGTCATTTGATAATGCCTGAAACCGCTTTTTTGTAAAGCTTGTCGAGCAGTACAAATAATCCTGCTGTTACAGCGGCTGTTGCTATGATAACTGAAATGACTTTTTTCATATTCTGATCCTTTCATATCGGTAATCAGTCAGTGTTTATACGATCAAGACGTTTTTCGGCGTTTTTGATAAGACTTAAAAGCGCAGTGCCTTGCTTATCATATTCCGCTTCAATGGAATTTGTAGTTATTGAGGGAGCGTTTACTGCGTCGTTTGCGGCGTCTGCAGCGGCTCCGACTTCAAGGCATATTGCCGAGTCGATCAAATGAAGAGCCGATGTCGGCGATACTCCGAAAAGGTTTTCATTGTTTTTGCTGTTAGCATTGTATGTTATCCTGAACGCTTTGTAGACAGAAAGCGTCAGCATTGAAGAAACGCTTTTGCTGAGCTTTGATGATTTGATTTTCTGCAAAAGAGAGAAGATGACTTCAATGCTGTTGGTTATAAGCTTCTTATTAAGAGCGAGCATAATATCCCCCGACTTTGAATCGCTTGCATTACCGCCGTCGGGTATGTCGCTTTCGGTTATTATTCCGCCGTTTGAAACAGGGGAACGACCAAGCAGATAATCGGTAGAAACGTTATAATAATCAGCCGCTTTTACAAGGAATTCAAGACCGCATTCACGTTTGCCCTTCTCGTAGTGTGACAGGAGCGCCTGAGCTATGTCCAGATCTGCGGCGACCTGTTTTTGTGTAAGTCCACGTTCTTTGCGGAGCAGGGAAAGAATCCTCGGAAAATCGGTGTTCATCATTTGACCTCTCTTAATCTGACAATATTCACAAAGTATATTATAGCGGAGTTATTCCCTATTGTAAAGCGTGATTTTATACAAAAAATCGGGTGCTTTTTTATATAATAACCCCATAATAAAACAAAAAACGCCGTAATTGGCATGAATATCAATAAAAATTAACCGAAAGGAAGTAAAAAATGAAGAATTACAGACTTTATCTTATCCGTCACGGAATTACTCAGGGTAACCTTGAGGGAAAATATATAGGTACTACGGATCTGCCGCTTTGCGAAGAGGGCGAGAGCGCTATATCGTCACTTGCCGCACTTGAAGTATATCCGAAAGTACAGAAGGTTTATTCAAGTCCGCTGAAGCGTTGCCTTCAGACCGCAGACATCATTTATCCCGAGCGGCTTTTGAAGCGCATTGACGGAATATCGGAGATAGATTTCGGCGACTATGAGGGAAAGACGCAGGCTGAACTCCAGAATGATGCAAAGTATCTTGAATGGCTCAAAGGCGGATATGACGCCGCACCGCCGAACGGTGAGAGCTTCGGACATTTCACGTTAAGATGTCTTGACGGGCTTGAAGAGATATTCAAGGATATGATGGCAAACGAAGTTACATCAGCCGCAGTAATAACGCATTCGGGTGTTATCATGAATCTGCTTTCGGGATACGGTCTGCCTAAGATGAAGCCTATCGACTTTGCCTGCAACCAGGGCGAGGGATTTGAGATCCAGCTCAGCACCTTCCTGTGGCAACACGGACCTGTCTTTGAGATAGTGGGAAAATTATTCTGAGAAAACGGAGAAAATCAATGGATATTTTAAATCAACTGGCTGAAGAGTTCGGGATAAGAAATACACAGGTAGAAAACACGGTAAAGCTGATAGATGACGGCAATACAATCCCGTTTATTTCCCGCTACAGAAAAGAAGCTACCGGAGGTCTTGATGACCAGCTTTTAAGAGAACTCAGCGAACGACTTACATATCTGCGTAATCTTGAAAGCAGAAAAGAAGAGGTCAGAAACCTTATTGAAAACGGAGGTAATCTGACAGAAAAGATTGAAAGCGACCTTGTCAATGCAAAGACACTTGCTGAAGTCGAGGACATCTACAGACCATTCAAGCCAAAGCGTAAGACAAGAGCAGGCATAGCAAAAGAAAAAGGACTTCAGCCCCTTGCGGATTTCATACTTGCCCAGACGCTTGCGTCACCCACAGCGGAAGCGCAGAAATATATAAATGAAGAAAAGGGTGTTGAAACCGTTGACGATGCAATAAACGGAGCATTGGACATTATTTCAGAAACGGTTTCGGATGATGCGGATTTACGCAAAAAGCTGTATGCTGAGTATACTGGTCATGCACTGATAGTATCAAAAGCCACAGATGAAAAAGCTGAAACCGTTTATAAGAATTATTATGATTACAGCGAGCTTGCGTGTAAGATACCTCCGCACAGACTTCTCGCACTTGACAGAGGAGAACGTGAGGATGCGCTCAAGGTCAGCGTTGAGCCGGATGAGCAGTGGGTTATGAAGCACATTTACAGAGCCTACGTCAAGGCGGAAAACGATTGCGGCAGAATGGTGCGCTCGGCGTGTGACGACAGCTTCAAGCGACTTATTCACCCCTCGCTTGAAAGAAGGCTCAGAAACGAGCTTACCGAGAAGGCGTGTGATAGCAGTATACACACATTTTCGGACAACCTAAGACAGCTTCTTATGCAACCGCCTGTAAAAAACAGCGTAGCGCTGGGTTTTGACCCCGGCTACAGAACAGGCTGTAAGGTAGCGGTTGTTGACGCAACCGGCAAAGTGCTTGATACCTCTGTTGTATATCCCACACCTCCGAAAAGCGATATTGCAGGTGCGGAAAAGACTATAAAATCACTGATAGAAAAGCATAAGGTTGATATTATAGCTATAGGAAACGGCACGGCAAGTCACGAAAGTGAAGTCTTTATAGCAGACTTATTAAAGAAAATCGACAGAAAAGCAAGCTATATGGTTGTATCCGAAGCGGGTGCGAGCGTGTATTCGGCAAGTAAGCTTGCGGCAGAGGAATTCCCTGAATATGATGTTTCACTGCGTAGTGCTGTTTCGATTGCACGCAGACTTCAGGATCCGCTGGCAGAGCTCGTTAAGATTGACCCCAAGGCGATCGGCGTAGGTCAGTATCAGCACGATATGCCGCCTGCAAAGCTGTCGGAAGCGCTCGGCGGAGTAGTGGAGGACAGCGTTAACAGCGTCGGTGTAGACCTTAACACAGCGTCTGTTTCACTGCTCGGCTATGTTGCAGGTATCAATTCAACAGTTGCAAAGAATATAGTGACTTACAGAGAAGAAAACGGCGTGTTCACTAATCGTAAGGAGCTTCTTAAGGTCGCTAAACTCGGTAAGAAAGCATTCGAGCAGTGTGCAGGATTTATGCGTATTCACGGTGGAAAATATCCGCTTGACAACACCTCAGTACACCCTGAAAGCTATAAGGCGGCAGAAGCTCTGCTTGATAAGTGCGGATTTAAGCTCGCAGATGTTTCCGGCGGTATTCCGTCAATAAAGGAACAGGTAAAATCCATTGGCATAAAGAAGCTGTCCGATGAACTCGGAATAGGTGAAATGACGCTTGCCGATATCATAAACGAGCTTGCTAAACCCGGCAGAGATCCCAGAGATGAACTGCCTGCACCGCTCCTGAGAACGGACATTGCGGATATAAACAGCTTAAAGTCCGGTATGATTCTTGACGGTACGGTAAGAAACGTAATAGATTTCGGCGTGTTTGTTGATATCGGCGTACATCAGGACGGACTTGTGCATATCTCACAGATATGCGATAAATACATAAAGCACCCGCTTGAAGCTGTAAAGGTCGGAGATATCGTAAAGGTAAAGGTGCTTGATATAGACCCTGCCAAAAAACGTATTTCTCTTACAATGAAGGGAGTATAAGATGATAGAATCGGTTCTTAAATATACATCTGAAAATGTCGGTGAATTTGTAAAGTACAATATTTTCGGCAAGAGCAAAGCGTCAAAAGTATATGTAATATGCTACCTTGTCGCAATGGCGCTCATAGGAGCTGTCGGAATAGTTCTTGCTATAGTCACTCAGATGTGGTGGTTTATCTTTGCTACGGTTATCTGTACTTTGCTTATAGTTGCTACAGGACTTGTTCTTTCGGTAACGCTTAAAAAGTACACTAAGGAAATTTTTGATATCAATTCAAAGAACGGATATGACGCAATTGAGATAACGGCAAGCAGTATTGTGCTTAAAAACAGCGGTGCGGCAAAGGCTGTCGCCGAGTGGACAGCAGTAGCTTCTGTTGATTTCAATAAGTCAAGCGCTTATATTGTAACTCATGACGGATATCTTTTCATTATAAATGAAAGTGATATCAAAGAGGGCTCTCTTGACGAACTCCGTCAGATAGCGGATGAGAAGCTGGTGAAGGCTGATGATTAATTATCAGCTTGAAACCGACAGGATCATAAAATCGCTCGACTACGCTTCGACGCTTTTTCTTCATGCGTGTTGTGCTCCTTGCAGCAGTTATGTGCTGGAGTATCTGGCAGAGCATTTCAACATCACGGTATTTTTCTACAATCCCAATATTACCGAAAAAGAAGAGTACGAAAAGCGCAAGAACGAGCTTAAACGGCTTATTTCGGAAAAGCCGTTCAGATATCCGGTAAAAATGATCGACGGCGATTATTCGCCGCAGCTTTTCTTTGATATGGCTAAAGGAAAAGAGCACGTTCCGGAGGGTGGAGAACGCTGTTTTTTATGCTATGAAATGCGGCTTAAAGAAACCGCAAGGCTTGCAAAAGAGCTTCAATATGAATATTTCTGTACCACGCTTTCGGTAAGCCCTCATAAGAATGCCGTTAAGCTGAATGAACTCGGCGCAAAATACAGCAAGGAATATGATATACCGTATCTTTACTCCGATTTCAAGAAAAGAAACGGATATAAGCGTTCTATCGAACTCTCTCACGAATACGGGCTGTACAGACAGAATTACTGCGGGTGCGTCTACAGCCGTATGCAAAACGAGCTTAAAGAACAAGAAAAAAATTTTCAAAATGAAATGAAAACTGTTGTCAAACCGTAAAAAGTGTGATAAAATAAATACGGTTATGCAATAAAACTGTCAAAAGAGGTGAAAGACGATGACTGCGGACCCTTGCGGGAAACGATTAAAACAGAACGAAAAGTGCGCAGTAGTCGTCGCATAACGGCTTTCTGTGCAGAAAAGAGGTACGTTATGCTGAAATTTTACAAGACTGTCGAGAACACAATAGTTGAACTCGAAACAATGGAGCCCGGCTGCTGGGTATCTGCTGTAGCGCCTACAGAAACAGAGATATCCTTGCTTCAGGAAGAACTGAATATCGACCGTGACTTTATCCGTTCCGCCCTCGATGAGGAAGAAACCTCCCGTATTGAAAGCGATGATGGACAGACGCTCATAGTCCTTGACTATCCGGTTGCCGAGAAAGTACAGGATAAGGACGATACGATCAGCTATTACACCATGCCTATGGGCATAATTATTACCGACAGCCACGTTATAACCGTGTGCCTTAAGGAAAACATCATTATCGATGAATTCACAAAGGGTATAGTAAAAGGAATACAGACGCAGTTCAAGACACGATTTGTATTCCATATGCTACTCAGGATAGCAAGTAAATATCTGCTGTACTTAAAGCAGATAGACAAGCTTTCAAATTATGTTGAACAACAGCTGCACAAATCAATGAAGAACAAAGAGCTTATTCAGCTCCTCGGACTTGAGAAATCACTGGTATATTTCTCAACGTCGCTAAAATCTACCGAAACAGTGCTTGAAAAGATATTGAGAGGCAGAGTAATAAAACTCTATGAAGAAGATCAGGAACTGCTTGAAGACGTACTCATCGAAGTAAAGCAGGCTATCGAAATGAGCAATATCTATTCAAACATACTTTCGGGTACAATGGACGCCTTTGCAAGTGTCATATCAAACAATCTGAATATCGTAATGAAAGTGCTGACGGTAATTACTATCGTTATGTCCGTACCTACTATGGTGTTCAGCTTCTATGGTATGAATGTGGTTGACCTGCCGCTTCCGTATACCTGGTTTCCGGTTGTCATTTCCGTTATACTTGCCGTCATTGTCGCAATACTGATAACGAAAAATAAGTTTTATAAATAAATCCCGGAGGGTGTAATGGAAAAAGTAAAAATATCTATAAGCGGACACGATTTTTACTTGAAGAGCGAAGATCCCGACAGAATGTATGACGCTGCGGAAAACCTGCAGAAGAAGATAGACAAGCTAAGTTCGATGGCATCTTCTATGTCGCTGACCGACATTGCTATGCTTGCGGCGCTTGATTTTGCCGACGAAAACTATGACAGCAGAAAAATCGTAGTCAAGGCACAGCAACTTTCGCAGGAGATACAGGCTAAATCAGCTGCAAACGAAAAAAGAGCGTCAGAACTGGCAGAAAAGCTTTCTGCTTCTGAGGCGGAGCTTGCTGCTCTTAAAATCAATGTTTCCGAGTCACAGAGCGAGTTATCTGCGCTTAAGGAACAGCTTTCAAATATCAATACCGAAAAATCCGGCGAGCTTGAAACGGAAAACGCAAAGCTGAATGAGCAGATAAAAGTGCTTAAAGCCGAAAAGGAAATGATAAGTGAAAGTAAGGCTGATGAAGCTGAAAAGCTCATCGGTGAGAATAATAAGCTTAATGAAAAGATAAAAGAGCTTACTGCAGAGAATGCTATGCTTACCGAAATGAACGCAAGCGACAGCGCCGTTATGAACGATGAAAATGCAAAGCTTAAAGCACAGATAGAACACCTTAAAGCTGAAAATGCAAAACTCGGCGAAAATATATCGGGTACGTCTGAATTAAGTGATGAAAACGCAAAGCTCAGAGCGCAGATATCCGAGCTTACAGATAAAAACACCCGTGCAGAAGAAATGCTTGAAAAACTGAGAATAGATCACGAGAAGCTTGTTAACGAACACGGACAGGACGAACTTCTCCTTGCACAGATCGATAAGCTTCAGGGCACAGTTGATACATATGAGAAGACTTTTGACGAATATGCAAATCAGCGTAACGCAGAGGTCAAGGACTTGAACGATGAGTTATCGGCGCTCAGAAAGAAGTATGCCGATCTCAGCGCACAGATGAATGAGATCGTCAATGACGGTCAGATGACGTTATGAGTGAAATTTTAGCTCCGTGCGGGGCACAGGAAAGTCTGTCGGCGGCTGTTAATGCAGGCGCCGATGCGGTTTATTTAGGGGAAGAATATTTCTCCGCAAGAAAAAATGCAGATAATTTTACCGCCGAACAGCTTTGTGAAGCGGTACGCTTTTGTCATTACAGCGGCGTAAAAGTTTATGTTACACTGAATACACTTGTATTTGACAGGGAAATACCCTTGCTTGCAAAGGCAATCGAGAATTGCGCCAAAGCCGATGTTGACGGCTTTATCGTACAGGACATGGGTGTTGCAAGACTGGCAAGACAGATCGTACCGGAACTGCCTTTGCACGCGTCTACCCAGATGACCGTAAATTCGCCTGAGGGTGCAGTTATGGCAAAAAAGCTCGGATTTACCCGTGTCGTTCTCGGCAGGGAATTATCTTTTGAACAGATAAAAGCGATTATTGACAGCTGTGATATCGAAACTGAACTGTTCGTTCATGGCGCATTATGCGTATGCGTCAGCGGGCAGTGCTATATGAGCAGCGTTCTCGGCGGAAGAAGCGGAAACAGAGGACTTTGCGCACAGCCTTGCCGCCTTGATTTTACAAGTGGCGACAGGCATAATGTCTTATCACTGAAAGATCTGTCTCTTGTAGGAAAGTTACCCGAACTTGAAAAACTCGGCGTTACGTCATTCAAGATAGAAGGCAGAATGAAACGCCCCGAATATGTTGCGGGTGCGGTAAATGCCTGCCGTATAGCTCTTGACGGCGGGACGCCCGACCTGATTTCGCTGAAAAATGTATTTTCAAGAAGCGGATTTACAAGCGGATATTTCGATGATGACTTCAGAAATATGCAGGGTGTGCGAACAAAAGACGATGTTACTGCGACAACATCAAAAGTACTGGCAGGTATGAAGCAGTATTATCATAAGCCGTGCAAACGCTTCAAGGCTGATATTACGGTAAATGTAAAAAACGGACAGCCTGTTTCCTATAAGCTATCAGCGTGTAATGTAAGCGCTGTCGCTGTAGGTGAGATTCCCGAAAAAGCGGTCAACAGGGCTGTTACTCCCGAATATCTTGAAAATCAGTGCGGTAAGCTCGGCGGCACTGTATATTTCCCCGGAAATATCACCGTCAATGTTGACGACGGATTGTCGGTTTCGGCGGCTCATCTTAATGAACTGAGAAGAAAAGCTATTGAGATCATTAACGAGAAAATTCTTGAAAAGAACTCTCATCACTATAAAATATCACCGTATATTCCGCTTGACAGCAAGGACGGTAAGAAAATACGTCCCGAGTTTAGATGTGAGGTGAATACGGCAGAGCAGCTTGAACAGGTATTGCAGGAAGACGAATATTCGTATATTTATGCACCTATGGGTCTGCTTGACGGCGATACACCGGATAAGTTCAGAATAATTGTCGTACCGCCCGTATTCCTTGCCGATTGTGAGAATGATGTAATCAAAAAGCTGTCTGTTCTCAGAAAGCAGGGATATGAACATATGGCTGTTCATACGCTTTCACATATCGGAATAGCAAAGAAACTTGATTTCAAGATGCACGGTATGTCACGGCTCAATATAACAAACCGTTATTCGCTCAGGGAGTATGAAAAAATGGGGCTTAGCGATACGGCACTGTCATTTGAACTTCTTATGAGCGATGCGGTATCGCTATGTGCAGACAGCGAGATAAAGATAGGCATAGTAGGTTACGGCAGACTGCCGCTGATGATCACAAGAAGATGCCCTATAAATAACGGCAAGCCCTGCGGTAAGGACAAGAGAATGGATTGTCCGCATTACATCACCGACAGACAGGGAAATAATATGCCTTGTATGTGCAGTGAAAATACAGTCGAGGTACTTAATCCAGATAAGCTGTATCTCAGCGACAGGCAGACCGAGCTTGCAAAGTTTGATTTTGTGTTGCTGAAGTTTACCGATGAAACGGACACAGCTGAGGTGCTGAATATGTATCTTGATGACATAAAGCCTGACGGAAAGCTTACAAGAGGGCTTTATTACAGAGGAGTACAATAATGTTCATAGATGTAAAAAAGCTGAATGATAAAGCAAAGCTGCCTTGCAGAGCGACCGCAGTGAGCGCCGGAGCGGATATATGCGCTTGTGTTGACGCAGATACAGTGCTTATGCCCGGAGAGCGCAAGCTTATCTCTACAGGTATTGCTATAGCAGTGCCGGCGGGTTATGGCGGGTTCGTGTTTCCGAGAAGCGGACTTTCTTCAAAATTCGGTGTTTCGCTCGCAAACTGTGTAGGTGTAATTGACAGTGATTACAGGGGCGAGGTCAAAGTGCCCGTTATAAACCATTCCTCAGAACCCTATACCATAAAGGACGGCGAACGTATTGCGCAGCTTGTCATTATGCCGGTGGATCTGTGCGGGTACGGCTTTTGTGACGAGCTCGACAAAACAGAACGCGGAGAGGGCGGTTTCGGCTCAACGGGCAGTATGTAATGCAAATTGCATAAATATCCGATAAAAACGTTCGATAATTTATGAATATTTAATTTCGTATTTTAGTTGTATGCTTTTTCAAAAAGTGGTATAATAAATACCGAATTGTAAAGAAGAATACCCCGGAGGTTT
The DNA here is from genome assembly GCA_900539195.1 of uncultured Oscillospiraceae bacterium. GTDB lineage: Bacteria > Bacillota > Clostridia > Oscillospirales > Ruminococcaceae > Ruminiclostridium_E. The sequence goes on from UQBC01000040.1 coordinate 13,394, forward strand.
TACTAATGTTTTCAAAAGATATAGGTATCGATTTAGGTACAGCCAACACCCTTGTGTATATGAGAGGAAAGGGCATTATAATAAGAGAGCCCAGTGTTGTTGCTGTTGACGTCAAGATGGACAGAGTACGTTATGTTGGTCAGGAAGCCAAGGACGTTATCGGACGTACACCCGGCTCTATAGTTGCTGTCAGACCCCTTAAAGACGGCGTTATCGCAGATTTTGACATGACAACAAGTATGTTGCAGGAATTTATCAGAAAAGCACTCAAAGGCAGAGCGTTTGCAGGTTCTAGAGTAAGAGTAATTATCTGCATTCCTTCAGGCGTTACTGCGGTTGAACGCAGAGCAGTTAAAGAAGCCACACAGAACGCAGGCGCAAAGCGTGTTTCGATAATCGAAGAGCCTATGGCGGCCGCAATCGGTGCAGGTCTTCCCGTTGCCGAGCCTACAGGTAGTATGATCGTTGATATCGGCGGCGGTACAAGCGAAGTGGCTGTTATTTCACTCGGCGGCATTGTTACATCACGCTCTGTAAGAGTTGCAGGCGATGAGTTCGATTCTTCTATAATCAACTACATCAAAAAGAAGTACAATCTTCTTATCGGTGAGAGAACAGCAGAAAACATCAAGATTGCAATCGGCTCGGCATATCCCTACAGCGACAATGAACCTTCAATGGATATCAAGGGCAGAAACCTGCTGAACGGTTTACCCGAAAATATCACAATTACTTCCGAAGAGATAAGAGAAGCGCTCTCAGAACCTTTAAGCCATGTTATCGAGGCTATAAAGGTAACTCTTGAAAAAACTCCTCCCGAGCTTGCCGCAGATATAATAGATCAGGGAATAATGCTTACAGGCGGCGGCGCACTTCTCAAGGGACTTGACCTGCTTATCCATTCCGAAACAGGAATGCCCGTCAAGGTTGCCGAAAGACCTCTTGACTGCGTTGCGGACGGAACAGGTAAGGTTCTTGAGAATATCGACAAACTCGTTGACGTTCTTACAGACGACGATACCAGATATTGATTTTAAAGAATTTATAACGCTTATGGCTAACTGTAATTTTACGGTTAGTCATAATGTGTTATATAAACCATATTTCATCCGGCTGTAAATTCAGCTTTGAAAGGTATTGTATGCGTGATTTTTTCAAAGGATTCAAATTTAAAATTATAGTATGCGTTTTTGCACTGGTTCTCGGCGTAGTTATTTATGCCGCTGTTTCCGGTGGTTTTTCCACATTCCCCGAAAATGTGATTACTACCGTAACAAAACCTTTCGTAGCGGTTTCCAACGCTGTTTCTCAGTGGGTCGAGGACACACTTGATAAATTTGTCAATGCGGACAGATACAAGACAGAAAACGACGAACTCAGGGATAAGCTGAATGAGCAATATAAACAGATAATTGACCTTGAGAACGTAAAGCACGAGAATGACCAGCTGAAAGAAATACTCAAAATTAAAGAAGAAAATGAAGATTTTGAATTTTCTGCACCCTGCAACATAATATCAAGAAATTCAAACGATGCATATGCCGGTTTTACAATAGACAGAGGCTCTGACGACGGGATTGCATTGTACGATCCTGTTATGACTTCTAACGGGCTTATCGGAATGGTTTGTGAGATTGCACCGAACTATGCAAAGGTTGCTACTATATTATCCGATGAGATCAACGTCGGTGTTATGACGTTCGACAGCAAGGTGACGGGAATCCTTGATAATGATATCAAGAACGCAAACGAAGGCAACTGCCTTATGAGCTATATTACCAAGGACAGCGGCATCAAGGAAGGCGAGATTGTAAAGTCCGTGGCAGGTGTCGTATTCCCGGGCAATCTTCTTATCGGCACAGTTTCAAAGGTGTATGACGATGAAAACGGGTTGTCGGTACACGCTGTGATAAAACCTGCCGTAGATGTGCGCACAGTTACCGATTGTGTTGTGATTACCGACTTTAAAGGGCAGGGTGTTGTTGACTGATGAAATTCAGAATTATTAATCGTACAGCTATGACCCGGAAAGAAATATTGATGAGTGTTGCAAAATGGGTGCTGTATTCACTTGTACTTGTTTTGTCCTATACAATCCAGGTTACAATGCCGTTTGCTGTGTGGCAACCGTATCTGACGCTCACGGTTGCGGTATCGGTTTCGTTTTTTGAAAACGAGCTCAGCGGCACGGTGTTTGCAGCCTTTGCCGGAATGATGCACGACCTTGCTATGGGTTCACTGTTCGGCTTTACTTCAATATGGCTTATGCCGTGTTGCTTGTTTGTAACGCTTTTTGCGGTCAATCTTATTCACAGGAATATTCTTAATTTTCTGTGGATGAATTTATCCGTTATGATAATTGTTGAAGCGGCAGAACTTCTTTTCAAGTATGTTATCTGGAGAAATCCCGATATAAATGTAGTACTGCTTGATTATGTCCTGCCTGCTATGATATCGACAGTGCTTTTATCTGCACCGCTTTATCTTCTTATACGACTTATAAACAGAAAACTGGGAGCAGAAAATACGACAGAGGATATTCTTACCGCTTTTGAAGATGCCGATGACGGCGAGAAAAATGCGAGATTTTAACGGAGGACTGAGTGACTAAACTAAGCAGACAGATAAGAAATATGGTATTTGTCCTTGTCGTAGTAGCTCTGTCATTTGCATGTACGATTGAATTACTGCAGATACAGATAGTAGACGGCGATTATTACAAAGACCAGACAACAAACACATATACCGCAAATCAGACTATTCAGGCGGCAAGAGGTCAGATATTTACAAAAGACGGAAAAGTACTCAATACAAACAAGCTTGTATATAAGATTATAATTCAGAAAGCTTTTTTTGAAGCCGGCACTGAGAATGACGTTATAGCAAAAACACTGAAAATACTTCAGAACAACAATGAAGAATGGATCGAAACTATCCCGATAAGCAAGACAACTCCCTATGAGTTTACAGGGGATGATGATGAGATAGACACGCTAAGGTCAAAGCTTGAACTCGGTGTTTATGCGACGGCGGAAAACTGTATGAACGCCTTGTATGAGAAGTTTGAGATTTCCTCTTCATACGGTCAGGAAATGCGCCGTTATATAGCAGGTGTTCGTTATGAAATGCTCATACGCGACTTCTCTTATCAGAATCGCTATACAATGGCAGAAGATGTTTCGGTACAGACTGTAATAGAGCTTAAAGAACAGAGCTTTATGCTGGGCGGCATAGATATAATCGAAGAAGCTATACGTCAGTACGACGGTAAGGATTTTATTCCGCAGGTTGTCGGCAGGATAGGCGCTATATCTTCGGATGAATATGAAGAACTTTCTGATAAAGGCTACAGTCTGAACGATACCACCGGTAAGTGGGGCATTGAGAGTGCTATGGAAAGCACTCTGCGCGGAAAGAACGGCATACGTTCAATAACAAGGGATTCTTCAGGAATGGTCGTATCTGATGAAATAACCAAGGCGGCAACGGCAGGCAACTCGGTAAAGCTGACTATCAAAAGTGATTTTCAGAACGATGTGCAGGCAATACTGGAAAATCATATCAAGTGGCTTCATTATAACAACGATCCGTCAAGAGGCAATAAAGTCGATGCGGGCGGTGTGGTAGTGCTTGACGCTAAAACAGGCGCAGTGCTTGCAATGGCAAACTATCCGAATTATGATATCAATACGTATATAGACCTTGTAAATAATCCTGTTGATCCTAATCCGACATATAACAGGTGCATTTACGGACTTTACCGTCCGGGTTCGGCATTCAAGACAATAACAGCTACAGCGGCACTTGTATCGGGTATTGCAAACGAAAATACGGAGGTTTACTGCGGCGGTATCTACACATATTACGACGACTATCAGCCGGGTTGTATCATGGGCTTTGTCGGCGATGTTACGGTAAGAACCGCACTGAGATATTCGTGTAATATCTATTTCTATGATATGGCTCGTCAGATGGGCATTGATTATCTTGCAAAAGTGGCAGGATGGTTCGGTGTCGGTCAGGATCTCAACCTTGAAATCGGCGGCGCAACGGGCAATATGAGCACTCCTGAATATATCGAATCGCTCGGCGGCACATGGACGCCCGGTTCTACCATTCAGGCGGGTATCGGACAGCTTGAAACAACAGTAACACCGCTCAATCTTGCGGTAATTGCTCTGACGCTTGCAAACGACGGTACACGCTATCAGCCGTATCTTGTCGACAGTATCACAAGTTATGACGGCAGTAAGACAATCAAGAAAACAGAGCCTACAGTTGCGTATAAAATAGATGCAGATAAGCATATATTCCAAGTTGTACGTGAAGGTATGATAATGGTTGCCGATGATGTCCAGTGGCCGATGGGCTCAGGAATTACTCAGCTTGCCGACCTGCCTTACGGAGTAGCAATTAAAACAGGTACTCCGCAGGTAACTACAGATACATTCAACTCAACTATCCTTGGCTATTATCCTGCGGAAGACCCGCAGATATGCTTCGGAATAGTGCTTGAAAAAGGTGAGTTCTCAAGACTGATGGTACGAAATATAATAGAATCGTATTTCTATAATAACTATCAGCCTGTAACTAACGAAAAAGGTGATATTATACTTCCGTGGGGCGGTCAGTCTACTAATACCCCCGGCAGACCTGTAAGAGGAGAGCTGAATAAAAATAACAGTTCGGATACGTCGAATAGTTCAAATAGTGAACAATAAATTGTGCAGTTTGCATAAAAAAACGAACTAAAAACATATCGAATTAACAAAAATTGATTTTTTTCAGTTAAAAGTCTTTATTTATGTTCGTTTTTATGATACAATTAAAACAATTAGAACAAAGATAAACATAATTTTGTGTTTATCAACGCAAGGAGAGCGAATAATATGTCACAGATTATAGCAGTAACTGCAGGTAAAGGCGGAACGGGCAAATCGACCACTTCGGCAAACGTAGCCCGTGGATTAGCCGCTTTAGGTAAAAGAACTCTTCTCGTTGAGCTCGATTTCGGTTTAAGATGCCTTGATATTATGCTCGGCATTAAAGATAAGGTTAAGCATGATATAGGTGAATATCTTGAGGGTAAAATAGATATTCTTACGGCGACAACAAAAGTTGAAACTGTAGAAAATCTGTATCTTGTCTGTGCTACCAGAAACCCGTTTATGGATATCAATCCCGAAAAGATTATGGGTGTATGTGAAGAAATGCGCCAGCACTTCGACTATATCATTATTGATACAGCCGGTGTCGGAAGCTCGGTGTTCAGCGTTATCAAGGCGGCTGAGCTGATTCTTATGGTAACAACTCCTGATACAGTATGTGTCCGTGATGGTGCGATACTGTCTGATTTCCTGTATGTAAAGAATTGTACAAATCAGCGTCTTATCATCAATAAAGTAAGTCAGAATTTTAAAGATGAAGAGATACTTTACGACCTCGATGAAGTAATGGATTCAGTCGGAATACAGCTTTTAGGCGTTGTTCCCGAAGACAACAATATTAAAGTATGCGGCGCAAAGGGCCTTCCTTTACCGCCTGCCTGTGCCGGTGCAAAAGCATATGCGGCTATAGCAAGAAGAATACTTGGGGAAGATGTACCGCTTACTATCAACATCAACTAATTGTCAGATATCATTATAAGCTGTACATAATTCGGAGGAAAAAAGAGGTATAATATGAATATTGCACTAATTGCTCATGATTCAAAGAAGGAATTGATGGTTCAGTTCTGTATAGCATATTGCGGCGTACTGAGCCGACATAATCTATGCGCTACCGGTACTACCGGCAAGCTCGTATCAGAGGCAACAGGGCTTCATATTCAGCGTTATCTCAGCGGATCTCAGGGGGGAGATCAGCAGATAGCCGCACGAATTTCATGTAATGAGATAGACGTACTGATCTTTTTCAGAGATCCGTTAAATGCCAAATCGTACGAGCCTAATGAAATGAACCTTCTGCGTCTTTGCGACGTTCATAATATTCCGCTTGCTACGAATATAGCTACAGCAGAGGCGCTTATACACGCTCTCGAGCGCGGCGACCTTGATTGGCGTGAAATTGTCAGAGGATAAAGCTTTTGCAGGCGTACTTATGTACGCCTTTTTTATGTTAAAAATCGAAAGGAACAAACGAAATGGAGCTAGTAACAAAAAGACCCAGAGGAACAGAAGATAAACTGCCAAAGGAAATATATAAATGGCACACTGTTGAGAAAATTGCAAGAAATGTAGCAGAGGCATACGGCTGTAAGGAGATTCGTACACCTACGTTTGAACACACCGAGCTTTTCCAGCGAGGAGTAGGCGGCACTACCGACGTTGTACAGAAGGAAATGTACACCTTCAACGATAAGAAGGGCAGAAGCATAACGCTGAAGCCTGAGGGTACGGCAGGCGCTGTCCGTGCGGCAATAGAGAACGGACTTCTTAACGATGCGCTTCCGCTTAAAACATATTATTTCACACGTTGCTTCAGATATGAAGCTCCGCAGAGCGGCCGCCTGCGTGAATTCAACCAGGTCGGAATCGAATATTTCGGCACTGCTTCACCTGCGGCAGACGCTGAAGTTATCGCACTTGCAAATGACATTATCAAAAGTCTTGGTGTAAAGAACATAAGCCTTGAGATAAACAGCATAGGCTGTCCTAAGTGCCGTGCGGAATACCACAAGGCGCTGAAGGAATATTATTCTCAGTATAAGGATCAGCTTTGCGGCACCTGCCTCGAAAGACTTGACCGCAACCCTATGAGATTGCTCGACTGCAAGAGCGAGATATGCAGCAGCTTCAAGAAGGACGCTCCCATGATACTCGATTATCTTTGCGATGATTGCAGGGAACACTTTGAAAATGTAAAGAAACGTCTTGATGTACTCGGAGTATCATATACCGTAAATCCTCTGATAGTGCGTGGACTTGACTACTACACAAATACCGTATTTGAATTTATCTCGAATGAGATTGGTTCGCAGGGCGCTGTATGTGCAGGCGGCAGATACAACGGACTTGTAGAAGAAATAGGCGGAAACAGCGTTCCCGGACTCGGATTTGCTATGGGTCTTGAGCGTATAATAATGGTAATGGAAAATCAGAAGCTGGAATTTGAGCCTGAAAAGAAGTGCGACCTTTATATAGCTTCATTTGACGATGAAACAAGCATATACGCAATGGAGCTTGTTCAGAAGCTCCGTGAGGAAGGCTTCTGGGCTGAGTGCGATATTTCCGGCAGAAGCTTCAAGGCACAGATGAAGTATGCAAATAAGATCGGTGCTACATACTGTATGGTAATAGGCGGCGATGAAATGCAGACAAAATCCGCTAAGCTCAAGCGTATGTCTGACGGCACAGAAACGCCCGTAACACTGGACGATAAATTCTGTGAGAAGCTCAACACTATGATACTTGAAATAATATAATGTTCATCTTGATTTGATATTATGAACGATACATGGAATCCGTGGCACGGTTGCAGGAAAATCAGCGACGGATGTAAAAACTGTTACGTCTACAGACGTGACGCACAATACGATATAGACAGCACGGCAGTAGTGAAAAACAAAACGTTTTACGCTCCTGCCGAGCGTTATAAATACGGTAATTATAAAATGGTGCCGGACGGCAATATCATTTATACCTGTTTCACCTCCGATTTCTTTCTTGATGAGGCGGATAAATGGCGTGATGAGTGCTGGCAGATGATAAGACAGCGTCCTGAGGTAACATTTCTGATAATCACAAAGCGTATCCACAGATTTTCAAAGTGTATCCCTGCCGATTGGGGCGAGGGTTACGATAATGTTCATATCTGCTGTACTTGTGAAAATCAGAAAATGGCAGATTTTCGACTGCCGATATTTCTTAAAGCCCCGATAAAACACAAGTCGATCATATGCGAGCCTTTGCTCGAACATATTGATTTAAGCCTGTATCTCGACAAGTCGCAGATAACTGAGGTGGTTGTCGGCGGCGAATCCGGAAACGAAGCGAGAGAATGTAATTATGACTGGATTCTCAGCATCAGAGAGCAGTGCATAGATGCTGGTATTGACTTTCATTTTCGTCAAACGGGCGCAAGGTTTGTCAAAGACGGCAGGCTTTACAGGATTGAAAGAAAATTTCAGCACTCACAGGCACGCAAGGCAAATATTGATGTTGTTTTCAAAACTGTTTGACATTTTGTTATTGCGGTGTTATAATTAATTTGTATTTTTATACACTACTAAAGACCGCTCTC
>UQBC01000041.1 GCA_900539195.1 uncultured Oscillospiraceae bacterium
TGGTGCAGGTGACGGGACTTGAACCCACACGACCTTGCGATCACTAGCACCTGAAGCTAGCGCTCTCTGTCTGCGGAACAAGTTCCGCTTCCACCAAATCGAAGATTTCGTGCTGCGGAACAAGTTCCGCTACCGCCAAATCAAAGATTTGGTGCAATTCCGCTACCGCATTTTTAAACGTATCAATAATAAAAAACAAGCCGTATTTCTACGACTTGTTTTTGGTGCAGGTGACGGGACTTGAACCCACACGACCTTGCGATCACTAGCACCTGAAGCTAGCGCGTCTGCCAATTCCGCCACACCTGCGTATTTAATATGTTGACAACTTTAGGCTGGGCGCTGTCTGCCTGCGGAACAAGTTCCGCTACCACCAAATCGAAGATTTGGCGCAATTCCGCCACACCTGCATATTTAGCACATTGCCAAATTGCCAACGTTGATATTATATCATAACCAAAAAGCAAAGTCAAGTGCTTTTTTTGATTTTTTTACGCAACAGATTAGCACTCGCATTTGTTCGGCTTATTCTATTGACTTGAAACACAAAAAGGTTTATACTAAATATAATAATAAACTGCAGAAATGGGGTGGATATTATAAACAGTTCCGCACAGAAAAGCGCTCAGATACTTGTTGTTGACGATTCTGCAATAAACCGTGAAATGCTCAGCGATATGCTGAGTGATAATTACAGCATCATAGAAGCGGCAAACGGTGAAGAAGCGCTGAACATTCTCAAAGAACGCTCATACGATATAGACCTTGTACTGCTTGATATAATAATGCCTGTGATAGACGGGTTCGGTGTACTTGACGTTATGAAGCGGTATCATTGGCTTGATGATACTCCTGTAATAATGATATCAACCGAGACATCACAAAGCTACATACGCAAAGCCTACGAACTGGGAGTTACCGATTATATACGAATACCGTTCGACAGCTTTGTTATTGACAAACGTGTTTCCAATACCCTTATGCTGTACCGCAAACAGAAAAAACTGCTCGGCGCACTGGAAGAACAGGTTTATGAAAACGAAAAAAACAACCGCATGATGATAAATGTTCTGGCTCACATAGTTGAGTTCAGAAACGGTGAAAGCGGTATGCACGTTCACCATATAAAACAACTGACGGCTATCCTTTTGCAGAAGCTGACAGAAAAGACCGATAAATATCACCTGACTGAAAACGATCTGCTGCTGATAAGCACTGCCTCTTCCCTGCACGATATCGGTAAAATATCTATTGATGATAAAATACTCAACAAACCCGGTAAACTGACAGCCGAAGAGTTTGAGATCATGAAAAAACACTCGGTAATCGGAGCGGAAATGTTGCACGATCTTCATAACACTCACAGCTATCCGCTTTTTGACAAAGCATATGAGATATGCCGCTGGCATCACGAAAGATATGACGGCAGAGGCTATCCTGACGGGCTCAAAGGTGAAGAGATACCGATATCCGCTCAGGTTACGGCGCTTGCAGACGTATACGACGCACTGACAAGCGACAGATGCTATAAAAAAGCTTACTCGCATGAAGAAGCAATGGATATGATACTTGACGGTCAGTGCGGCGCTTTCAATCCTCTGCTTCTTGAATGTCTTAAAGAAAGCGAAAATCAGATACTTGCAGAACTCTCAGACAAGCTGGACAATACGCTGGACGACAGGCTTCTCCTGCGCGCTACCGAAGAGCTCGTCGAAAACAAAATCACCTCTGAAAAGGTCAACTTAAATCCGTATCTTCCGATACTGGCAAGAGATCGCTGGAACTTTTTCTCTTCAGGTTCGGACGAGATACAATTTGAATACGATGCAGTGATTGATGTGTTAAGACTCACAACGCAAGGTGCTGCACAGCTCGGACTTCAGGAAATGACAATGCACCCGAAGGGGCTGAAAGAGAACTTCATAGGCGAAGATACCATAAACTGTATGCTCGCAATTATAAATACCGCAACTCCCGAAAGTCCTGTAGTCAATATCAAAACTCAGCTTAAGTTAACCGGTCAGAAACGTTGGTACGAGATACGCATACGCACCTTGTGGAGCAGCGAGGAGCACCCGCAGTATACAGGTGTTCTCGGCAGAATAATTGATGTCAACGACCATGAACTTGCGATCGTTCACCCCGAATACAGACTCAGCGCAGACGAAGACGTAGAAATAAGAGAAACTATAATCAGACTTACAAATGTATTTGATGTTGTAAGACTTGTGGATATAGCTGATAACGAAGTAGTAAGATCAGGCTGTAAAGAAGGAAACGAGGAACTGATCGATGTCTGCCACGGGCAGAAATGCTATGCTATCTGGGGCAAGACGCAGCGATGCAAAAACTGTGTTTCCGCCAAAGCGTTTGAAAAACGCGGTCAAATGAGCAAGCTTGAATTTGCCGATGACAGCATATATCAGATCATATCCAAATATGTAGAGATCAATAGCAAGCCGTTTGTTCTCGAAATGATATACAAGGATAAAGACGGAGTATTGCTGGGCGCATATGGCAAGACCGACTTTATGGATAACATAGTAAACTACAACCGGCAACTGTATCACGATGCGCTCACCGGCGTGTATAATCGCCTCTATTATGAAGAGCAGACAAAATCAATGCGTTACATAGATGCGGTTGCAATGCTCGATGCAAACGGCTTCAAAACGATCAACGACCATTACGGACACGCCGCAGGCGACTGCGTACTGAAAGCGGTGTGCGACAGTATCAGGAGTTGTATAAGAAGCAGTGATATTCTTATACGGCTAGGCGGAGATGAATTTGTGCTACTGATGACCAATATTCCCGAAAAGATATTTTATCAGAAGCTTGAAGAAATAAAACAAACTATATCCGATATAAAACTTGAAGATTATCCGGATATAAAATGCACTGCCGCTATCGGCGGTGTTTACGGCGTACAGCCGATAGAAAAAGCGTTAGCTGAGGCAGACAGACTTATGTACATTGATAAAAATGCCTCAAAGGAGGAAAAATGACACTTGAAGAATGCTACAATGCACTCGGAGGAAGCTACGCCGATGTGCTTTCAAGACTGATGAACGATAAGATGATAACGAAATATCTCGGAAAGTTCACTGAAGATACAAGCTACAACGATATTTTCGCAGCACTTGAAGCAAAAGACTATGAAACTGCTTTCCGTGCCGCTCACACTCTCAAAGGTCTTTGCCTTAACCTCGGACTTGAAAAACTGTACAAATCAGCATATGTAGTTACAGAGGCTCTGCGTGGCAAGACAGACGAAACGACACCCGCAATGTTAGAAGAACTGAAAGCCAATTACGAAAGCTCGGTTCTCGCAATAAAACAGCTTTAATAACGGATACAGCCACACTTTTATATAAGAGTGCGGCTGTTTTACTTGACGATTGCCGTAAAAAAAGGTATAATAACTTTAGATATCGGCTTTTTTCTTTCGACAAATTGACCGGAGACCGCAGTGCCGGTACGATTTATGATATATAAACACAACAGCATTTACAAACCGGTACTATAAAATATGCTTTTAAGAAAGGTACATACAATGACAGTAAGAGAAATGCAGGATGAGATCCTGAGAATAAAAAAAGAAAAAGATATATGTATTCTGGCACACGCATATCAGCGCCAGGATATTCTTGATGTTGCCGATTTTGTAGGCGATTCTTTTGCGCTCAGTCAGATGGCTGCAAAGGCTCCGCAGAGCACTGTGCTTATGTGCGGCGTGCGCTTTATGGCTGAAACAGTTAAAATACTCTCACCACAGAAAAAGGTCATTTTATCTGACAGCAATGCAGGATGTCCTATGGCTGAACAGATGGACAGGGATCTCATCTCACAACTGAAAGAAAAGTACCCGGATTATAAAGTTGTGGCATACATAAACACGACATCAGAGCTTAAAACCGTATGCGACGTATGCGTAACATCATCAAGCGCAGTAAAGATCGTAAAAAAGCTTGACAGCGACAAGATACTTTTTATACCGGACTGCAACCTCGGCGATTTTGTTCAGAAACAATGTCCCGATAAGACATTCAAGCTTGTAAGCGGCGGTTGTCCCACTCATCTGCGTATGACCGTCAAGGATGTTGAAAAAGCTAAGGCACAGCACCCTGACGCTCTCCTGCTCGTTCATCCTGAATGTGCGCCCGCAGTAACAGCTCTCGCCGACTATGCCGGCAGCACAACAGGCATTATGAACTATGCTAAAAAGAGCGACGCAAACGAATTCATAATCGGAACAGAAAACAGCATTGTCGAGCACTTAAGCTTTGACGAACCCGGCAAGAAGTTCTATCCTCTGTCAAAGGACTGCGTCTGTCACAATATGCACCTGACAAACCTTGCTACCGTTTACAACTGTGTATGCGGTAACGGCGGCGAGGAAATCGAGCTTGACGAAGAAATACGTCTTGGCGCAAAGCGTTGCATTGACGAAATGTTGAGGCTCGGCGACTAACCGCAGTAATACTGATTATAATAACGTTGTAACATACGTCGGCTTGACTTTTCGGGCGGCGTGAATTATAATAATAGAATAAGCAGAAATTTCCGCCCGAAAAGGCGGCGTTTTTGCAAAAGAAGATAATTGTTCACACTTGAAAGGAATAAGAATTTGAATTTTAAAAGAAAATTGGCGGCAGTGCTTGCAGGAATTATGACAGTAACAGCATTTTCGGGTTGCTCAATGCTCGGCGGTCAGAATACAAACGCACTCGGAAGCTACGACTTCTCAGAAATGAACCTTGTACAGCTTGACAAGCCTGCTGATGGTCAGGATGTTGCAATAATAGAAACCAATGTCGGCACAATAACCGCTGTATTATATGCAGAATTTGCTCCGAACACAGTCGCAAACTTCAAGAAACGCGCAGAAGAAGGTTTCTATGACGGAAAGCCGTTTTTTGCTTTACAGAAGGGCATATATGCAATAACAGGCGCTTCAAACGATGAAGGAACCGAAGGTATAACCGATGATGGCAAGTACATTGAAAATGAATGCTCAGTGAATTTATGGCCGTTCAAAGGCTCACTTCTGGGATACAGCTCACAGCAGGGTTATTCCGACAGCCGTTTCTTCTTCACGGGCGCTCTTGAATTAACCGAAGAAAACAAGAAGGAACTCAGAGGTTATACTAATCAGGAAACAAGCGCTCAGGTGATCCCTGAAGAGCTTATTACAGCATTTGAAAAGAGAGGCAGCGTTCCCGGATTTGCCGGCACTTACACTGTATTCGGTCAGGTTATAAACGGTTTTGACGTACTTGATAAGATACTCTGGACAGACTCGGACAAGTCAAACATGAAGCCTCTTGAAGAGCTTAAAATCGTCAAGGTAACACTTGACACCTACAAAGACGGTAAGTTCACGATTGAAGAACCAACATCAGATAAATATCTTTCAGCCGAAGAAATCGAAAAAATACAGAACGAATCCGGCGGCGCAACAAGCAGTGTTGCCGAGTCAACATCGACAAACTGATAAGCGACACAGTTGAAAGGAACCGATAAAATGAGGTTTAGGTTTTTATGTAAAGCAGCGGCGGCGATTACGCTCGCTACAGCTATGGTAATGGCAAGCGGTTGTAGCTCACAGGAAGAAGATAACACCGCAGAAATAACAGTCGGACCCGGCGATACTCTTGCAGAAATGACAATACAGATAGGAGAAGAAACCGGCAAGATACGTTTCAAGCTTTTCCCTGAAGTTGCGCCAAAGGGCGTAGATAACTTTGTAAAGCTTGCCGAAAACGGCTATTACAACGGCAAAACCATACACAGAGTTATAAAGGACTTTATGATACAGGGTGGCTCACTCAGAGGTAACGGCACAGGCGGAACGACTGCCGATAAGACAGAAATACCGCGTGAAACAAACGACCGTATGAGAGCTTATTACGGCGCACTCGGTTACGCCGAAAGCAGTGACGGCATCAACAGCCAGTTCTTTATAATAAACAACAAGACGCCTTTCGACATAGCAAAAACAGCCAAAAATATTTCTTCCGATCTTGACGAATATAAGGACAGGCTGACAGAAGAAGATAAAAAAACATATACAGATTATCTTGCAAAGCTCAATGCAACTCCTGAAGATGTAAGAGCAAAATATCTTTCAAACGGCGGTGCATTCAGCATAGACGGCAACTATACAATATTTGGTCAGGCTATAGAGGGTCTTGACTTTCTTGATAAGATAAGCCAGGTTGAGGTTTCATCAGGCAATCCAATTGACGACGAGCAAGGAATTGCTTCAAAACCCGCTGTTTCGGTAATAATCAAGAAGATCGAAATCGCCACTATACCGACAATAACCGAAACCGAAGCAACGACCACTACAAGAAAAAGTATCCGTCCGTCTGCCACAACTCCGGCTCCGAGCGATACTACGGTAACTGAAGCTACCACATCACCCGATACCGCAAAGGTTCAATAACGGATCAACAAAATAACCCTGCATCAGATTTGTGATGCAGGGTTATTTTTTATGAGATTAAAGGCGGAATATCTTATGACATTCCGCCTTCTTCTTATTCATCTTTCTTCAAATGTACGTCAAGCTGATTATACGGTATCTCGATACCGTTCGCATCGAACTGTTCCTTGACCGCTTCGTTAAGGTCAAAATACACAGTCCAGTAATCTTCAGCCTTTACCCACGGATAGCAGGTTATTCTCACTGCGCTGTCGGCAAGCTCGGTTATCCTGATTTTCGGCTCAGGCTCTTTAAGTATAAGCTTGTGAGCGTCTGTGATGCTTTTGAGGACTTCCATCGCCTTTCTGAAATCGGCGTTGTATGAAATCGTATATACCATGTCCACACGCCTTATTCCAAGCGTTGTATAGTTGGTGACCTTCTTTGATGTTATCTGCCCGTTGGGATAGAAGATAGCTTTATTATCGTATGAATGAAGCTCGGTGTACCACATATTGATTGCTTCAACCGTACCCTCAACATCATCGACCTTGATGTAATCTCCGATCTTGAACGGCTTTGTGAGCATTATGCTGAATCCGCCCGCTATATTTGAAAGGCTGTCCTGAAGCGCAAGTCCGATGGCAACGCCCGCTGTACCTATCACCGCTATTATAGAAGTCATCGGAACACCTAGCACCGCAAGAACTATAGTAGCAAGCAGTGCATAAAGCAGTATCCTGACAAGCGAATAAACAAAGCGGGATATCGTCTTGTCGATAACATCGTGCTTCATTCCCTTGTTCATCATTTTCAGAACAAGCTTTGAAATAACTATTCCGACAATTAAAATTATCACTGCGGCGATCAGCGTAGGCAGATACCCTACAAATGCGTCCCACATCTGACCGAAAAAAGTTTCAGCTTCTTTTATCTGCTCATGCGCATTCTCAAGCGGATCGGTAGACGTACCGACCGCCTGCGAAAGCAATGAAATATTCACAAAAATCTCTCCGTTTCAGCTTTAATCCGAGGTATCCTCTGCCCTCTCGGTTACCTGTATGGAAACCTTATATTCACCTGTCACCCAACTCTTGACCTTTGTTCCCCGCAACGTAAATTCAGCATTTACATCTTTAAGACCTGCTGTGAGAGTAGTTCCCATAAGGTCTATTGTCGCATAGATATCCTTGGATGCAAGCGTTGCTATTTCATCGGCAGGACCTGTAACATTGACGCTAAGCTCGTTTGTAAGAACATCGACATCAAAATTGTCCGGTGCGTTTATAATACGGATATTATCCTTCTGGACAGTATAGCTGAGAAACGTGTAATTCTCCGCATCCTCAAACGATACCATTGCGGAAGTATTTCCGCTTATATTCTTGTATCCCTCGGGTAAAGTAATCGGGAGTGTGAGCTTCTGTAGATACTTTGTCGTAAGCTGACTGAGATCTATCGTTCCTATCTCGAACTTCTCCTGTGAATCAAGCGAATCGTCGGGTGAAGAAACAGTGAGCGATTCAGGATAGATGCTGTATTTAAGACTGCTTAAATCAAAGTTTGACGGAACATTTGTAAACTGTACGGTAAGCGGTAATGTTTTCTGTTTATAAAGCGTTATATTTACCGTAAAACTCTCATTATCATATTTGATATCGGGATTTTCTATTATATCTCCGTTACTGCCAAGCAGAACAATCTGACCTTTTGAAGAAACCGACTCTGAGGTTTCGCCTGCAAATACAGAACGTATCTCAACCGATTTCACTGCGTCTATTGCAGTGCTGTCGCCCGTAAGCGTTATGGTCGAAGGCTCAGCGGTAACGCTGTCTATCTTCATACCCGCAGTAGCTGTAACGCCTTCAGCCACTGCCTTCATACTGCCGTCTGAAATGCTGAACGTTTTTGATACTGTCTTTTCGACCTTGAGTTTAACGCTCAGACCATCATCGTCAACCGTACAGCTGTTTTCCTTTACCGATGTTACGTTAACCTTTACTTTATATTCACCCGGCGCTGTGATAGCCGACAAATCCGCACTGGCTGTAAAATCGCTTGCGGTAAGGTTTCCTACCTCATATCTTTTGCCCGTTACCTGTACGGTAATCTTATCAACATAACTGTTCGTTACGGAAAGCGCATTTTCCGTCATATATTCCGTAGCCTTGACTTCAACCGGTATATCGCTGATGTGAGTTGTGACATCCGGGAAAATCTGCATTGAAATTGCAAACCACACAATAACGGCAATCACAAGTGCGAATATGATAGTTTTTAAATTCTTGACAAAGTTCTGAAAAAAGCTTTTGAGCCATTCTTTCATTATTTATCCGCCCCCTTTTCTTTTTTTGCATCGGGTGCGTTTTTCTTTTTTTTCTTTGACGCTTTATCTTTCAGTTTCTTGCTTTCGGTTTTTTCCGGAACAAGTTTCTGTGTAAGGAGTTTGCGAAGCGTATCCTTGTTATAAAAACGTGTAAGATTGCCGTTTTCAGCCACAGAGATAGTACCTGTTTCTTCCGAAACGACAACGATGACCGCATCAGAAACCTCGCTCATACCAATAGCCGCTCTGTGACGTGAGCCGAGCGCCTTGGATATCAGCTCCTCTTTCTGCGGCTTTGGTAAGAAACAGCCTGCGGCATATACCTTGCCGTCACGGATAATAACCGCTCCATCATGAAGAGGCGTATTCGGGAAGAAAATGTTTCCGAAAAGCTCCGGGCTGGGAGTTGCGTTAAGTATCGTACCTGTGTCGACCTGTTCGCCCAGTCTTGTTTCACGCTCGAATACGATAAGTGCACCGGTTGCCGTCTGGGAAAGCTGTTCGCAGGCGGTACAGACTGCCTCGATACAGTTATGTATATCAGTGGTTGCCGCATCGGCTTTACCCTCGAAGTTCAGCGCCAGCTTTTTCACCTTTGTGGTCCGTCCCATTTTTTCAAGCACACGCCGAAGTTCCGGCTGGAACACTATGAGTATTGCAATAATTCCGACATTAAGGAAAGTTTCTATAATGACCTTCATCGCCTTGAACTCAAACTGGTTTACAACAAAGAAAAGTATAGCAAGCAGGATTATACCTTTGATAAGCTGTTCTGCTCGGGTTTCCTTTATGATTTTTATGCCCTTATATATAAAATAGGCAAGCAGGAGAATATCAAGATAGTCAACAAGTCCCATCGTAGCGAAAACGCTCTGTATATTCTCCCAGATATCCTTTAAATACTGGATCAATTTTTTCTGCTCCGTTCCCATAACTGCTGTCGCAGCGAATTTCATCATAAGTTTATATATAATATTGTATCATTAAACAGCGATTATTTCAAGGAGTGACGGGAAATTTTTTCTTACTTTTCACAAACATAATTCTTCATTTTTTTCAACACAGTCAGACAATCGCTTGGTAGCGCACAACGGCTTTGAGGTTAGCTATAGCATACCGAAGAAATTTGTATACGAAACTAAAAAATTCTGAAAATTTTCACTTTTAGAGGTTTACAATCAGGAACGATTATGATATAATACTAAGTTGAAAGCATACGTCTTGATATGGCGATATGCAAAAACAAAGGAGGACGATTCCCATGGGAAGACAAAAACTTACTATGGACGGTAACAACGCCGCAGGTCACGTGTCTTATGCGTTTACTGACGTTGCAGCGATTTACCCCATTACACCATCTTCAGTTATGGCTGAAGTAACAGATTCCTGGTCAACAGCCGGAAGAAAGAATATTTTCGGACAGGAAGTAAAGGTAGTAGAGATGCAGTCAGAAGCCGGCGCAGCAGGCGCAGTTCACGGCTCTCTTGCAGCAGGTGCATGCACTACAACTTACACAGCATCACAGGGCTTACTGCTCATGATCCCCAACATGTACAAGATCGCAGGTGAATTACTGCCCAGCGTTATTCATGTTTCCGCTCGTGCTCTTGCAACACACGCACTTTCTATCTTCGGCGACCACAGCGATATCTACGCTTGCCGTCAGACAGGTTATGCTATGCTCTGCTCCACTAACCCTCAGGAAGTTATGGATCTCGGTGCTGTAGCTCACCTTTCAACATACGAAGCAAGAGTTCCTTTCCTTCACTTCTTCGACGGTTTCAGAACATCACACGAGATCCAGAAGATTGAAGTATGGGACTATGAAACACTCGACAAGATGCTCAACCACGAAGCTGTAGACGCTTTCAGAAACAGAGCTCTCAATCCTGAGAAGCCCGTTTTGCACGGCACAGCTCAGAACCCCGACATCTTCTTCCAAGCAAGAGAAGCAAGCAACAAGTACTATGAAGCTACACCCGCTATCGTACAGAAGTACATGGATAAGGTAAACGCTGAGATCGGTACAGATTACAAGCTGTTCAACTACTACGGTGCTCCCGATGCTGAGCAGGTAATCATTGCTATGGGCTCTGTTTGCGATACTATCGAAGAAACAATCGACTATATGTTAGCTCAGGGCAAGAAGGTTGGTCTTGTTAAGGTTAGACTTTACAGACCCTTCAGCGTTGACGCTTTCGTATCTGCTATTCCCGAAACTGTTAAGAAGATTACAGTTCTTGACAGAACAAAGGAACCCGGCGCACTCGGCGAACCCTTATACCTCGACGTTGTTGCAGCTCTCAAGCAGGCAGGCAAGTTCCAGGATGTACCCGTATTCACAGGTCGTTACGGTCTTGGTTCTAAGGATACTAACCCTGCTCAGATCATTGCAGTATACAACAACACAGAAAAGCCCAGATTCACAATCGGTATCGAGGATGATGTTACAGGTCTTTCACTGCCCATCGGTGAGAACCCCAACACAACTCCCGAAGGCACAACCTGCTGTAAGTTCTGGGGTCTTGGTTCAGACGGTACTGTCGGTGCAAACAAGAACTCTATCAAGATTATCGGTGACCACACAGATATGTATGCTCAGGCATACTTCGCATACGACTCAAAGAAGTCGGGCGGTGTTACGATTTCTCACCTTCGTTTCGGTAAGTCGCCTATCAAGTCAACTTACTTTGTAAACAAGGCTAACTTCGTAGCTTGCCACAACCCCTCATACATAGACAAGTACGATATGGTTGAGGACGTTGTACCCGGCGGTTCATTCCTGCTCAACTGCCAGTGGACAGTTGACGAGCTTGACGAGAAGCTCCCCGCTCCCGTTAAGGCATACATTGCTAAGAACAATATCAACTTCTACATCATCAACGCTATCAAGGTAGCTAAGGATATCGGTCTTGGCAACAAGACAAATACTGTATTACAGTCTGCATTCTTCTCAATCGCTAACATCATCCCTGCTGAAGATGCTATCGAATATATGAAGAAGGCTGCTTACAAGTCATTCGCTAAGAAGGGTGACGACATTGTTAACATGAACTACGCCGCAATTGAAAAGGGCGCAGGCGAGGTTATCAAGGTTGACGTTCCTGCATCTTGGGCTGACGCTGAGGGTACACTTCCCGTTCACACAGCTACAGGTGACAGAAAGGATCTCGTTGATTTCGTTAACAATATCCTTATCCCCGTTAACGCTCAGAGAGGCGACAAGCTCCCCGTATCTACATTCGTAGGCATGGCTGACGGTACATTCCCCCAGGGCTCTGCAGCTTATGAGAAGCGTGGTATCGCAGTAGACGTTCCCGAGTGGATTCCCGAGAACTGTATCGAATGTAACCAGTGTTCATTCGTTTGTCCTCACGCAGTTATCCGTCCCGTAATTCTTTCCGAAGAAGAAGCAGCTAAGGCTCCTGCAGGTGCAAAGATGAAGGACGCTATGGGTCTTCCCGGAATGAAGTTTGCTATGGTAACTTCTGTTCTCGACTGCACAGGCTGCGGCGTTTGCGCACAGGTTTGCCCCTCTAAGAACAAGGCACTCGTTATGAAGTCACTTGATTCTCAGATGAACGAACAGCCCATGTTCGACTACGCTGTTAAGGAAGTAGCCGACAAGCCCGAGGTTCACGAGAAGTTCAAGGAAACAACAGTTAAGGGTTCACAGTTCAAGCAGCCCCTGCTCGAATTCTCAGGCGCTTGCGCAGGCTGTGGTGAAACTCCTTACGCTAAGCTCATCACACAGCTCTTCGGCGACAGAATGTACATTGCCAACGCTACAGGCTGTTCATCAATCTGGGGTGGCTCTGCTCCCTCAACTCCTTATACAGTAAATAAGGAAGGCAAGGGTCCCGCTTGGGGCAACTCACTGTTCGAGGATAATGCTGAGTACGGTCTCGGTATGTTCATCGCTCAGGATACATTAAGACACAGAGCACAGGGTCAGTTAAAGGCAATTGCTGAAAAGACCGAAAATGCTGACGTTAAGGCTAAGATCGACACATACTTTGAAACAGCTAACGACGGTAAGGCAAACGCTGCTGCTACAAAGGATCTCGTTGCTGCTCTTGAAGCTCTTGATTGCGACTGCGCTGAAAAGAATGCAGTTCTCAAGGCTAAGAACTATCTCGCTAAGAAGTCCAACTGGATATTCGGCGGCGACGGCTGGGCATACGATATCGGTTACGGCGGTGTTGACCACGTTCTCGCATCAGGCAAGAATGTAAATGTATTCGTATTCGATACAGAAGTTTACTCCAACACAGGCGGACAGGCTTCAAAGGCTACAAACATCGGTGCAGTTGCACAGTTCGCAGCAGGCGGTAAGGACGTTAAGAAGAAGGATCTCTCTGGTATCGCTATGAAGTACGGTTATGTATATGTTGCTCAGATTTCAATGGGTGCAGATATGAACCAGTGCTTGAAGGCAATCGCAGAAGCTGAAGCATATGACGGTCCTTCACTGGTTATCGCTTATGCTCCTTGTATCAACCACGGTATCAAGGGCGGTCTTACAATCGCTCAGAAGGTAGAAAAGGAAGCTGTACAGGCAGGTTACTGGCATCTGTTCAGATTCAACCCCGCTGCTCCTGCAGGAACAAATCCGTTCACACTCGACAGCAAGGCTCCTACAGGCGATTACAAGGAATTCATGATGAGAGAAGTTCGTTACAACTCTCTTATGCGTGCTAACCCCGAAAGAGCTAACGTACTGTTCGATAAGGCAGTTGCTAACTCCAAAAAGCGTTATGAGGATCTCGTAGGACTCGTTGAATACTACAAGAAGGAATACTGCGGCGAATAATCCGCACGAAATAATCTAAAAGCCCAAAAATTTTGAATAGTCGGAATAGAATAGGTTTTTACGCCCCTCCGGGAAAACCGGAGGGGTTATTTTTTCCGACATCTATACTTTTGCTCGCTATTATTAATAACGATTAATCATTCAAATTTTAACCGAATTTTACTGTTTTTATAGTTTTCCTATAATGCGAACATATATACCCCGCTCCGATGCAGAAACGCATATCGGTGTATAACGTATTCCTGCGGTCATAAAAAGCAAAGCCTCGGAATACAAATTATTTATACAACAAGTACCGGCACCCACACTTGTACGATTTAGAAAAGGAACGAGTCAGTATGGAAATATTAGAGTGGATAAATGAAAATATAGTATGGGGCATACCGGTGCTTATACTGTTTGCAGGTTCGGGAATTATCTTCACGATAAGAACCAGATGCTTGCAGATACTGCACTTCCCTACTATAATCAAACGTACTTTGCTTACAAAGCAACCCGAAGCGGACGGAAAGAAAGTTTCTCCGTTCAGGACGCTGACAGCAGCACTCGGTGCAACTGTCGGCACAGGTAATATTATAGCAATCGGCAGCGCTATTGCTTTTGGCGGTGCAGGTGCAATATTCTGGATGTGGATCTCGGCGCTTCTCGGTATGGCTACCAGCTTTGCCGAAAACTATCTCGGTGCAAAGTACAGAACCGTGCAATCGGACGGTCTTACGGGCGGCGTACCTTTTGCTTACATAAAAAAAGCGTTCGGCGGCAAAAAGCTCGGTGCGTTCTTTGCAGCAATGTTCGCTGTCTGCTGTATAGGTGCCAGCTTCGGCATAGGTAATATGGCTCAGGTGAATTCAGCTTCAATGGCACTTCAGAACTGTCTTGGAGTACCTCTATGGGTATCGGGAATCCTCTGTGCCGCAGTAATTGCCGCAATAGCACCCGGAGGTATCCACCGCCTTAGTAAAGTCACATCATGGGTAATTCCGATAGCCGCAGGCGGTTATCTGCTCGGCTGTCTTGCTGTAATTATAATGAACATTGAAAATGTTCCTTCTGTATTCGCACGCATTTTCACAGAAGCATTTTCTTTCAAGGCTATAGGCGGAGGAACTGTCGGCGTCGTAATGCTTGAGGCTATGAAGTGGGGCGTTAAAAGAGGCGTATTCTCAAATGAAGCCGGTCTTGGCTCATCTGTTATGATCAATGCCAACTCAAGCGCCGATCAGCATCATACACAGGGTATGTGGGCTATGCTCTCTGTATTTATAGACACGATCATTATATGCACTATGACAGCACTCTGCATTCTTTCAAGCGGTGCAGATCAGAAATCAAGCGTTGGTTTTGATATGGCGCTGATAGCATTCCAGGACGGACTCGGTGACTTTGCGGGCGCATTCCTAAGCATCGCAACATTCATCTTTGCGATAACAACCGTTACAGGCTGGTGGATATACGGCAGAAGCTGCTTTGTTTACCTTTTCACAAAGAAGTGGATAGGCGTATATCTTGCAATTTTCATTGTTACCGCTTTCGTGGGCGCAGTGATTCAGGCAACAGTCGTATGGGACGTATCGGATCTGTTCAACGGACTTATGGCAATACCAAATCTACTTGCGATAATCCTGCTTCGCAAGGAAGTTAAAGCTGACATTTAATTCCTTTAAAATCAGTAGATATTAAAATAGTAAAATAAAAAGCACAAGGTGTGCGTTGACTATACTTACTTTGTTTTATACAGCCGGATTCGGGAGTTTTAGATGCTGTAAAATAAAGACGGTTATATAACGCTTACTTTGTGCAATTTTTTTGCCGATTTTGCAATTTATCTATTGACCTATTGCAAAAAATAGTTTATAATAGTAAATGGGGAACAAGGTACGATGAACCGTATCGATATTTCCCTACCGAATGACTTTCATCAGCATAAGCTGATAAAATAAAGAAAAGGAGAACAATCGGTTATGACAAAGAATCAGAATGTTTTAAAGTGGGTTGAAGAAATGAAAGCCCTCACACAGCCCGACAAGGTTGTATGGATCGATGGCAGCGAGGAACAGCTCAAGGCTCTTCGTGACGAAGCTATCGCAACAGGCGAGATGATTGAGCTCAACCAGGAAAAGCTCCCCGGCTGCTTATATCACAGAACAGCTGAAAACGACGTTGCCCGTGTAGAAGACAGAACATTCATCTGCTCAAGAGAGAAGGAGAATGCAGGTCCTACAAACAACTGGATGGATCCTAAGGAAATGTACGCTAAGCTGACAAAGCTCTATGACGGCGTTATGAAGGGTCGTACAATGTACGTTATCCCCTACTCAATGGGACCTATCGGCTCACCTATCGCTAAGGTTGGTGTTGAGCTGACAGACTCTATCTATGTTGTACTCAACATGGACATTATGACAAGAATGGGCGCACAGGCATTCAAGAACCTGCCCGATGACTCCAACGACTTCGTAAGATGCCTTCACTCAAAGGCTGACGTTGATCCCGAAAAGAGATACATTGTTCAGTTCCCCGAAGACAACACAATCTGGTCTATCAACTCAGCTTACGGCGGTAACGTACTGCTCGGCAAGAAGTGCTTCGCACTCCGTATCGCTTCTTACCAGGGTTGGAAGGAAGGCTGGATGGCTGAGCATATGCTTATCCTCGGCGTTAAGAAGCCCGATGGTGACATCAAGTATATCACAGCAGCATTCCCCTCAGCTTGCGGTAAAACAAACCTCGCTATGCTTATTCCTCCCGAGGGTTATAAGAAGGCAGGCTACGAAGTATTCACAGTAGGTGACGATATTGCATGGATGAAGCAGGGTCCCGATGGCAGACTTTACGCTATCAACCCCGAGAACGGCTTCTTCGGTGTTGCTCCCGGTACAAACGCAAAGAGCAACTACAACGCACTTGCATCGACAAGAAAGAACACAATCTTCACAAACGTTGCTATCAACAATGATGATATGACAGCTTGGTGGGAAGGTCTTGACAAGAATCCTCCCGAGAATGCAACAGACTGGAAGGGCAACAAGGTTAACGGTAAGGAATACACAGCAGCAGGCAACAAGCTCGCTCATCCTAACTCACGTTTCACAGCTCCCGCTCAGAACTGCCCCTGCATTTCACCTGAGTTCAACAACCCCCAGGGTGTTCCGATCTCAGCTATCATCTTCGGCGGCAGACGTGCAGCTACAACTCCTCTGGTTTACCAGTCATTCAGCTGGCAGCACGGCACATATGTAGGCTCTGCAGTTTCTTCTGAAACAACAGCAGCTGCTACAGGTGCAGTAGGCGTACTCCGTCACGATCCTATGGCTATGAAGCCCTTCTGCGGCTACCACATGGCTGATTACTGGGCACACTGGCTCGAAATGGGCGAGAAGCTCGGCGACAAGGCTCCTAAGATATTCAACGTTAACTGGTTCAAGCAGGATGAGAACGGCAACTTTATGTGGCCCGGTTTCGGCGACAACATGAGAGTTCTCGACTGGATCATCAAGAGATGCGAAGGCACAATTGATGCTGAAAAGACACCTATCGGCTACCTTCCTAAGAAGGGTGACATCAACCTCAAGGGTATTGAGGACGAGGTTACATCAGAAGTTGAAGACAAGCTGCTCGCAGTTGACAGAGACCTCTGGAAGAAGGAAGTAGAAGAGATGAAGGAATTCTACAAGCAGTTCGGTGACAAGCTCCCCGACGGCTTAAAGCAGGAACTCGCTGATCTCGAAGCAAGACTTGGCTAATCCATAACTGAATAAACTACTCCGATCCCCTGTTAAGCGATTAACAGGGGATTTTCTTATGCTTCATACACTCTTAGCTTGTATGCAACAAGGCAAATACCGCACTGCTGTCTACCGCATTATATACAGCAAAACGGCACCGGAAGATTTCCGATGCCGTTTCTGTATAAAATATATTAACCCAAAATTTCTGATTAGCCCTTTACTGCGCCAAGTGCAACGCCCTTAACAATGAACTTGGATAAGCAAAGATAAATAACTACTATAGGAAGTATCGAAAGGATAACAACAAGATACTTAACACCGAAGTCGACTATCTTATCGTTGCCAAGAACGCCCGCAACCATCATAGGCATTGTTCGCTGTTCGATCTTGTTAGAAAGAAGCAACATTGAAGGTGTATAGTAGTTGTTCCAGTTAGCAACGAACTGGAAGATAGCCTGAACTGCGAAAGCAGGCTTAAGTATCGGCAGTGCAATTCTTATGAATGTCATAAACTCGCCGCTACCGTCTATTCTTGCAGCCTCAACTATCTCAAGCGGGAATGAAGACTTCATATACTGTAACATGAAGAATACAACCGCAGGAGCTGCAACCGCAGGAACGATTAGCGGAATGAAGTTATCATACAGCTTGATCTGAACCATGAACTCTAAGAAACCGGTAGAAACAACCTGCATAGGAACCATCATAACAGCAAGTATGAATGTTGTTGCAGCCTTTTTAAGCTTGAAATCATAAACTACAAGACCGTAAGCAGTAAGTCCTGAGAAGAAAACCGCACAAGCAGTAGCGCCTATTGATATAATCAAGCTGTTTGCATAACCATAGAAGAGGTTAAAGGCACTTACAAACGCACCATCTGCCGCAGAAGGATCATTAAGAGTTTCAAAGTTCTTAATCAAATTTCCGCCTGGAAGAAGCGAAATACCTTGTGAAATAATATCTCCCGAATCTCTTGTTGCGTTAATAAGGATTATGTAAATCGGGAACAAACTTATAACCGTTATAATAAGACAAACTACAAAACGTATTATTGCCTGTATCTTAACACCTCTGGTGTAGCGCTCTTCTACACTTTGCATACGTCTTTTTCCACTCTTCTCGTCAATGATAGTAGAAGCATTAGCCATTGTCTGTATCCCTCCTTACTTGGATTTCTTTGCCTTTGCAGGCGCAGTTGAATCCGTATTGAACTTGTAGACAAAGATGCCAAGTGCCGCAGTTATAATGAACAGTATTACAGAAGCAGCAGCAGAATAACCGTAGTTAGGCTGTGCAGCGTGGAAGTTCTGATAAATGAATACTGCGGTCGTCTTTAAGCTCTGTCTTACTACAGTACCCTCATGTAACAGATAAGGAATATCGAACATCTGAAGACCACCGATAAGTGATGTTATTACAACGTAAATAAAGATAGGCTTCAGAATCGGCATTGTTATCTTGAAGAATGTATGCAGACCGCTTGAACCGTCTATCGAAGCAGCTTCATAAATAGAAGCGTCGATACCGTAAATACCGGACATAAGAAGAAGCATTGTGTTGCCATACCACATCCATGACTGAATGAACATAACAAGAACTCTTGAAGCCCATACATTGTTGATGAACGGGAATGCTTCGTTTATCCAGTCCCAGTTAAGCAAAATGGAGTTTATTGCACCATACTTTGAGTTACCGAATATCATAAGGAACATACCTGCAACAGAAGCTGCAGTGATTATATTAGGAAGATACATAAGTACCTTGAATGCGCCTGCTCCCTTGATCTTAACTCTTACATCAGAGAACCATACTGCCAACAACAGTGAAAGCAGTAACTGAATTACAAAGTTACCTATCCAGAGAATGGCTGTATTGCCTAATGTATTCAGGAAATCCTGCTGAATTGCCGCACCGGCACTGAACTCTCCGCCTGCCGCATCACCAAACAGAAGATACTGATAGTTCTGCAATCCTACGAATGCATCGGGGTTACCGCTGTTACCTTTTAGACTTAGGATAAAGGTATTGATAAGCGGATAAATCATAAAAAATGTGTAAACCAAGAAAAATGGTAAAATAAATAGATAGCCATATTTAGCATAGCTTACCATTTTATGAGGCTTACCGGCAGTTCTCTGCATAAAATACACACCTTTCAACTGATTTTGGCTAAAAAATTTACAATATACGCTTATGGGCTTTCGCCCATAAGCAATATATTGTAGAGTGATCAATAAATTGTATTAGGGTTTTCTGCTATTGATTATTCAACAGTGAGGTCGGGGAATGAACCCTTAACAAGCTGCTTGAATGCCTTTATAGCGTCATCCTTTGTAGCGTATGTGCCATCAAGGTAACCCTGAACTGATGTGTTGAAGTGACCCTTGATTACTGAGTCATACTTTGTGATCATACCATCCATCTTGATGCCTTCAGCTGCTGTGTAGAGAACTGCAAACTGATCCTGACCATCCTTGAGGAGTAAGTTCTTGTTTGTCTTTGCTTCAGCGATATCCTTCATAACAGTCTTGTTATTGCAGAAGTCGCCTGTGAACTCTGTGTACTTCTTCATTGTATCAGCATTTGTTGTGAAGAATTCAACGAACTGCTTAGCAAGTGACTTGTTGTCGCACTTTGTTGAAACGCCGAGCCATGTACCGCCCCAGAAGTAGTTTGTAGGACCTGCACAGAATGCCATCTCATAAGTAGGCTTTACTTCTGTACCTTCGCCTGTGCCCTTAGCAAAGCTGTAAAGGATCGAGCTTGTACCTGTTGTAAGACCCCATGTAGGAACGAAGTCACCGAGAGCTGTACCATCCTGAACTGCTGCGTACCAAGCATCCTGCCACTGAGGAACATCTGCCATGTACTTGTTGTCCTTGAATGACTTAGCTATATCATAGAAGTCAGGAGCTGTATCCATCTCAAGCTTACCGTCAACTACCCAAGCCTTTGTTCTGTTAGCCTGGTATACCTGCCAGAGACCACCCTCTGTAGCCTGTAATGATGTCTTGCCGCCGCTCTTTTCGTAGAGTGTCTTAGCTGTAGACTGGAATGTATCCCAGTCCTTAACGAGTTTCTGCATATCATCAGGACTATTAACGCCGAGGTATTCCTTAGCGAGGTCTGCTCTGTAAGCGAAACCACCGGGAGCTGCCTGGAATGAAGCACCCTTGAGAACGCCTGCATCGTTCTTACCGATTGCCACTGTGTAGCCGTAAGAATCTGCATAAGCTGATTCTTCAATGCCAAGTGCTGAGAGAGGAGCTGTCAGCTGGTCATCGTTGATGTACTGGAGAATCCAGTCAGCTTCAAGACACATAAGGTCAGCATCGCCGTCACCCTTGAGGTACTGCTGGTACTGGTCACGACCGCCTTCACCGTTTGAACCCTGCTTGCTGATCTCGATCTTGTCTTCAGGTGTTCCTGTTTCCTTGCAGAACAGCTTAACCATGTTAACGATATCTGAGTTTGACTCCCAAGCGAGGATTGTCAGCTTGTCGCCGTCATCCTTGAGCTCAGTTGCCTCAGCCTTGCTCTCGTCAGATTTGCTGCTGTCTTCTGTCTTGCTGTCTTCTGTCTTGCTTGAATCTGTTGTTGATGAAGCGTCAGAAGCTGTTGAGCTTGTAGCGTTGTTGCTTGAGCAGCCTGCTACTGCGCCGAGAATTGATGCAGATGCTAATACAGCTGCTAAAATTCTTTTCTTCATTGGTAATTCCTCCAGAATTATTCATTTTGTGAAGCTTGATGCTTTCACTGCCTGACCTTTCGGTCTCATTTAGTGAGGTCCGGTTCACTCGGCTTTCAATCAGCCTGTGTTTTTCATGCTCACTGTCTATATAACGATATGTGTCGAAATATATATAACAATGTAGAATTCACTAAAAAGCACTGTAGCTCATCAAAAGTTTTGTTCACTTTTTCCTCGTTGACATAATTATATCACACATTTCACAAATTTGCAAGCGTTTTGGAAGAGAAGTTGTGTTTTTTTACCGTAAACGTTTACAAAAATCGTTTTTTCAAGATTTTTTCGTTATTTTGCACAAAAAACCGTTACAACTTTGTAACAATTCAGATGTAACTACATTACTGATTTTTCTTTTATCTCGCTTTACAATGCGAAATATTCAAATTGTAACACCGTGTAAACGATTTTACGTTAATTTAGCTCACAAAAAGTTTATAAAGTAATTAATGTACATATAGCCTGTCTCTTATACACATCTCCGAGCC
>UQBC01000042.1 GCA_900539195.1 uncultured Oscillospiraceae bacterium
GAGTGTGGGGCTGCCGCCCTCACCCCGCTTGGGGCTACGCCCCAAACCCCATTTTTTTTGATAACGATAGAGGTTTTTCGGCAGACTGAAAAAGTTAAAAGGGTGCGGCGAGAGCCGCCCGCCGTCAGACGAGGTGCGAAAACGCACAAGCGGTTTGAAAGGCGAATTTGAACCGGCACAATGCCGTTTTGTTAAGACAAAATAAAAAAGCAAAGATAAAATGTTAAAAGGGTGCGGCGAGAGCCGCCCGCCGTACACAAACCGTAGCAATACGCAAACAGTTTGAAAGGCGAATTCGGAGCGGCACGTTGCCGTGGAAAGGAAGACGAAAAATTTGTCCCATCTGGTAATAGTTGAGTCGCCTGCGAAGGCGAAAACAATTGAGAAATATCTCGGAAAGGATTATTCCGTAGTAGCATCTGTAGGTCATATCCGTGATCTGCCGAAGTCGAAGCTCGGAGTTGACGTTGACAACAACTTTGAGCCTAAGTATGAGAACAAGAAAGATAAGGCGGCTCTTATAAAAGAGCTTAAGAAAGATGCAAAGGCGTCTGACATAGTATATCTTGCGACCGACCCTGATAGAGAGGGAGAGGCTATTTCTTGGCACCTGGCACACGTCCTTGGGATAAGTCCGGACGCACCTGTGCGTGTAACGTTCAGCGAGATCACAAAGAGCGGTATCGAGGCGGGCATGAGCCATCCGAGAACGCTTGATATGGACCTTATCAACGCACAGCAGGCAAGACGTATACTTGACCGAATAGTGGGCTATAAATTAAGCCCGTTCTTATGGAAGAAAGTCAGACGAGGTCTTTCGGCAGGCCGTGTACAGTCGGTTGCGGTAAGGCTTATCGTTGACAGAGAGCAGGAGATAGAGAGCTTTGAGGCACAGGAATACTGGAGCATAGACGCAAAGCTGTTGTCCGCTTCGAGCAGACGTGCATTCCCTGCAAAGCTGACAGAGGTCAAGGGCGAGAAGTTCAAAGCGCTCAATAAAGAAGAAACCGACAAGGTGCTTGCTATGCTTGAAAACGGCGAGTTTATCATCACCAATATCAAGAACAGCACAAGAAAGAAAACACCTGCACCGCCGTTCACCACCTCTACCTTACAGCAGGAAGCGTCAAGAAAGCTGTCTTTCAACGCTAGACGTACAATGAAAGCGGCGCAGGAGCTGTATGAGGGCGTTGAGATACCCGATATGGGCGCAGTAGGTATCATAACCTATATGCGAACAGACAGCCTGCGTATTTCCGATGAGGCAAAAGCGGCTGCGGCACAGATGATAGAATCGACATACGGCAAGGAATATCTGCCCTCAAAGCCCAGAGTATTCAAGTCGAAGAACAATGCTCAGGACGCACACGAGGCTATCCGTCCGACAATAATCACGCTTACTCCCGAAAAGGTAAAGTCTGCGCTTTCTGGCGACCAGTACAAGCTGTATAAGCTGATATGGGAGCGTTTTATGGCAAGCCAGATGGAAAATCAGCTTCTTGATACAAAGGCGGTAGATATTACCTGCGGAGAGTGTCTGTTCAAGGCAAACGGATATACCGTGAAATTTGACGGCTTTACAAAGCTGTATGAAGAAAGCAAGGATAATGACGAAGAGGAGGGCGGCGCACTGCCGGCTCTTGAAGTAGGCGAAAAGCTGAAAGTAAAAGAACTTACGGGCAACCAGCACTTTACTCAGCCGCCACCGAGATATACAGAGGCGAGCCTTATCAAAGCGCTTGAAGAAAACGGCATAGGCAGACCGTCTACCTATGCGCCTACAATCGCTACAATACTCGACAGACACTATGTTGAGCGTGAGGCAAAGCAGTTAAAGCCGACCTCGCTCGGTATAGTTATTACCGACCTTATGAAAGGCCACTTTGAGCGTATAGTTGACGCAAAGTTTACCGCACAGATGGAAAGCGACCTTGATAAGATAGAAGCAGGCAAGGCTGACTGGGTGGACGTACTTGGAAAGTTCTATACAGGCTTTGACAAGATGCTTACAAAGGCTGAAAAGGATATGGAGGGCAAGAGGGTAAAGATACCCGATGAGCCTACCGATATAGTCTGCGACAAGTGCGGAAAGCCTATGGTCATAAAGATAGGACCTTACGGAAAGTTCCTGGGCTGTTCGGGATTCCCGGAGTGCAAGAATACAAAGAGAATAGTAAACGAAACAGGCGGACTTTGCCCGCACTGCGGCGGCAAGATGCTTGCGAAGAAGTCAAAGAAGGGCAAGCCTTTCTTCGGATGCGAGAACTACAAGGATTGCAATTTTATGACGTGGGATACCCCGCTTGCGGATAAGTGCCCTAAGTGCGGCTCGACACTGTTCAAGAAAGTCGGCAAGCAGGGTCAGGTATACTGTGCAAAGGACGGTTGCGGATATGTACGTCCTGCCGATGAGGATAAGAAGAACGAAAACTGATAAGGATAAGATAAATTGGATAAAACTACTGTTACCGTAATAGGCGCAGGTCTTGCGGGAGTTGAGGCGGCATGGGCGCTTGCGAACAGAGGCTTTCATGTAAGGCTGTGTGAGATGAAGCCGGAAAAGTATTCGCCTGCCCATAAGTACAAGGGCTTTGCGGAGCTTGTGTGCAGTAATTCGCTGAAAAGTGCGGATACCGCCAGCGCCTGCGGTATGCTTAAGGAAGAAATGCGTTATATGAACTCTGTGACGATGAGAGCCGCAGAGAAAACAAAGGTCGGTGCAGGCGGCGCTCTTGCGGTCAACCGCACGGAGTTTTCCGACGCTGTGACCGAAATGATAACTAATCACCCGTATATTGAGATCGTAAACGGCGAGATAACGGAGTTTCCCAAAAGCGATACCGTAATTGCGACAGGTCCGCTGACAAGTGATATATTTGCAGAAAAGATACAGGAGCGCTGCGGAAGTCCGCTCAGCTTCTACGATGCGGCGGCTCCTATAGTTACCGCAGAAAGCATTGATATGAGCCTTGCGTTTTTCGCTACACGTTATGACAAGGGCGAGGCGGATTATATCAACTGCCCGATGACAAAGGAAGAATACGAAGCCTTTTATAACGAGCTTGTAAACGCAGAGAGCGTACAGCTCAAAAGCTTTGAGAATCTTAAAGTGTATGAGGGCTGTATGCCTGTAGAGGTGCTTGCAAAGCGAGGGATTGAAAGCGTCCGCTACGGCTGTATGAAGCCTGTGGGTCTTATCGACCCCAGAACGGGCAGACGGCCTTATGCGGTGGTACAGCTGAGAAAAGAAAACAACGAGGGCACGCTTTATAACCTTGTGGGATTCCAGACGAATCTTAAATTCGGAGAGCAGAAAAGAGTATTCTCGATGATAACGGGGCTTCAGAATGCGGAATTTGTAAGATACGGCGTTATGCACAGGAACACATTCCTCAATTCGCCCGGACTGCTTGATAAGAATTTCAGACTTATCGACAGCGACAACATATATTTCGCAGGTCAGATGACGGGTGTTGAGGGATATGTCGAAAGTGCGGCATCGGGCATTATAGCAGGGATAAATCTTGCGAGGGCACTTGACGGAGAAAAGCCGCTCGAACTGCCCGAAACCTGCATGACAGCGGCACTGGCAAGGCATATAAGCACGGAGAACAAGGACTTTCAGCCGATGGGGGCGAATATGGGAATACTGCCGCCGCTCCCCGAAAGGATAAAGGACAAGAAGCTGAGATACAGGACGATTGCGGACAGAGGACTTGAGGATCTGAGAAAAGCACTCTGCGAGCAGGGAATCGCTGCACAGCGGTAATGCGGTCTGTCTGTCTGTTTAGCAAAACAGCAAAACAGCTTTTTGAACGGTCGGTGTTTTGATACGGGAGGGGCAGACCCTCTGTGAAAAACTAAAGGCGAAGCGATAAGTACCGGATTTTATACGAAAGGAAAACGGATTATGAAAATAGCTATAGACGCTTTCGGCGGAGATAATGCGCCGGACGAGGTAGTAAAGGGTGCGGTTGACGCTGTAAAGGAGTACGGAGTTGACATTGTACTGACGGGCGACACAAAGAAGCTCGACGAGTGCTTTGAAAGACTGGGGCTTTCAAAGGATCATATCACATTTGAGCAGGCTGACGGAGTTATCGAGATAGAGGATAACCCCAAGATGATATTAAAGGAAAAGAAGAACTGCTCAATGGGCGTGGCTATGCAGATGGTAGCTGACGGCAGAGCGGACGCTATGATAAGCGCAGGCAGTACGGCGGCTCTTGTTATGGGCGGTACTCTTATAGTAAAGCGTATCAAGGGCGTAAAGCGTCCGTCACTGACACCTGTAATGCCCGGTCTTAATAATATGTATATACTGCTTGACGGCGGTGCAAACGTTGATTGCCGTCCTGATATGTTAAGGCAGTTTGCTGTTATGGGCAGTGTTTATATGAACAAGATAATGGGTGTTGACAACCCCAAGGTCGGACTGCTGAATGTCGGTGCAGAAGAAGAAAAGGGCAGGGAGCTTGAACAGGAAACTTACGCTCTGCTCAAAAACAGCACGCTGAATTTCACGGGCAATGTCGAGGCGAGAAATGCGGCTTTAGGCGAGGTCGACGTTGTTGTAACGGACGGCTTTACGGGTAACATCTACCTTAAAACAGTAGAGGGTATGGGCAAGTTTATGAAGGCTTCGCTCAAGAAGATATTCTTCCGCAACCTCGGCACAAAGATAGGCGCAATGTTTACTATGAAGGGCATCAAGGAAATAAGCAAGCAGATGGACTACAGGGAAACAGGCGGTTCTCCGCTTTTAGGTACGGCAAAGCCTGTGCTTAAGGCGCACGGCAGCAGTGACGCTCTTGCATTCAAGAATGCCGTAAGACAGGCCAAGGATTTCGTTGAGAGAAACGTTATCGCAGAGATGGAAAAGGTGCTGTCGGAAAATACGGAAGGTTGATTAATATCATTTGACAGCATAAAGAAGAACAGCCTCGCACGAGGGGTCAAGGGGCGTAGCCCCTGACAGGGATGTGGGGCGGTAGCCCCCATATATAAGCCCCTCCCATGGGGAGGGGTTGGGGTGGGGATAGTAAAAAAGCACTTAGTATTAATTGCTATGGTGCAACTATAAAGAAAGGTATTCTAATGACAGAGCTTGAACAGATAATAGGCTATACGTTCAAAAATCCTGAGCTTTTAAAAGAGGCTCTTACTCATTCGTCATACACAAACGGAAAACATCTGCGCAGTAACGAGCGCCTCGAATTTTTAGGCGACAGCGTGCTGAGCATTGTTGTGTCCGAGCATCTTTTTGAAAATCTTACTAATCTGCCCGAAGGACAGCTTACCAAGATAAGAGCAAGCGTAGTGTGTGAAAATGCGCTTTATCCCTTTGCAAGAAAAATAGATTTAGGCAAGTATATTTTTCTGGGAAAAGGAGAAGAACATACGGGCGGCAGAGATCGCCACTCGATATTGGCGGACGCATTTGAGGCGCTTATTGCGGCAATATATCTTGACGGCGGATTTGAAGCGGCAAGGAATTTCATACTGCCGTTTATACCGCCGCTCGATAAGCTGAGTACGGGTAAATTCCTGCTCGGAGATTACAAGACGGTATTGCAGGAGATAATCCAGCAGAACCCGGAGGAACGTGTTGCCTATGAGATAAGCGATGAAAGCGGACAGGCGCATAACAAGCAGTTTACGGCAAATGTGCTTCTGAACGGTCAGATAATAGGCACGGGTAAGGGTAAGAGCAAGAAGGAAGCGGAGCAGAGCGCCGCAAAAGAGGCTATAAGCCTTATGGGATATGAAACAAACTAACATTTCGGTATTTATACCGCATTACGGCTGTACGCATATATGCAGCTTCTGCAATCAGAAAACGATAAGCGGACACAGCGAGCCTGTCACTGAAAAGGAACTTGAAAGCATACTTGAGGGGCAGCTTGAAAATCTTAAAGACAGCGGTACGAAAGCGCAGATAGCGTTTTTCGGCGGCAGCTTTACCGCAATAGACAGGGATTATATGATAAGACTGCTGACGGTAGCCAAGCGTTATACAGACGCATATCCCGAGCAGTATGACGGTATACGCTGTTCGACAAGACCCGACTGCATTGACGAGGAAATACTCGGCATTCTTAAAAGCTACGGTATGACGGCGATAGAACTTGGTGCACAGAGTATGAATGACGAGGTGCTGACAGCTAACCGCAGAGGCCATACGGCACAGGACGTAAGACGTGCCTCACGGCTTATAAAGCAGAGCGGATTTGAACTCGGGCTTCAGATGATGACGGGGCTGTATAAGGACACGGAGCAATACTGCATTGATACCGCAAAGGAGTTTATCGCACTCCACTGCGACACGGTGAGGATTTACCCTACTGTTATACTGAAAAATACCGAACTTGGCAGGCTGCACGAGAGCGGAGCGTATGACAGCTTTACCTTTGAGCAGACAACAAGGCTCTGTGCAAGGCTGCTCGATATGTTTAACAAGGCAGGGGTCGCAGTTATCCGTATGGGGCTTCACGCAAGCCGTGATGTTGAGCGGAATATGGTCGGGGGAGTATATCACCCGGCACTGCGTGAGATAGCCGAGAGCATATTGTATCTGGAAAAGATGAACGCTGTGTGCGAGGACGTGGGAAAATACGTCTTTTATACGGACAAGCGTAATATAAGCAAGATAATCGGGCAGGGCGGAGCTAACCGCAATGCGCTTTCACAGCGTGGAATTTCCTTTAAGATAAAGGAAGAGAAAGGCACGGATTTCCGTGCGGAGAGGATCGGTTGATGTTTTTTAAATCTATGGAAATATACGGGTTCAAATCGTTTCCCGATAAGACCATACTGCATTTTGACAAGAGAATGACCGCTGTTGTCGGAAGCAACGGCAACGGTAAAAGTAATATAAGTGACGCACTGCGCTGGGTAATGGGAGAGCAGGGCGCTAAAAGTCTGCGTGGAGATAAAATGGAGGACGTTATCTTTCACGGAACTGTACGCAGAAAACCGATGGGCTTTGCGAGTGTAACGCTGACTATAGATAACTGTGACAGGGCGCTCAGGGTAGACAGTGACGAGGTGGTAATATCCCGTAAGCTGTACAGGAGCGGCGAGTCGGAATATAAGATAAACGGAGCAAAGACACTGCTTAAGAATATAAACGAACTGTTTATGGGTACGGGTCTTGGCCGTGACGGCTACAGCGTTATCGGTCAGGGCAAGGTGTCGGAGATAGTCGAATCGGGCGGAAGCAAGCGCCGTGAGGTTTTTGAAGAAGCGGCGGGCGTATCGAAATTCTTAGCGCAGAAAAAGGACGCAGAGAACAAGCTGAAGCGTACCGAGGACAATCTGCTCCGTATCCGTGATATAGCGTCGGAACTTGAAACAAGACTCCCTGTGCTTGAAAAGCAGGCGGCAAAGGCTAAAAAGGCGAAGGAACTGCTTTCGAGGGAAGAAGACCTTGATATAACGGTAAGTATGTACGAATTGTCCGCACTTGAAAAGACGATTTCGGAAGCGGAGGACAAATTACTTCTCAGCAAGGCGGAGTGTGAAAATCTCGACAGGGATATTGCAAAGCTGGAGGCTGAGGAAGAGGACAACAACAATCGCAGAATGACGCTCCGTGCCAAGCTTGAAAAGCTGAAAGCCGGAAGTGACGAGGCTAAGGACCGCATAAGCGATATAAAGGCTGAGATTGCCGTACTGCGCAACGATATTTCGCACGCAGAAGAAGCTATTGCGGAAACCGAAAAGCAGATAGAGGACGGCAAGAGCGGCAAGGCAAGGCTTGAAGAAGATAAAAAGAACCTTGAAAACGAGATAGAGGAAAAGCAGGCGCTTATAGGTCGGCTGAAGGCGGACAGCGAACAGCTGACGGAGGAACTGACGGGAATCGACGCTGAGGGCGAAACGCTTTCGGGGGAGTATAAGGAGCTTGACGAAAAGCAGGGTCGGCTGTATCTTAAAAGAACGCAGTTGCAGCTTTCGGTACAGCAGATAGAGACAACCTCCGAACAGCTTTCAAAGCGTAAGGAGGAACTTACAAGAACGGCTGAGAATGCGGCGGCAGAAGCAAAGACGCAGAGAATAAAGCTCAGCGATACCGATGAAGAGCTTGAACAGGCAAAGGAAGAAAAGGCAGAAGCCGAGAACAAGCTGACAGGATATAAAAAGCTGTTTGCCAATAAGAATGACAAGCTGAAAACGGCAGGTCAGACGCTTGAAACGCTGCGCAAGGAGTACGAAACGAAAGCGTCACGTCATCAGGTGCTTGACGAGATAGACAAGAATATGGCGGGCTTCCAGTCAAGCGTAAAGTCGGTAATAATGGCGGACAGGCAAGGACGGCTCAGCGGTATAAGAGGTACTGTAGCCGACATAATCAGCGTGGATAAGCGTTATACTGTAGCTATTGAGATAGCACTGGGCGGTATAATGCAGAACATCGTTACCGATAACGAGGAAGCGGCAAAGCGCAGTATGCGTTATCTTAAGGAAAACAACCTCGGACGTGCGACATTTCTTCCGCTGACAAGCGTAAAGGGAAAAATGCTCGAAGTCGGAGGGCTGAGTAATGAGAACGGCTTTGAGGGTATGGCGTGCGACCTTGTGGAATATGACGGGCTGTATGATGGAATAGTAAAATCCATACTCGGAAAGACGGCGGTAGTTGAGGATATCGACACGGCATCGTTCATTGCCAAGAAGTACGGATACCGTTTCAGGATAGTGACGCTTGACGGTCAGGTCATAAACGCAGGCGGTTCGTTCACGGGAGGCAGTGTCAGAAATGACGCAGGTATAATCGCAAGAAAGCAGGAACTTGCTTTATTATCCGAACAGATTGAAGAACTCAGTGTGAAGATAAAAGCCGAGAGCGAACAGCTAAAGCCCTTGCAGGCGGAAGTCGCAAAGATGGCGGAGGAAATGGAGGGCTTTTCCGAAACCGTATCGCAGTGCGAGCCTAAGATAGCAAGACTTGAGGCACAGCGTGACGGTATAAAGCAGCTGCTGTCACAGCTTACCGCACAGCGTGACAGTGCCGAGGAACAGCTTGACGCACAGGAAAGAGCCGAGAATGACGGCAGGAAGCTACTTTCCGATACAAAGTCACAGCTTG
This sequence comes from uncultured Oscillospiraceae bacterium, assembly GCA_900539195.1. Classification (GTDB taxonomy): domain Bacteria; phylum Bacillota; class Clostridia; order Oscillospirales; family Ruminococcaceae; genus Ruminiclostridium_E. Next base: position 9,092 of record UQBC01000042.1, read on the forward strand.
AAAGCGTGCTTGCCGAAATCGAAAAGAACGAGAAGGCTCTGAGCGAGCAGAGAAGCGGTCTTGACAAGGCGGAGGATAAGAGAAAAGAGATAGCCGACAGGATACAAAGGAACAATATGGACGTTCTGACGGTAAACGGCGATATATCCAACATCCGCACAAGGATAGAGGGTATAGACGCATCTATCCTTGCACTGAGCGACGGCGGAAGCGAACAGCTCAGAAAAATTGAGGAGCTTAAAAACGGAATTGAGCAGAAGAATGAAATCATAATTCTGAAAACGGCTCAGACCGAAGAAATAGCAAAAACGGCAGGCGACAACGAAAAGGCAATCGCAGATAACGTATCGCTCACAAATGCGGCTGAAAAGCGTATCAGCGAGATAAACAAGTCGATAAGAGAACTTACCGAGGCAAAGGAAAAGTTCAGTGCAGACCTTGCCCGTCAGGAAGAACGCAAAGGCTCGGCGGAAGGTCAGACCGAGAAGATAATCTCGGGACTGTGGGACAAGTACGAGATGACACGCAGTGAGGCAAAGGAACGTGCGAAGCCTGTCGATGACGCAGGCATATTCATGCTTAAGGCAGAGCTTGCCGAGATAAAGAGAAGCATTGCGGCACTTGGAAGCGTAAACTACAGCTCTATAGAAGAACTGGAGGAGGTATCTGAGCGTTACGGCGTTCTTGCAAAACAGCTAAAGGACGTTGAAACCTCAAAGACGGAGCTTGAAAGCCTTATTGCAGATCTTATAAAGGATATAAAGCAGAGGTTCACGGAGAGCTTTGACGATATAAATCACCATTTCGGAATGCTGTTCAGCGAGATATTCGGCGGCGGCGAAGCAAGGCTTCAGCTGTCAGACCCGGACGATGTGCTGAACTCCGATGTTGAGATATATGCCGCACCTCCCGGAAAGGTAATAAAGAGCCTGTCGCTTCTTTCGGGCGGCGAAAAGTCGATGGTAGCGCTGACGATTTACCTTGCTATATTACTGCACAGACCAACGCCGTTCTGTATGCTTGATGAGGTCGATGCGGCGCTTGACGAGGCAAACGTACAGAAGTACGCTACATATCTTAAGCGTTTCTCGCATAACACTCAGCTTATGGTAATAACGCACAGGAGAGGTACAATAGAGCTGTGCGATGTGCTGTATGGCGTTTATATGCAGGAAAAGGGCGTATCGGGACTGTTAAGGCAGGAATTCAGCGAGGAATTTTTAAACGAGGTTGAAAACGCATAAAGGAAATCGCATAAGGAAATTGTATATCGTATATGAAATATCGGGGTAGAAAATGAACAAATTGAGAGTAACAGCTTTATTGCTTGCCGTTATTCTTGCGGTAGGCGGTATAGTGCTTAAGATCTGCGGTTATGACGCACAGACTGATTTTGAGCCGACACTGCCGCTTGAAACCAAAATCAGCAAGGAGCAGGCAGTCAAAGATCTGAAATATGTCTTTGATACCGTAAGTGCAAATCACCCTGCACTTCTGACAGACGAAAATGCAGAAAATAAGTTCAACAGCAGTTATGTTAAACTGCGCAGAGAGCTGATGAGCAAGGACAGCGTGACAATAACCGAGCTGTGGGACAAATCTGCCGAGCTTGTCTGCACACTTGACGATGCACACACGATAGTTACCGTATCAGGTACCCGGTATGTCAGCGGCGGTAACGAAATAAGCAAGGCTTATAATGACGGCACGCTTGTATCAATTGACGGCATATCGGCGGACAGTATGAAGAAGCATTTCAAAAAGGTGTTTCCATGTGAGCCGCAGGTCGGCTTCTATGCGGACTATATGTTCGGTGAGGCTTTGCAATACGGCAGCTGGCTTACGCTTTTCGGTGCGGATGTATCTGACGGGATAGATGTTGTTTTCGGTGAAAATAACGAAACAAAGCATTTTGATATGACGGACGAGCCGCCCGAAAGAAAACAGCTTGAGCTATGCTCATATAAGATCGACAAGGAGAATTCACTTGGCATTTTCACACTCAACCGTTGTGAAATGTCGCAGGAATACACCGATAGGTTGTCGGAATTTTTCAGTGCGGTAAGAGATAACAATATCAGAAATATCGCCGTTGATTTAAGAAGCAACGGCGGCGGAACGACAGAGGTCATAAATGAATTTCTGCGCTATATAAATATAAGCGATTATAAGCTGTTCGGAGGAACGGATATACGAAACGGCGGAAATCTGATCTCGTACCGTGATGAGATAACGCCGAATAAGCACGTTGAAAATGCTTTTGACGGCAAGGTGTATGTGCTGACATCGCAATACACGTTCAGCTCGGCAATGGACTTTGCAACGGTGATACAGGATAACGGCATAGGAAAGGTGATAGGCGAAATACCCGGAAATATGCCGACCGCATACGGCGACAAGCTGGGCTTTCAGCTTCCCGAATCGAAACTTGTGCTGAGTGTATCATACAAGAAATTCTACCGTGTGGACATAAACAAAAGCATTGAACCGCTTATCCCCGATTATACGGTTGAAGCCGATAAGGCTTTGGAAAAGCTGGTTGAATATATAAAGTAGGAGAAATTTTTCAATGGGATTTTTTGAAAAGCTGAAAAGCGGCTTAAAGAACACAAAAGACGCTCTTGCAAGTAAGATAACAGGAGTTATAAACTCGTTCACAAAGATTGACGAGGACTTCTTTGAAGAGCTTGAAGAAACGCTTATACTGTCCGATATCGGCGCTGTGACTAGTGCAAACATCTGCGAAGCGTTAAGAAAAGAGGTAAAGGCTACAGGCACTACCGACCCTGCGGAAGTAAAGGGACTTTTGAAGAAGATAATCGCAGAAATTCTCAAGGGCGACAATGAGCTTTACCTTGATACAAAGCCGACTGTTATACTTGTTATAGGCGTAAACGGCGCAGGCAAGACGACCACTATAGGAAAGCTTGCGTATAACCTTAAAAGCAGCGGCAAGAAAGTTGTCGTTGCGGCGGCGGATACATTCCGTGCGGCGGCTATCGAACAGTTGCAGGTATGGACTGACCGTGCCGGTGTTGATATTATAAAGCACTCGGAGGGAAGCGATCCTGCGGCTGTTGTGTTTGACGCCATCAAGGCAGGTATGGCAAGAGATGCGGACGTTATCATCTGCGATACGGCAGGCAGACTTCACAACAAGAAGAACCTTATGGACGAGCTTAAGAAGATTGCAAGAATAGTCAACAACAACGCTCCCGACAGCCGTGTTGAAACATTACTTGTGCTTGACGCTACAACGGGACAGAATGCGGTAAATCAGGCAAGATTGTTCAAGGAAACGGCAGATATAACGGGTATCGTTCTTACAAAGCTTGACGGAACGGCAAAAGGTGGTATAATAATACCTATAAAAGAGGAACTTGGTATACCTGTAAAGCTGGTCGGTGTGGGTGAGAAGATAGACGATCTGCAACCGTTTATACCGCAGGACTATGTTGAAGCCCTGTTTGAATGATCAAACCGGTAACGAAAGGACAATATATGAAACTTATTATCGCCTCAAACAACGAGGGCAAGATAAAAGAATTCAAGAAAATGCTGACGCCTCTTGGCTATGAGCCTGTTTCGATGAAAGAAGCGGGAATCAATACCGATATAGCGGAGGACGGAACGACCTTCAGCGAGAACGCTCATATAAAGGCGAAGGCTATATATGATATGACGCATACGCCTGTGCTTGCTGACGACAGCGGACTTTCGATAGAATTCCTAGGCGGCGCACCGGGCATCTATTCGGCAAGATACGCAGGCGAGAACGCAACGAACGAGGACAGGATAAACAAGGTACTCGGTGAACTGAAGGGCGTTGACAAACCGCTGAGAAACGCTAAATTCGTATGCGCCTTATACTTTATCCGTGACGATGATTATGAGATATGTGTTACGGGCGAGTGCGAGGGCTTTATCGGAGAAGAGCCTATAGGTGAAAACGGCTTCGGCTATGATCCTATTTTCATGATAGACGACGATACAAGCATGGCTTGCCTTACTGACGAGGAAAAGAACAGGATAAGCCACAGGGCGAAAGCGCTTGAAAAGCTGGTAGCCGAGCTTAGCAAAAAGTAATGGATATCAAAGATTTACCCTATATTCTGACAGCGGCGTATCTGATTATAATTAACATAATCGGTTTTATACTGCCGCCGGTGGATAAGAGCAAAGCAAAGAAAAATAAATGGCGCATAAGGGAAAGGACGCTTTTCATCGTGTCTGCGCTCGGCGGTTCTGTCGCTATGTATATTTCAATGCGGATTTTCCACCACAAAACAAAGCATAAGAGATTTATGATAGGAATACCGGCAATTATCGTTTTACAGCTAGGTGCTGTATTTGCGATATGGTATTTCTTTATGAGATGAAAGAAACGGAGATAATAATGGAGATAACGAGCAGACAGAGAGCAAAGCTGAAAGGCATTGCAAGTAACTATGATACTATCTTTCAGATAGGAAAGAACGCAATATCGGACGAGCTTATAAAACAGCTTTCGGACGCACTGGAGGCAAGAGAGCTTATAAAGATAAGAGTTCTTGAAAACTGCGGATACAGCGCAAAGGAGCTTGCAGGCGAGATAGGCGAAAGGACAGACAGCATAGTTGTACAGGTGATCGGCACAAAGATAGTCCTTTACAGACAAAATAAAGATCCCAAGAAAAGGAAGATAAGCTTAGATGATTAAGATAGGCGTATTCGGCGGTGCATTCAACCCCATTCACAACGGACATATAAATATGGTGAAAGAGGCTTTCGCCGACCTTAAACTTCAGAAGATGCTGATAATTCCCACTTGTGTTTCACCTCACAAGAGCAACAAGGGGCTTATTGCTTTTGAGGACAGGGCAAAGATGTGCGAGCTTGCCTTTGCAAAAGAAATTGAAGACGGTAAATTTGAAATAAGTGACTTAGAAAAGCGTATGGGCGGTACAAGCTACACGATAAATACTATCCGTGAGCTTAAAAGACATTACCCCGACGATGCTGTGTTCTATCTGATAATCGGCGGAGATATGCTGTTCTATTTCGATAAGTGGTATCGCTATGAGGCGCTTCTCGGCGAGTGCAAGGTGGTAGCCGCCGCAAGAGAAAACAGCGAATACAGCGATATGTGTGAATATGCCGCAGAAATGGGCAGAATAAAGGTACTTAATCTTCACGTCACCGAGGTAAGTTCGACCGAGATCCGTGAAAAGCTGAAAAACGGTGAAAGTATAACAGGGCTTGTACCCGAAGCGGTTGAAGACTATATAAAGGAACGTGGTCTTTATGTGTGAGAAGCAGAGTAAGGACGAACAGCGTTATGCCGATAAATATGCGGACTATGTGAAAATGCTGAAAAATACGCTCTCAAAGAAGCGTTTTACGCACAGTATGAATGTTGCCTCAATGTGTCTGGCACTTGCAAAAAAGCACGGCGGCGACGAGGAAAAGGCATATCTTGCAGGACTTCTTCACGATATAAAAAAGGAGGAAACTCCGAATGCGATGAAATCGCAGGCGATACTGAGCAATATGGACGTGAGCGACGAGGAGCTTTATACCCCGGCACTCTGGCATGGTCCTGCGGGAGCGTATCATATATCGAAAAATCTCGGTATAAAGGATATTGATATTCTGAATGCGGTGCGTTATCACACGGCAGGCAGGGCTGATATGTCGCTTCTTGAAAAGATCGTTTACTTAGGTGATCTGACAAGCGCCGACAGAAGCTATAAGGATGTTGAAAAATATCGGGAGATGAGCTTTGAGAATCTTGACAACGCTATGTACAATGCGTTAAAATATTCTATAGGCGAAACGCTCGGCAAGGGCGGAGTAATACCGCCTTGCACGATAGAAGGATATAATTTTTACACAAAGCTCATGAGAGCAAGAAAAAGTGAAACAGAAAGGAAAAATCCTAAGAATGACTGATATAGAAATTCTGAAGGAGGGCATAAAGGCTCTCGACTCAAAAAAGGCAGATGATATAAAAATTCTCAAGGTGCGTGACCTCACGATCCTTGCAAACTATTTCGTAATAGTAAGCGGTTCAAGCTCAACGCAGGTAAAGGCGCTTGCAGACGAGGTCGATTTCAGACTCGGCGAAAAGGGCGAAGAACCTAAGTCTATAGACGGCAAGGCAAGCGGAAACTGGATAGTGCTTGACTATATAGATGTTGTTTTCCACGTTTTCTATAAGGAAACGAGGGATTTCTACGACCTTGAAAGGCTCTGGCAGGATGCTGAGGAAGTTGATGTAAAGCAGTTTCTTGATTAAAAATCGGAATAATCTGCAAGAATTTTTACGAAATTTTCAAAAACGTATTGACAAAGTCGGTACGATATTGTATAATACTAGCATACATCTTTATAAAATTTGTATGAGTTATAACCTGTGCCATTTGGCAAAGGGAGGGATATAGATGGCAGAAGTACGTTTAGGCAAAAATGAATCTTTAGATACAGCTCTCAAGCGTTTCAAGAGATCATGCGCCAGAGACGGCGTCCTCGCAGAGGTTCGTAAAAGAGAACACTACGAAAAACCTTCGGTAAAGCGTAAGAAGAAATCCGAGGCTGCTCGTAAGCGCAAGTTTAAGTAATTAATTACTTACGGTAATAAAAGGCGGACAAGGTTAGCTTCATGCTGACGCTTTGTTCGCCTTTTAATTTTTTATTAAAGGATACGGTATGATTTTTAAACCGCAGATTTGGATAAATTCAGTTCTCGACATAGACGAGGGCTTTCTTGATAAATATAATATAAAGGCGCTGGTGCTTGACCTTGACAACACGCTTTCGATGCACGGGAATCCTGCCGCCGAAAACGGCGTCCCCGAGTGGCTTGAGCGTATGAAAAAAATGGGAGTGCCGATGCGCATAGTGTCGAACAACACAAACAAGCGTGTCGCACCGCTTGCCAAAAAGCTGGGTCTTCCGTTTACCGCAAACGGTTGTAAACCGCTTACATTCGGCATATCAAAGGCTATAAAGATAATGGGCGTGCCGAAAAAGCAGGTGGCTGTCGTGGGCGATCAGATATTCACAGATATAATCGCAGGGAATATCAAGGGTGCGGTGTCGGTGCTTGTTGAGCCTTTCCATATGGAAAGTGCGTGGACGTTCAGGCTGAAAAGAAAAGCCGAGAGTTTGTTTTTCCACAGAGACTACTCGAAGCTGGAAACCAAGGAGAAAAAGTAATGGCTGTTAAATTCGGACCGGGCGGCAATTCGCTGAGCTTCGGCAAGAAGAAATTCCCCGATGAGCTACCGGCATATCTTGCATCTATGAACCTTGACTGTTACGAGGTCGAGTGCGGAAGAGGAGTACGCATAGCGGCGGCAACTTACGAAAAGTTACCCGTACTTGCCCGTGACAACAATATAACCGTAACGCTCCACGCCCCGTATTTCATCTCACTTTCAAGCGTTGAGGCTGAGAAGCGTGACAACAGCGTAAATTATATTATGGATTCGCTGAGGGCAGCCGACAAGCTGGGAGCTGCCAAGGTAGTAGTACATTCCGGTTCATGCTCAAAGATGACAAGGGCAGAAGCGCTGTACCTTGCAAAGCAGACGCTTGAAAAGGCGGTTGCCGAGAGAAAGAGCGAGGGACTGAAAGCTATAATTTGTCCCGAAACTATGGGTAAGATAAATCAGCTCGGAACGCTTGATGAGGTACTGGAGCTGTGTACTCTTGATGAAGAGATGCTTCCCTGCGTTGATTTCGGACATCTGAACGCCAGAACGCTCGGCGGTATAAAAACGATAGACGACTACGCAGCAATGCTCGACAGCATTGAAAACAAGCTCGGACATGACAGGCTTTCGCAGATGCATGTTCACTTCTCAAAGATAGAATATACTTCCGGCGGAGAAAGACGGCATCTGACATTTGAAGATACAGTATACGGACCGCTGTATGAACCGCTTTGTGAGCTGTTTGCCGAGAGAAACCTTGACTGCACGGTTATCTGCGAATCGGACGGAACACAGGCAGAGGACGCATCAACTATGAAAAAAGCTTACCTCGGCTATTTAAAATAAGGACGGAAAAGAAAATGAAGATACTTGTAATGAACGGACCCAACTTAAACCTGCTCGGCGAACGTGAACCGTCGGTATACGGTGACAACTCGCTTGCGGCAATAAATGAAAGATTGAAAGACTGTGCCGAGAAGAACGGCGCAGAGATTGACTTTTTCCAGTCAAACCACGAGGGCGCACTGATTGATGCGCTTCACGGGGCAAGAGCGAAATATAACTGCATTATCTTCAACGCAGGTGCATATACACATTACAGCTACGCTATAAGGGACGCAATTGCGGCAATTAAGATACCTGTAATTGAAGTCCATATGTCGAATGTTCATGCAAGAGAAGAGTTCAGACATCATTCTGTAATCTCGCCCGTATGCAAGGGTACAGTTGCGGGGTTTGGCGAAAAGAGCTATATGATGGCACTGTTCTATGCACTGAATATGGATTGATGCGGATTTGGTTAAGTAAACTGATTGATTTTCGGTTAATATTTAAGAGTTAAAATTATCATTTAGATAAATGCGGTTTTTGCCGCAATGGAGGAAATATGGTTAAGAATGCGGGAAATATAGCAAGGCTTGCGGATAATCTTGCCGATGAAAGGCACGCGGCGCTTATAACATCTGATATAAGCAGAAGATATTTCAGCGGATTTACATCGTCAGCCGGTATGATACTTGTAACAAAAGAGGCAAGCTATCTGCTTATTGATTTCCGTTATTTTGACAAGGCAAAGGAGCGCGTCACAGACTGCGAGGTAGCGCTTCTTGAAAACGCAAAGAGTCAGCTTATGAGTCTGCTTATAAAGCACGGTATAACGACCGTAAGTATTGAAAGCAGTGCTATGACGGTAACTGAGCTCGACAGATACAAGGCAAACTATTCATTCATAAAGTTTGACAGCTCACGCGAGCTTTCCGATATGATTGAGAAAATGCGTGTTATAAAGACTCCCGAAGAGATTGAGAAGATAGTAAAGGCGCAGAGAATAGCGGAAAAGGCTTTCTCGAGATTGCTCCGTGACATAAAGCCCGGACAGACGGAAAAGCACGTTGCGGCGCTGCTTGAATATTATATGGCTGAGTACGGCTCGGACGGGAAATCATTTGATACCATTGCGGCATCCGGTTTAAATTCCGCTTCACCCCATGCAGTGCCTACCGAAAAAAAACTTGAAAACGGTGATTTTCTGACGCTTGACTTCGGTGCAACCTATGACGGTTATCACTCGGATATGACAAGAACGATAGCAATCGGCAAAGTTACCGAAGAGATGAAGAGAATGTATGACGCTGTGCTGTTTGCAAATCTTGACGCTATGAAAGCTATCCGTGCCGATATAAGCGGTAAGGTTGTCGACAGCGTGGCAAGAGCCACACTTGATGCGTGGGGCTACGGAAAATATTTCGGGCACGGACTGGGTCACGGTGTAGGACTTGAAATACATGAAGCGCCGACAGCCTCGCCGTCATCGCAGTATATGCTCAAAGATGGTATGATACTTACAGATGAACCCGGTGCGTATATTTCCGGCAAATTCGGCGTAAGAATTGAAGATATGGTGGTAGTCACAAATGACGGTTGCCGCAATCTTACAGAAACCACAAAGGAACTTATAGTCATCAACTGATACGGAGGGATACATATATGCTTACAGGCTTGTTTTTTGCTATATCGGGCTACCTGCTCGGCAGTATTCTGTTTGCAAGCATTATTTCAAAACTGTTTCACAAGGACATAATATCAAAAAGTCCCGACAAGAATTACGGAACTGCTAACGCGTTCCGTTACGGCGGTGTATTGTGCGGCGCATTGACGTTGCTGTGCGATATGGGCAAGGGCTTTCTGCCTGTGTTTATCTATATGCACACGGAAAATCCGTCTGAGGTCATGCTTCCTATCGTGCTTGTTGCGCCGGTAATAGGTCATATTCTGCCCATATTCTCAAAATTCAAGGGCGGAAAGGCTATTGCGGTCACATTCGGCTCTCTTGCGGGTATGTGGCCCAACTGGACTACCGTACTGACGCTGTGCTTCTTCTTTATTCTGTTTATGACGCTTATAAAGATAACTCCTCATTGCTACTGTACTATTATTACCTACTGCTGTACAACGCTTGTATCGTTCTTTATAGAGCCTGTGAAGGCAGTGTCGATAGGTATGCTTATGATAACTGTCGCTTGCTCGATAAAGATGCTCAGCGTTCACGAAGAGCGTGAAAAATTTGACGTAAGATGGCTATGGAAGCACTGATATTATCATGCAGTACGGGCGGCGGACACAACTCTGCCGCCCGTGCCGTCAAGGATGAACTTCTCAGCCGAGGTCATAATGCGGTAATGCTGGATCCGTATACGCTTGATCCGACATGGAAGGCGGCTCACATCGGCAGCTTTTATGTATTTACGGCGAAATATTTTCCTTACGCATTCGGTGCGGCGTACCATCTCGGTATGCGTCTTAGCCATCTGCCGATAGCCTCACCTATGTATTTAGCCAATCGTAAAGCGGCAAGGAAGCTGGGCGAGTATCTGAAGGAAAACCGATATGACGTGATAGCAATGACGCATTTTTATGCAGCTGAAATGGTTACATATCTGAGGCGTAAGGGATACGACCTACCGCCGACGGTTTTTATAGGTACGGACTATACCTGCACTCCGTTTACGATGGAAACACAGTGCGATAAGTATGTAATTCCCGCCGAGGATCTGTGCGACGATTACATAAAGCAGGGAGCAACAAGAGAACAGCTATCGCCTTACGGAATTCCTGTAAGTCGTGTATTCGAGCCGGAAGAAACCGATATTGCCGCACTGCGAGGTCAGCTCGGCTTACACCCGGATAAGCAATGTGTGCTTGCTACGGGCGGAAGTATGGGAGCCGGCAATATGAAACGACTTACAGCTAAACTCATACGTTACGGCAAGGAAAATTCCGATACGCAGTTTGTTATAATCTGCGGTACAAATAAAAAGCTGCAGAAAGCTTTGTCGGATAAAACCGCAGGCAACGATCAGTTTAGTATCATCGGTTTTACCGACAGAATGAACGATTATATGGCGGCGGCAGACGTATTTATAACTAAGCCCGGGGGGCTCAGTTCGACCGAGGCGGCGGTAACAGGCTTGCCCATGATCCATATGTCATCTATCCCAGGCTGTGAAACAAAGAATCTGAGATATTTTGAAAGCCGCGGTATGAGTCTGCCGTTAAAACATATAAGCATTGAAAAAGCTCTTGACAGGCTGAAAAACAAGCAGGAACGCACAGATATGATAAATAACCAGCGCAGGTATGTTTCGTCATCGGTTTGCAGAATATGTGATCTGCTTGAGCAAATGGCAGAAAAATCGGATAAGGATAAAAAGGTATTATGATATGAATATACAGATTTTCGGAAAATCAAAGTGCTTTGACACGAAAAAAGCGGAGCGATATTTCAAGGAACGCGGTATAAAATTCCAGTTTATCGACATATTATCTAAAGGAATGTCAAAGGGTGAATTCAACAGCATATCGGTTGCTGTCGGCGGTTATGAAAATCTCATCGACACATCTTCAAAGGCATACAAGGACAGCACAATGCAGTACCTTGCCTATGAGGAAGATAAAATAGAAAAGCTCCTTGAAACACCCGCTATGTTTAAAACTCCTGTAGTCAGGAACGGCAGACAGGCAACTGTCGGTTATCAGCCGGATGTGTGGAAAAAGTGGGAGTAAAATAAGCGGATACACTTATAAGGCGATGAAAACGTCCGGAATATATGCGGCACAAACTGCATAATAAAGCCGTTTATAAGTAATCTAAAAAAATATTTTAAATTTTTTCAAAAAACGCTTGACAAATGGTACAGAAGCGTGTATAATATAATAGTCGCTTGAAGAGAGCACAAAACTTCGGCAAACGGAGTAAGGACTTAGAATATGGAAGCTTAGCTCAGCTGGGAGAGCATCTGCCTTACAAGCAGAGGGTCATAGGT
>UQBC01000043.1 GCA_900539195.1 uncultured Oscillospiraceae bacterium
TCAGAAACAGGAGTGTTTTCCTTTTGTCCGTTTCAGACTGAACACGGCTTATCAGTCCTTGATTTTCCATTCTTTCCAGCATCGTCGTAAGAGAAGTTATCGCTAATCCGCATTTCATCGAGAGTGACCTGATCGAGATTCCATCCTCCTGCCACAGCACATAAAGAATGCGCCCCTGGGCTCCATTAAACGCATCGATATTTTTTTCGCTGAGAATCTTCTCAAAAATCCGGTCTCCAAGTTGTTTTATTTTGGTAACAAGAAATCCGCCATTCATTTCCATGTAAAATCTCCTATATAGTAGTTTGTTTTATATTGTACCATATAGGAGCTTTTTTGTCAAGAGTTTGTATGTCTGAATAAAGGTAAATACCGATTTGTAGGGCAGATCAACTGCCCTTATAAACTTATTATACCACGCATTTCCACTTCATGTAACCGATTTTCCTATCAAATTGCCATTGGGCTGACATCGTAAACCGCATAAAAAAAGAGCCTTGCGGCTCGGGGGATATAGGAAAAGGAGCAGCCGTGCGTGGTTGCTCCTTTATTGTATTAAAGTGCGATGAATTGGTATTTGTCAATAAGTAATTTAGTATAATTAATTTTCCTTTATTCGTCCAAGGTATTATAAACTACCCTTACACCTTGTACGACATCATTTTCAGCATAAAACACCACGGTGAACATTTGGCTATGCTCTATGAAAAATAGTTTTTGATTGCTGTCTTGAGTGCCGTAAATATACCTATATAAGCCCCTATCCTCAAAATTATTTATTTTTGACGGCTCTCCGTATTTCTTCAGCACATCAGCCTTTGTTGAAACATTTGGCGTTATACCCCCAATTGAGCAATCATCCGATTCAAGAGCGATATCGTAAATAAACCCATCCTCTTCCTGTCCTTCTATAAAGTTACCGATTCCCGCTACAAACATTTCTTTTCCGTTAAAATAAAAATCAGCCAATCCTGTATCGTCAACATAATGCGTTTCACGCTTTTGGTATGTCCACGCATCATCCAAATCGCCAATTCTCTTTGGCAATTCAAAGGGCACCCCTTTTATAATGAAACTTTTCCGGACACGTTCTATATCAAATTCCGTTTCATCAGCGTTATTTGAATCGATGTCAGAACTTAAATTATTGTTTCCTGTTGGTCCTTTGGCACAGCCTGTCAAACTGCAAAGTAATGTCGCTGCAATCAACAACGCAACTGTCCGTTTTATTCTTTTGCCAACACAATTAATTATAGACATAAGCATACGACCTTTCAACGAAATGGAACTGAGTTATCTACCAACATATACATATTCCGATTATCGGGCAGATTAACCGCCCTCACAGACTCATTATACCACGCATTTCCACTTTTTACAACTACTTTTCCAATCAAATTCCCATCGGCATAGCCTCATCAATATCCGCTTCCCGCTTAGGCTTTGCAACTCCATAAAAACTTGAAGTAGGATTATAACAGTTTTTCTAATTCTATCAGTAACTTTTCTTTCATATCTTCTAATTCTGTCTTTGAAGGGCGGTTATTATCATTGTACATTTTTTCCATAGGATACCACCAAACAGGTCCTTTCCCATTGTTGCCATAGTTTTCTATATCTCCGCTTTTCCTTGGAAATAGGTGCCAGTGCAGATGTGTATCGCCATTGCCTAACAATTCATAGTTCATTTTTTCTGCTCCAAAAGCGTTTGAAACTGCTTCGGCGACTATGGACATTTCCTCTAAAAACTTAATCTTTTTCGTATGTGTTAATTGAAACAGTTCTGTTTTGTGTTCTTTGCAAAGAAATAATGTGTAGCCCTTAAAATGCTGATTATCACCAATAACTACATAACCTGTTTGCAATTCTTTAACGAAGTATGGATTCTTACAATTGTTGATCATTTTAATTCTGTCGCATATAAAGCACATACTCGAAACCTCTCATTTTCTGTTTGTCCGGAATAATAACTACTTGTTCAAGATTATTATAGCATAATCCTTTATGTCAGTCTGCTTTATAAATGAAAAAAATTATAAAATCTTTTCCATATACCCACAGGTAAAAGGGAAAAAATCATATTTTTTGGTTCCTGTATGTGTAAATCCGAATTGCTCATACCAATTTTTTAATTTTTTGTTTTCCTCAACTATTCCGATGTTGATTTTTACGCAATTTGTTTTTTTTGCAGTATTAAAGGCATGAAATAACAGCTCTTGACCGATTTTTCTGTGTCTGTATGTCGGAAGTACACACAAATTGCTTAACTCACACTCATTATTACTCTGCAATAGCAATGAATAGTAGCCAACAATTTTCCCGTTATCCCAAAAGGCATACATACGTCTATGCTCACCGAATAAATGCCACTTTAATCTTTCTTCAGTAGTTGCGAATGCTGTGAATTTAGGTGCATTTTCAGCGGTAAAGCCAAACTCGTCAGCAACTGTGGCAAAGCTGACTCTGATTACATTTACACATTCGCAAATATCTTTTTCATTCACTTCCTCTATCATGGTAAGTACCTCCGAATTTCGATTTAGGAGCAGTGCGTTGGTTCTTAAATAAATTGTATCATATAAAACTTAGTAATTCAACGGATATTTGCAAAAAGGCTCAACAATCACTTGATGATGTATGAGAAAGAATTTCAAGCGTTCACGCTCACTGCTCATCAAGCCTTTTAACAGCTTAAAATACACGGACAAACAAGCCGTGAATATTAAGCTCTCGTATTAGGCGGATATTATATAAATTGTAATGTCTGTCTATTGCATTTTGTTGCCGGATTGCGCAACCAACCAAAATATGATAAAATAAATTCCGACATAAAACAGGATTTAAGGATTATTTAATAATTTCTATGCTACAATGTAATCACAACGATAAAAGGAGCAAGGAAATGTATTTAAACATACTGAAAAAAGACCTTAAAAGCAAAAAAACCATGAATATGATACTGCTGGTGTTTATTATACTTGCGACGATGTTTGTATCTTCAAGCGTAAACAACATTTTAAGGGTTACAACGGCGCTGGATGATTATTTTGAAATGGCGAAGGCACCTGATTATCTGGTGACAACAATGAACAAAAACCTTGCCGTTGACATTGATGAAACAATAAGTTCGTCGAAAGCGGTTGACAGCTATGCTGTGGAAGATGTGCTGTTTTTAGCACCTGACAATTTTATCTTCGAGGACAAGGACATAACCGCAAAAGGCGGCACGAATATAGTTCAGAGCGACATAGGTATGAATTATTTTCTCTCTGACGGCAGTATCCTTGAAAAAGTAAATCCGGGCGAATTATATATAACAGAAAATAAAGCAGCCGCTATCGGCGTTGAAATCGGAGATAAGCTTACCATAGAATTGAACGGCATCAACTGTGAGTTAATATTCAAGGGCAAGATAAAGGACGCACTTTTCGGATCAAATCAGCTTACTATAACCCGTTATATAATCAGTGTTGAGGATTATAATGCACTGACTTCAGCTGAAAACGCAGAGGAGTTTTATGGTGGCTCTCTTGTCTACATACATTCCTCTGATATTGATACACTTGTAAAGCAGATAAAGCCTCTTGCGGATAACAGCATTCTTACATTTGACAGGGCTTCTATGGAATTCTGTTATATTTTTGATATGATAATTGTGGGGCTGCTCATTGTGGTAAGTGTTATTTTTATTGCTGTCGCTTTCGTGGTGCTGCGTTTTACTATCACCTTCACGCTATCGGATGAATTTCGCGAAATCGGCGTTATGAAAGCAATAGGTATAGGCAATTTCAAAATCCGTGGGCTTTACCTTGTAAAGTATCTGGGGCTTTCTGTAATCGGCGCAGTAATCGGACTTGTATTAAGCTTCCCATTCGGTGCAATGCTTATGAGCGTATCATCGCAGAATATTATCGTAAGTAATTCAAATCCGATATTTGTAAATATTCTCTGTGCAGTGCTTGTGATTGCGGTAATTCTGTCGTTCTGCTATGGCTGTACGGGTAAGGTCAGAAAAATGACTCCAATTGACGCAATCCGAAACGGTCAGACGGGAGAACGTTTCCGAAAAAAGAGTGTAATGAGCCTCGCTGGATCAAAGCTCCCTGCAACACCTTTCCTTGCTCTTAATGATATTGTAAGCAGCCCAAAGCGTTACAGCATTATTACATTCACATTCTTCCTATGCCTTTCCCTTATGCTTATGCTTTCGGCAACCGTTTATACTATGAACAGCGACAGTCTTGCCGCAACTTTCGGCTGGGCAAGCTGTGACATATATCTTGACAGCAAAATGGTTATGGAATGTATGCTGGAAGGCGGCGATGAAAAGCTGGAGAAGCACCTTGATAATATGGAAAAAACTCTTGCTGAAAACGGTATTCCCGCAAAATGTTATCAGGAAATGATGTTCTCTCTGCCTGTTGTTCACGGAGAAAAGAAAAGTAATATTACAATCTATCAGGGTACAGGTACGACAATGGATATGTACGAATATACCGAAGGTACCGCACCGCAGAACACAAATGAAATTGCAATAACACGAATTTCTGCAAAAACACTTAATGCGAATATCGGTGATACTGTTACAATCAAAACTGTTGACGGGGATAAGGAATATATCATTTCGGCATTCTTTCAGTCAATGAATATGCAGGGCGTCGGTATCAGGCTGCACAACGACGAATATATAAATTACGTTCAGGCAAACGGCGGTAACAACACTCAGATTAAGTTTACCGATAATCCCGACAGCGAAGAAATACAGCGGCGAATAGGCGAAATTCAGAGAATTTTTCCAGATTACAAAAACATAAAGACTTGCGCTGAAGCGGTAGCGGATATGGTGGGAGTAGCCGGAACTCTTGACACCGTAAAATCACTCGTAGTTATGCTTACAATCGTTTTATCGGCTCTCATAACCGTACTTATGGAACGTTCCTTTATTGCAAAGGAGCAGGGTGAAATCGCTCTTATGAAAGCGGTGGGAATGAGAAACGGCAAAATTTACGCATATCATACATTACGCTTTTTATTCGTTGGAATTATTGCGGTAATTATCGGCGAAGCTTTAGCGCTACCGTTAACGCATCTTTGCATTGACCCGATTTTCAAAATGATGGGTATGGAGCTTGCGGTCGGTTATGTCATAAACCCTGCGGAAATGTATCTTTTATTCCCTCTCGTAATTCTTCTGACAACAACCGTCAGTGCATTTCTCACTTCGCTTTACACAAGAAAAATCAAGTCCTCAGACACAGCCAATATAGAATAAGAAAGGAAACCGCTATGAATATCTTAGAAGTAAAAGACCTGTGCAAAACATATATCGTAAACAAGCGCCAGAACAATGTGCTTAAAAATGTCAGCTTTACTGTAGAGGAGGGCGAGATGGTAGCCGTTATGGGACCGTCAGGCTCGGGTAAGTCAACTCTACTCTACGCCGTTTCGGGTATGGATGGCATTACCGCAGGCAAGGTGCTGTTCTGTGGCAGGAATATCGCAAAAATGGGTGAAAGGGAGCTTGCTGATTTAAGACTTGACGAAATGGGATTTATCTTTCAGCAGATGTATATGCTGAAAAATTTAACGGTGCTTGACAATATCATACTCCCTGCGGTACAATCGAATAAGAATACCGAAACACGAAAAGAAATCGTTCGGCGTGGGCAGGATTTAATGCGTAAGCTGGGCATTATCGAAATCGCCGACAACGACATTAACGAGGTTTCGGGCGGACAGCTTCAGCGTGCCTGCATCTGCCGCAGTATGATCAATAATCCGAAAATGATTTTTGCCGACGAACCGACAGGCGCACTCAACCGTACATCATCTGACGAAGTGATGGAAGAGCTTGCAAAGCTAAACGCCGACGGTACGACAGTTATGCTTGTAACTCACGATGTTAAGGTTGCGGCAAAATGCACAAGAGTTATGTATATAGTTGACGGCAATATCAGGGACGAATATAATCTCGGCAGATGTGAAAGCAATTCTCAGGTGAGAGAGCGTGAACGTGCGCTGAACAACCGGTTACTTGAATTAGGGTGGTAATATGACCGATATTTTAATTGTTGAAGACAACGAAGAACTTGCCGATATACTGTGTGATTTTCTCCGTGCGGAAAACTACACAGTATCTGTTGCCAAAACAGGTGAAAAAGCCTTGTCGCTGTATGAAAAATACGGCGCAAGGCTTATCGTGCTTGATGTAATGCTACCCGGAATTGACGGCTTTGCGGTGTGCAGAAAAATTCGTGAAGAAAGTGACACGCCCATACTTATCGTAAGTGCAAAGGTCGACAAGGAGGATAAGCTGAACGGGCTTATTCTTGGTGCTGACGATTACATTGAAAAGCCGTATGACATTGACATAATGCTTGCAAAAATTGCAGGTATTTTCAAGCGTCGGTACGCTGTTGATGAGCTTATCGACGGGGATATTCGTGTCAATAAGGTGAGCAGAACGGTATGCAGAAACGACATACCTATTGAAATGACTGTAAAGGAATTTGAATTACTGGTATTGCTTATCGAAAATAAGGGCAGGATTCTTACAAAGGAGTATCTATTTAATCAGATCTGGGGCAGTGACAGCTTTTCGGAACAGCAGACTCTCACAGTGCATATAAAGCGGCTTCGTCAGAAAATCGAGGACGATCCGAAAAATCCGAAGCATATACAGACGGTATGGGGAGTAGGCTACAAATATGAAAGCATTTAACAAAATTTTCGCCTTAGCGGTGGCAGTTATAATTACGGTTTTTGTTACAGCAAATGCGATACTTCTTAAGGATAACACCGGCGGCAGACCATATCTTGTAGAGGTTTCAAGGCTTGTAAACGAAATTGAAAACGGGAACGCTTATGACATTTCAGATTGCAAATATGTAACGGGCGTAAGCGAGTACGCCGAGGGCTTTTACAATTCCCACAGCGACTATGTTATCAGAGAGATAAACGGCGAGTTGTACCGTTTTGATTATACCGCTGACGGAAGCGTTGATAAGGCGGAAACAATAATTGTTGTCAACGTAATCCTCGTCATAATGTCTGTAGTGATCATTGCGGTTATGATTTACATAAGGGCAAAAATTCTCGCTCCGTTCGAGAAGCTCTCTGATATTCCTTATGAGCTTTCAAAGGGTAATCTTACTGCACCTGTAAAGGAAGCGAAAAACAGGTTTTTCGGGCGATTTGTCTGGGGTGTGGATATGCTCCGTGAGAATATGGAGCAGCATAAAGAGCGTGAATTAAATCTGCAAAGGGAGAAGAAAATGCTTTTGCTGTCCCTGTCGCACGATATAAAAACTCCCTTGTCGGCTATAAAGCTGTATTCAAAAGCACTCTCAAAGGAGCTGTATACCGACAAGGAAAAACAGCTTGAAATTGCCGAAAACATCAATGCCAAAGCTGATGAAATAGAGGGATATGTTGCTGAAATCATCACTGCTTCAAGAGAGGACTTTTTAAGTCTTGATGTGAATATGGGCGAGTTTTATCTGTCGGAGCTTGTAACAAAAATCAAGCTTTACTATACCGAAAAATTGTCGCTCATAAAGACTGATTTTTTTGTCGGAGAATATGGTGATTGCCTTATTAGCGGAGACCTTGACCGAAGCGTCGAGGTGGTTCAGAATATAATGGAGAACGCCATAAAATACGGCGACGGCAAGGAAATTTCAATCAGCTTTTCCGAAGAGGAAGGTTGTATTCTTATTGCTGTGAAGAATAGCGGCTGTACGCTTCCCGATACGGATCTGCCGCACATCTTTGAAAGCTTTTGGAGAGGTGCAAACGCAGAAAACCTGAAGGGAAGCGGACTTGGACTTTACATCTGCCTACAGCTTATGCACAAGATGAATGGTGAGGTATTCGCACAGATAAATGACGGAGATATGTGCGTAACGGCGGTGTTCGGGAAAACATCATGCGACAGGCGGGTTTGAAGAATATCTACAGGCAGAGCAAGTAAAGGATTGCTGTAAAGCAATTGTGTCCGTCAAAAAAGGAGTTGCTCATAATCAACAATGCAGTGCATACGCCCTTCCTTGATGATCCGGAGCAATTTTGAGGTAAAGGAAACTTGTTTTCCGGGGCAGGCAGACAAGCCCCGGGTGCCCCGGTCGGTATTGGCGTGTGGGCTCAAATCCCATTTTCCGCACCGGTATAAAGGATATAAAGGACATTCGTTTTTCGAGTGTCCTTTATTTTTATATCTAAGCAAATCATTTTGTATACAGTTAAGCAGAATGTAAATTCACTCGCAATATATTTTATTAAAATGCATAATCCTTGACACAATTCATTATCTGTGATAGAATGAAAACAGCAGATACAATCGAATTATCAGGCAGCACTTCACGAAAAGAGGATAACATTATGGCAACACCTGACCTTTTATTCCCGGCAGACGCAAAGCAAAAAAGATACAATCAGCTTGCTAAAAGTGCGGTGGCTGATCTGCAGATAGAATATCTTGCAATGACGCTTTCGCCATACGACACCGAGTATGCACAGCGGATATTGTCACAGCTCGTGACAGATCCCGAGGTTATAAGCTACAGACAGGATATTGTGGACGATTTTATAAATGTACCTGAGCTTGAGGCAATTCTTTATAAAAGCCTGCATACCATTTACGCTAACTCAAAATCGGTCTATGCAAAGGCGGGCTCTACGCAGTCATTCTTTGAGCTGACGGAGAATACGGCGCTTATAGAGTCGTTCATTTCCTGTATGGAGGAGTGCCATGGATTTTATGAAAAATGCTGTGGAAAGCTTGTTTCCGAAGGTATGCGTGCCGTAGTGCAGGCTATTGAGGATAAATACAGATCGGAAGAGTTTGCTACGCTGAAGGTCGAGATTGCCGAGCTTAGAAAAACACTGGCAACGGGTTTTCGCAGTGTGACATTCGGGGTAAATCTTGACGAGCTTATGCGCCCTGAGGAAATAGCGCTGATAAGTGTCAGCCGTGAACCTTTCAGGGAGAAGAAACTGTTTGATAAGCTTCTCGGCGTGCAGAATTCGGTAGAACCGCTTACTAATGTCTACGCCAGAAAAAGCAAGGATGGTGCAATCTCGGCGCTGAACGAGAGGTTATTCAAGGAGCTTGACGCACTGGGCGGAGAATATTCAAAGCATTTAAACACGGCGCTCAGGGCTTATTATGACGCAAGCATAGATTTCCTTATCACGCTTGAAAAGCAAATAAATTTCTACATAGGAGCGGCGAATACGGTCAGCCGTATGAGAAGTATGGGGTTGCCGATGTGCAGACCTGTCATACTGCCGATGAATGAGCGCAGAGCGGATCATAAAAAGTTGTATGACACTGCATTTGCCAACAAGATGTGTACAAGCTATGTCGGAGTGAATGACAACACTGTGAAGCAGAATGACTGCTGTATGGACGATGACGGTCGTATTCTTATACTGACAGGACCGAATAACGGCGGTAAAACGACCTTTACAAGAGCGGTAGGAATAGCGCAGGTGTTTGCTCAGTGCGGACTTTATGTTTCGGCGGAAAGTGCCGAGATATCGCCTGTCGACAATATCTTTGTTCATTTCCCGAAAGAAGAGGATATCGGCATAAATGCCAGCCGTTTCACCGAGGAATGTAAGCAGTTCCGTGATACCATAGGCTCGGCTACCGATTACAGTCTTGTACTTATGAATGAGAGCCTTTCGAGCACAACTCCGACCGAATGCCTTATCATAGCAAGAGAGCTGATGAGAATATTTGCCGACATCGGTGTAAGGCTTATCTATACAACACATATCAAGGAGCTGACCGACAGTATTGACGTAATCAACAAGATTGAGCCGAAAAGTAAGCTTGCCAGTCTTACAGCCGAGTGTGATGAGGGCGGCAGACCTACTTACATAATAACAAGACGTATGCCCGATAAAGCAGGAAACGCGGAGTATATTTTCAGAAAATTCGGTATATCATACGATGAATATATAAAAAACAAAGGTTGACATTATTACTTGCAGGTGAGATAATATCCGTATAGAGCAAAGAAAGCGGGGATTATTCTGTGAACGAAAACGAACTCAAAGAACTATTTGAAAGAAGAAATATTTCTGAAATCAGACATGCTGTGGATAACTACCGGGAAATAAAAGAGCGTGTGCTTGCGTGGGCGGTTGAACGCGGAAATGCCGAACTTGTGCATTATGTGATGAACAGAACAACGCCGGAGGAATATGACAAGTACGAAAATACGCCGCTTGAGTATGCGTGCCTTTGCGGTAATTACAGCATGGTAAAATTTATTGCGGAGAATGAGAAATCGCCGTATTTTTCACAGGACAATTCGCTTTTCTATGCGGCGGCATACGGTGACAGGGGAATTATCCGCTGTCTTATCGAAAACGGTTACGATATCAATATGAAAGACGGCTACGGCGGAAATGCGCTTGAATGGGCGGCGCAGGAAAACCGCATTTCAAACGCAAAAATGCTGATTGAAGGCGGCTGTGATGTGAATAATCTGAACGGCGATGGTATGACGGCGCTTTATACAGCCTGTGCCGAGGGTAACGCCGACATGGCAAGGTTACTGATTGATAACAATGCGGAGCCTGACAGGACAGAGGACGCAACACCGCTTATAATCGCAAGCTGTTACGGAAAGATCGAGTGCGTCAAGTTATTGCTTGAACACGGTGCTGATGTAAATACGATCGATAACGAGGGCAGAACGGCATTGTTCTATGCTATGGTGTACAGGCAGGACGAGGTTGAAAAACTGCTTTCGGATAATGGTGCTTCTTATGATATCTGCGACAAGGACGGGGTTTCACCCGCACAGCTTAAGTATGAGAGCGTCAGAGAGCGGGTTTATAGTGAGCTTATGGGGGAGGAAAAATGAATTACGAAAAGGCGGAAAAACGACTTTCCGATATGAGTGAGAAAGAAGCTCTCAGTGATTATGATTATGAATTTCTGAATGAAATAGCACATAGTGATGATATGTGTCTTAAATGCGATACGGCAGATCTACTTATTGATCACACAACAAAGCAGGCTGTTGAAATATTGAAAACGCTCAGCAACGATAATGATGCTGCCGTAAGGGCAAGTGCTTACGATAATATGTGGGTGTTTGAAAAACAGGATTTTGACGTGATACTCAGGAATGCTGTTGTCTGCGAAAAGGACGGTACAGCAAGAAGCTATGCTATATGCTCTTTATACGACTTATATTCGGAGAACAGCTGTGATACAGCCGGGCTTATTGCTTTTATGCACAAGCTTTATCGGACGGAAAAAGACAGAAGATGTAAACTTCAGTATCTCAGAAATTTTTATCTTTCGGGAGAAACCGACAAACTCAGCGAGATCATCGGATATCTTGAAGATAAAGATTACAGAATGAGAATTACCGTTGTAAATACAATTTCCGAGATGTTGAATAAAGAGAATAAAGAAGTTCTGCTATCGGTTGCAAAGAAAAGATTGAAATCAGAAAAAAGCGTGGCAGTAAAGGCGTCACTTGAAAAGTTTGTGAGTGACGCAGAATATATGTAATAAAATAAGCGGTGAACGCATAATACGTTCGCCGCCTGTTTTATATCAGCCGTAAAATCACTTGAAATATTCCTCGCCGAGTATCTCGACAAATCTGGGCTTGACGCCTGTCTTATTATCGATATGACCGTAGTTCTGGCACATATCGTAGCTCGGCAGGGTGTTGCCCTCTACAAGAACAGGTCTTGTGGGAGTTATCGCAACGTCCCAGCCTATGTAGCCGACCTGAGGTACTACAAGAGCCGCCTTTTTGCACATTTCAACCGCTTCTTCAAACATCGGAATTTCAAAGCCGTTGAACCTTGTGTGCGTGAACGGGTGTTCTTCATAATAAACACCGGTAGCGTCGCAGTACGCATTCTTGTGTATCACGCCGTCTGCACCTATCGAAACATACATACCGCCGCTACAGATATTGTCAACACAGTTAGTACCGTTGCTCATACGGACAAGGGCATACATAAAATGTACCTTTCCGTCATGCAGGAGCGTTACCATACGGATCGTATTTATAGACGAGGGGCTGAGCTTGTCCATCTGTTCGTTCTGCTTTATTGTTTCTTCAACAAGATATTGCTTGTTGTCGCAAAGACGCTTGTAAAGTGCCTCATAATCGGTATCCGGGGTCACTGTTTCTTTGGTTATTCCCTCGCCGCCGAACTGGTTTACCGGCTTTGCAAATACCGTTTCACGTCCCTTGCAGAACTCACGCAGGTCGTCTGCTGTTGCTTTTTCAAGGTTCAGAAAATCTCTGCCGATGTATTCTCTGAAAGCCTCGTCAAATTCGGATTTGTTATCAAATATATGAAAATATGTCCTGTCATTGCAACGCTTTGAGATGGTTATATTATCGTTCATTGTCATAAACGTGCGTCTGTTCTTACCTTTAATATTTGCAAAGCCGAACACACGGTAATCCATATAGCCGACAGAATAGCGGAAAATGCACCATATCATATCAAAGAACATTATGAATCTGTTCTTGCCGGTTTCTTTATGGATAGTTCCGATATAGCCGAACATACGTTTAAAGCTGCCTGCAAACAGTCTGCGGAAGAATGTCTTTAATTTTGTCATTTATATAACCTCTTTATCAGAATCTCAGTATCTTTGACACTATCTTGTATATCATACGCTTGAGCGGAGTTGAAACAAGCTCTTTTTCTCTTGGAGTAAGTCCGAGCGTCCATACAGATATTACGAAAATCATAACGTATATCAAACCCCAGAGCAGTATTCCGAGATAACCGGAAACGTGAGCCAGACACGCTATAAGTATCGCCGTAATTGCAGGAACTACAAGAGAGGGGAGCAATGCGGTAATTCTCCGCCAGAACCGTGGAATGTCAAGTCCGATATACTTGTTGTAGTACCAGTTCATTATGAGCCCGTTGCCGACAAAAACGGGTATCGCCGTACCTACAGCAACGCCGACAGAACCGAACAGGGCACACAGCGGTATGCTGATCACTATATTAAGTACCGCAACAAGCACATATACGAACGAGCGGAATTTATGCATATTCTTTGCTCGCTGTATTTCTATACCTAGGTTCTGTATACTGGGAAGAATAGTAGGTATAAACAGCAGAAGCGCTATAACGAATGCGTTGGCGTTGGCTTCGCCTGCCCACAGCAGAACGAAAGGATAACCTACCGCTACAAATCCGAACAGGATCATTGTAAGGATTATAAACTGGAAACGTCCGACGCGGATAAACAGGTCGCTTATCTGCTTGTTCGGAACTTTGTTTGCCACCATCTGATGAACCCTCGGAGTGAGTATTCCTGAGAATGTGGTCGCCATCGACATATAGTAGATATTGAGCTGTGATGCTACATTGTAGGTTGCTACCTCATTCGAGCCGTGCATCCAGGCAAGAAGGAACTTGTCTACGCTCCAGTTGAGCTGATCGACCACGATTCCGACAAATACCCAACTCGTGAATTTGAACATTGATTTAAGCAGTTTGAAATCAAAGTCACGGAAGTAGAAGCGTATAGCAAGCTTCTTTTTACAGTAGATGATATTGAGTACACCCGAAAACAGCGTGAACGCAAGGCTCATATACGCTATAGCCTCGGAGCGGAGTCCTATCATCAGAAGAGGAATTATCAGCAGAGGATTGATCACCGACTTTACTATGGCAAGCAGTTTGAGAAAGATGTACCGCTCGTTTACCATAGTGTTCGATTCAAAAACGCTAAGCGGGAAACTTACCGCCGCCGTGACGGTCATGATGTACATAAGCTTTACGGCAAGGTCAATTTCCACATCGGTCAGTTTCTGTCCGAATGCAAGGCGGGGATTTGCAGCAATAGTAAAACCGACTATCAGAACGACAATACCGATTATCGAATATATGATAAGGAACATACCGTTCAGCTTAGCCATATTATACTTATCGCCGGCTTCTTTGTACCTTGTATAGTATCTTGTGTAGGCACTGCCAAGTCCGAAGCTGAAAAGATTTAAGTACGATACCATAGGGAGAACTATGGAGTAAACGCCGTATTCGCTCTGTCCGAGCCTTTCAATCATTATAGGCGTGTAGACAAGCGAAACGACAGTACCGAGTATCAGCGACAGATAGGATAGCAGTGAGCCCATTTTTATCTGGTCAATTTTCATTCGCAAATTTCCTGTAAATTCTGTTTATATTAAAAATAGTATTCCAAAATCATATTTTAACATATTTTATGGGGTTTGTAAAGAAAAATTACGGTTTAATTATTCGGCTTTGCGTTTTCTGACGATAAATGTGAAAATAAGTGTGCAGATTACGAGAATTACAGGGAAAAATACAGAGAAACCAAGTCCTGTTTTCATTCCTGACGATTCGTCCGCACCGTTTGCGGTGACAAAGTTACAAATCATACCTGCAATGAAAGGACCCGACGCACAGCCGAGGTCGCCTGCAAGAGCCATAAGGCTGTACATTGCCGTACCGCCCGATTTGTATTTTGCGGCAGCTAGTGAGAACGTCCCCGGCCACATGACTGCAACGGATAATCCGCATAGTGCGCAAGCGGAAAGCGAAAGTGCGTGGACATCGGAAAAGGCAACGATGATATAGCACACTATACATAAAATTCCGCTTGCAGTCATAATTTTGTACAGGCTGATTTTATTTGCAAATACAGCGTAAAGCGCTCTGCCTGTGCCCATAAGTACGGCAAAAAGCGACGACCACTGCGACATGGCAAGCTCGCTTGCGCCTGCGCAGAGCATAAGTATCAGTATAAGTACAAAGCCTTTTTGCTTAAAGAGAGCGGAGAGTTTTACGTTGTTGTTTTCCGAGAGTGACGGTGCAAGCGGTACTTTAGTAAAGAATATTGCGTTGAATATCGGAAGTATCGCCCAGATCACAGGGAGCAGGAACCATAAGTTTTCACCGAAAGCGGCAAGAAAGCCTGTTGACAGAAGTACAACGGCAACCTGTCCCCAACAGTAGAAGGAGTGGAGCAGGCTCATCGCGGCGGCTTTTGCGCTTCCTGCAGTATCGGGGATTGCTTCTATTATCGGGCTAATCAGCACTTCGGTAAGACCGCCGCCTACAGCATATACGATAACGGACAGTATCAGCACAGTGAAAGTGTTTTCTGCGACAAGCGGAAGAACGCCCATCATTATCAGTCCTGCGGCACACATGATATGTGCCAGTATTGTCATTGACTTTACGCTCATATGCTTTGACAGCTTTACCGAGCCTAGATCGACAAGCAGCTGAGTTATGAAATTTATAAGTATCAGCATACTTATCTTGTCATAGCTCATTGAGTAACGTGTCTGAAATATTATAAACAGCAACGGAGCAAGATTATTTACCGCCGCCTGACAAACGTATCCTATTGTTATTTGACAAGCAAAATCAGAATTTTTGACACGCAAAATACAAAATCAGAATAATTCTCATAAATATTAAAATCTCTTTGTTTTTTCGGTTTTTTCTCAACATTAACAATCTTTAATGTTGAAAAACGGCTGATTTTTCAAAGAGATTTTTGTATTTCGTTTTTATATGGAGAAAATTCACTTTAACAACATCTATTTTATTGATGTATAAACAGTGTTTTTTCGGTCAGGTCTATTTTATTTACGGAGATAATGGAGCAGTGTAGTATTATCATCGTAAAGAAAATAGTGCTGTATTTATCAGTAGTTTCTTATCAACAGCTCATTAAAACTGCCTGAGGACAAATTGTTGTTCCTCGAAATTGAAACAATGGTGTAATCCTTATAAAGATCTCGAATAAACATATCATCGTTATAAGAAAGAAGAAATTTTCCTTGAATTTGCGAAAGCTTTAAAGCAAGACGTTTGTGATCATTTTCCGTAAATTCAATATCATAATATTTCTCTGTTGTGTGATATGGCGGATCAAGATAGAAAAAAGAGTTTCGGCGATCATAGACTGTAATCAAATCCTCGAAATCCTTCTTTTCTATTAAAACGTTTTTTAAACGGTCTGAAATAACCGATAAATAATCTTTTGAACGATATAGTGGCTTTTTGCTACAACCAAAAGATTTGCCGTCAGCCCCGAAGGATAGGCGCATTTTTACAAAATATCTTGCCGCCCGTTGTATATCGGTAAAACCTCGACAGCTCAATTGTTGGGATACATCCTGAAAAATTTCTCGACTGTTATAAAACCCATCTATTTCACGTTGAAGCTCTGAGCAATGATATTTAATACAACGCATTAAATTAACAAGCTCGCCATCTGCATCGTTGTAAATCTCTAAATCTGCTTGCTTTTCTTTAGAAAAAAGCACCCAACCGCCACCGCCGAAAACTTCTATGTAACGGTTGAATTGATCTGAATTTGGAAACATATCGCATATTTTATTACGCAAAAGACATTTTCCGCCTATGCGAGGGATTGGACTGTTTATCATTATGAACCTCCTATACTATTGTAAATATAAAATAATAAAGTGGGGCGTTGCCGCCCCACCACTACATTCTTAAACTTTTTTAAGATCGGTAATATTAAATGCTGTATTTATCGCAAGCACTGTGCTATCGGGAGATCTGTTGAGGACTACACGGTTGCCGTTTACGCTCGAAACATAGAAGCGTTTATAGAAAACCCAGTCATCGATAGGCATACCGTCATAGGTTTTGCTACCGTTTTTTATGCGCACGATGTCGCCGACTTTTAAATTTAACGAATCAGACGTCGGTTTGTTTTCAGAAGCAACCTTTGTTGATAATATAAGATCCTTACAGAACATCCATCCGGTATCCTGTCCATCAATTCCGATGCAGGCTTCTGTACCGTCTTTCGATAATCGCTGAATAACAAATTCAGTCGTATAAACAGCTGATATAGGTTTTACACCGTTTGAGAAAACCGCACCCGATTTAACCTTAACCTTATCTCCAGGTTTAAAACTCGATATTTTATTTTCGGCTTTATCTTCTTTATTTACGGTATTATTTGATGTAGTGTGTTCTTTGTACCATTTTGCTGTAATTGTAGGGTAGTCCACAAAGCAGATGTTGCTATCGACTTTTCTGTCATCAACAATCTCTGTTCCCCACTGCCATATTTTCTGACCATAGTTAAACTTGCTCGGAACATCAGGATTATTTGTCCAGTGTGCAAGCCATATCTCTATGCCAGTTAAGCGATCGCTGTCATAGTAATTCTGCATCCATGACGGATTGGCATAAATACCTGACGGCAGACCAATAGCAGTCATTTCACTGCAGAATTTCAACGCCATGTCAGTACGCTGCTTGATAGTTAGAGCATCTATCTGTTTCTGCTCCTCCATATCGAAAAATACAGGATATGACGGTTTTAATCCTTTCACTACCTTTTTACAAGCGGCAAGTTCTTCTTCAAAAGCCTTGTCTGTAGTGGCTTCAAAATACCAGAACAGCCCGTAAGGAATGTTCCTTTTCAGGCACTCCGAAAGGTTATGCCGAAAATATGTATCCTCGTCAGAGCGTATACCCGCACGAAGTATAACAAATTTAGCCCCGGATTTCTTGATTTTATCAAAATTTATATTTTCCTGAGCACGACTGATATCAAATCCTTTAATTCTCATCTGTTTTATCCTCCTTGTTATTGCTGTCGGCAAGTCCTTCACCGATAGTATA
This sequence comes from uncultured Oscillospiraceae bacterium, assembly GCA_900539195.1. Lineage (GTDB taxonomy): Bacteria > Bacillota > Clostridia > Oscillospirales > Ruminococcaceae > Ruminiclostridium_E. Next base: position 17,659 of record UQBC01000043.1, read on the forward strand.
AGCCAGTACAGCTGCACCTGACATCAGGCATCCTGATACAGTGGTAGCTGTTTCGTCCGATCCACCAAAAGCGATTATCAAACCAGTTATAAATCCGGTTAATGATAACCACCATTTACGGCTTGTTAATTTGCGTTTCCAGTCAATTTTATTCATAATTTAGTCCTTTCTGCCTATTCGGCATCTGTTATTTCAACCGGTGGTTCTTCGCCGATTACTTCCTTTTTTGCCTTCATCTCTGCCTCATACTCATCAATCGCTGTATCAAACCT
>UQBC01000044.1 GCA_900539195.1 uncultured Oscillospiraceae bacterium
GACCTGTACGGGGGCTTCGCCCCTGCGACCCCATTTCAATATTTACAAGAGGTTTTTCGACAGACTGTAATTATAAAATAATTTTAACACTTGTAAAGAAAAAAGTCAAACCATTATATGGGATATAGCGCATCTGCACTGAATTTAAGGTGAAACAACACGGCGTATAAATAACAAAAATCCGCTACCCGGTCGGCGGCGGATTTTTGTATTGATAAAGTTAAGTTGCGGTAGCACATTGCTACCGCCGCTCTGAAAGCTGAGCTAACAGCCTAACTTTCAGAACGGCGAATTTGCGGCGGGTCACACCCGACGCTATTTCAGGTATTTGCCTACATCAACGGTTGGAGCGGTGGTTTCGGGGGTGGGATTGCCGGAGCAGTCAAGCACATATCCGCCGACAGATACACCGACTATTTTTCCGCTTGCGTCAAGCATCAGAGTATAACTGTTTTTGTCAGTTGTACCGCTCAGAGTAAGACTGTCATTGTTTTGTCTTGCTGTGATGTCTTCCGATGTCCCTGCGTTGTCGATACAGTCGGTAAGAAGCTCCGCCACGGTGGCAAATTGCGGTGAATTTTCACTGTACTGATACTCTATGCCGTCAAGGCTGTACTTTACGGTCGTGCCGTCATCTGTTACCGTAAGCCCCTTTACACTGTCGGGAGAGGTGAAGCTGACGGTCCATACCTTGTTGTTACGTTCGAGGTTTACCTTGGCGGAGATATCCTCGCAGGTAAGTCTGCCACTGAGCGTTATATTACCGCTGAGGTCGGGAACTTCCGCCCTATCTGCCGCTTTGCAGGAAGCGCATATAAGACAGGCTGAAAGCACCACAGGAATAATAAGTCTTCTTTTCATGATATGTCATCCTTTTCGTAAGATAGGACAACATACCGCATTCAGGCTATTCCGTAAAATTCACGCAGAATATACGGATACAGCGCAGGTAACTCCGACGGCAAAATTCCGCTCATGCTTCTGTCGCGTGCCGCATACTGTGCGGACAGTCCGAAAAGATATGCGCCCAGCCGCACGGCATTCTTTATTTCAATACCCTGTGCCAGCAGTCCGCCTATCGTTCCGGCAAGCGTATCTCCGCTTCCGCCTTTTGCCAAAGCCGCATTACCGCTCATATTAACGGCTGTGAAGCCGTCCGGGGCGGCATATACCGAATATGCGTCCTTAAGAAGAATATGTACGCCGTACTTTTTTGCAAAATTCTTTGCCGCAGTTAGCTTGTTGCGCAGAATATATGCGGTATCAAGTCCGCTGAGGCGGCTGAACTCCTTTATATGAGGAGTGAGTATGAGCCTGTCGGTGTTGTCCCTCAGCTCATTTATATGCGGGGCAAGAGAATTTATGCCGTCTGCATCTATGACTATGGGGCAGGAAGTATTTTCGATAAGACTTCTGAGCAGGCGGTAGGTTTCATCACTGTTTCCGACGCCGCAACCGAAAAGTATCGCCGAGGCGGTCTGTGCGTTTTTGCACAGCTTGTCGGCGCAGTCGGAAGTAAGCGTTTTATTGCCGAGCGGCAGATAGATGCACTCGTGCAGGGTATTCGCAACGCTTGATGTGACCTCGCTCACCGAGGCAAGCGTAACAAGCCCCGAGCCCGTTCGCAGAGCGGCGTTGGTGGACATCCACGCCGCTCCGACACAGCTCTCACTGCCGGAAACGTTCAGCAGTCTGCCGAATGTTCCCTTATGCGTTATGCGACTGCGGTTGACAAAAAAAGACGCTAAAGAATCGCCGTTCAGCTCTGCGTCATACTCTGTGAAGCAGCTTTCGGAAATTCCTATATCAAGCAGAACAATATCGCCTGAGTATTCACTGCAAGGAACGTAAAGCTGACCGGTCTTTACTGCTCCGAGGGCAAACGTCATATCGGCACGGAAAGAATATTTATCGGCACTGCCGTCATTTGCATTACAGCCTGAGGCGATATCTGCGGAAAAGCGCAGAGCCGCACTCTCGTTGCAGTATGAGAATAGCCGCCTTATATCGGGGTGAAGCTCGCCGTGAAACCCTGTGCCGTATACACAGTCTGCAATGACGCCGCAGGAGGCTATTTCGGACAGAACTTTTTCCGGTTCGTCGGGGTAGCTTAAAACGTTTTCGTAATCGGTGCGGTATTCTTCATAGCATTCTTTGGCAAGGTCGGTCTTTGGAGCTGAACCTGTCATAATTATAACCGGTGTGAAGCCGCGTTTACGCAGGTTATGGGCAAGCGCAAATCCGTCGCCGCCGTTGTTTCCGCTTCCGACAAGCACAGCTGTGCGGCAGGGCTTTGCTATACGGGAGATATGAAGAGCGACCGCAGATCCGACATTACGCATAAGTACGGCGCAGGACGTGCCTTTTTCCTCGCACATTGCTTCGGCTTTTTTCATCCCAGCGGGAGTTACTACGAATTGTTTTGACATACAGATTTCCTTTCAGAAAATGGCAGGTGAGAATATGCCTACCTGCCATTGTGATATACCGGCTGTCTGTGCCGGTATCAGATTCAGTTGTTTTTGTTACCGTCATTTTTATCTTCGGACTTTTTATCCTTGACGAATATCTTTTTGATATTCTTGAGTTCGTGCTTTTCCTTTGCTTTTTTCATATACGGGGGATGAGGGAAATACACCGGCTCGTTTGTTTCTGCATCAATATGATGAATGTCACGGTAATCGTTGGAATCGGACGGCAGATCTTTGCTTTCAAGACGGTTTTTAACCCTGTTCTTTGTAAAGCTGTAAACAACGGCGAACAGCGGTATACCGATGATAAGTCCGACAAAGCCGAACAATCCCTGACCGACAAGCATACCGAAGATGACCCAAAAGCTCGAAAGTCCGGTCGAGTCGCCGATAATCTTCGGGGCGAGGACGTTACCGTCAACGTTCTGGATTATTACGACCATAATGGTGAAGTAGATACACTGGATAGGGTCAACTAGGACGAGCAGGAGCATACACGGAATATATCCAATAAACGGTCCGAAATAGGGGATGATGCAGAATATACCCATAACAACGCCGCAGAGTACGGCATAGGGCATATTGAAGATGCTCATAAGCAGTACATAGACCATACCGATAATAAAGCTGTCGAGTATCTTGCCTGTGATAAACTGACCGAAGGACTTATTTACCTCACGGGTGCTGTTGATAATCTTTGTAGCGACCTTAGGCTTGAATATGCAGTAGAGGATTTTTTTGAACTGAGCGGCGAAAAGCTCCTTGCTGTTGAGGAAGTAGATGGCGATAACGAAGCCGAGCAGGAGGTTCATAAACACGCTGATTATGTTCATGACGTTGGACGAAATCAGATTCCATATATTGTTCATCTGAGGGAGAAGCTCGGTTGACAGCCAGTTGTTGAGCATATCGGAAATGCCGCCGGTGAACTGGAGGACATAAGCCTCTACCTCGGGGTAGTTTCTGAGGGTCTGCGATACCCAGTCGCTGACCTGTGTGACATAGGTAGGCATATTGTTTACGAGCATAGTGATAGTGTCGATAAGCTGAGGGAGCAGTACCCAGATTATGCCTGTGAGTATAAGCAGGGCAAGAATCATAGTTATAGCCACGCTCATAACTCTTGCGACCTTGCGGATGGGGAAGGTTTTGGGCGGCGGCTCTTCACCGGGGTGTTCACGCTCAAACTTTTCACGCTTTTTATCCTGTATGGTATAGAACAATCTGCGCAGGCACGGCTTTTCGATGAAAGTCGCTATCGGGCAGAGAATATATGCTATAACAAAGCCGTATAGGACGGGGGTCAGTATAGACAGGAACGAGAAGATGCCGTTGAGTATTTCTTTAATCTGTGACAGACCGAGGAAGAACACGATAGCAGCGGCGATAACGAGGAATGCGGTCACTCCCCAGTAGAGATATTTTTTATCCCATTTGAAGTTCATTACATCACACCTTTATATTGATATGGAAGTTACTGCTTTTATTATAGAATTATCGGCGGAAGTTGTCAAGGGTATGCGGGCAAAAGCGTAAATTGTGAATGCGGATATCGGAAAATCAAACCGTAACAGTTCACAGTTAGATAAATTCGTCAATTTTCGCAGTGCCGGCGAGCTTATTTTTGCACTATAAAAGACTTGACAAGCGGTGGGTATAAAGGTATAATTAAATTAATAGTAAGCGTCTGCTGTAGACAATTTAAACCTGTCAATGATCCACAGTAGACTTAATTTTTATCGCATATACGGAATACTCTGAGGCAAGCAGTCTTTTAAGCAACAAGCGGTTAAAGTTCGTTTGCCTCAAAGCTATTCCGGAGTGCGTAGCACTTAAGTGCAAGGAAAGGAAAGGTAAAATTATGGCTTTTATTTACTCTGAGCCCTCACACACATTCGGCGAGTATCTGCTCGTACCGGGCTATTCATCATCAAAGTGCATACCTGCAAACGTATCACTGCGTACACCCGTTGTTAAGTTCAGAAAGGGCGAGGAAAGCTCTATTTATATGAACATTCCTCTGGTATCGGCTATCATGCAGTCTGTATCCGATGATAAGATGGCGGTTGCTCTTGCAAAAGAGGGCGGCATTTCTTTCATTTACGGTTCGCAGTCGATTGAGGACGAGGCGGCAATGGTAGCAAGAGTAAAGAGCTACAAGGCAGGCTATGTAAAGAGCGACTCTAACCTTGCTCCCGATATGACGCTTGCCGATGTGCTTGAGCTTAAGGCTAAGACAGGTCACTCGACAATGCCCGTTACAAGCGACGGTACAGAAAGCGGCAAGCTTTTAGGTATCGTAACAAGCCGTGACTACAGAGTATCAAGAATGACTACAGATACAAAGGTATCTACATTCATGACCCCTCTCGAAAAGCTCATCACTGCTCCTGCAAGCACAACGCTCAAGGAAGCAAACGATATAATCTGGGAACATAAACTCAATTCGCTTCCTATAGTTGATGATAACGGCGTTCTTATGTACTTCGTATTCAGAAAGGACTATGAGCAGCATAAGGAAAACAAGAACGAGCTTCTCGACAGCAAGAAGCGTTATATAGTAGGCGCAGGTATCAACACTAGAGATTACGCAGAGCGTGTTCCGGCTCTCGTTAACGCAGGTGCGGACGTTCTGTGTATCGACAGCTCCGAGGGCTACTCTGAGTGGCAGAAGCTGACTATCGACTGGATCCGTGCAAACTACGGCGACAGCGTAAAGGTCGGCGCAGGCAACGTTGTTGATAAGGAAGGCTTCCGCTTCCTCGCAGATTGCGGCGCAGACTTCATCAAGGTCGGCATCGGCGGCGGCTCTATCTGCATTACCCGTGAGCAGAAGGGTATAGGCAGAGGTCAGGCTACAGCACTTATCGAGGTATGTGAGGAGCGTGACAGATACTTTGAGGAAACAGGTATTTATGTTCCTGTTTGCTCGGACGGCGGTATCGTTCACGATTATCATATGACGCTTGCTCTTGCTATGGGCGCTGACTTTATGATGCTCGGCAGATACTTCTCACGTTTCGATGAATCTCCCACAAACAAGCTGTTCGTTAACGGCAGCTATGTTAAGGAATACTGGGGCGAAGGCTCTAACCGTGCAAGAAACTGGCAGAGATACGATATGGGCGGCGACAAGAAGCTCTCGTTTGAAGAGGGTGTTGACAGCTATGTTCCTTACGCAGGCAGCTTAAAGGACAACGTTACGCGTTCACTGTCAAAGGTACGTTCAACAATGTGCAACTGCGGTTGCCTTAATATCCCCGACTTCCAGAAGAACGCCAAGCTCACTCTCGTTTCTTCTACAAGTATCGTTGAGGGTGGCTCACACGACGTTATCCTCAAGGAAAACCGTGGTGCTCGCAGCGAATAAGCACCGAAGCGGTGCGTCAAATTCGCCGTTCTGAAAGTTGGCGATTTGTTGCACTTTCGTTACCGGCGGATATTGACGAAGCTGAAAATCAATAATAAATACAGCCACAGCTTTTGCTGTGGCTGTTGTTTTGCATCAAAAAACCGCCGTGAAACTCCACAGCGGTTTTTTATGCTTATTTATTTTTATAAATCGGACTTTCAAGCCTTGACGCAAACTCCGATTCGGGCAGAGGCTTATCGAAATAGTAACCCTGTATAATGTTACAGCCCATATCCTTGAGGTTTTCTACTATCGTCTTATCTTCAACACCCTCGCATACGGTAGTCATACTGAGTTCTTTCGCCATATGAAGAACATTCTCAAGTACAACCTGTCCTCTTGTATCGTCATTTGAGCCGGCAAGCGACTTGTCAAGCTTCAGTATATCAAAGTCAAGGTCTTTCAGCAGGGCAAGCGAAGAATAGCCTGTTCCGAAGTCGTCCATTGAAACCATAAGTCCGTAGCTCTTGAGGTCGATTATTGCCTGCTTTATGGCATTGAAATCATCGGTGTACGCTGTTTCTGTAAACTCAACTTCAAGGAAGTGGGGTTCAATGTCGTAACGGTTGATAACATTCATTATCTTTTCTGCAAGGTGAGGAAAACGCAGGTGAATCTTTGAGAAATTTACCGATACGGGAACTATGCTTTTTCCGCTTTCCTGCCATTTTTTTATCATAGCACAGGTGTGTTCAAGTACGAACATATCAAGCTTCATTATAAGACCTGTACGTTCTGCTATCGGGATAAAGTCGGCAGGGGAGATAACCTTACCGTCACGGTTCCACCTGATAAGCGCTTCAGCGCCTACAAGCGTCCTTGTATCAATGCGTACCTTAGGCTGGTAGTAAACTATAAATTCGCCGTCGGCAAGCGCCTGCGGCATATTGCTTTCAAGCAGTGTGAGCTGTTGCTCCTTGGTGATCGTATCAAGGTCGTAATAAACGTAATCCGTATCTGTACGGCGCTTAGCAACATCTATACAGGTTTCTGCACGGGCAAGTATTGTATCTATATCGTCTGTGCTTCCGTCAAGTTCAACTATGCCTGCACGAAGGGCTATCTCATAAACCGTCTTTTCTTTTCCGTAGAAGAAGTTTACCGGTATTTTTGCAAAGCTCTTGAGATGGTTTTTCAGGTGAGCCTTCTTCACCATAAGGCAGAAGTTGTCGCTGCCTGAACGGCTACAGAGCTCATCACTATACATCATCTTGTTGAGCGCTTTTGCGTACTTTGTGATTATCTCGGTGGTAGCCTGATAGCCAAAAATGGTATTCAGCGTATTACAGCCCTTGATATTGGCTCTTATCACCGCATAATCCGTAAGTATACCGTTTTCCTTAACTTCTTCGATAAATGCACGGAAACCTTTGGAGTTCGGGATTCCGCTGTCGCGGTCGATGTGGTCTATAAGCTTTTCAACGTGAATGTTGAGGGTGCAGGTACAGATTATTGTGAGAATATTGGCAATATGCTCAAAAAGCTGTTCCTGCTCGGCACTCAGTGTTGTAAAATCAACATCGGTGTAGAACTCGTAGGTATAACTACAGCTTGCGTTTTCACGATCGTATTTTTTGTTGTAGAGGGGAAAGATCTCGGTGTCTTTGTAAACAAGAGTTTCGCTGACTCTGCCGCCGTAGTTGAGCGTGCGTACTATTCTTGATATACGCATTGCTTTCGCCGCCGGTGCAAATTCAGTTATCTGCTGAAGATCATCGTATCGTTTTGTTGCGAATGCATCAATAGTATCGGACAGATACCTTCTGACATCGTCAAACATATTCCCGCCTCCTTTTCTTATTTCCATTTTCCATATAAGTTAATTTTATCACATTTCTGAACTGTCTGCAAGCGGAAAAGCAGGCAAAAGGTCAAAAAAAGCTCATAATTTCAAAATAAGCGCAGAGTGTACAAAACCGCTTCCTAAAAGCTGTGCATTATCACAAGTAAGCTGTGTTTTATAATCGTTTACAGCGCTGGTTCATACTGTATTTATGCGAGATTTAAGTAAAATTTGTATTTTAGCTTACAACTTAATATTGATTAATTTATCATAAGTGATGTAGTTAACAAAGAATTTATGCGATAAAATGCAGATTAATCGTAAAAATCAGAAAATACCACTTGAAAACCTACTAAAAATATGGTATTATAGTATTTAACAAAGAACAGATCGCAAACAGTTCAGATAAACATGACCGAGAAAGGACTACAATATGAAGATATCGACAAAAGGACGTTATGTATTAAGAATGCTCATTGATCTTGCGGAGCACCAGGGCGACGGTTATATCCCTTTGAAAGAAATAGCTCAGCGACAGGGAATATCAAAGAAATATCTGGAGCAGATCGTGCCGATGCTGAACAAATCGGATATTCTGCGCACCAACCGTGGATTTCAGGGCGGTTACAGACTGGCAAAATCGCCTGAAAAGTACACGGTAGGCGACATATTAAGACTTACGGAGGGTTCGCTTGCGCCGGTTGCGTGTCTTGACAGCGGAGTTGTCGAATGTGACAGAAGCGAGCGTTGTGCGACAATATCACTGTGGCAGGGACTTTATAAGGTTATAAACGAGTATCTTGACAGTGTTACATTACAAGATCTTATAGATAACGATAAGGAAAATGCTGCTGATGATTATGTGATATAAGGCAGGTGCTTTTTATAGCCGTGGTGTTATGCCACGGCTTTTCTGTGATGAATAGCGGTATGACAGAGAAAAGCAAAAACGGCAGGCACATTTTAACCGTGCCTGCCGTCTTATTTTTATCTATATCACGCTGTCAAACCGAATTGTAAAGCCAAATAATCGCTATACACGGCAACCCGCTTCACACGATTTTCTGTTTTACTCTGTGCCTGACAAATCATACGTCATAACTGCCACAAACCGCATTGCTATGCGATTCGCAGTGCGTTCAGCTCCGCCGTTTCGCTATCGCACGAAACGCACCGACAATTCCAAAGGCGGAACTTGACGCGGCTCACAGCCACCCGATTATCTACTGACCATCGCTTTGTTTATTCCCGCCGGTAACGGAAGTTGAGCCAAACTCAATCCGTCAGAACGGCGGAATTTGGAGCGGCTCACAGCCGCAAAACGGCAGATACGCTTTCGCATACCTGCCGTAATTCGCTTATGAAATTTATGCTACGTTACCGTTTATTCCCGCCGTTTTGCTATGTTCAACAAAGCAACATCATTGCCAAAGGCGGAACAGTCAGCGGCGACTCGCCGCTTAGATCATGCTTTCCTGCCAGCAGTCAGGCGCTGTAAGACCGAGCATCTTAACGATGGTGGGAGCTACGTTTGCCAGACCGTACTTGGTGGGAACGCCGGGAGCGTACTTTGTGTCGTCCTTTATAGTGTACTTGACTTCCTTATCATAGATGATGAAAGGAACGGGGTTGAGCGAGTGAGCTGTTCTTACCTGAATCTCACCCTTCTTGTTCTTTTCGAGCATCTCGTCTGCGTTGCCGTGATCGGCGGTTACTACGAGCGTAACACCGTACTCATCGCAAACCTTGATAAGTCTTGAAAGGCCGAGGTCAACCGCTTCAACACCGATTATTGTTGAGTCGAGACTGCCTGTGTGTCCGACCATATCGCCGTTGGGGTAGTTGCAACGGATAAAGTCATACTTCTTGCTCTTTATTACTTCGATAAGATCGTCTGTTATCTCAGCGGACTTCATCCACGGACGCTGATCGAATGAAACGTTGTCGGAGGGTATCTCCTTGTATGTTTCAAGCTCTTCGCTGAACTTATCGCTCTTATTGCCATTCCAGAAGTAAGTTACATGACCGTACTTCTGTGTTTCGGATACGGCATATTCGTTAAGACCTGCGGCAACGAGTACCTCTGTGAGAGTGTTTGTAATCTCGGGAGGATTTACAAGGAAGCGTGCAGGAAGCTTTAAGTCGCCGTCATACTGCAGCATACCTGCGAAGCATACATCGGGCTTTGCGCCTCTGTCAAATGCAGTGAAGTCGTCATCGTCGAATGCCATTGAAAGTTCGATAGCACGGTCGCCTCTGAAGTTGAAGAGGATAACACTGTCCTTGTCAACTATCTTGCCTACAGGCTCGCCGTTCTCAGCAATTACGAATGCAGGGAGATCCTGGTCGATGATGCCGTCGTTTTCCTTACGGTAGGTTTCAACAGCTTCCATAGCTGATGCAAACTGTCTGCCCTCGCCCTTGACGTGAGTTTTCCAGCCAAGTTCAACCATAGGCCAGTCAGCCTGGTAGCGATCCATAGTAACCTTCATACGTCCGCCGCCGCTTGCTATCTTACCGTCAAAAGCGCCGTCCGCATTAAGTTCCTTGAGGAAGCTCTCAAGCTGTTCAATATATATCGGAGCAGAAGTAGCGGGTACATCTCTGCCATCGAGCAGAATGTGTACTCTTGCCTTTTTGACGCCCTCGTTCTTGGCTTCTGTCAGCATCTTGAACAGGTGCTTGATATTTGAGTGAACGTTACCGTCCGATAAAAGACCGATGAAATGCAGGGTGCTGTTGTTAGCCTTGCAGTTGTCAACGAGTTCCTTCCAAGCCTCAGACTGATACATCTTTCCGCTTTCGATAGATTCGTTAACAAGCTTTGCGCCCTGTGAGTAAATCTGACCGCAGCCGAGTGCGTTGTGACCTACCTCTGAGTTGCCCATATCGTCATCTGTAGGCAGACCTACAGCGTCACCGTGAGCCTTTAAACGAGTGTTGGGGCATTCTCTTAAAAGTCTGTCAAGAGTAGGAGTGTTGGCGAGTGTAACTGCATCGCCAAGACCTGTCTTTGAAAAGCCTACGCCGTCCATAACAACGAGTAAAACGGGTTTTGCCATTTGTTTAGTCGTCCTTTCGTAAATATCCGATTTTTGATTAGCCGTTTACGGCAGCCTTGATGATAGTTGTGAAATCAGCAGCCTTGAGTGAAGCGCCACCGATAAGACCGCCGTCAACGTTTGTCTTTGAGAGCAGTTCTTCAGCGTTCTTTGCGTTCATAGAGCCGCCGTACTGGATTGTGATTGTTTCTGCAACATCTGCGCCGTAGAGCTTAGCAAGTGTAGCACGGATGAAAGCACAAACCTCTTCAGCCTGATCTGCTGTAGCTGTCTTGCCTGTACCGATAGCCCATACGGGTTCGTAAGCGATTATGCACTTCTTGAGGTCGTCTGCGGAGATGCCGAAGAAATCAAGCTTTATCTGACGTGCGATAACTTCTTCTGTAATGTTGCATTCACGCTCCCAGAGAAGCTCGCCTACGCATACGATGGGCTTTAAGCCGGCTTCAAGAGCAGCCTTTGTTCTCTTGTTTACTGTTTCGTCTGTTTCAGCAAAGTACTGACGACGCTCGGAGTGACCGAGTACAACATATTCAACACCCATTTCAGCGAGCATATCAGCTGAAATTTCGCCAGTGAAAGCGCCGCTCTTTTCAAAGTGGCAGTTCTCAGCGCCGATCTTTATGTTTGTGCCTGCTGTTACAGCGAGAGCTGTTTCAAGGTTTGTAAAGGGAACGCAGGCTACGACCTCAACGTCCTTTACATCGGCAACCATAGGCTTTAATTCTTCTAAAAGAGCCTTAGCCTCGGGTCTTGTCTTATTCATCTTCCAGTTACCTGCGATGACTGCTTTTCTTACTGTCTTTTTCATGATACAGTGTTCCTTTCGTTTTTTATTATAAATTGCTTATTACACAACAATAAGGGCGGAGAATATCCGCCCTCGTTATTTTTACTTGTCCTGAATGCAAGCGATACCGGGAAGTACCTTACCTTCGAGGTATTCAAGAGAAGCACCGCCGCCTGTTGAGATGTGGCTCATCTTGTCTGCATAACCGAGGTTGATAGCAGCTGTAGCCGAGTCGCCGCCGCCGATGATTGTTGTAGCGTCTGCCTCTGCAAGAGCTTCGCAGACAGCAACTGTACCCTTCTTTAATACGGGGTTCTCAAATACGCCCATAGGACCGTTCCATACAACTGTCTTAGCTGACTTAGCTGCATCAGCGAACAGAGCCATTGTCTTAGGACCGATGTCAAGACCCATCATATCAGCAGGAATCTTGTCAGCGTCAACAACGCTTACTTCGATCTCAGCGTCGATAGGATCGGGGAAGCTCTTTGCAATTGTTGTATCAATGGGGAGAAGGAGCTTCTTGCCGAGCTTTTCAGCCTTTTCAATCATTTCCTTGCAGTAGTCAATCTTCTCGTTGTCAACGAGTGATGTACCTACTTCATAGCCCTTAGCCTTTAAGAATGTGTAAGCCATACCGCCGCCGATGATAAGTGTGTCGCACTTTTCGAGGAGGTTTGATATAACGTTCAGCTTGTCTGCAACCTTAGCACCGCCGAGGATAGCAACGAAAGGTCTTACGGGGTTTTCAACAGCGTTGCCTAAGAACTCGATTTCCTTGTTCATAAGGTAGCCTACTGCTGTTTCCTTAACAAACTTTGTAACGCCAGCTGTAGAAGCGTGCGCTCTGTGTGCAGAACCGAAAGCATCCATTACGAATACATCGTCGTCAACGAGATCTGCAAGCTCCTTAGCGAATGCTTCACCGTTCTTTGTTTCTTCAGCGCCGCGGAAACGTGTGTTTTCAAGAACAACTATCTCGCCGTCCTTCATTTCTGCAACTGCCTTCTTAGCGTTCTCGCCTACTACCGTATCGTCCTTAGCGAAAACTACCTTTGTATTAACGAGCTCTGCAAGTCTTTCTGCAGCAGCCTTAAGAGAGAACTTGTCCTCGGGACCGTTCTTCGGCTTGCCGAGATGTGAACAAAGAACTATCTTTGCACCGTTCTCAACTAACTTATTGATTGTGGGAAGTGCGGCCTGGATTCTGTTGTCGTTTGTGATCTTGCCGTCCTTCATAGGTACGTTGAAGTCTACACGAACAAGGACTTTTCTGCCCTTTACCTGTAAATCTTCTACATTCTTCTTGTTTAATTTGCTCATGGTAATGATCCTTTCGCTTTTACTTTATTTGTATGAGGCTGTCCTCAAGAAATACAAATTCCACGCATATTTTTACACTTCTGCGCTCATATTTTATTTTACCAAAAAAGCGGATAAAATGCAAGTACTTTTTATAAAGAAATGCGCAGTTGATAAAAACACACGGCAGGAGTGTTTTCCCGCCGTGCGTCTGATTACTTATGATAGTTAGTTATGTGGATCACCGTCCGTATGACAGTTAATATCCTTTGTTGTTATGATAGCTGTTATCTGCCCATATCCTGTCCCTGAACATACTGTACGGATAAGAGGCTTCAAAGGTTATGCCGTCATCGGAAATGTTGTAAACGCAAACGGGGTAATTATCACCGATACGGTTATCGCTGATGTCGCTTTCTTTAATTATGACGGCAGAGCCGGAATAGAGCAGGAATCCGTGCTGTACCACTGCGCCGTCACCGCTTGGATCTTCTGTCCATGTGGGTATCATACCGTTTTTATCCGTATTGAAATAGTCGTCTCCGTATGCCGGATCATAGGCGGCGAATCTGCTTGTCAGAGGAGTATTGTTTTTGAGAAAATATCTGTCGACAGAATCAAGGTAATAAACAGTAAACCTTTCATTTGCTATCGGCTTGCCATTCTTGTCCTTGACGCCGAATTTTGTATTTTCTCCGTATATGTATACCTCCGCTGAATCGTTATAATTCGTGTTTGCCGCAAGTGCGGCAACAGATTTTGCCCCGGTCGCCTTTTTGATATATTCGCAGAAGCTTTCCTTGACGTATATCCTGTAATAATCGGACTTTCCACCGAGCGGGTGGTGCTTGCAGAGAAGAACGTTCTGCTTTATTTCTTCCCGTGTAAGTTCTTTACCGCATATATTTACTCTTGTATCTGAATCCGGCAGGTAATAAATCTTCCTGAATTTGCGGTCGTCGGACGCTATATCTTTCAGATAGTTTCCGTCAGCCTTGAAATAAGTATCATCACTGCTGCACATACGGTATTTTTCATTCTCAAATGTAATGCTGTCGTCAAAAACCATAGCAAGCTTGTCGGATTCCGGCAGTGGTTCTTCTTCTCTTACCGGCTCAACAACCTTTATTTTGTCCTTTGCAACCGTTCCGTTGTTAAGATCGATATTTATTATACCGTTGCTGTTGCTTTCCGTTACATGGAATGTGGCATATCCGCTGTCGCTTGTCGCACAGATCCACGGACCTGCAATAATATATGTGCCGCATTCTATACTGTCAAATGTGTGATCGCTTCCGTCAGTGTTGAACATAGGATATTCGCTCATCTTGTCCGAGGTGTATTCAAGAACGTCGGAGTTGTTTATAAATTCATTGCTGACCTTGAGATAATACAGATATCCTCTCTGAAGATACGATTCATCGCCTGTCATTCTCAGCGTCACATTAGTCGCTGTGCCTGTCGGCTCGGGTGCGGGCTTGGCGGTTGTTGCGGCAGTTGTCTTAGTGGTCATAGTCGTTGTTGCGGTCGTCTGCGGTGTGGTTGAAGTTGCGGGGGCTGTGGTTGAAGTAGTTGTTTTGACTGTTGTCACAGCCTTGGTTGCTTCCGGCTTTGATAAGCTGTCACTGTCACCCACCACAGAGGTTATATCGATGGTTTTTGCGTCTGATTCTATTTCACTTGCCATTCCGCAATTGTACATAAAATTATCGGAGAATGCGTTTACGTCCATAAAAATCGTGTTATACACCTCGACAATTATACGAAGCTTTCCGTCAACATATTTCATGGGTACATATCTGAGTTCAAACGTTTTGCTGTCATTATCGCCGTCTTTTGCGGTAAGCGATAACAGGATCAAAGAATTATGGCTTTCATCGGTATAAACAGCCGCACAATACTGCGTATGGGCTGAGTACAGCTCTGTTATAGGAAAATCCTTGTCTATATTTATACCGAAATTCGATTTTATGTTATTTTTATCCGCCGGCTGAATGTAATCGGGGCAGTAATTATAAAAATCTTCTGTGAAATTATCTGAGTGATTTCCCGTATATACCTGTGATACGGTATTTATAAATTCCTCTGAGGTATCAAACCCGAAATACGTTTTGTCGGCATAATAAAAACGTTCGTTTTCATAATAACCCGTGCCGACAAAGCAGTTGGCACTGTTGTTTTTGAAGCTTTCAATTTCCTGCACACTCATATCCGAGGATATGCCTACCGCCGCATTGCTGTTGGGAAGAACGATATATTTGTTTGTGATGTCAATTGCATTATCGAACAGGTCAAGCATTTCACTCTGAACCTGCTTATCCGTGCAGAAAAGACTGTCAAAATCATCAGCCGCATTGATTTCTGTAGTATCTATGGTCGGTGTATTATCTACCGGATGATAAGTTATTTTTCCGAGTTGTGCCCAGAATGCCTTGTCATCAACGAAAGTCATTCCGCTCTTTTCGGAATGTACCTTTGTGTTTTCCGAGGGTGTAACTATGCTGTCGGCGGCACTGTTGTCGCCTATTGATACGTTTATAGGTCCGCCCTGATTATTAAGCATTGCAAAGTGAATGCCTACAGCCGCCGTTCCCACAGTAATTACAGCCGCCGCGGCAGTAGCAACATAGCGCTTTATCTGCCTTTTGAAATCTGCGGCAGGCTTAGCCTCGTTTATAAGGCGGTCAAGTCCGTTCTTTTTCTGCTCGGGCGTTGCGTTTATCTCGTCAAGTGCCTGTTTTACTGTCATATTATTCAACGCTCCTTTCATCGCCGAGGACATTTCTCAACAGCTCACGCGCCTTTTGCAACCTTGAACGTACAGCGGACGGCGAGATATGAAGCATATGTCCTATTTCATCGCTCGAGTATCCGTCATAATAGAACAGATACACGGGTATTTTGAGATTGTCGGGAAGATCCGAAAGCGCATAAAGAAGTTCTTTTGCCTCACTGCTTATACCGCTGTCGGGAATGTTGTCCGACAGCGGCTCATTTTTTCTGCTTGCGGCTTTCAGCATATTTTTGCATATGTTTGAAGCCACACGGATAAGCCATGCTTTTTCGTGCTTCTCGCTTTCAAATCGTTTTCCTGTTTCGATAGCCTTAAGAAAGGTGTTATGTACCGCGTCCTCCGAGTCGTGGGCGTTTTTCAGATACATAAAGCTCACTCTGTACAGCGTGTCGTAATTACGCAGATACAGCTCTCTTATGCTCTCGGAAGAATAATCTGACGTCATAAATCGTTCCCCCTGAGTTTTTTTCTCTCTTAACCTATAATACAACCGAGAGGGGTGTTTTGTCCATTACTTTTGAAAAAATGCAAAATAAACGTTGACTATAAGAAAGAAGCAGACAAGTAAACCGCTTCGACAGGCGTGCAAAGGTACGTTGAGGAGCGGTCAGCACTGTAGGCAAAATTCCTTTTACTTGTCCGGTTTTTAATTTGTGTAAGATTATTTTATATGAATTTTGCGGAGCGTGGGTTTATCGACAGTTTGCAGGACTGCCGGAAAAGAACTTCTTTGAATACAAAAAAGGACGGGTAAAAACCCGTCCTTTCAGTCTGTCGATAAACCTCTTGTAAATATTGAAATGGGGTCGCAGGGGCGAAGCCCCCGTACAGGTCGTCAGCCATTTGTGCCACTGCATCGTGCAGTGGCTTTGTGTGGCTGACTGCAAGCATCCTTGCAGGGTCTAGGGGCGGTAGCCCCAGCAAAATAGCCCCTTCCCGAGGGGAAGGGGTTTGGGGTTAGGGATGGAGAATTTGCTCTATTTTATAAAAAACAGACTTTTTCTACAAGCAAAAAGGACGGGTAAAAACCCGTCCTTTGAAAAAGCGTATATAGCGCGGAACTTACTTGAGTTCGATCTTAGCGCCAGCCTCTTCGAGCTTAGCCTTGATTTCCTCAGCTTCAGCCTTAGAAGCGCCTTCCTTGATAGCCTTAGGAGCAGCTTCAACGAGCTCCTTAGCTTCCTTAAGACCAAGACCGCAAACGTCCTTAACTGCCTTGATAACAGCCATCTTAGCATCACCGAATGATGCGAGAACTACGTCAAATTCTGTCTTTTCTTCAGCTGCTGCTGCGCCGCCTGCTGCGGGGCCTGCTACTGAAACTGCTGCTGCAGATACACCGAATTCTTCTTCGAGAGCCTTAACGAGCTCGTTGAGCTCTAATACTGATAAGCCCTTTACTTCTTCAATCATAGCTAAAATTTTCTCTGAAGCCATTTTAATTATCCTCCGTTAATATGTTTTCATTGTTTGTGTTACGGCAGTGCTTATGCAACAGCCGCTTTTGTCCGAACAGAAATTATTCTGCCGATTCGGACTGCTTCTTCTCGATCTCGCTTACAGCGATAGCAAGCTTCTGGATAGGGGACTGAAGCATAAATACCAGCTGTGCAAGCAGTGTTTCCTTTGTAGGAAGCTTTGCGTATGCAACAACTTCGTCCTTGCTGATGCCCTTGCCGTCAACGAAGCCCTTCTTTATTGAGAATGAGCCGTCGCTTGCTTCTTCCTGCTTGAACAGGATCTTAGGAGCAGTTACGATGTCTTCCTCTGCGAGTGCGAGAGCTGTTGTTCCTTCGAGAACATCATCAATACCCTCAACGCCTGCCATCTCAGCTGCACGCTTTAAAAGAGTGTTCTTGACTACGAAGTAGTCGATACCTGCCTCACGAAGTTCCTTTCTCAGAACTGTGTCATCGGCAACTGTGATACCGCTGTAATCAACGATCACACCGCAAGCGGACTTCTTGAGCTTTTCAGCGAGTTCAGCAACGTAATTCTGCTTTACCTGTAAAACTTTCTCACTAGGCATATTGTTTTCTCCTTTCGTGATTTACTGTTCGTAAAAAGGAAAAACATTTAATAAAAATGCCCTCCTCTGTAAGACAGAAAAGGGCAGAAAATTCAGTATTCTTCCCATTCCTCGGCAGGCGAGCGTGGACTCGTTAGCGGTAAACCGACCTGCTGTCTTTAGAACAGCGTGATTATTATATCATATTAAAATGGGGTTGTCAAGTGGTTTCGTGAAGATTTTTAATCTGTGTGATGCAGTGTAGTTACTGTCTCTTATACACATCTGACGCTGCCGACGATAAG
>UQBC01000045.1 GCA_900539195.1 uncultured Oscillospiraceae bacterium
TCCAATTCTTCTGCAACCTCATCGGCTCTGATAAAAGACTTTTCTGTCATAAAAATACCTCCTTTATAATTGTTTTGGTTGTTTAGTGTCGGATACTTTCTGGCCGCCATCCGATTTGCCCGAGCGGATATACCATTACCGTGATATATGACGGATATTCAGTTTTTGCAAACAGCTTAACGCTATTTGCTTAATGATTATACTAAACATATTCCGTTATGTCAAGTGGTTTTCAGAAAAATATTAAACTTTTTTGTTTTACATCTCTTGACATATACTAAACATATATGATATACTGATTGCACATTACATAAATAAGGAGTGCGATTTTTATGGCGATTGGTGAGAGAATAAGGTTCTTTCGTAATCTTTGCGGAATGACGCAGAAATATTTAGGACAGGTGGTCGGATTTCCTGAAAAGACTGCCGATATTCGTATGGCACAATATGAAAGCGGTTCAAGAACACCTAAAACAGACTTAACAAATAAGCTAGCAGAAGTTTTTGATATATCTCCACAGGCTCTTTCTGTTCCCGACATTGACAGCTATATAGGCTTAATGCACACCTTGTTTACATTAGAGGACAGATATGGATTGACAATAGTAAAGACTGAAAACGGTGTTTCAATGTATGCAGACCCTCGCAAGGGAAATGACGCTGCCGAGCTTTCGGAAATGCTTAATGCGTGGGCTGAACAATCCGAGAAATATCATAACGGCGACATTAACCGTGACGAATATGACAAGTGGCGCTACAATTATCCGAAGTATGATGAAGCTTCCGGTTTTGTGAAAGTACCGTCACAGAATCTCAGCGATGCTATGGTTGAAGCGTTTAAGGATAAGTTAAAATAATTGCAAACGACAAAAACCCCGTACTGACTTTAATCCGTCAGTACGGGGTTTAATGTTAATATGGTATTTTTGCGAGCCACAAGATATTACTTTTTACTCACAAACCACTCGATACACACGATAAAGGGTACCGAGTAGAATCTTATCAAAATCTTATCAACGGGCTCTTCGAAAACCTTGAAACCCTTGATATTACTGGGGTTTCAGACTTTTTCAATTTATTCCCACTCAATAGTCGCCGGCGGCTTGCTTGTAATATCGTAACAGATTCTGTTGATATTCTTGACCTCGTTTACAATTCTTACGCTTGCCTTTTCAAGCACGTCATAAGGTATCCTTGCAAAGTCGGCGGTCATAAAGTCGCTGGTCGTAACGCCTCTTAATGCGAGGGTGTAGTCATAAGTTCTGTCGTCGCCCATAACGCCTACAGAACGCATATTTGTAAGTACCGCAAAGTACTGGTTGATGCTGCGGTCAAGACCAGCGTTTGCGATCTCCTCACGGAAGATGTAGTCTGCGTCCTGGAGAGTTGCCAGCTTTTCACGGGTGATCTCGCCGATGATTCTGATAGCAAGACCGGGTCCGGGGAACGGCTGACGCCATACAAGTACGTCTGACAGACCAAGCTCAGTACCGAGCTTTCTTACCTCGTCCTTGAATAAAAGGCGGAGCGGCTCGATTATTTCCTTGAAGTCAACATAGTCGGGCAGACCGCCTACGTTGTGGTGCGACTTTATAACTGCGGCATCGCCTGTACCGCTTTCGATAACATCGGGGTAAATCGTACCCTGTACAAGAAAATCGACCTTGCCGATCTTCTTTGCTTCTTCCTCAAATACACGGATGAATTCTTCACCGATGGTCTTTCTCTTTGTTTCAGGGTCGGATACACCTTCAAGCTTGCCGATAAAACGATCTGCGGCATTTACTCTGATGAAGTTTACGTCCCAGTCCTTAAATGCCTGTTCGACCTCGTCGCCCTCGTTCTTTCTCATAAAGCCGTGATCGACGAACACGCAGGTTAGCTGGTTGCCGACTGCCTTTGAAAGCAGTGCGCAAGCTACCGAACTGTCAACGCCGCCCGAAAGAGCGAGCAGTACCTTGCCGTCACCGACTTTTTCACGGATCTGCTTTATAGCTTCCTCCGCATAGTTCTTCATTGTCCAGTCGCCCTTGCAGTGACATACTTTATAAAGGAAGTTTCCGAGCATATCAAAGCCCTGCTCGGTGTGGTTTACTTCGGGGTGGAACTGTGTAGCGTAAAATCCCTTTTCAACGTTCTCGATTGCGGCATAGGGGCATTTGTCGCTGTGACCTACAGCCTTGAAGCCTTCAGGGAGAACCTCGATGTAGTCGTTGTGGCTCATCCATACGACAGAGTTTTTCTTAAGACCGTCAAATACGGCACATTCCGTATCAAATTCGCACTCTGTTCTGCCGAATTCAGCGGCGGCGTTTTCGTTAGCCTTGCCGATAGTACCGCCAAGACCGTAAACCATAAACTGCGCACCGTAGCAGATACCGAATATCGGTACGCCGAGTTCAAATATTTCTTTTGTCATTCTGGGGGAGTCGTCAAGATATACGCTTCTCGGACCGCCGGTGAAGATGATGCCCTTAGGATTCTTTGCCTTTATCTGCTCGATAGGTGTCTTGTATGAGATGACCTCGCAGTATATGTTATGCTCTCTGACTCTGCGTGCGATAAGCTGATTGTACTGACCGCCGAAGTCAATGACGAGTACGAGCTCGTGCTCGCTTGTTGAAAATTCCGCCATTTTTCAGTTTCCTTTCCTTCTTGTCTTTGGGGATTCAAGTGCGAAAAACCGCACCGATGGTGATATTACATATTTCTTAAAGTATAACATATCCCATCGTTTTTTGCAACTTGTTTTTGAAAAAATAAAATCAGTAACGGTTACGGATTATCTTGACAAATCCCTTTGTATGTGCTAAAATCATATTCAGAATAAGTGCGATAAATTTACGCACTATATTCTTTGGAAAGCAATAAACCAAAAAATGAAAGGAAGTATCAATTATGAGCCATATAGATGTAACGTCAGAAAACTTCAAGGAAGAGGTTTTACAGTCCGATAAGCCGGTTTTAGTGGATTTCTGGGCATCGTGGTGCGGTCCGTGCAGAATGCTCAGCCCTGTGCTTGAGGAGCTTGGAGAAGAGCACCCTGAAATAAAAATCTGCAAGGTAAATACGGATGATGAACGTGAGCTTGCAATGAGCTTCGGCATAGATTCTATACCCTGCGTAATATCTTTTCAGGGCGGTAAACAGATAGACAAATCGGTAGGTTTTGTCAGCAAGGACAAGTTGCTCGCTTTACTCGACTAAAACTGCAAAGCAAGACGGGGAGCGGTTTTACAGTTGCTTAACGCTAACTTGAAAATGGCGTAAATTTTCAGAAAAAAGCGTGATATTTCAATATAAATTTATCAAAAGGACTTGATTTTTTCCGAAATTGTGTTACAATATAAACAAGTCATATAACTCTATGACAAAAAATCACAAGGAGGATCATTCCGATGGCTTATAAAATTTCTGATGATTGCATCGCTTGCGGCGCTTGCGCTGCTCAGTGCCCCGTTGAGGCAATTTCTGAAGGTGACGGCAAGTACGTTATCGACGCTGACACATGTGTTAGCTGCGGTGCTTGTGCAGGTGTATGTCCCGTTGGCGCACCCGCTGAGGACTAATTTTTACATTAAAGACAGCCATGAGTTAGTAGCTTATGGCTGTTTTCTTTACTGTTTGTGAAAACGTTAACACGCAGAAGAATTCTGCAAGTTAAAAGGAGAATCTGATATGAAGATATATTCAGTAAACGATAAGGAATTTGCCGTATACGGCAAGGTACATACCGGCTATGACGTCAGCGACCTGCTTTCAGCGCTTGACAAGAGCACGCCGTTACCCGATGCTGTAGGATATGTTCCGAGCGAGGCGGCGCTTGAAAATACAAAGCTGTTCGGACTTTTGCAGAACAACGCTTACGGCGGTATGCCTATCCAGCTTGGTTGGTGCAATGGTCACAACACAAAGCTGAACTGCCTTGAGTATCACCGTGACAGCGAGTTCAACATAGGTCTGTATGATTTTATTCTGCTCGTTGCTAAAGAGGATGATATTGTTGACGGCAAGCTTGACACTTCAAGGGTCAAGGCATTCAAGGCGAAGGCAGGAGATGTTGTCGAGGTTTATGCAACAACACTGCATTACGCTCCCTGCAATGCGACTAAGGACGGATGCTTCAAGGTGGTAATCGCACTGCCTAAGGGTACAAACGGCGCAAAGCCCAACATTACACCCGTATATGAAGAAGATAAGACGCTCTGGGCTTGCAACAAATGGTTACTTGCTCATGCAGAAAGCGATGAGGCAAAGCAGGGCGCTTATGTAGGTCTTACAGGCGTGAATGTCGATATCAAGGATATCATATAAACAATTTGCTATGATATAAAGCCGTACCGGTGCAGACTACATTGGTACGGCTTTCGCTGTATAAAATAATAACCGCTCTGTTTCCGGAGCGGTTACATATTTAATTCTGTGCTTCTGAATCGCTGTTGTCGGAATTATCTGTAGCATACTCATCCGACAGGTTATCTTCTATCCACTTAGCCATCATAAGAGGTGAAAGAATGATATCCATTGTCTTCTGTTCGCCGTCGCTTACGCTTTCCATAGTGACTATCTCACCCTTTTCACGTCCTTCGCTGCCTATGATATCATATGTCAGCTGGCAACGGTACTTGATAGTGCAGAGGAGGAACTCGGGCGGGATAACCTCGCAGGTGGAGATCTCGTCAAGCCATATAAACGGGCTCATACCGCCTATGCTGATGTCCTCGATAATCCAACCGCTTGCGGCGTAGGAGTCATTTGCGCACATATAAAGGGAGAACTTGAATTTTTCTTCTCTGTCATCCTTGAAAAGACCGACTTCAAAGCTCTTTATAACATAGTTGTTGATAATGCTTGACTCAAATCCGCAGCAGGAGCAGGTTCCGCCGTAGCCGAACATTGTACCGTTTATGTCCTTTGCAAAGTAATTGCGGTATATACGCAGATTTGAAAGGCTGCGCAGTGCCTTGTACTTTGTACGCAGGAACTGTAATTCATCTGCGGTAATTGAAGGCAGAGGCTTGTAATAGTACGGGATCTGATCAAGCAGTACCTGGTTCGGTTCTTCAGTGCTTGAATAGAACTGGCTGAGAACGTTGTTGTTTTCGCCTGTAAGCAGATACTCTACGTACTTTGCAAACTCAGGCTTGGTGCAGTCGTCACGCAGTACAACGTACTTTGTGATATTCTTGCGTTCCTCGTCTGTTATCGGGTCGTTTATATCAATGATACGGATAATCTTGTCTTTTTCACCGAGAAGTGCTATGCGGGGGATTTTAAGGTCGCATATGTAGAGATTCGGGATAACTGCCGATACCTTTTCATCGGTGAGATCGCTTTCGCGCAGTAAGCTCATCAGAGATGACTTCTCAAATGAGTAGCCCGATTTCATAAACGAAAAGTCGAATACACGTCCGTTGAACATACCGCAGTTGATAAGTGCGTATACATCGCCGATTATTTCAAGAAGGTCGGCGTTGGTGATACTGCTGGGTATCATAAACTGTTTGCCGTAAGCGGCAAATCTGAACTTCTTGTTGATATCGAGCTGGAGCGTTATGTCACTGCCTTGCTGTTTCATCTCACGCAGGAAGGTCATTGTGTCCTTGCCCTGTGTGAAGCTGTTTATCAGCATATTTATGACTTCGTTGTATATCTGATGATTTTCAAAGCTGTTCTTGTGGGCAACTATGCAGTCGTAAGCACGTTTCAGGTTATGTACCGTCATACGGGCAACGTCAAAGTTGTGAGTGATATCACGGTAATGTACGTTGAACTGGAAGTACCTCATTCCTATCTTGTAGTCCTGACCGTACATAGCGTCGAACAGACCCAATGCGCCTATAAGTGCGTCTTCATCTGCAACAGCGTCGTTTATAACGTACTTGCCGAGTTTCAGGCTGACTATGCTTCTGAAGCCGAAGCTTAAGTCAAAGTCTTTTATTGCAGGGTTTTTCTCGCTGTCAAGAACATAGGTGTTACCGTCAAAGTTGAAGTTGTAGCAGAATTCTCTGCCTTCTTCTTCGGTTTCCTCGTCAATCCAGTTGTAGCTTGCCATTATGATGTTTTCAGGCATATCCGCCACATCTTTGCGCATCTTGGCAAGTTCGTCCTCGATATACTCGGTGAATGCCGCACCGCTTTCGTGCTCCTGTTTTGAAACGTGGTCGGTTATAGAGAAGAAGCCAAGCTGTTTTACCTCGGAGTATGGCATAGCTTCATTCTTGCCCGGGAGCAGGAGTGATATGCTGTTGTGGAACACACTGCGCAGGTCGCCTACCATTACGCTGGTTGTCAGATAGTTGCTGAAAAACTCAAACACATAGTGCTTGGGACGCATATAGTACTTTTCTGAATTTGTCCTTTGCAGAAGCTCAAGGACAAAATAACGGGAGTACTTTTCTATCATGAACTTGAGATCCCTGTTTATAGCCTCTGAAACCTCTTCCTCGCATTCGTGGCGTATACCGGTTCTGTGGGTCGTGATATATGAGTTCGGCACGCTTATGAAGAATGCCGAAAGCTTTTCCTTGATAAAGTCTTCGCCTGTTGACTTGATAAGACCTGTCAGCTCATAGGTAGAGAAGTAGTTGTACTTATCAAGAAGCACCTTTACTATCGTATCACGTCTTGCGGCTGATACAGCAAACGGAATGAGGTATACAAAGCCCTCGTTTTCGTGCCAGATGAACTCGATAACGCTCTTGCCGTTCTGAAGAAAACGCACGGTCGGGTCGTCATCGGGAGTTTTCTGGTAGCGGATAACCTTATATACGGCAAGGGGCTTGCCCATATCCATTACGGCTATATTGAAGGTGCGGCTCGGGTTTTCTGCCTCTCCGAATCTTCCGAGCTGTTTCTTTCTGATAAATGCAAAGCAGAACTCAACAAGGTTGATATATTCGCCCTTGTGGATCGTAAGATTTACAAGGTTTTCTTTTATCTTAGCCTGTTCTTCTTCGGATACCTTGAAGATTATCTCGGTGCCTTTGAATACGGGGGCTGTGAGATTAAGTTCTCTTATCTTGAGAATGCCGGCGTCGTTTACTATCCTGAAATTGAAGTTGTTTGAACGCAGCTTCAACCATTCAACATTCATAAAAACGCTCTTTGAACCTACACCGAAACGACCTTCTCGGGATTTGTCACCGTCGCTTCTGCCGATACTCAGATAGTAGAGTATCTGTTCAAGCGTGAAACCGTCCTCGTTGTATGTCAGCCTGATTTCTCCGTTTTGCTCAAAGTTGAAAAGAACCTTGATATCGGGGTCGGAGTAGTAACAGCCGAATGTGTTCTGTAAAAGTTCTCTGATGATCGACTCTTTAGGATAGTCGCTTACTGACAGAGAAGCGTTGTACGGAGTACGTCCGCCGAATACGGAATTGAAATAATCCTTGAACGGGGTGCTGTCGGCTTCACCTGTGTAAAGCAGGTTCTGCATCTTCATCAGCGACTGTTCCATTACCTCGCGGTTTTCATTGGCGTGTGCCTGATAAAAATCGCCTAAAAGTCCCGCAATTTCTTCGTTACGAAAAGCCTCCACCTTACATCACTCCCTCATTGTATTTTTTCATAAATTGTCTGAAAGTTTCCTGTATCATAAAGTTGTCGGTGAGATACCGCCACGAATTAAGCAATACAGGCATCTTTACCGTGTCGGGAAGCTGATTTACGCATAAACGCAACTCTGCGCTCTTGTTGTCGGTAATGAAATTTTCAAATGCTTTTTGTGCGGCGCGTATGCCTGTCGAAATATCATCTGAGGCACAACGTTCCTTATATGAGCGGAACTGTTCGCTGTAAAGGCATTCTTCGAGCTGTGTTCCGCCGAGTGCAACTATATGCTGCTGTTCGTCAAGATAAATCAGTGAACCGTTAAAACGCTCAAGCGCTTCTTTTATCATCGGTTTCAGCACCTTTTCTTCGGTGGAAGCATTTTCCTTTATTCTGCTTTCAATGCCGAAAGCACGGTATATCTTGTCGAGTTTCAGCTTTGTATATTCGTGAGCCTTTGCCGCTGTGGAGATATCTATTGACGGCGAAATGTTGTAATCACTCCTGAACTGGGTGATTACATCGTGACAGTTTGAAACCTCGCCCGTATATGAGCATACATACTGCAGATCTCTTATGCCGTCGGTTATCAGCTGTGCGGCATTCGGCAGGTCAAACAGCACGTTTCTGCCGGGAAGTCCGGCTACTATGCTCTTATATATCTTGCCGAAAAGTACCTTTGACAGCATTCTTGAATCGAACAGCTTGTTCTTGTCGGAGAATACGATAAATTCTCTTGACTGTTCGTCCTTTCCGCCGTGACGTGCGGCACGCTGTTCAAATATAACGGGGCTGTCCGGCAGTTCATAGTTGAATATGTGGGTGAAGCCTTTTATCTGCGGGTTTATAGAACCTATCTTGTCAACGGTAAGAACTATTCTTGCGTTGTCGCGTGTTTCGTTTGTAAAGTTGTCGTATCTTGTATTGAAGATATCGCCTCTGTCGATCTTGAGAAGTCCGCTTATATTCGGATACAGGGCGGAAATTACCTTTTTCAGATACAGGATAGTAGAACCTGTCACACAGTATACGACAGCACGGTTCTCCGAACCTTTGAGCACTTCGTCAAGCTTTGTGAGGAAGCAGTCGAGCTTCTTGTCAACATCGCGTAACTCCCGCACATCGGCAACATTATATGAGGGCTTTGTATATGTTTTTTTCGCTTCAAGACCGTATTCTTCAAAAATATTGCCGCCTTGTGCGTAAAGCGGAAGCCCGGTCTTTATATCAATCAGTCTTCGTGAATTGGAAATGAAATCATGAGAGAATTCATATTCAAGCAAGGTAACGTTTCTTGACACATCACCGTTATATACGGATTTGTCAAAATAGCGCATTACGGGGGTATCCGGATTAAAGCAGATAGTCTTTTCGTCAAAGTTTATGTTATCGACTGCCGCAGATTTGCTTTCATCTGCAAGCAGGCTCTTTACAAGGCCTTTTATCTCATCATGGCTCTGCATATAGCCGCAGGGAATAGGACTAAGTACTATGAGTTTTTCAGCCTTTGCATGTATATGCTCGGTATAAAGTTCAAGCTTTATTCCGGAGGTGCTAAGCCCTGCATCGATTATAATAAGATCCCATGTAAGACCTGCATCTGCAAACTTCTGCATAAGCGGATTATCCGCTTCAAGCGCTTCTTCTGCGATTATATATGTATTTGATGTGTTTTCGTTGAAGTAGGTGATAGCCTTTGACGAGCCCGATATCATCTTGAAGTCGACGCCGTTTGAAGTTACTACCGAGCGGTACCAGCTATGCATGAGATGCCTGGGGCATATCAGCAGGATATTGGGAGCCTGCTTTTCAAGTACGGTATCAAGTATGCCTATCTGAGCCTTTGTCGCTTTGTCCGCTCCGTATTCGTCAAGGACAAGGCAAAAGCCGAATTTATTTAACTTCTCGTGAAAAGAACAGCTGATCGCACTTATGTCTTTGCCGTAGTACGATATCCATTTTATCTCTTCGGTATTCACTAGATCACCCTCCGCTCTGCCCACTTACGCAAAGCGGGCTGAATAATATAACAATTATAATACATTTGAGCATTTTTTACAACCGATATTTTGCATTTTATAGAATTTCAATAAATTTTCTCGCCTTGATTTAGTAAAAAACAACAAAAATAGTAGCTGCTTTTGAAGCAACGCTATAAGAAAAAAATTAAGGAAATGTCTTCACATTGTTCGACTTTACTTGACAAAACACGATAAATATAGTATGATACTGATATATGTCAAAGGGGAGTGGTATGCTTGTATTTCGGTAGCGTCAGATTTTTCAAGCATCTGATACTGACTGTTACGGCTTTGCTCATAATCGTACCTACGGTGCTTTGTATAATTTTCGCTGTAGACAACAACAAGAAAGCCGCAGAGATAGACAGGCTGAATTCACGTCTGTCGGCACAGTCTGAAGATATATCGTCTTCGGTGACAGAAAGTTCCGATAACTCCAAAGGTGATAGTACTGCGGAGAACACGACAAAGGCGGATCCTTCTGTGACCGAAAGCGTAAAGCCGGAAACAACTACGGCGCCTGAAACGGTAACAACCACTGCGAAAACCACAAAGGCGCCCGAAACATCATCAGCTCCCGAAAGCGTACCGGACAGCTCTGCGGATACCGACAAGTACACAACGCTTTACCCTGATCTTTACGCCGAAAAATATGACGGCGAATTTGAGGACAGCAAAAACACGGTTTATCTAACTTTTGATGACGGTCCTTCTGTGCTGACAGAGAATCTGCTGTATTATCTGCGTCAGGAAAACGTAAAGGCAACATTCTTTGTTGTACCGGAGCGCACTGAATATTGTTATTCATTGCTGAAAGAAATTAGTGACGCAGGGCATACGATAGGTGTTCATTCTGCTTCTCACGATTACGAAAAGATATACGCCTCGGTAGACGCATTTCTTGCGGATTTTAAGGAAGCTTATGACATAGTTCTTGAAGCAACGGGAAAAGCGCCTGATATATACAGATTTCCCGGCGGCAGTGTAAACGACTATAATACCGACACGCGTGACGATATTATTGCAGAGATGGATCGCAGAGGATTTACATATTTCGACTGGAATGTTGACAGTAATGACTGGCAGGGATATGGCTGGACAACGCTTTACACTAATGTGCTTGCAGACGCACAGGAGTTTTCAACGCCTGTGATATTGTTCCATAATACGGGTGACCGTGACAATACAGTGCTGGTGATAGAGGATATCATAAAGGCACTGAAAGACAAAGGATATAAATTCGGCAGTCTTTCGCATAAGACCGAACCGATCCAATTTCAATAAATAATTCTGATTTCAAGAAAGGGATAACAATGGGAATCAAGGATAATTTTTCACAGGCTATGAAGGAGCTTACAAATCCCAGATCGTCTGAAAACCGCAAAGAGGTCAAGGATGTTGCGGCATATATGAACGATAGCGCCGATACACAGCAGGGCGAGTCTGCACAGAATGCTCAGCAGGCACAACCGGTTCAGAATGCACAGCCTTCACAGACTTTCGGAGCAAACTCACAGGAGCAGAGTGTTAAGAATGTACAGCAGGGTACAGCGTCAAACGGCGGCTTTGCAGGACAGAACGCCGGACAGGATTTCTCACAGAGAATAGCCCGTGATATGAATGAAAAGTATAATCAGAATAACAGCTTTGCGCAGAATATGCAGGGTGCACAGAGCGATCAGAATATCGCATTTGCACAGAACGCTCAGGACAACGGATCCGATCAGGGTATGCAGAATGCACAGAACAGCGGATTTGCTCAGGACAACGGCGGTTCCGGCTTTGGCGGAGCGCCTTTCGCCGGCAGTATGAGAACAGACGGCGCTCAGGAAATGACCGTTATCTCAAAGAACACTATGATTGACGGAAACATACGTTCGTTTGCTGATATGAAGATAGACGGTAATATAAAGGGCAACGTTGAAACCACCAAGAATATAAATATAAACGGCAAGGTCGTAGGCGATCTGACCTGCGATAACATCAGCATGAAAAACTCCGCTGTACAGGGTAATGTTCGTCTTAAGGGACAGGCTGTAATGGCGAATGATTCAATGCTGATAGGCGACCTTACATCGCAGGTAGCTCAGCTCAACGGTAAGATAAAGGGCAATATTGAGATTTCGGGCAAGATACAGCTTGACAGAGATTCGGTTATAATCGGTGATATCAAGGCAGGCTCTATTGCAATATCGGACGGTGCAGTTATCAACGGTTTTGTAACTACAACTTACCTTTCAAAGGACGAAAGTGCAAATATCTTCCCTGAAAGCATAGCGCTTGGAGAATAAGCATATTATTTAACACTCAGCCCTGCAATGCGGGGCTTTTGTTGACTGAGGAGAATTTATATTATGCCGCTTAATGCAGAAAACAAGATACTTACACCCGAACAGATAGAAGGCAACAAGAAGGAGATACTTGATATCTTTGCACAGTACGTTCACAGGGACGGCATTGAGAAACTGCTTGATTATCTTGTAAATAAGAGCGACTTCTTTATAGCACCTGCAAGCACACGCTTTCACGGCTCATATGACGGCGGTCTTGCACAGCATTCGCTGAATGTTTATCACTGCTTCAAGGCGTATCTTGAGCGTGAGCGTGTGCGTGATATGTACAAGCTTACTGCGAGCGAGGAAACTATTGCGATATGCGCTTTGTTGCACGATATATGCAAGGTGGACGTTTATACAAGAGGTACACGCAATGTTAAGAATGAGCAGACCGGGCAGTGGGATAAAGTGCCTACATATTTCTTTGACGATAAACTGCCTTACGGACACGGTGAAAAGTCCGTTTATATGATTACCGGCTTTATGCGGCTTACCCGTGAGGAAGCGTTTGCTATCCGCTATCATATGGGATTTTCCGGAGAAGAGAATACAAACAACGTGGGAAAGGCATTCGAGATGTTCCCGCTTGCATTTGCACTCAGCACGGCGGATATGGAAGCCTCTTATTTTCTTGATTGATATCTGAAAGCACACTGTAAGCATACTGTGACAGTGTGCTATTTATTTTTAGTCCTGTTTATTGTACAGCTCTTTTGGTATTATTAAATCAACAAAGGAGGTACGAATATGGAAAACACATATTTTGTAACGATAACGGGCATTGATCATTATTACGGCAAAAAGCCTTTTGAAATCGGCAGGATAGTAAAGCTGATAAAGGACAAGAATAACGAGTATGATAAGGAAGCCGTTGCGGCATTTCTCCCGTTCATCGAAACAATAGGCTATGTTGCAAACAGCACAAATACGGTATATGACGGTACGATCAGCGCAGGCAGGCTTTACGATAAAATCGACGATTACG
Source organism: uncultured Oscillospiraceae bacterium (assembly GCA_900539195.1). Taxonomy (GTDB): domain Bacteria; phylum Bacillota; class Clostridia; order Oscillospirales; family Ruminococcaceae; genus Ruminiclostridium_E. The sequence continues at coordinate 12,894 of UQBC01000045.1, forward strand.
CATACGCTCGGGTAATGTTCGTTACACGCACTTCGGTAATCGCACTTGTTCTTGATAAGGAAGATGTTGAAGAAACAGAAGATGATGACAGTGATGATGTAAATAACAGCATTGACGGTGCGGAAATAATTTCCGACGCAGAACATGCAGGCGGAAAGATTGAAAAATCACCGGCAAAGAAAAATAAGGGTAAAGCAAAGCAAAAAATCGGTTTTGCAATAGAATAACGATATACAAAAAGAACCCCGCAAATGCGGGGTTCAAACTGTTTATAAAGTGTTCAGCTTACTACTTGCCGAGCGCAATCTTGCCCATAGCGTCTGCCTGCATAATAGCGGCATACAGCTCAACAGGCTGTACATCGCCGGCGAGGTTGTGGATAGTTTCGCCTGGAATACAAGCGTTCTCGGAAATAGTCTTAACCTGCTCAGGCGTGGTAACGCCGATTTCTTCAAGCGTTACAGGAAGACCGACCTCAAGGCAGAAGTCCTGAACTTCCTTGAATTCTTCTTTAGGTGCGCCCTCAAGTACAAGCTGTACAAGCGTTCCGAGTGCAACGCAGCAGCCGTGATCTGCGTGCTTTATGCCGAGAGAAGTAACGCCGTTGTAGAATGAATGAGCGGCGGCACAGTTTACGTTATCGGCGCCGACACCTGAAAGGTAAACGTTCGCTTCAACGATATTCTCAAGTGCGGGAGTAACGGCGTGTACCTTACAAGCCTCGATAGCCTGCTTGCCGTATTCACGGAGCGTGTCATAGCAAAGACGAGCAAGTGCCTGACCTGCTCTTGTGATGCCCGTACCCTCAAGGCTTGCGGATTCGGTGCGGATAGAAGCACGACCCTCAAAATATGTGCCGAGCGCATCACCCATACCTGCGATAAGGAACTTGACGGGCGCATTTGCGATAACGGTCGTGTCGACCATTACAGCGTCGGGATTTGTGGGGTAGAACAGATATTTATCGAAGCTGTGGTCATCATTGTAAATTACGGAAAGTCCCGTACAGGGAGCGTCCGTAGCCGCAACTGTAGGCACTATTACAATGTGCTTTCCGCTGTAGTATGCGGTAGCCTTTGCTGTATCAACGGCACTGCCGCCGCCTACGGCTACTACCGTATCAATGTTGTCCTGCTCGACAATAGCCTTCATCTTATTTATTTCGCCGTTGCTGGATATTCCGCCGAATACCTCATAACGTCTGTAGTCGTCAAGACCTTCAAAGCTCTTTTCTATCTTATCGTGGCATGCCTTGTAACCGCTGTTTGAGCATACAAACAGCCAGCGCTTGCCCATATAACCCATTTCTTCGTGAAATTTAAGCAGTGCATCTCTGCCCTGTACATATTTGAGCGGCTCACGCATCGCTCTGAGTCTTCCCATCATAATTGAAACACCTCCGTAGAATGATATAAAATACAGACATTATTATCTGCTTTTACGACTAATTTATATCACTTTTTTATGGATATGTCAATATTTACGGGCATTCCGATTTTTGATATGGGTATGCCGAATTTTCATTGCAAAGAGTAGAGGAGAAAAAACGTGATTGCATTTAGAATCAAAGTAAATTCAGTATCATTTGTTCGCTCCACAAATCGTTTGGATATATGGAAATTTCATCTTTGTGTTTTCGTATGATCCTTACAGGCTCGATGGTATTATCGTAAACGTGCATTATGTCACATATTTTCATAAGTTCTTTAATGTTGCCAAGAGATTTGCTATACCGTGCTCTGATTGATTTTTCATCAACATTGTGTCCGCCTGAGGCAACTCTGGCTGACACTCTGGCAACGTTTACAGATGCATCTACAGTTAATATAAAAAAACACTTGATGAAATATCCCTCTTCTTTGGCTTTCTTCAGAATATCAAGTTTATAGTGTTAAGAAAGAACGGTTTCAAAAGTAAAATCTTCTTTTTGCTCAATAGATCGGTATCTCATTTTATCGGCAAGACGAGCCGCTTCCATATTATCCGTTCCGGTAGCCGCAACTATATCATCAGCGTTTGTATATGTGCCGACCTTGTCAAAATATGTCGTAACGGTACTTTTACCTGAACCGTTAGGACCGGCAAAAACAAGAACCATCGGTTTTCTTTCAGACATATTTTTTCTCTCCGTCGGGTGTTGCTATATATGCTTGTTTCCTTTGCTTATCATACATTGCAATCGGTTTTTTGCAAGTGGTTGCACGGTTGATAGCTGCTCTTACAGCTTCACGGGCTCTTTTGTCCATTTCGGCATCATTTGCTGAAACTGAATGTTCAGGGCTCTCTTTAGTTATAACTGTGATTGTCTGCATATTGTCAAACTTAATTGTTTTTTTCATAAATTTCTCCTCCTTCTGAAAGAGTGAAAATATCCGGCGGTTATCTGTCGGTCGTGCTTTTGTACGGCATAATCCGCTGACGGCGGATTATGTGCCTAAGGTTATTATAACATATAATATCCGGGTATTCAACAAAATGAGATGCTTAAATATCTGTTTTGCCGAAAAACATAAAACAAAAAACCTCGCAGATCTCTCTGCGAGGCTTTGTGGTGACCCGTACGGGAATCGAACCCATGATTCCGCCGTGAAAGGGCGATGTCTTAACCGCTTGACCAACGGGCCGTAGAAATGGTAGCGGCAGTCGGATTTGAACCAACGACACCCTGGGTATGAACCAAGTGCTCTAGCCAACTGAGCTATACCGCCATATCTTTCTGTTTTTTGTCACTCTGTATCAGCGACTTTTATATTATATCACAGCGTTTTATGTTTGTCAACACTTTTTTTAAAATTTTTTCGATTTTTTTTGAAATTTTAAAACGCTGTGATTTTGTATATAAAACGGGAATAATCAGACCTCTGCGTACCGGTTTCTGCCGGTTTCAAAAATGTTGCCGCCGACAGCGTCGATCGCAACTATAAGAGGGAACTTGTCGAAAGTCAGCTTTTTTACGCTTTCGCAGCCGAGATCTTCAAATGCTATTACCTCACACTCGGTTATACATTGACAAGCGAGTGCTCCGCATCCGCCTATTGCACAGAAATACACCGCACCGTTGCGTTTTATTGCGTCAACTACTGCGGGCTTGCGTTCGCCTTTTCCTATCATTGCAGACAGCCCCATATCAAGCAGCAGAGGAGCGTAGGGGTCCATTCTGCCTGATGTTGTAGGACCGCATGAGCCGATAGCCATACCTTCTTTAGTACCTGTAGGTCCTGCATAGTATATGGTAGCACCGTCGATTTCAAACGGGAGCTTGCCACCCTCTTCAATAATCTGTTTTATGCGCTTGTGTGCGGCATCGCGTGATGTATATACAGTACCGCTGAGTTCTATTTTATCTCCGGCTCTGAGAGTCTTTGCCTTTTCTTTAAGTTCGCTTGTATTAAGTTCCAAAGTGGTTCTCCTTGTTATTTTACCCATTTATTATGCCGGAAAGCAAACACTTTCCGGCATATGATATTTACTATTTATTAAAGATCGAAGAAGCCGACATTGTCTGAGCTCATCTCATCATCGTCATCATCGCCGTTTAATCCTTCCATCATCTTAAGATCCCATGAGGGGTCATACTGTGCGGTGTTGGAGGTCATATTATCGTTGATGCCGCCGAGCATAGAGGAATAATCAGACATATCGATCTTTTCTTCCTTTGCTGGTGCCGCAGATGCTGCAGGATCGTCGAACGAAGATGTCATTCCGTCGTCGTCGGCTGTTTCTTTGCGGGCAGGAGGAGGCGTTATAGTCATACCGTTCATCTGAGCCTCAAGATCCTTCCAGGGATCGTTCACCTTTTCTTCCTTGCCGGCAACACCCATTGAACGGCTTTCATTCAGCTTTTCCTTGGGTTTGTTACTGCCACGGTCGGCTATGCGTTCGGATTGTGCCGGAGCATCCGCAAGTAAATCACTGAAATCATCTGCCGCAGGAGCAGGTTCTTCTTTTACTTCGGGTGCAGGTGCGGGAGCAGGCTCTTCTGCGAGCAAATCGCTGAAATCATCTGCCGCAGGAGCAGGTTCTTCTTTTACTTCGGGTGCAGGTGCGGGAGCAGGCTCTTCTGC
>UQBC01000046.1 GCA_900539195.1 uncultured Oscillospiraceae bacterium
CAGGAGCAGGTTCTTCTTTTACTTCGGGTGCAGGTGCGGGAGCAGGCTCTTCTGCAAGTAAATCGCTGAAATCATCTGCCGCAGGAGCAGGTTCTTCTTTTACTTCGGGTGCATGTGCGGGAGCAGGCTCTTCTGCGAGTAAATCGCTGAAATCATCTGCCGCAGGAGCAGGTTCTTCTTTTACTTTGGGTGCAGGTGCGGGAGCAGGCTCTTCTGCAAGTAAATCACTGAAATCATCTGCTGTGGGAGCGGGCTCTGAATTCGGTGCAGTAGCTGCAACGGGTTCTTCTGTGAGAAGTTCTGCTACATCGTTTGTAACAGCAGGAGTTTCCTCTACAAGAAGATCACCTGTGTCTACATTGTCTGCTGAAATATCGTCATCGCCGGAAACTATCTCAAAAGAGCTTAACAGACCGTTGTTGTCTGCAAGCAGATCATCAATATCATCGCTGTCATTTGCCTGTTTGGGCATATCAAGCTTAAGCTCGAAGCTGTAAGGCTCAACACTCATAGGAATATATGCTTCAAGCTCGCTTGCATCGAATCCGCCGATGTTTTCAAGCTCTGCTTTTGCGCTGTTCAGTTCTTCATCATCGGACAGTTTTTCTTCCTGAGCATTTTCGGCTTCTGCTATCGGCACTTCTGCGTTTTTAGCTTCTTCAACAGCCTTGGAAACCGCATCGTTAAGAGCATTAACCTCATCGGAAGCCTTATTTCCGGCTTCGTCCATTGCTGCGGCTATTGCGCTCTGAGCATTTGCAATCGCTTCATTCAAAGCACTGCTTACTGTAGCAAGCACAGTGGAAATATCGACCGCAGGAACGGAAGTTCCGCCTGATGTCACGGTGCTTGCGAATGTATTTGCCTTTTCAAGCACAGACTGTTTATAATCATATGTTTTCTGTACCGTATCGGCAAAGTACGCTTTTGCGGCTGTTATTATCTCTTCCGCTTTCTTCTGAGCGTCTGCGACTACTGCGTTTGCATCGGCATTTGCCTTGGCTGAGATTTCTGCAAGCTGTGCAGGATCTATTGTGCCGCCGCTGTGCTTTGCTTTGTCAATCTTAGCCGCCGCCTGCTTTTTGAACTCGGTAAATTCTTCGTTCAGTGCAGAATATTTGTCCTGCATAACGTGCAGTTCTTTTTCTGTCTGTGCAAGCTTGCGTCTTTCGTCAAGAACCTGCTTTCTGCTTTCAAGGATCTGTGCGTCAAGCTCGGCTTTTTTCTTCTCAAGCTCTGCTGTAAGTTCGTTGCCGGAACTTTCATCTGCCTGATGTTTTTCTTCCAGCGCTCTTTTCAGCTCGTCATTTTCTTCTTTAAGGGCTTTGCGCTCTTTATTATGCTGTACTATGTATGCCATTACTTCGTTTTTATCGAAGCCTAGAGGCGATGTTTTAAATTCTCCGTTAGTTGATGCCGGTTTTTTCTGGTCAGCCATTATCTTACCCCCTGAAAATCTGATTATTGTTATTATAACAAAAATAATTCGTTAATTCAATAGCGAATTGTAAAGTTTTATCAATTACCCAAAAAAGAGAGCCGCTATTGGTGATTTTAACGAAAATTTATGGTCTGCTATTGTATTTTATCATTTTGTAGTGTATAATAGTGTAAACAACTTTAAAATTATTTCGGTTTTTTGAAGATATTAACGAAAGGACTGATATTTGATGATCGATAAAACAATGCCGTTTTCACTCAAAGATGAAAGAGAAAACGAGATGAAGGAAATACTGACGACTGTTTACGGTGCGCTCAAGGAAAAGGGCTACAACCCTATAAATCAGCTTGTCGGCTATATTCTGTCCGAAGATCCTACCTATATAACTACATACAACAATGCCCGCAGTCTTATCCGTCATATCGACCGTGATGAGCTTTTACAGGCAATGGTAAAGACCTATCTCGGCAACTGACGCCAATAATTACAATGAATTGCAATCACCTCTTTACGGATACTATATCTGTAAAGAGGTGATTTTTTGTACAGAAAAATATTTGCTGTAACGGCTATGTCAATGCTGCTGTGCGGATGTACGTCCGGCAAGAACGTTGTCGGGCACAGCACCGGACGTGATGACATAGGAGGGCAGACGCCTGCAGAGGCGGCTCTGCTTACAGATAGCACTGAAAAGGTATGCTACGGGCAGGGTTATGAAACAGACAGTGAAAACCGTCCTGTCGGAGCTATGCAGGCACAGGAGAAATACGGCGCATACGGCGGAGAATATATAGGCGATAAAAACGACAAGACAATATATCTTACCTTTGACGAGGGCTATGAAAACGGTTGTACCGGAAGAATACTCGATATTCTTAAAGAAAAGAATGTAACCGCAACATTTTATGTTACGCTTGATTATGTCAAGAGCAGTCCCGATCTTGTGAGCCGTATGATAAATGAAGGTCACGAGGTAGGAAATCATACCTGTACGCATCCGTCATTGCCGGATATAAGCGATGATATGGTATTTGAGGAGATACACGGACTTGAAAGCTATATTTCCGATAATTTCGGCGGTTATAAAACCGTCACAATGCGTCCTCCGCGCGGCGAATTTTCGGTAAGGACGTTACGCCTTGTAAAGAATATGGGTTACGACACCGTTCTGTGGTCATTTGCCTATAATGACTGGAATGTTGACGACCAGCCCGACTGTAAAAAAGCATACGAGCGTATAACCTCAGCCACGCACAACGGTGCAATCTATCTTCTTCATGCTGTGTCCGAAACCAACACGGCTATACTTGCCGATGTCATAGACTACTGGCAGGATAACGGTTATTCAGTGAAGAGTATAACAGAATAAAAAAACAGCATCGGCACATAATAATGCAAGCCGATGCTGTTTCACGGATAAAAAGAAAACGCCCCCGCAGGGGCGCTACGTTAAATCGTGGTTCTTAAACTTAGGAAACAGCGTTTAACTTCTTAGCAAGCTGAGATTTTTTTCTAGCTGCAGCGTTCTTGTGGATAATACCCTTTGCTGCTGCCTTGTCAACTGCTTTAACTGCAACCTTTACGTTGTCAGCATTAGTATCAGCGTCAACCTTCTTCAGAATTGTCTTAAGAGCGGTCTTGTCAGCCTTGTTACGAGCCTGCTTTGTAGCGGATACTAAAACTCTCTTCTTAGCAGATTTAATGTTAGGCACTTACGGCACCTCCTTCTATTCAGATCTACATATAATCATAGTTATATTTCACAATACGACTTATTATAGCACGTCCGATTTGAAATTGCAATAGTTTTTGCGATTTTTTTAAAAATTTTTCTCAGCGGAGGTCAATTTTATGAAGATGACAGGCAGAACAGAGCTTGCAAGTGAGTTCACCGCACAAAAAAACGGCATAGCCTGCGAAAGCTATGAACTTTACGGCGAAAAGATAACCGAGATCCTGATATCGGAAGCTGACAAAGCGGCTTTTAATCGTCCAAGCGGCAGATATTATATGATAGACAGCGCAGATGTGCCATATGCCGACGGACAGATAAAGGCGCTTTGCACAGTGCTGAGAAAACTTCTGCCTGAGGGAAAATGTCTTGTTGCAGGGCTCGGTAATCCGTCTGTGGCGTCAGACAGTCTTGGGTGGAAAACGGCAGGAAAGGTGCTTGCCACGTCGCAGTTTGTTGAAAATATGCACAGCCCGGATGGGATAGGCAACGTTGCTGTGATACGCACCGATGTCGGCGCAAATTCAGGCATAGACAGCGTTTATCACACTGTATTCTGTGCAGAAAAGATAAATGCCGACTATATAATAGCAATTGACAGCCTTACCTGCGGTGACCCCGACAGGCTTTGCAGGACCATACAGATAACCGATACCGGAATATCTCCCGGCAGCGGCATAGGCGGAAGTAAAAAACAGCTTGACCGTAAGACGGCAGGTATTCCGGTTATTGCTGTCGGAGTGCCGACATCTATGGAGTACGAGAACGGAAAGGACAGATTTTTTGTCACAAGGCATGATATAGACGCAGAAACGGCAAGATATTCGCATATAATTTCGACAGCGATAAACCGTACTCTTTGTCCGTCGCTTTCAGCGGAAGATGTTACAATGCTGATGAATTATTCGTGAATAAAAGAACGTACCGTATCATAAGCTTTATCGGAAGTATTGAAAGGATGGTGCTTATGAACAGCAAAAAAAGCAAAGGCGTTACAAGGATTGCCGTAGCGGGAATTGCTGCGGCGGTAATTTCATTTACGCTGACGGGTGTTGCGGAGAATGCTGTCAGCGGTGCATTGCAAGGAAAAGATATCGCATCGGGACTCAAACGGCTTACGGTGCTCAGCGCAACGCTTGCTATGCCGATCGGCAATTATGACGGAAATGAAAATAATATCAGCAATGATACAGCTTCGCAGGACAAGCCGCAAAGCTCTGCGGGGGGAACATCATCAGCCGGCGAAACGGAACAAGCTTCGGGGAATGAGAGTATGTCTGAGCCGAATACACCGAGTGTTACGGAAAGCGAACCGACAGAATCGCTTGTGCCTGCTCTCGCTCCGGTTGAAAGCAGGACGGGGCTTATTTCGCTCAATATAAGAAAGGATAAGGACGACCTCGCTTCATATACGGCAAAGGACGGAGCAACCGAAGAAAAGCATTATGGGAAAATTACAGGCGACAATGTGATAGATCTGGAACACGGTCAGGTGCGTAACTGCACAAAGATATCAAATAACGTTCTGCTTACAGAGGGAACTAAAAGACCTGAAATTAAGATAGACGGCGGAAACGAACCGCAGGTGCTGATAATACATACGCATACGACCGAGAGCTATGAGCGTGACAGCGACGGATATTATGATACAGCGTATCAGGGGCGATCGTTGTGTCCTGCAAACAGTGTGGTAGGAGTAGGAGCTGTGCTCGCCCAGACGCTCTCCGATAACGGTATCGGCACTATTCATGACGGTACGGTATTTGACGACCCGGTATACGATAATTCGTATACAAGGAGCAGAGAACGCATAGAGGAAATACTGAAAGAATATCCATCGGTAAAAGTGGTACTTGATATACACCGTGACGGCATAGCGGACGGTGATGTGAGAATAGCGCCTGTAACGGAGATAAACGGGAAAAAAGCCGCACAGATAATGATAATATGCGGTTGTGACGACGGCACGGGAATACTTCCCGATTATATGAATAATCTCAGGTTTGCAACATATCTGCAAAACGGTATCGAAGCCGATAACGAGGGTCTGACGCGTCCGATGCTGTTTGATTACCGCTTTTATAATCAGGATCTCACGAGAGGTTCGCTGGTTATAGAATTCGGTGCGCTTGCAAATGACATAAGTCATGTAAGATATTCAGCCCGGCTTGCGGGAAAGAGTATTGCAGATCTGCTGAAAGGTCTTGAATAAAAATAACAGCCACGATTTTCTGTCGTGGCTGTTCAGACTGTCGAAAAACTTCTTAATTATTAAAAAATTGGGGTCGCAGAGGCGAAGCCCCCGACAGGGTCTAGGGGCGGTAGCCCCAGTAATATAGCCCCTTCCCACGGGGAAGGGGTTTGGGGTTAGGGATAGAGAATTTGCTCCATTTTTATAAAAATGGACTTTTTCTACAAGCTGAACAGCCACGATTTTCTGTCGTGGCTGTTGTCTTTTTTTATTATTACAGATAGTAGTTTAAGCGATTGCCAATGCAGTCACGCTGAATACGCTCGGACCATCTGTAGTCTTGGGAACGATCTTTACAGTGTGTTCGCCTGCTGCGTCAAAGCTCTTGATCTGCGCGCACTCAACATAGTTGCCCCAACCGCCTGTGAAGTCGGCGTTGAGTGTTATAGCAAGCTCATCGTCTATATAAACATCGGCTGAGCAGCCTGCCTTAGTGTACTTTCCGTAAAGTATACCGATCTCCTTTGCGTTTACCTTGAATGTAAGATCAGTTGAGCTTAAGTCTGTCTTGTTTGAGCCCTTGAAGAACCAGTAGCCGTCAAAGCCGCCGAAGTTTGCTTCGTTGGTCTTGAACTCACCGTTCATTGTTACAGCGTCGCCTGCCTGTGCAAGAGTGAGGAGTGAACCGTTTTCAAACGACGCGTTTGTAGCGGGAGTTGAGAAGTCGCTCTCGTTGCCGCTTATGTTATCAACGTCCTTGTCAACATCGGAAATGTAAGCCTGAAGAAGCTGAGAAACTATCTTGTGACCGGGTACGTTGGGGTGGATATTATCGTCCGATATATCCTTCCATACTATGTCGCCGTGCTTGATCGTATCAAGAATTGTGTTTCTGTATGAGATCATAGGCAGATCGTAGTGCTTTACGATTTCTGCGTGCTGTTCCTGGAAGCTTGTTCCGTCTTCCTGGGTTGTAGCTACAGTGATTATTGCAGGGTTGGTCGACGACTTCCAGATAGTTCTGAGAAGGCTGTCATAAGAATCCTTGTTGCGCTCTGTAAATTCTGTAGTATCATTTACCGAGAACTCAACGAATACGAGATCGGGGTTCTTTGACAGAAGATCTGTCGTTACTCTGTGTACGCCTATGTATGAACCTGTAGCGCCGATTCCGGCGTTTACATAGTTGACCTTTGCGCTTGAATATGTCTGTTGTAACCAGTCGGCGGTAAGCTTTGCGTAGCAAAGTTCGTTGCCTGCACTTGTACCCTGAGTAATGGAGCCGCCGATGAAGCCTACCGTTACTTCTTCACCGTTTTTCAGCTTCTTTATTACGTTTGCAAGTCTTACCTTGTTGCCCTCGTTAAGACGTGACATATCGATCATATGCTGTGTCAGATCGCCATCGAGAGTGTACTTTGTATAATTTGCTTCCAAATCCTTTGACTCCTCCTGTGAATTGTTGTCTTTGCTTTCTTCTGCGCCGTTATCGGAGCTTTCTTCTGTGGAAGATGCGTCTGCCGATGTCTGTGTACTTGTGTCTGAGCTTTCCGCAACCGATGAAGCGGAGGTGCTGTCGCTGCTGCTTGCCGCATTGCCTGCGCAACCTGTTACAGATACCGCAAGAGCGGCTGTAATGAGTATCGCAAGTATTCTTTTCTTCATATTACTGCCTTTCTTTAAACAAATTTAAGTCATGTTAAGCGATTTTTAGGTAATCGCTTACACAAATATATCACTATTTTTACCGAATGTCAAGAAAAAACGGTAAAATTTTCTGAGCAATATTTACATAATTCTGTTGAAAACTATACCGCAATATGTTAAAATAAATATAAACCGATTTAATTTCGGCACTATGATAATTTAAGCGAGGAATTAAATAAATGACTGACAAGAAGATAATAAGCCCTGCAAATGAGGTATTCTCATACATGGGAAGAATTGACTTTTCAAAACCGGACAGCCCGTTGTTCATTTACGCAGGCAGTATGGTCAGCGCAAAGTTTACCGGCACTTCGGTAGGTATGATGATTTTTCCGCACCTTATATATAAGGTTACCTGGATAGGGGCGATAGTTGACGGCATTCAGTACAAGTTCGACCTCAACCATTCCGACACTCCGGTATATATACCGATAATCGACGGACTTGAGGACGGTGAGCATACTATTACCATATTCAAGAGAACAGCCGGTTCGCACCACTATTTCAATTTCTGCGGACTTATGATCGACAGCAACGCGGAAGTAAGACCCGAAAACCATAAATATGATATGAATATCGAGGTTTACGGCGACAGCGTTTCGGCAGGCGAGGTAGTAGAGGCTGTAAACTATTGCGAGCATACCGACCCCGAGCATATCAACCAGTTTGACAACAGCTGGTTTGCATATTCTCTCCAGCTTGCAAGAAAGCTGAACGCCCGCATCAACTGCAACGCACAGGGCGGAATTTCGCTCATCAACGGCGCAGGATATTTTGATAATTATATCGGTATGGAAACCGTTTATAAGCAGATGGGCTATGAGCCTCACTTTGAGCTTACCGAATGGGATTTTTCACGCTACACTCCCGATTATATTATAATCGCATTGGGTCAGAATGACGCAAACCCCGATCCTAAGCGTATTTACGAAAAAGAATACCGTGAAAAGTGGAAGACCGTATATAAGAATATGGTGCTTGACCTTAACGAAAAATACGGCGGCAAGGCAAGGTTTATTGTTATAACCACTGTACTTATGCACGAGCCTACATGGGACGATGCTCTTGACGAAATAGTGAACGAGCTTGCAATGGATAATGTAAAACGTTTTAAATTCAGAAGAAACGGTGCGGCAACGCCCGGACATCCCCGTATCCCCGAGCAGACAGAGATGGCTGACGAACTGTACGGCTTTATAACCGGATGGGAAAGCTGATTGTCAATCTGCACAAAAAGATAGGTTGAAACAAGGCACAATTCATAAAATCGGCACAAATCTATTGAAAACTTTTGGGAATTGTGCTATTATTAAAAAAGTAAAATAAAATGTTAGGAGTATCTGTTATGGCTATTAATGTGCCTAAGGAATATGAAGTTCCCCTTTATCTTTTCCATCAGGGAAAGAACGCCGAAGCATATAAGCTGTTCGGCTCTCATTTTGTCGAAAAAGACGGCGTGAGCGGTGTTGTTTTCAGAGTATGGGCACCAAAGGCTGCTGATGTCAGCGTTGTAGGTGATTTCAATCACTGGAACCGTGAAGAAAGCTATATGAAAAAAATCAGCGACGGCGGTATCTGGGAGCTTTTTATCCCCGGACTCAAGAAGTTTGATAATTACAAATACAGCATAAAGACCGAAAGAGGACAGATAAAACTGAAGGCCGATCCCTACGGCTATCATATGGAAACACGTCCCAATACCGCATCAAAGGTGTATGATATTTCCGGCTACAACTGGAAAGATTCAAAGTGGATGGACGAGAAGAAGACGAAGAACGTATACCGTTCTCCTATGAATATATACGAGGTACACCTCAACTCCTGGTTTACAAAGACCGATGAGGAGGAGCTGTTCAGCTATATGCAGCTTGCGGAAAAGCTCGTTCCTTATGTTAAGGAAATGGGTTATACCCATATCGAGATGATGCCGATAGCCGAGTTCCCGTTTGACGGTTCGTGGGGATACCAGCAGATAGGCTATTATGCCCCCACATCACGTTTCGGCACTCCATCTGATTTTATGGAATTTGTAGATTACTGCCACACTCACGGAGTAGGCGTGATACTCGACTGGGTACCGGCACATTTCCCTAAGGATGCGGCGGGACTTTACGAGTTTGACGGCGATTACTGCTACGAATATTCCGACCCCAACAAGCGTGAGCATTATAACTGGGGTACAAGAGTTTTCGACTGGGGCAAGCCCGAGGTACAGTCGTTCCTTATTTCAAACGCTAACTACTGGCTTTCCGAATATCATATAGACGGTCTGCGTGTCGATGCGGTAGCTTCTATGCTTTACCTTGACTATGACAGGCAGGGCGGAGCATGGACGCCCAACAAGAACGGCGGTAACGAGAATCTTGAGGCTGTCGATTTCCTTCAGAACCTCAACTCCTGCCTTTTCTCACGACACCCCGGACTTCTGATGATAGCGGAAGAATCTACCGCCTGGCCTATGGTTACAAAGCCGGTCGATATAGGCGGTCTTGGCTTCAACTTCAAGTGGAATATGGGCTGGATGAACGATATGCTTTCGTATATGTCAATGAGCCCCGAGTACAGACAGTACAACCATGACAAGCTGACCTTCTCGTTCTATTACGCATTCTCCGAAAACTACATACTGCCGATCTCACACGATGAGGTGGTTTACGGCAAGTGTTCAATGCTTGACAAGATGAGCGGACCGAGAGAAAAGCGTTTCGCATCTCTCAGAACGTTCCTTGCATATATGACAGCACACCCAGGTAAGAAGCTGATGTTCATGGGTCAGGAATTCGCACAGTTCAAGGAATGGAATTACAAGACAGGTCTTGACTGGGATATTCTGAAATTCCCCGAGCATTCGCAGTATCAGTCGTTCGTAAAGGCTATGAACAAGTTCTATCTCGACAACAAGCCTTTATGGGAGATTGATTACGACTGGAGCGGCTTCAGTTGGATTTCAAACGATGACAACAAGAACAGCGTCATAGTATTCAGACGTATTGCGTCAAACGGTGACGAGCTTATCGCAGTATGCAACTTCCTGCCGAATGAACACGAGCAGTACAGCTTCGGCGTTCCTTATTATGCCGACTATAAGGAAGTGTTCACGACGGACGATAAGAAGTTCGGCGGCGACAGCGACGGCAACGCTTCATATACCGCACAGTGCGAGGGTATGCACGGACTTGAGTATTCAATAACAATGAAGATACCCGCAATGTCCGCAGTATTCCTCAAGCCCGTCAACAAGCGCAGCCCCGAAAGCGACAAGCCAAAGCTCGAAAAGGCAGAAAAAACTGCAAAAACCGCAGAGAAAAAGGCTGAAATGCAGGCACAGAAAACGGCACAGAAAACTGCCGTAAAGCCCGGCACTTCTGCAAAGAAACCGGCGGCAAAGAAAGCAAATACGGCGAACCGTAAGAAAAACGGCAAAGCTAAGAAATAAATAACGGAGGAACTTATTTATGAAACATGTAAAAAAGGAATGTGTGGCAATGTTGCTCGCAGGCGGTCAGGGAAGCAGACTTTACGCTCTGACAAAGGATATGGCAAAGCCTGCCGTTCCTTACGGCGGTAAATACAGAATCATTGATTTCCCGCTTTCAAACTGCGTAAACAGCGGTATTGACACAGTAGGCGTACTTACACAGTATCAGCCTCTGGTGCTTAACGAATATATCGGCAACGGTCACCCTTGGGGACTTGACAGAGTTCACGGCGGCGTTCATGTACTGCCCCCTTATGAATCGTCATCGGGCAAGTCGTGGTATGAGGGTACGGCAAACGCCATTTACCAGAATATCAGCTTCATCGACAGATACAACCCCGAATATGTTGCAGTGCTTTCGGGCGACCACATCTACAAGATGAACTATAACAAGATGCTCGAATTCCACAAGGCACATAAGGCAGACGCTACCATAGCCGTTCTTGAAGTGCCGTGGGAGGAAGCACCCCGTTTTGGCATAATGAGTGCAGACGAGAACGATGTGATTTACGAATTTGCGGAGAAGCCCGCACAGCCTAAATCAAACCTTGCCTCAATGGGCGTTTACATATTCTCTTGGCAGAATCTGAAAAAGCACCTTATCGCCAACGAAAATGACGAGGGCGCAAGCAAGGACTTTGGTAAGAATATTATCCCTGCAATGCTGGCAGAGGGCAACAAGCTCGTTGCTTATCACTTTGACGGCTACTGGAAGGATGTCGGAACTATCGACAGCCTGTGGGAAGCAAATATGGATCTTCTTAATCCCAACGTTCCTCTGGAGCTTCACGATTCAAGATGGAGAATTTATTCGAGAAACCCCGTAATGCCTCCTCATTACGCAAGCCCCGAGAGCGTTATCCAGAACTCTCTTATTTCTGAGGGCTGCAACATTGAAGGTCACATAGACTTCTCTGTACTGTTTGCAGGCGTAACTATTGAGCCCGGTGCAGTCGTGCGTGACAGTATCATAATGCCGAACACCACGATAAAGAAGGGTGCAGTAGTTGAATATGCTATTGTCGGCGAGGATTGCGTAATAGGTGAAAACGTCAAGGTCGGTGCAAGACCCGAGTCTATCGAGGACAAGGATACATGGGGTGTTGCGGTAATCGGACACGGCGTAACAGTAAGCGACAATGCGGAGATCAAGCCCAAGGCAATGATCTCGGCTGATGTGTGAACGGGAGGAGAAAAGAGAAATGGCTAATATGGCAAATGTACTCGGTCTGATTTTCGCTAATATGCACGAGCAGAGCGTAGCCGATCTTACAAAGCAGCGCACACTTGCAAGCGTGCCTTTCGGCGGCAGATACAGAATGATAGATTTCCCGCTGTCAAATATGGTTAACAGCGATATTGACAACGTAGGTATTATCACAAAGGACAACTACTTATCGCTTATGGATCACTTAGGATCGGGCGATGAATGGGATCTTTCAAGAAAAACAGGCGGTATGCACCTGCTTCCTCCTTACGGAAACAGCAACGCTCTTTACAGAGGCAGACTTGAGGCTATGGCTCAGGTAAAGCCCTTTATCGAAAGCTCAAACGCAGAATATGTACTGCTTTCAGACGCAGATGTAGTGGCAAATATCGACTACAGACCTATAATTGATTTCCACGAGAAAAACGGCGCAGACATTACTGTTGTATACGGCAGAGGAACATTCACGACAGAGCAGACAATGACAAAGACCGTTCTTGCTGTAAATTCCGACAACGTTATATACGATGTGCTTATCAGACCCGAAATCAGCGGCGAACACAATGTAAGCCTTAATATGTTCGTTGTAAGCAAGGATTTCCTGCTCAACGAAATTCGTGACGCTGAAAGCCGTAATCTCTACAGCTTCGAGATAGACGTACTGCAGAAGAAGCTCCACGAGATAAAGGTACTCGGCTACAAGTTCGACAAGCCCTTCGCACAGATCGACAGTATGGATACATACTTCAAAACAAATATGAAGCTCGTTGACAAGAGCCTGCGTGATCACCTCTTTATGAGCGACGCTCCTATCTATACAAAGGTAAGAGATGACGCCCCTGCAAAGTACGGCATTGACGCAGATGTCAAGAATTCTCTTGTTGCCGACGGCTGCGTTATCGAGGGTACGGTTGAGAACTGTGTTCTGTTCAGAGGCGTAAAGATTGAAAAGGGCGCAAAGGTCAAGAACTGCATACTTATGCAGGATACGACAGTAGGCGCAAAGGCTGAGATGAACTTCGTCATCACAGATAAGAACGTTACTATCAGCGAGTACCGTTCGCTTGCAGGAACAGAAACTTATCCCGTATTTGTAAATAAGGGCGCAACGGTTTAAACCAATAACTTTGAAATGATTCCCCTCACTGCAAAGTGAGGGGAATTTTGCTGTATTTTAATCTTTTAGCACAATTTTAATTCTCTTGAATTTCTTTTTTGTTTACGCTACAATATGTCCATGTCATATTAAATTTGCAGGTGATAAAATGAATGTTGAATTTGACATATCCGATGTTGTACGGAATGTATCGGGATAAAGGCTGAGAAATAATTACGCTGATTGCTCTTGGCAAAGGGAAACAAGCTGTTTTTACGCTTTTTATCGGTTTTAATAAAATTTTTCACTTTCCCTATTGACAACTGCGGATAAATGTAGTATAATCATCAGGTAAATTAAATTGTGAAACAAAAGCAGAGAAGCACTCTCACCCATTTACGCCGAAAGGTTGTTCAATGAGGTAATTACAGAAATTCCCGACGGATTATCAGTTTAATTCCGTCTGTAATATTTGTACAGCGTGAGAGAATCTGCATTGCAGTTTATCACGCTTTTTGTTTTGCATAAAACAATTTGTTTTCAGAAAGGCGGTGCTTTACAATCAGCACAAAAGAACAACTCATCAACGAAGAGATAAATGAAAAAGAGGTCCGTGTGATCGGAGCTGACAATGAGCAGCTCGGCATTATGTCTTCGGCGCAGGCTCTTGATATGGCGATTGAGGCTGACTTAGACCTCGTGCTTATCGCTCCTTCCGCTACTCCTCCGGTATGTCGTATAATGGATTACGGCAAGTTCCGTTTTGAGCAGTCAAAGAAGGAAAAGGAATCTAAAAAGAACCAGAAACAGGCTGAGCTTAAAGAGATACAGATGTCGCTCAATATCGACACCAACGACTTTAACACGAAGGCTAATCAGGCTATAAAGTTCCTTAAAAACGGCGACAAGGTTCGTATCAAGGTTCGTTACAGACGAGCAAGAGAGCTGTCACATGTAAATCTTGGTGAGGAGCTTATGCAGAGAGTTCTTGAAGCTGTTTCAGAGTACGGCGCATGCGAAAAGCCTGCTAAGCTTGAGGGCAGAAACTATATGGCAGTTGTAGCTCCCAAGACAGCGGCAAACGGCAAGAAAGCAAAGAAGGACGCCGATAAACCGGCGGAAAATAAATAAGGAGGATTCCACTCATGGCAAAGAAGATCAAGATCAAAACCCACAGCGGTGCTAAAAAGCGTTTTAACCTCTCCAAGAACGGTAAGGTCAAGTACCAGAAGACAAACCGTCGTCACAGACTGACACAGAAGGCTACAAAGAGAAAACGTATCAATCGTGCAGCAGGATACTGCGACAAGACGAACGTTGCAGAAGTTAAGAAGCTCATACCCTACAAATAAAAACTAACTGCGACCGTTTCGGCGCAATATTCACTATAGGAGGAATTTAACGATGGCTCGTATTAAAGGTGCATTAGCAACTCGTAAGAGAAGAAATAAAACATTAAAGCTGGCAAAGGGCTACTGGGGCGGCAAGAGCAGACTTTTCAAGACTGCCAAGGAAGCTGTCTGGAAGTCAGGTCAGTACGCTTACATCAGCAGACGTTTAAAGAAGAGAGATTTCAGAAAGCTCTGGATCGCAAGAATCAACGCTGCTTGCAAGATGAATGGCACTAACTATTCAACATTCATCAATGGTTTAAAGAAGGCTAACATCGGTCTTAACAGAAAGATGCTGTCAGAAATCGCTATCAACGATCCCGCAGGTTTTACTGCACTTGTTGAGAAGGCTAAGGCTGCTCTTTAAGAGAAAACAACACGCCCACATTATTATGGGCGTGTGATTTTTTATATTTGAAGTGTCAGCGGCAGATTAAAAGGCATAAAATATACCCGACTGTAAGTCGGGTATATAAATCCTTTTAATACATATCCTTGCTGTGGTGCTTGTAATAGAAGACGTAGCTTCCTATTGCGCCGGCAACTACAAATATGAATGTAACAATAAGGCGGTTCAGTAAATTGCCGGACAATTCGGCATACTGCATTGAATATTTTGCTAGGTTGTCAAGTATTCCGAAAATATTGACAACAGTGCCTGCTTCCTGTTCTTTCAGGAATATCTGGAACAGATACGCAAAACCGTTTGAAAGCACCCAACCTGCAAATGTAAGTATTGCTGTTAACACGCAGTCGATAGTTCTCAGCTTCTTTGAGAACACCGTATAGAGCGATATTACTGCGGCAGACATTATAACGCCGCCTATCCAGCCGACAAGGTCCGACATCATAATAAACACAACGAATATGGCACAACCGATCAGAAGTCCGAGTATACCGCCGAGCAAGCCTTTTATCGTACCTTTTACATCAAACGGAGGACGGACAGTCCCGTCTGAACGTCTGCGTCTTGTGAGTATCTCATAGTCTTCCAGTTCAAGTACCTTTGCAACCTGTATAGGTGTTGAACTGCGCATTTCACTTTTTAAATAGGCAGTGAGTTTTTCCAAAAATTCAATGAGTAACGGCAGATTTTCCTGCATGAGATTGTATCCCTTGCAGTAAATGTTGACGCAACCGTCAACGTTTTCAACGCCGAGCATTGTTTTCTTGGGAAAGCGCTCAGCCATAGTGTATATCCTGCCGAACTGCCGGTCGGTTATCACTGCGCCGCACACTATGTCGAATCTGTGCTTTTTATCGTTGTCAAAAACTACGACAGGAACACCGTTCTTGACTCCGCTCAGTGTTGCGGTTTCGGGATCGTATTTAAGTCCTGTTTCCTTTTCAATAAGGCTTAGCTCGGAAAATATCATGAAAATTAAGTCCTTTCTTTACCGTACACGGTTAAAGAAATTTTAGCATAACGACCGATAAAAGTCAAGAAACTGAGTATTAAGGAGAAATATGGAAATCACTTCAAAGCAGAACAGTTATATAAAGGAATACAGAAAGCTGGTCGAGCAGAGAAAATACCGCAGACAGTCGGGTTTTTTCCCTTGTGAAGGAGCAAAACTGGCTGTTGAAGCAGTTAAAAGCGGTTGTACTTTAGGTGAAAACGCTTATGTTACTGTGTCGGCGGAAGATAAATATCCCAATGTTGTGGGTATGCTGAGAGAGCAGTGTAAGGTTGTCAGAATTTCTGAAGAGGTTGCCGACAGCATTTCCGACACAAAATCGCCGCAGGGGATTTTTATTACAGTAAGACATCTTGACAAAATTCTGAATTTAAGTACAATAGATAGTAGCAGACAGTTTATAATATTGGAAAATTTACAAGATATGGGTAATATTGGCACGATAATACGTTCCTGTGACGCATTTTCTATTGATGGGGTTATACTTGCCGGTGATTGTGCAGACGTGTTTGCACCCAAAACGGTAAGAAGTGCGATGGGTTCGCTGTTCAGACTGCCGATATACTGCTGTGATACCGAAGAAGCGATAACGCTTTTGCAAAAGGGCGGTTTTACCGTGTATTCGGCGGAGCTTTCGGACAGGTCGGTGAAGCTGGGAGAGGAAAAGCTGCCTCAAAAGACCGCTGTCGTTATCGGCAACGAGGGCAACGGGGTCAGCGATACCGTGAAAAAGCTGTGCGACAAGTCGCTGTTTATACCGATAAGCAGTGCCGAGAGCCTTAACGCATCGGTTGCGGCATCGGTTATTGCGTGGGAAATGTCGAAGGTCAGAGAGTAAGCTTGACGTTAAATACGGTTAATAATTGCGGTTTATAATTCAGCGTTGAAATCGTGATGTTATTTATATGGTGAGGTATTATGCTCTGCCTTTGAATATCGGAATTTCAATTAACAATATAAAACAAAACCAATCAAGATAAAATGTTCAGCTTGTAGAAAAAGTCAGCTTTTTTATAAAGTAGTGCGAATTCTCAATCCCTATCCCCAAACCCCTTCCCCGTGGGAAGGGGCTGAGTGTGGGGCTGCCGCCCTCACCCCGCTT
>UQBC01000047.1 GCA_900539195.1 uncultured Oscillospiraceae bacterium
TTAATGTACATATAGCACAAAAACAAGCCTGAGTTATTGTTGAAAAAGCACAATTTAAGAGATTTTCCGCTTTAGCACTTGAATTTGTTATTAAAATAAGGTAAAATGATATAGTAACAAGTACGGAGGGAAAGCATGGAATCTATGAATAAAATACAGCTTACAACAGCTTTGATAAGCCTCGGTAAATTTTCATATATGTCTTTTTCAACGCCGTATTATAAGAATAAGTGTATTTTTTGAGCTGTGCAATTTCAGATTACACAGCTTTATTTATTTTCTGAAAGGAAGTCCGGAAATGAAAAAAGTAGCTATTGTAATGGGCAGTGACTCAGATCTGCCTATAGTAAAAAAAGCAGCTCAGGTACTCAAGGATTTCGGTGTTCCCACAGAACTGCGTGTTCTGTCCGCTCACCGCTGCGCCGCAGAAGTATCCGAGTTTGCAAGAAACGCCGAAAAGAACGGCACAGGCGTTATAATCGCCGCAGCAGGTAAAGCAGCTCACCTTGCAGGTGCAATTGCAGGACAGACCCCTCTTCCCGTTATCGGTATCCCGATAAAAGCAAGTGCTCTTGAAGGTATTGACGCACTTCTGTCAACAGTTCAGATGCCCGCAGGCGTGCCGGTAGCTACAGTAGCTATAGACGGCGCCGCAAACGCCGCTTTCCTTGCTGTACAGATACTTGCGGTATCCGATGACGCACTGATGGATAAGATGAAAGCATACCGTGCAGCACAGACTGCCAAGGTTCTTGAGGCAGACAATAAAATGGAGCAGGTACTTGCCGAACTTTGATCGGTGTACTATATATAATAGGATTTAACAAAATTACGGCATAGCCGTGTGAAGGAAAGGATAAACACAATGGAAAAGAAAGAACAGCTCTACGAAGGAAAAGCAAAGAAGGTTTTTGCGACAGACGACCCCAATCTCGTTATCGTATCCTATAAGGACGACGCTACAGCATTCAACGGTCTGAAGAAAGGTACTATCTCCGGTAAGGGCGTTATCAATAACAGAATGACAAACTATATGTTTGGACTTCTTGAAAAGGCAGGAGTTCCCACTCACCTTGTTAAAGAACTTAACGACAGAGAAACACTCGTTAAAAAGGTTTCTATAGTTCCCCTCGAAGTAATCGTAAGAAACGTGGCCGCTGGCAGCTTCTCCAAGAAGCTCGGCATTGAAGAAGGCACAAAGCTTCTCTGCCCCACACTTGAATTCAGCTACAAGAACGACGATCTGGGTGATCCTTTCATCAACGACTACTATGCGCTTGCGCTCGGTCTTGCAACAAAAGAAGAAATCGACCTTATCTCAAAGTACGCTTTCAAGGTAAACGAATTTATGCTCGACTTCTTCAAGAAGCTCAACATCGACCTTATCGACTTCAAGATTGAATTCGGTAAGACCTCAGACGGCACAATAATCCTCGCTGACGAGATTTCTCCCGATACTTGCCGTTTCTGGGACAGCACAACACACGAGAAGCTTGACAAGGATCGTTTCCGTCGTGATATGGGCGGTGTTGAAGACGCTTACGCTGAAATTATGAAGCGTCTTATGGGCGAATAATCCCGACAATTGAAAAGAATCTAACAGGAAAAGGCAGGATAATATATGGGTGGATTTTTCGGCGCAGCGTCAAATAACGACTGTGTAACCGACGTTTTCTTCGGAACAGACTATCACTCCCACCTCGGAACACGCAGAGGCGGTATGACCGCATACAGCCCCGACAGAGGCTTTCAGCGTGCTATCCACAGTATTGAAAACTCACCGTTCAGAACAAAGTTTGAGCAGGACGCTACGGATATGAGGGGAAAGCTGTGTATCGGCTGTATCAGCGATACCGACCCTCAGCCCCTGCTGGTGCGCTCAAAACTCGGCATCTATTCGATATGCAGTGTCGGCATAATCAGAAATGCCGAACAGCTTTCAACCGAACTGCTCGAAAGCGGCTGTGCAAACTTTGAAACAATGAGCAGCGGAAGTATCAACTCAGGCTCGCTCATCGGTGCGCTTATCGCACAGAAGGACAACTTTACAGAAGGCATACGATATGCTCAAAGCAAGATCGACGGTACAATGTCCCTTATCATTCTTACAAAGGACGGAATTATCGCCGCAAGAGATCAATACGGCAGACTTCCTATCATTGTAGGAAAAAGGAGCGACGGATACTGCGTATCCCTTGAATCGTTCGCATTTCAGAAGCTCGGCTACAGCACATATAAAGAGCTTCGTCCCGGCGAAATAGATATGATAACTGCGGACGGCTGTGAAGTGCTGAGTGACGGCGATGAAAGCAAAATGCATATATGCTCGTTCATGTGGACATATTACGGCTATCCGAATGCGGTATATGAGGGTGTGACCGTTGAAACGATGCGTACACGCAACGGCGAGATCATGGCTGAGAACGATATAAAGAACGGCAAGCTGCCGGATGTTGACTATGTATGCGGTATTCCGGATTCAGGCGTACCTCACGCAATAGGCTACGCAAACAGAAGTGGTATCCCGTTCGCACGTCCTTTTATCAAGTACACTCCCACATGGCCAAGGAGCTTTATGCCTACCAACCAGACAATGAGAAATCAGGTAGCTAAAATGAAGCTGATTCCGGTCCACGAGCTTATTGAGGGAAAAAAGCTGCTGTTCGTTGACGACAGCATAGTAAGAGGAACTCAGATGAGAGAAACAGTAGAGTTCCTTTATGAGAACGGTGCTAAGGAAGTACACATGCGCAGTGCCTGTCCTCCGATAATGTACGGTTGTAAGTATCTTAACTTCTCCCGCAGCACATCGGAGATGGAACTGATTGCAAGACAGATAATTGATGAGGCCGAGGGTGCAGATGGTATCAGATTTATCGATGAGTACAGTGACACAAATACAGAGCGTGGAAAGAAGCTCCGTGAGGAGATATGTCGCAGATTAAAACTGACATCGCTTGAATTCCAGTCGCTTGACGGAACTGTACGGGCAATAGGAAAGCCACAGTGTGAGCTTTGCACTTATTGCTGGAACGGAAAGGAATGACTCCATTGACAAGCGGTTTGCATGAAGAATGCGGCGTGTTCGGTGTTTTCGCAAAAGAAAAGACCAACGTTGCCGCAACAACATATTACGGATTATTCGCATTACAGCACAGAGGACAGGAAAGCTGCGGCATCGTTGTGAACGATGACGGCGTTTTCAACTCCTACAAGGACACCGGACTTGTGAACGATGTGTTCACTCCCGAGCGCCTTGACGGACTGGGACAGGGCAATATGGCGGTAGGTCATGTGCGTTACGGCACGACAGGAGCAAATGCACGCCTTAATGCCCAGCCTATTCTGGTAAATCATTATAAAGGAAGAATGGCTCTCGCACATAACGGAAACCTTGTAAACACTTACGAGTTACGTCACGAGCTTGAAAAACAAGGCTCTATCTTCCATACGACAAGCGACACCGAAGTTATAAGCTACCTTGTAACAAAGGAACGGCTTGAGGCTCCCTCGATAGAAGAGGCTCTCAACCGTGCGATGAATAAGATAAACGGTGCATATTCGCTCGTTATCATGTCGCCTGCAAAGCTGATTGCCGCCCGTGACGAGAACGGTTTCAGACCGCTCTGCTACGGCATAACAAACGAGGGAACATATATAGTTGCCTCCGAAAGCTGCGCTCTTGACTCAGTCGGCGCTAAGTTTGTAAGAGATCTGCTCCCCGGCGAGATTGTTGTATTCGATGAAAACGGAGTACGCTCAATAAAAGATCATTGCGGCAAGCGTCCGCATACTTTGTGCGTTTTTGAATATATCTACTTTGCACGTCCCGACTCGGTCATAGAGGGTGCATCCGTGCATGAAGCAAGACTTCGTGCAGGCGCATTCTTAGCGCTTGAGCATCCCGTGCAGGCGGATATAGTGATCGGCGTTCCCGATTCCGGTATAGACGCCGCCATAGGCTATTCTCACCAGTCGGGTATTCCCTACGGCATCGGCTTCATCAAAAACAAATACATCGGCAGAACCTTTATCTCTCCAGGTCAATCGTCAAGAGAAGACAAGGTGCGTATAAAGCTGAACGCTGTTGCCAGCGTCGTAAAAGGCAAACGTGTCGTTCTTATAGATGATTCTATAGTAAGAGGCACCACAAGCGGCAGAATTGTAAAATTACTGCGTGATGCGGGAGCCACCGAGGTTCATATGAGAGTATCCGCTCCCCCGTTCCTCAATCCCTGCTACTACGGTACCGACATAGATTCGAGAGAACACCTTATCGCTTGTCATCATTCGATAAAAGAGATCAGTGACATAATAGGCACAGATTCGCTCGGCTATCTGAGCGTGGAAAACGCAAAGAAGCTTGCGGTACACGCAAACGGCTGTGAATGCGGCTATTGCACGGCTTGCTTCAGCGGAGAATACCCCACAAATATTCCCACGGAAATGCACAAGGATAAATTCGACAGGAAAATCAGCGAAAGCAAAGAAAAAACCACCACATAAGGACATCAGTCCCCAAACGGAAGGAATTATTATTATGAAGAACAGTTTTTCAGAAAGCTATAAAGCAGCAGGCGTTGACGTTACCGCAGGCTACGAAGGTGTTCGTCTGATGAAAAAGGACGTTGAACGCACCAATATCCCCGGTGTACTTACAGGCATAGGCGGATTCGGCGGTCTGTTCCAGCTTGATATTGCAGATATGAAAGAACCCGTACTCGTTTCGGGTACAGACGGTGTCGGCACAAAGCTCAAGCTTGCAATGCTGATGGACAAGCACGATACGATCGGTATAGATGCAGTCGCTATGTGTGTAAACGACATAATCTGCTGCGGTGCAAAGCCTCTTTATTTCCTTGACTATATCGCTATAGGCAAGAACGTACCCGAAAAGGTAGCCGCTATAGTAAAGGGTGTTGCTGACGGCTGTGTACAGTCAGGCTGTGCGCTTATAGGCGGCGAAACCGCTGAGCATCCCGGAATGATGCCCGAAGACGAATATGACATCGCAGGCTATTCGACAGGTGTTGTTGACAAGTCGAAGATAATCGACAACAGCACCGTAAAGGAAGGCGACATCATAATCGGCCTTGCTTCCACAGGCGTTCATTCAAACGGCTTCTCTCTTGTAAGAAAGGTGTTCAACATAAACAGCAAGGAAGTTCTCGATGAAGTCCTCCCTACAGGAAAAACTCTCGGTGAAACACTCCTTACACCTACAAAGATATATGTAAAGCCCATTTTGGAGCTTATCTCAAAGAAGAACGTAAAGGCTATCTCGCATATCACAGGCGGCGGCTTCAACGAGAACGTTCCCCGTTCACTCCCCGACGGCTTCACAGCAAAGATTACAAAGCACAGCTACGAAGTGCCTTATATCTTCAAGCACTTACAGGAAGTCGGAAACATCTCCGAACATGATATGTACAATACTTTCAATATGGGTATCGGCATGACCGTTGTAGTTGACAAGGACGATGCCGATGAAGCTGTACAGATACTCAGAAACGCAGGCGTTGAAAGCTACTGCATCGGTGAAATAATCAAGGGTGACGAGGGCATCATAATTGAGTAATATGAAAAATATCGTTGTACTTGTATCGGGCGGCGGAACTAACCTGCAGGCGCTTATTGACGCCGAAAAGTCAGAGGGACTCGGCGGAGGTAAAATCACCTGCGTTATTGCGTCAAAGCCCGATGCCTACGCACTGACAAGAGCCGCAGATAACGGCATAAAGACAAGAGTGCTCGCAAGACGTGACTATGCCGATGTTGCCGCTTACAGCAAGGCTATGGCTGACGCTTTAAAGGAAGAACAGGCTGACCTTGTTATCTACGCAGGCTTTATGACAATACTTGACGAGCAGGTATGCGATGCGTTCAAGTATAAGATGATAAACGTTCACCCTGCCCTTATCCCCTCTTTCTGCGGAAAGGGCTACTACGGACTTCACGTTCACGAGGAAGCGCTTAAAAAGGGCGTAAAGGTAACAGGCGCTACCGTTCATTTTGTAACAGCGGAATGTGACGCAGGACCTATCATTCTGCAAAAGGCAGTTGAGGTCAGAAACGGCGACACCCCCGAAGTTCTTCAGAAACGTGTTATGGAGCAGGCAGAGTGGAAGATTCTCCCCCGTGCCGCACGTCTTTTCTGCGAGGGAAAGATAACCGTAAAAGACGGCATAACCGTTATCGACAATTGAACCTTATGTCCGCATTCTCCCGACTAAACGGGATTTTGAGGACGTTATAACAAGTTATATTCAGAAAACTGCGTATTCCACGCAAAACCGCAACAGGAGGCTATATGGAAGTTGTAACACTTGAAAAAGAGCTTAACTCTCTTGCTTATCATGGCAGAGGCATCGTGATAGGAAAATCCGCAGACGGCACAAAAGCGGTAATCGCCTACTTTATTATGGGCAGAAGCGAAAACAGCCGTAACAGAATTTTTGTAGAGGACGGCGAAGGCATCAGAACACAGGCTTTCGATGAAAGCAAGATGGAAGATCCGCATCTCATCATTTATGCACCCGTAAGAGTTCTCGGCAACAAGACGATAGTTACAAACGGCGACCAGACCGACACTATCTATGAGCTTATGGACAAGCAGATGACATTTGAGCAGGCTCTCAGAACAAGAGAATTTGAAGATGACAAGCCCAACTACACACCGAGAATTTCCGGTATAGTCCACCTTGACAACGGCGAAATGAATTTCGCAATGTCTATCTTGAAGAGCGCAGACGGCGACGGCTCATCATGTCAGAGATACACCTACGCTTACAGCAATCCTTTAAACGGCAAGGGCAAGTTCATCCACACCTACAAGTGTGACGGCAATCCCCTGCCGAGCTACGAAGGCGAACCCAAGACAGTTGTTATCCCCGATATGGATATAGACACTTTCACATCAATGGTATGGGAAAACCTCAATGCTGACAACAAGGTTTCACTCTTCACACGTTACATTGATATTGCCACAGGCAAGTACGAATCACGCATAGTAAACAAAAACAAGTAAGCGAAAGGATAAAACAATGAACGAACTTCAGTTAAAGTACGGCTGCAACCCCAATCAGAAACCGTCAAGAATATTCATGGCAAACGGAAATTCACTTCCTATCGAAGTGCTTAACGGCAAGCCCGGTTATATAAACTTTATGGATGCCTTCAACGGCTGGCAGCTCGTAAGCGAGCTTAAGAAGGCTACAGGTCTTCCCTCCGCAACATCATTCAAGCACGTTTCACCCGCAGGCGCCGCTGTAGGACTTCCCCTCACAGACACGCTCAAAAAGATATACTGGGTAGACGATCTCGGTGAGCTGTCACCCCTTGCCTGCGCTTATGCAAGAGCAAGAGGCGCTGACAGAATGTCATCGTACGGTGACTTCATTGCTCTGTCGGACAAGTGCGATGTTTCAACGGCAAAGATAATACAGCGTGAAGTATCAGACGGCGTTATCGCTCCCGATTACGATCCCGAAGCGCTTGAAATTCTCAAGTCAAAGAAAAAGGGCAACTACAATATAATCAAGATCGACCCCGAGTACGTTCCCGAGCCTATCGAGCGTAAGCAGGTATTCGGCGTTACTTTCGAGCAGGGCAGAAACGAGCTGGTTATTGACGATAAGCTGTTCTCAAACATTGTGACCGAGAATAAGAATATACCCGAGAGCGCAAAGATAGATCTTGCAATAGCAATGATTACATTAAAGTACACTCAGTCAAACTCCGTAGCTTACACTTGCGGCGGTCAGGCTATCGGTATCGGCGCAGGTCAGCAGTCAAGAATCCACTGCACACGTCTTGCAGGCACAAAGGCTGACAACTGGTACTTAAGACAGTCACCTCAGGTTATGGGCTTACAGTTTGTTGATAACATAAGACGTGCCGACAGAGATAACGCTATCGACCTCTACATCGGTGAGGATTATATGGACGTTCTTGCAGACGGTGCATGGGAAAACATCTTCAAGGTAAAGCCCGCCGTATTCACGACAGAAGAAAAGAAAGCGTGGCTTGCAACAATGAAGGGTGTTTCGCTCGGCTCAGACGCATTCTTCCCCTTCGGTGACAACATTGAAAGAGCGCACAGAAGCGGTGTAGAATACATAGCACAGCCCGGCGGTTCTATCCGTGACGATAATGTTATCGACACCTGCAACAAGTACGGTATCGCAATGGCATTCACGGGAATCAGACTTTTCCACCACTGATAAGCTCAGTAAACGGGCGGCACGTCCGCCCGTTACTTTTTTACGAAAGGAAACAGAAGAAAATAGTATGAAAAAAATTCTCTCCGCATTATGTATAACTACATTTCTCATAAGCATCTCAGGCTGTTCCGGTAACGGTAATTCATCTGCCGAGTATGCAAACTCTTCCGTTTCGCAGGTCGTTTCTGCCGAATCAGATAGTAATTCTTCTGTCGAAGAGTCTGCTGATTCGGATAACAAATCTTTATACGGAGATGAAAGGCTCTCAGAAAAAGACGGATTACTGGTTTATACCGATGATTTGTATACTATAAGTGCGGATAGCACCAAGTGGACAATCGGCAATGTTGAAAATTATGATATCTCTTTTTCATATATGGGCGAAGGTAACGATACTGCTACTCTGGCAGGTGTTCAGACAGTAGGACCTATAGAAGATATGACTGTAAATATGATAGGCGAACAATTGGCTGACACGCTCAACAGCCTTGACGAAAACTATAGCGTCAAACAGTCAAAACCAATAAAAGCAGGCGATAATGACGCATATTATATAGAAACCGAAATGGTAATGTCAGGCATTACATTGATTACAACACAGACCGTACAGCTTCACGGAAACAACGCTTATATTCTGCATACGATCCGCGCAACAGATGCGAGCGATGAAGCAAAAGCAGCATTGGATACAGTTGCAAGCTCATTTACTTTTACCGAGTAATTACATCGACCAAAAGGAAAGATATGTACTTCACCTATATAGAAAAAGATCCTCTTGACGGCAGATTTGAATTCAGACAGAGTGGTTCTTTCAGAGTTCTTTCGCCATATATTATACTGAAAATTATCGCTGCCTGTGTCGCAGAGGTATTTATAGTGTTATTGGTACTGGGTTCATTCGATGACATTGTAATAGCGGATATTTATAAGTCTGCCATATCCTATATTATTATAAGAATCGCACTTAGCATCATCCTACCGATTCTGCCGATATGGTATATACTATTTATTATTGGCGGCGAGGAGCAATACAGATACACGGCAGACAGCCGCACAATGCGTATCGCAAGCAAACGTCATACCTATATTTTCAAATACACGGACGTTGAGAGCGTAACCTACAAGCCAATGAAACTGTTTACAAAACAAAAAGGCTTTACTGTAAAGATAACCACGAAAAACAACGAGGTGATTTTTCGCTATATTATGCCGGCAAACGCAGAATTTTTCACCATAGAGTCCACACCGTTCTATATTCTTCAACATCCGCCAAAACAAGCGGAAGAAAGGAAAGACCGATGAAAAAAGTACTATTATTGATTTGTGCCGCATCAATTCTCGCAGGAATGTGCGGTTGCTCCAAAACGATTGAAAATCTCCCTTACTTCACTGAAAAAAGCCAACCCACATCTTCAACATCCCCTGTTTCACAGACAGTGACGCCTCAGACTACCGCAGCGACAACTGCGGCAACATCAACGCAAACAACAAAAGCGGAAACAACGACCGCAAAGCCCGAAACCTCGAACACGTCAATTACCGACAAGTCCGAAACAAAAAAACCGTCCTCTGCTCCTGCACAGTATACCCCCGTAGGAAGTCCGACAAAGTATAAAGTAAACAAATTCTCTCTGATGTACGATGACGGAGTATACTGCAATATCGGCGTCAGCGAATATGAAGAAGATAAAAACGAGCTTTATCTTGTACATTATGACGATAACGGCGAGGTCACATCGAATATAGTTGCTATGTGCAGCGATGAGGACGAAGATACAAAAGGCAGATCGGTAGCCGAGATCGGCGAGGAATTCATGAGTTATTATGTTGTCGGCGATAATGTCGATTCATCGACCAAGAGCATGATAAAAATAGGCGACACCGATGCATTTTACGGAACTGTAAAATCTTCGGACGGAGATAATTCCGTTGCCGCAACACAGCACATATATTTTGCCCGTCACGGCAATAAAGTGTACACTTTGATCGCTCTGCACCTTGACAATAACGAAGAAGCGGTCACAAAGGCGCTTGAATATACGCTCGGGTCAATATCGTTTGACAATTCGGTAAACACATGACAGCAGGATCAAAGTCATTATTTGCGTCATTGACCGCTCCGAAGCTGCCTGACAGTCTTTTTGCGGTAACAGATATTGACGCAGAGCTTTCAAAGGTGCGTGAAGCCGAATCGGATTTTATTGCGGCGGATTTTTCCAGGCTTATCTGCGACAGCAACGACTTCTCTTCCTTGTATTTCAAGAACTGTCTGTTCAAAGGCAACCGCTTTACAGCCTGTGACTTTTCAAAATGCACATTCATTGACTGTGTTTTCAATGGCTGTGATATATCAAACTGCAATTTCACCGAGAGCTATTTCAGAGCTTGCTCCTTTACCTCGTGCAAGGCTGTCGGGGCAGCTTTCAAAGACTCTTATCATAAAAATGTCAGCTTTGACGGCGGCAGTTTTGAACTGTCGGACTTTCAACGTTCAAAGCTGCAATCGGTACTTATAACCGATACCGACTTCTCCTCCGCTCTGTTTTCTTCGTGTGAGATAAAAAAGACGGAGCTTAAAAACGTTACGCTGGCAAGGTCTGTGTTTTTCGGTACAAAGCTTACAGGGCTTGACTTCACCTCCTGTAATATTGACGGTCTTACCGTTTCCGATACCGGAGCGGAGCTAAAAGGTGCAAAGGTCGATGTGTGGCAGGCGGCAATGTTCGCAAAGCTGCTTGGTCTTATCATCGAATAATGAATAAATCAAAAGAAAGAAAGGTATTTTTAACATGAACGTACTTGTAATAGGCGGAGGCGGCAGAGAACACGCCATAATAACAGCCCTTGCAAAATCTAAGAAGGTAGACAAGCTGTATGCCGCACCCGGCAACGGCGGTATCTCGAAATATGCCGAGTGCTTTAATGTAAAGGCAACCGATATTGACGGCTGTGTCGAGCTTGCAAAGAAGCTCAGACCCGACTATGTATTCGTAGCCCCCGATGACCCGCTGGTTATGGGTATGGTGGACAAGCTCAACGCAGAGGGCTTCAAGACCTTCGGACCGAGAGCAAATGCCGCTATTCTTGAGGGCAGCAAGGTATTCTCAAAGGCTCTGATGAAGAAGTACAACATTCCCACTGCGGCTTACGAAACCTTCACAGACGCAGACGAGGCTATAGCATATATCAAAAAGCAGAACAGCTTCCCTGCCGTTATCAAGTGTGACGGTCTTGCACTCGGCAAGGGTGTTATAATTGCAAAGGACGAGCAGGAAGCAGAAAACGCAGTACGTTCAATGCTCCTTGACGGTAAATTCGGCAAATCAGGCAGTGAAATAGTTGTCGAGGAATTTATGACAGGTCCTGAGGTAACTGTTCTTGCGTTCACAGACGGCAAGACAGTAAAGCCTATGATAAGCTCTATGGATCACAAACGTGCTTATGACAACGATGAGGGGCTTAACACGGGCGGAATGGGTACTATAGCTCCCAACCCTCTCTACACTCCCGATAAACAGCAGGAATGTATGGAAAAGATATTCCTGCCTACCATAAAGGCTATGGCAGCTGAGGGCAGACCGTTCAAGGGTTGTCTTTACTTCGGACTTATGCTCACTCCTAACGGTGCTAAGGTAATTGAGTACAACTGCCGCTTCGGCGATCCCGAAACGCAGGTAGTTCTCCCCTTGCTTGAAACCGATTTAATGGATATAATCGAGGCTGTCTGGGAAGAAAAGCTCGATACGCTCGATATAAAGTGGAGCGATAAATCATGTGCCTGCGTTGTTATGGCAAGCGGCGGCTACCCCGAAAAGTACGAAACAGGTAAGGTTATAAGCGGACTTGACGAAAACGGTCAGTGCGAGGGTGCATTCGTTTACCACGCAGGAACAAAGCTTGAGGACAGCAAGTTCCTTACGGCAGGCGGAAGAGTTCTCGGTGTTACCGCTTACGGCGATACTTTACAGGACGCTCTTGACACAGCTTATAAGGCAGTGGATACGATCAGCTTTGAAAAGGCACATTACCGCCACGATATAGGTAAAAAAGCGCTTTCTGCATTAAAATAAATCCCAAAAAACACTTGCATTTCATTTTCTTTTATGTTATAATAGCATTTGCGTGTTAGAATAATTTTGGGTTTGTACGATAAACAGACACTCGGACATACCCGTATTCCTATAAGGAGGACATATAAATGGGAATATTAGAAATAATCAGTGCTATCGTTCTGATTGTTGCCTGTGTTTTCATAGTACTCGTGGTACTTATGCAGGATACAAAGCAGGGTATGTCGCAGACAATTACAGGCGGTAGTGCAGACAACTATTATCAGAGAAATTCCGGTCGTTCAAACGAAGCAAAGCTGAACAGACTTACAAAGATTTCCGCAATCATCTTCTTTGTTGTTGCTCTTGTTGTTAACTTCGTCGTTATGTACAGCGGTAACTTCAGCAAATCTGATAATTCTTCGACAACAAGCTCCGCAACATCATCTGTAACATCTTCCGTTACAAGTGACGATTCCTCAGCTTCATCAGCATCTTCAGATGCTTCATCGACAGATTCTTCCGCTTCTTCATCTGACGCTTCTTCTGCTGGTTCCTCAGTAGCTGAATCCTCATCTGAAACAAGCACAGAAACATCTGCAGAATAATTAATGCTTTTAAAAGCTGTCGCACTGCGGCAGCTTTTTTTGTATACGCCTAATCGTTCCGGCAACGTTCGCCGGATTTAAGTAAATGCTGAGCTGTTGAAAAAAACGCCCTGTTATGATACAATATAATCAATGATTATTAAAGGCAACACCGCATAATTAACGGCTTTCGCCTTTGCCGCACGCTTGCTTGCATATTTTCCGCCATCTTGCGCAAATTTTGCTTGACAGGCGCCAGCCTGCCTGCACTCAATTTATACAATCTGACGAAAAATCTGACTGCGCAATCGCACGACAATAATTATGCGGTATAGCCTTAAACAAAACTTACTCGGAGGAACAACAAATGAAAAAGTGCATCGCCATTTGCGGTTTTGCTTTTTCAGCATTTCTTCTCATCTGTATGGTCATAAACTTATTTAAAGGGCATATCGCAGCCGCTGTATGTAGTCTTGGAGCGTGTTTCTTGTTTTTTGCTCTGTCTTTATTAACTTATAAAAAAGGCAAAGACAGCAACCCGTAAATCAATCCTTGCAAATCATCCGACATCAGATTTCACACAAAATCTTATACGCTCTAAGGCTGTTCTAAGCTAACCGCACTATAATATCAATATCATAAAGGACGGTGATATTATGAAGCTCCTGTTTGCAGAAGATGAGGTCAGTATGGCTGAGGCTGTAACCGACATTCTGACCTATCATAATTATACGGTAGACACGGTTTATGACGGTGCTGACGCTCTTGATTACGCAAGAGCCGAGCAGTATGACGGGATAATTCTTGATATAATGATGCCGAAAAAGAGCGGCTTGGAGGTGCTTAAAACACTAAGGAGCGAGGGGAACACCACTCCTATTCTCCTGCTTACCGCAAAGGCTGAGGTCGAGGACAGGATAGCGGGTCTTG
Source organism: uncultured Oscillospiraceae bacterium (assembly GCA_900539195.1). Lineage (GTDB taxonomy): Bacteria > Bacillota > Clostridia > Oscillospirales > Ruminococcaceae > Ruminiclostridium_E. Next base: position 13,789 of record UQBC01000047.1, read on the forward strand.
ATATGGGTGCGGACGATTACCTGCCGAAGCCGTTTGTAATGGGCGAACTTCTTTCCCGTGTCAGAGCAATGCTCCGCAGAAAAGACAGGTTTACACCCAATATAATGACATTCGGCAACGTGTCGCTCAATCTCAGCAGCTGTGAGCTTAAAGGACCGTTGCAGTCTATTGTCCTGCCCAAGATAGAATACAAGCTGATGGAGCTTCTTATGCTCAACAAGGGCATCTATCTTTCCACTGAAGATATTCTCGTAAAGGTCTGGGGCTATGAGAGCGATGCAGAGAGTGGTGCAGTATGGGTATACATATCCTATGTAAGAAAACGTCTTGCTGCTATCGGTGCAGATATTGAAATCCGAGCCAAGCGCAGTGTTGGCTATACTCTTGCAAAGATCGGGGTTGCTGACTGATGGTAAAACAGCTTCAGAAAAAGTTTATCATATCCGCTATGCTGGCGGTAACAATTCTGCTTGTCGTGCTTATCGGCGGAATAAACGTTTTCAATTATCTCACCACAAGCAACGATAACGACAGGCTTATGGAGATGCTCTGCTACAGCTTTGAAACCTCAACAAAGTGGAACGCAGATACAACCGACAATACTCAGTCCCCGCAAAGTATAAACGGCACTCAGAAAAATACAGCCGCCGACATATCCGGCAGTCAGAATAATCCCGATTTTCCGCCGCAAGACAATGGAACTAAACCACCGGATGATAAAAAGAACAACGGCTTTGGCAGACACGATAAAAACGCAGTGGATTCTGCACGCTATGCCGCAGTTGCGATCGACAAAAACGGCAATATCATAAGGACAGATGTAACTCATATATCCTCGCTTACCGAGGACGAAGTGACCGCTATTACCGAGGCACTTAAAAATACCGCTTCGGGAACAGGCACATACAGCGGCTTTCTGTACAGGATAAGCGAAACGAAGCGTGCAGAAGGCAAGGTTATCATCCTGCTTGACAACGGTATGCAGATAAGCTCATTCTTTACGGTACTGTTTATATCGGTCGGCGCAGGAATATTCGGCTGGCTTCTGATGCTGTTGCTTGTTATTCTGCTTTCAAAGAAAACTATAGCCCCTGTTGCACGAAGCATTGAAAAGCAAAAGCAGTTTGTCACAAACGCAGGTCACGAAATAAAGACGCCGCTTGCCATTATCCTTGCCAATACAGACGCAATGGAGCTTCACAACGGTGAAAACAAGTGGAGCAAGAATATCCGTGCGCAGACGCTCAGGCTCAGCGGACTTATGCAAAATCTGCTTATGCTTGCCAAGATGGACGAAAGTTCAGCAAAGCTCCCAATGTGCAGTTTCGATATAAGCACTGCGGCAGAAGATACGGTAAATGCATTTATAGAGCCTGCCGCCCTCAAAGGCGTGATGATAGAGCAGGATATTCAGAAAGGACTTCAGCTCAACGGCAACCGCGACAGTATAGTACAGCTTATGACGGTTCTTCTTGACAATGCAGTGAAGTACACCGAAAGCGGCGGCATGATAAGAGCAAAGCTCAGCGGCAACGATAAGAATATAGCACTCAGCATAGCAAATACCTGTGAGCCTATTGACCACCCCGAAAAGCTGTTCGACCGCTTTTATCGGGGCGACAGCGCAAGGACACAGAAAAACGGCGGCTACGGTATAGGCTTATCGGTGGCTCAGGCAATAGCGGAGCTTCATAAAGGCACTATCACAGCGGAAAATATAACCGATACATCTCCTGATAATCCCGATATTAACACGGATAATATG
>UQBC01000048.1 GCA_900539195.1 uncultured Oscillospiraceae bacterium
CTTTAAAAAGGTCGGAATTTGAAGCGGCACATTGCCGTCCGCTTTATATTGATTATTGCTTTGTGTAATCCCGCCGTTTCACTATTCTACAAATAGCTCAGACCATTCCAAAAGCGGAACTTGAAGCGGCTCACAGCCGCAGGCGGAATTTGAGGCGGCTCACAGCCGCCCGCTTAGCTGTCGAGGGTTTTGGGGTCGTCTATTTTTTCGCCTAAGAACTTGGGAAGCTCCATGCCTGCCTGGTTGAACATTTCACCCATAGGCGGAATAGCTTTCATTATACCGCTGATAAAGTCGGCTGTGGCGGTCTTGCCGTTTTCGCCATTTGAGCCACCGTCCCAAACGGTTACCTTGTCTATCTTGATGTTCTTGATAGCTTCTACCTGTATCTTCATCAGCTCTTCCATATTGTTTGCAAGAATCAGCTTGATTGCGCTGTCTGCGTTTCCGCCTGCGGCATTTACAAGCTCTCTCATACCGTCAGCCTGCTTTACGAGTATCTCCTGAGCGCCTCGTGCCTGTGCTTCCATCTTTGCAAACAGAGCGTCAGCCTCACCCTTTGCAGTACGGCGTGCAACCTCTGCCTTTGCCTCTGCCTCAATCTCAGCCTGCTCCTTGGCAATCTTAGCCTTAACGATTATATCCGCCTGCTGAGTTGCGGTTTCGAGGGCGGCACGGGTCTGTTCTGCCTGCTGCTGTGCTATGTAGGCTTCTTCCTTTGCCTTAGCTGCCTGAACAGCTTCTGCGGCTGTAGCAAGACGCATTGATTCCGCTTCCTTTTCACGTCTTAAAGCCTCAGACTGAGCGACCTCAATCTTGGACTCGTTCTCACCCTTGATAGCAAGAGCGTTTGCGGCAGCGACCTGTATACGCTGGTCACGCTGTGCGTTAGCCTGACCGATCTCACCGTCACGATCCTTTTCGGCAACGGATTTCTTTGCATCGTTGATAGCCTTTGCGGCAGCTTCCTTACCGAGCGCTTCGATATATCCCGACTCATCGTTAATATCTGTTACGTTAACGTTGATAAGACGTAAGCCTATCTTCTTAAGCTCAATCTCAACGTTGTTCGATACGGCAACAAGGAACTTGTCACGGTCGTTGTTTATCTCCTCAATCTCCATAGTAGCAACTACAAGACGTAACTGACCGAATATGATATCCTTTGCAAGCTCCTGTATCTCGTTCATTCTCAGACCGAGCAGACGCTCAGCGGCATTCTGCATTATACCCGGCTCTGTCGAAATACCTACTGTGAATCTTGAGGGTACGTCAACACGGATATTCTGCTTTGAAAGTGCGTTCTTCAAATCTACATTGATAGATATGGGCGTCAAGTCCATAAACTGATATGACTGGATAATGGGCATAATGAATGCCGCACCGCCGTGTACGCACTTTGCGCTTCTTGCCTGACCGTTCTTGTCGCTTCCGACTTTACCGTAGATAACAAGTATCTTATCCGACGGACACTTACGGTATCTTGATAAGATACCCATCAATAATGCGAATACGATAACTACCGCAACGCATATTGCAATTAAAATTTCGGGCTGCATGAATATTTCCTCCTGTAACTTAGAAATTGCTTTATTGCTTATTTATCCTTTTCAACCGCCACGACATCGCCACGCACGTCTATTATCCGTACCTGCGTCCCCGTGGGGATTGTATCCTGTTCATCGGTGACAGCCGAAAGCTCTATAAAACGCTCTCCTGCCGCTATTGTCACCTTTCCCTCTCCGCTTTCGTTTGCGGGAATCGGGATATACACCCTGCCCTTTTCACCGAGCAGTCTGCGCACGTCAAGGCTTCCGTCCTGAGTGAGCTTCCTTGTAAGCTGAAGCACCTTTGCAACTCCGAGCATCGCAAGGAATCCCAGCACAAGCGCAATTATTATAGCTATCGCAACGTGAAGTCCGAGCGAGGTACATATAATACCCGTCCAGCCGAATACACACAGGAATGTCATAATTCCCTGCAATGTGAAAAGCTGCATTGCGCCGAAGTCCGCCGGATTCGAGCCGTCGCCGATTGCCGTATGTTCACAACCGTCTATTGCGTGCGCTCCCGGCATATCCGTCGGTATATCCGCAGGAACATCGGCAGGCATATCGGGAACATCAAGTCCGTCAATTCCGCTCGTGTCACTGAACTCAACGCCTTCTCCTCCGTGACCTATACCTATCATAAGCAGGATAGTCTGTATCACTATAATAAGCGTTGCGGGTAAAGCTATGCAGTAAAAGACCTGCATTGTAATACCGAGCGAATTCCACCATTCAAACATATCTTCCACCCTTTCTCATTTCTTATAAAACGATTTTTATGAACAATCCGGATATCATTATCGCCTTTTGCGTTTACATTATGTAAAAATCTATACCCAGATTACATTTCGTATATAATTTTGTGCCATACTGCTTAGTTGTGCGAACCTGTTATTCTGTGCATAAGCCATCAATTAACGCCTGTTTCCGACATTTGTTATCAGATTTTGATAACTATTTGTATATTTATCGGCACGATTACAGATTGTATATCACTTATTGTAATATCCGAGCGTCAGAAGAATAAGAAAATTCTTATCGGCAAGTACCCACTCATCATTTGTATAGCGAAAATCTATAGTAAGCTCAAACTTATCCGACTTGAATTCACTGTCGCCGATAAGTGAATCTATATAATCCATCTGTGCGTTGAAATCGTTTTTCAGCTCAGCGTTGATTTTTGAATCGGTCTTTTCATTGAACTTCTCCATATTAAAAGAAGTAAATGTACCGGTAACACTGCCCGTTCGGGAATCCTTATCGGTTTTTTCTGTCAAATCATCAAAAGTAACGTAATTTTCAAATATTGCCGCCATAGTATCAGAATAACGCGATAGCCACTTATCTTCATATGCAGTATCGGTGTCTGTAAAATACAGCTCCATACTTCTCTTTGAGAAGCTACGGCAGTATGCCGCAAGGTCGTCATATTCGCCCGCCTTGGCAAGGCTCATTATCTCTTCTATCGTTTCTTTGGGAGAGAGGTGCTTTACCTCTGTGACTGTCTGACTTCTGTGGCAACCTGCGAATGTCAGCATAAGTGCCACGGTACATATCAGGCTAACAGCTCTTACAGCGTTTCGTTTTATTTTTATATATGAAATCTTCAAATCGATTTGTCCTTCCTGCGTATAGCAGATTTTGCTATGTAAATTTAATTTACCTTAATTATAGCACATTTGAACGAAATGTCAATATCAAACTTTGCGTTTAATTAAAATAAGCATTTTGCACAATTTCAAGGTGTAATCTTTGTGCATACCGCAGAAAACTATCTGAAATACGGCTGAGATATCTGTTTTTTATGTAAACGCTATTGATTTTTTTACGGCTATCTGCTAAACTATCAATATAAAAGGTAAATTAAATTTACGACAGATAAATAAAGGTAATTATCCGTAACCGTCTGAACGATAAATAACTTTATCAATGCGGAAGGAGTGAAAATATGAATTCTGAAGAACTGGGAAAACGAATTAAAGAAGCACGACTTGCCAAGAAGATGACTCAATCCGAGCTTGTCGGAACGTTCATTACAAGAAATATGCTCAGCCGTATCGAAAGCGGAAATGCCTGCCCGTCCGTAAAAACGCTTGAATATCTGGCAGGGCGGCTTGATCTGCCTGCAGGAAGTCTTATATCGGACGAGGTGCAGGGCGAGGAAGAGCCCGACAGAAACGCACAACAGCTTATAGCGGTAAAGCGGCTGTATAGGGAAAGCGATTATTCCGCCTGCATAAAGGCGGCGGAAAAGCTCAACGGAAGCGAGTTCGAGGACGAGGGGCAAGCGATAACGGCACGCTGTTGTATAGTTTTATCGGAAAAAGCTATGAACAGCGGAGATAAAGCGGCGGCAATAAAATACGCAAAGCAGGCGCTTGAGCTTGCCGACAAGGGCATTTACAAGAGCCGTGAGATAAGCGTTGACGCAACACTTAAGCTGTCGGAGATCGCAGGAGGAAAGTAATACAAATCTCATTATAGATTGTTATGCGATATACTTTTCGATGCAGGACCAGTGGCTGGCACAAGCCCCAGACTGCCGAGACCATTAAGGATAATCTGCTGTGCGCCGGCAGCACTTTCTTTTATCATGATAATTGCGATAATGGCTATAGTTGCGGTAAGCTGTATACAGGATATGCCTGCTGTAAGCATACTGCTCGGCGCACTTTATATAATTATGATATTTTTGCTGATGAGCATACTCAAAAGAGCTTTCGGAACAGAAAATGCAAAAAGTGATTGACAAAACGACAGTTTTAGTGTATAATATTTACGTTGCGATATCGGAAGATGTCACAGGATATATGCAGACGTATCGAAGTGGTCATAACGGGGCTGACTCGAAATCAGTTTGCGGGCAACCGCACGTGAGTTCGAATCTCACCGTCTGCGCCATCAAGAGGCTATAAAAAAGATATAGCCCGTGAAAACCCTGATTTTATCGGGGTTTTCACCGTTTTATACGGCAAAATTTCAGCGACCGTTTTTGTAGATATAAATCGGTCGTTTTCCCTTTATATAAGGTTTTGAACTCTCACACAACCGAACACCCGATACGCAGGCAGATAGAAATCAAAAATCTATAAGTAAAACAACCTTTTTTGCAGCTAAAGCACACAATGAACTGAGGTGAAATACTGTGCAGCTTCTTTATGGCGTACCTGAAGATATTGAAAAATGGATGGACTTAATAACAGAGGTTCGATGGAATTTTCCGGGGCTTGAAACACAGGAAAAGCTAAATGAGCATAAAACCAGCGTCCTGAAATTTATGGATAAACGACAGGCTGTTTGTGTAAAAGAAGAAGCCGAAATTGCAGGAGTTATATTGTTTTCGAGGGAACGCAACATGATCTGCTGTCTCGCAGTTGCACCCCGATACCGTCGCCGCGGTGTGGCTACAATGCTTATGGTTGAGGCGCTTGCCAATTTAGACAGGGCAAAAGAAATATCGGTTTCTACATTTCGGGCTGATGATGTAAAAGGAATTGCACCAAGAACATTGTATGAGAAATTCGGTTTTGTTGCAGATGAGCTTATAGAGGAATTCGATTACCCAAATCAAAAATTTGTCCTTTTCCCCGCCGGCGCAGAGCGAAAAGCCAGACAGATGTCTATTAACGGTATGGTTCGGGAAATCAGCCGTATTCTTGCGGACTGTGACCCTACAATATATTTGTACGGTTCGTCTGCATTGAATGATTTCAGATTGGGTTGGAGCGATATTGATATTTTAGTCCTGACAGAGAAGCAAATATCCGAGTCACAGGCAAATTTGCTTGTAAATCTCCGCCGGACTATGCTCGCAGATGAACCCGATAATCTTTATTACCGTTCTTTTGAGGGTGCTATGCTCACCAGAAGTGCCTTTCTCGCAAACGCTGATGACCGAGTGGTTTATTGGGGTACAAGCGGAGAGAGAATTACCGACAGGTATTTGCTAGATTGCTTTGGCAAAACAGAACTGATTGAGAGCAGCGTTCTTTTGTACGGGAAGGATATACGAAAAGAACTGAGATATCCGGATTTACATGAGTTGTATGCCGATGTGAATCGTCACTATAAGACTATAAGAAAGTACGCACAAAGCACCGGAAGAAATTTTTATTCTTTCGGTTGGCTGTTGGATATATCTCGTTGCATATACATACTTCGCACAGGCAAGATTATTTCTAAAACAAAAGCGGCAGAATGGGCGCTTCAAAACAATCTCTGCCCGGATGTGCACGCTCTAACAACCGCATTGAATGTCCGCAAATGCCCGTTAAAGTACCGATATGATAAAGATACATTCGACTATGCTGAAACACTTGGCGAGGTTGTTCAGCGTTTTGCAGATGTGTTAGAAAAAGAATTGAAAGCAATTGAATAAGAAAAGGCGAAAAAATCTATTTTATAGTCCTCCCTCAACAAAACCCTTGAAGGCTGAGGCTTTCAAGGGTTTTTATTTATGAGCATATTTATGGATAGCAAAAAGGCTCCGACAGTTCAAGTCGGAGCCTTTGCTGATATTTATTCTGCAGGCAGTGACGCCGGCGGATGTTATTCTATAAGACCGCTCTCCTTTAAGAGCAGCTCGACATCGGTGCCTTTGGCTTTTTTCATTACAACTTTAAGCAGCATCTTTTCCTTGAATGAGAGCTTTATATCCGTTATCGGCTTCTTGTCTATAGCGTAGTAGCAAGCACGCAGAAGCTCACGGACATCATATTTGCTTCCCCATACCTCAGGAACGCCACGGTCTATGTCAAGCAAGGTGTAGACAGATTCCATACCGGTACGCATAGAATACTCGGTAGTGAAGATGGTGTCACGGGGCGTTTCGGCAAACTGACCTATGAAAGCGAAGTTTACTGCGCCGTCCGGAACTACCTTAGGTCTGTCGGATTCCTTTCTCGGCTGGAAGAATGCGTTTATATAAGGCATATAGCACGTTGTGGTGTTGCAGGAGTTTTTGGCAAGCGCATTGATTTTTTCTGTCGGTACGCCGATGTGGTAGAGCCACTCACGGCAGATCTCCTCGCCTGTGCAATCACGCATGGCTTTCTTCACATAGTTGCCTTCCTTGTTTGTATTAAGGGAATACAACCATACGAGAACCATATTCTTATCCTGCGACTTGAACTGAGGCTGGCGGTTTATCGTCCACGAAAGATACCAGTTTTCTGTGCTGTCCTTTACGGTGACAATGCCGCCTGTTGTTACCTTGCCCATGCGTGGGTCACGCTTGCAGATATTCATAATATATCTGATTATCTCATCGTCCGAGGTCGCTACTGTGGCGCTCATCCAGTTCGTAGCGTCAACATCGCTGCAGAACTTGTCGGGGTTGCCGTATTCGCCGTTTTTCGCCTGTGCCGCAATAGCCTTCCACATATCCCACGATTCACCGAATCCGTTCTTTACACCGGATAAATCGGGGGCGTGGGTCTGATCGCCGTAGCAGGATGTGTCGGTACAGCAACCGTTTGTTATAAACACAAGGTCGTCCTCGATAAGATCTATCGTTTGCTGCTTTCCGTCCTTTATATAGACTATCTGCTTTGCAATCTTCCTGCCGCCGTCATCCTTGATGATGACATTCTTCACGTCCATTCCGTACTCGATGCGAACGCCGTGAGCCTCAAGATATTTTACAAGCGGAAGTATCATACTCTCGTACTGGTTGTACTTTGTGAAGCGCAGTGCGCTGAAGTCCGGAAGTCCGTCTATGTGATGAACGTAACGGCAAAGATAACGCTTCATTTCAAGAGCGCTCGACCAGCGCTGGAAAGCGAACATTGTCTGCCAATACAGCCAGAAATTCGTACTCCAGAAGCTGTCGGGGAGAACCTCCGAAATCTTCTTGTCCTCAAGATCCTTTTCGGGTGTTAAGAAGAGCTTTGAGAGTGCCATTGCCGATTTCTTGTCAAGCTCGAACTTCTTGTCTGTGTGTGCGTCCTTGCCGCAGTTTACCGTTGCACGACAGAGAGAATAGTTGGGGTCGTGCTTGTTGAGCCAATAGTATTCGTCAAGCACCGATACACCGGGCGTTTCGATAGAGGGAACATCACGGAACGTATCCCACATTACCTCGAAATGATTATCCATTTCACGACCGCCACGCATATAGAAACCCTTTGTAATATCCTTGCGTCCGTCACAGCTGCCGCCCGCAAGCTCCAGTTTCTCAAGAAGGTGGATATGCTCACCCTTCATCTGTCCGTCTCTTACAAGATAGAAGGCTGCCGTAAGTCCGGCAAGTCCCGTGCCAATGATATAAGCTGACTTTTTGTCGACATCCTTCGGCTTTTCGGGATGTGCGAATGCTTCATAAGTTCCTGCTGAGTAATACATAAAAGCCTCCTGAAAATTTATTTTCTGTCCTTATTATATCCACATTTCCGACTTCTTTCAATAAACAAAAAAAGCGCCGTGCTAAAATCTTTAGCACAGCACTGTAAATTGTATAAATTTTTATCAAAACGGGCATTTTGATAAAAACCGGCTCACAGCTTGAAACGATTCAACGCATCGGAAACGGAATCTTTTATAAGCAATGCGAGCTTATCTATTATCAGCCTCGGGTCTTCCTCCATATCGCCTTTTATCCAGTCAAGCATTATCCCTATGAACACATACGAATATATCCGTGCGATAAATTCCTTGTCCACATCACGCACGGTGATCCCTGTTGACTGCTCATCTATTACGCCCATTATCAGACCGTCTGTGAGCGGTTTCAGATATTTTTCCACCTGCTCACGATCGACACAGCGGTAGACATTCATAACAAACGGTTTATTTGCAAGCACAGCCTCAAATATATTCAGAAAACCCTCCTGCCAGGTATCGTGGGTCTTCTTTTCTTCAAGCGCTTTTCTTGCGTCTTCAAGGCACGACCACTCCACAAGGTCGTAAATATCCTTAAAATGATAATAGAAGGTCATCCGGTTTATGCCGCAATCCTCGGTAATATCGTTTATCGTTATCTTGGTAAGCGGTTTTTTCAGAAGAAGATTTTTAAGCGACTGCTCGAGTGCCCTTTTAGTTACCTCAGACATTTTACCCTCCGGAGTATTACTTTCTGACGCATTATACCGACAGTGAAATCTGTTCGTATCACGCAATTCTGTCTGATTATATTTTAGCACATTTTCATAAAATTTCAAGCAAAAGCTGAGCATCGGTTTATAATACTCTGTTATTTATACTGCGTCTTTCGGTGCGGATACCGTTTTTATACGGCTTACACCGGGTAAACCGAAACTGACAGCCGCACCTGCTGTGCTTAACACTATCCGGTCGGGGAATTCGTGCTTTCGTTATCTGCGGGCGACTGGGCGAATCAGCACAAACCTTAACCGTGTCAGTTTTTCCGATACAGTTCATTACTTATCTTGCTCTTATAATCTCAAGCGGTTTTACGCTGTATAAGAAAAATATCTTCTTCCGTGTTCCTCTTCCGCACCGATCTTATTGTAAAAATTGATTGCAGGCTCGTTCCAGTCAAGGCAGCTCCACTCTATATATGAAAATCCGTCCTGCTTTACAAATTTCTCTACTTCAGAAAAGAACTTTGTTCCAAGTCCGTTCCTGCGTTTTTCCGGTTTTAAAAACAGATCTTCAAGATGCACTCCCGCCTTTGCCGCAAATGAGGCGAATACGGGATAATATATCGCATATCCGACCGGCTCGCCGTTGAGTTCAGCGATAAGCGCAGCAGCTATGTTCTTTTCAAAGAGAAGATAACGCAATTCCTCCTGTGTGGCGGTCATATCCTGCGGTCTTTTTTCGTATGCGGCAAGACCTTTTATCAGGTTTTCTATAAGACTTATGTCGTTTTCGTTCGCTTTTCTGACAGTAAAATTATCATTCATTGGAAGTCCTCCTGCTTGTATAGATTTATTATAGCGGGTTTCTGCGTTCAAGTCAATTGTTGATTGATATATGAGCAGGCATATAGCAGAAAAGCCCTTTGAGAAAGGGAGCTATCCTCTCTCAAAGGGCAAGCTGACAAACTGGAATTTGACACTTTGTATTTATCGAGAATACTCTTGAAACCATTTTGCAAAGCGTGATTTATTGAAAATAATGAATTTATATAGTTCTCCATTTTTCATATTAACTATTGCAATTGGAAAGACTATCCACTTCCAAGAGATTTCTTTTATTTCCTGCATCGGCAAAACTAAATTTCTGTATTTTTTGTCAACTGTAAGCTTGTTTGTCTTGTAAGTAAGCGACTGACTATCGAGGTACAGACCTCCTCCAAGTATGCCATTGTGACACAAACTGCAAACAAAAGATTTCATAGAAACATCCCTCCATTAAATTCCGATTTGCATTTCCGTTCATTTTAGAAAACGGGCAATCCCAAAGGAACTGCCCGTTAAAATATTTACTTCACTTCCGGCTTCATCGTCGGGATTTCAAGTGAAAGTATCTTATACCCTGATTTAACCTCTCTTTTCCTTACTTTGTTAATCCAAACCGTTTTCATTAAAGTACATAACCTCACATAAGATGTCATAACTTTATTTGATTTGTCGTAAAAATTGTCGTAAAAAAACGAGGGTGTTTTCATTGCCCGGCGAAGAAGCACATCTCGGATACCACCGACTATTCGCCGCATAAACCTTTATTTGTTTATACAGTATAACATATTCTTATTTAAAAATCAAGGAGCCTGCCACCGTGTTGTGGCAAGCCCCCTTTTTCATCGTATCTTGATTTTACCCTCAAGCCCTGCAAAGAACTCCATCTTTTTATCCTTTGTTGCTTCATTATATATGTCCATCGTGGTTGTAATATCCGCGTGTCCCATAATCTCCTGAATAATCTTCAGGTTAGTTTCGTTCTCACAAAAGCGAGTGCAGAATGTATGTCGCAAATGGTGGCAACTGAAATGCGGTAACAGTTCAGGCTCTCGACCTTCCGCTTTTGCATCTTCTTTCTCTTTCGCATTACAGTTCTTTTTTGAGTTCGATGTATTGATCCCAAAAGGAATTGAGTGCCATCTTGCGGGTTTGATAAATAAGAAGGTTGTCCTCCAAGTCCTTCTGTATTTGCTTCTCCATATCACGAAGCGAAGTCCCGCCTTGCTTTCCTTCAGGAACTTTGTCGGTTGCTACGAGTTTCCAACTATATACGGAATGACGCTCACTGTTACTGTTCACATACTTATATTCATACTTACCGTCAGAACGCTGCGATTCGCCTGCTCGCAAAACCCTGCCTTTATTATCTCGCCTTTTTTCTGCCATAATTCTTTACCTCCTATATCTCGTTGATTGTGTCTAAAAACGACTCCATTTCTTTTCTTATCAGGTCGTATTCATTGACTGTAAGCTTGTCCAATGTCTTAACGGTCGTATTGTATGTGAAATCACTTGCAGATATAGCTGATGCAAATATCGTAAGTGTTGATGCTGCTAATATAGTAGCAATTCCTCCAAGAATTTTCTTTCTAAACTGCATTTTTATGTTCCTCCCGAGATTAATTTATTATAAACCGTCGATCGCCGGTTTATATGCTATCTATCATATAAACAGACTTGTTCCATCCGTCCATGAAAACCACTCTGTCATTGAATACATTCATATATGACGGTCGGAGATTTTCTTTTCCGAGCTTTTCATATTTCAGCTTCTCACCGGTTGCTGTATCATATATATTTACGGTTGTATCACCTCGATCATAGGCGTATAATGCAGAATCTTCGATTTCAACATCATTGGGCACACAGGTTATCAGATATTTACCGTTTGGAGTAATCCCACAATAACTGTTTTCTATCTCGTTATCAAAATATTGTACTCTCAGCTCGTTAGTTTTGTAATTGTAGAAAATAACTCCGTTTGAGCGTTCGGAAAACTCCGGATTTATCTCCGGGTCAAACGGCGACATAAAACAGATAAAATCTCCCGCCTTTACAAGCCTGCGGTTGCAGTTGCTGAAAGGGCCTATGTTTATCTGCTGTATCATCTTTCCGTTTTTATCCATAACGCAAAAATAGCAAGCGTCAAATTCATCGGTAAACGCCTCACCCTCGCAGTAATAACCCACTATTTCATTATCAAGCACATAGAAATCCGCAAAATTTTCATCGAATAATTTATCTTTATTGCTTCCGTCTGAATTCATTTTATAAAAGCAGCATTCATCGTTTACAGAAGCATTGTAATATACCTTGTCGTCGGAAGGAACATAAGTACAATGACTTATCTGCGTTTTGCTTGTTGTACTTTTATATATCAGATTTCCGTACACATCGGTAACCTCGTACCATCTTTCACATTCATCGGTATCGACATAATAGTTCCACGCAGAAAAAGAGAACATTCCTTCACTATATTTTACATCCGAATCAAAAGGTTGTGATTCAGATACCGGATCATAGTAACCTCCGACTGTAAAGCAATATACAGCCTTCTTTTCTCTATCGTCATAAACTACATAATCACAAGTATAATCGTTTAAGGAGTTATCTGCGTTTGCTTTCAGCAACAAATACCTCTGCTCTTCATCAACATATCCAACAGGGATATAGTCATAAATGTTTATTATTTCTACGTCTTCGTCAGCCTGATTTGATTTACTCGTTTCGGGCAAACTCTCCGGTAAATGAACGCTTTCATCGCTTTGTGCAAAAGAGGCTGTCTCTGATGATACGACTGTTCCGCTTGTACTATCGGAATAGCTTTCCGTTGTCGATGTATTGTCTGTACAAGCACAAAGTGAGAAAGCAAGTGCCAAAGCAAGTGCAGATGTGATAATGCGTTTTTTCATTTGCGCTCCTCCGATATTTATGAAATATATTTTGTCATCTTATTCGTTTTCCGTAACCACAATACTAATACTTTTACGGATATTCATTGAGCCAATCTCGGCGTTCAGCGGTACTTCAACAGCATAAATTATATCTCCCGCTTTTACATCGTCAAGCGCCACCTTGTACTCATTTATATAACCGGTTTTTGAAGCAAATCTCATACCGCCGTTCTCTCCAAGCTTTATTCGCTCATGGTTCTTATAAAAATATACAGCATATTCATCAGGCTCACCGCCATATAATAGCAGAGTAACGCCCAATTTATCCGAGCTTTTATCAATAGATAAGCTGTGTTCCTGACGCTTTGCATCAAACAAACTTATCATATTTGTTCCGGATAATTTTGCGTCAGTCAGATTATACTCCTCTTTTACTTTTGCGGTTGCTAAAATGCTTTCACAATCTGACGAATATGTAAAATCGTCGATAATCTGTGGTTCTGTGTCTGCTTCAAGCTCAAATTCAAAGAACGACTGTCCGGAATGTGCGTTTCCGAAGCCTAAAAAGCCGTCTTTGGGTCTGTAAGACGGGTGCAAAACGGTCATCAGCTTTACTTTCAATATTTTTTCATGTTCGTATTCTTTTGTTATCTCCGGAATAAAGGTAAGAGTAACCGTCTGCTTTGTGTCGGGCTTTTGTGAAATGCTTACAAGCTCGGATTTTTCAGAGCCGTTCAGCGACAGCTTTTGAGGCACACCGTTTATAAATGCCATATAGCCAATCTCTACATCATATTTATTCTTTGCAGAATCGGACACAAAGCTGAAATTTACCTCACCGCCGCTGTACTTTACAGTTGACTTGCCTTCAATGCTGTAGTCGCTGAATGCAATTTCGGCTTCCTGATATTTGCTGAAATCATCATTTTCAGGTTCGGATTCCTGAGGTTTACTAAACGGAGGCAATGTTTCTATAACCGCTGAATCTACGGAGATATTTGTTACGGAAGCTGTTGTGTCAAACGGGTTGCTCACTTGTGTTTCGCTGTTAAGGTTCCCCGATGTTTCAAATGGATTTGACACAAGGCTCTGTGTGTCACTTTCACTTGTTCCCGCACAGGAGCAGAGTGAGAGGACCAAAGCTATAGCGAATTGTGATGCTGCTGATGCTCGTAAAAGTTTTTTAATCATTTTAAATGTCCTCCGTTTAATCTAAATAATTTATGTAAATCGTCCGCCGCCGATTAACAACACTTTTTACTTATCCCGCCTGCTCATCATATCTGAACTGATATAAAATGCAATCTGTAATGCTACCGTCATATACGACAATTCTGTCATCAAACGCCTGAATGTTGCGCCCCTTTACACCGCTGCCCTTGTCGTTTTTTATCTCATTTATCTTTTCTCCGGTATCAAGGTCATATATTTTTATTACAAGATCGGTGTACAGACGATTTGTCTGCTCCTCATTCAAAAACTCATGTTCGGTTATAGTTACCGCTTTTGTACCGTCCGGAGTTATTCTCACGCAACCCATTTCAATAGCTTCTTCGGGTGTGAATTCAACTATTTTGTCCTTTTCGCCGTCATAAAGATACAATGTATCCTCGGGGAACTCTTCGATTTTGGATGCGTAACCGGTTCGATTAGATAAAAGGCAGTAGTATTTACCCGATTTTTGCCCCATCAGCGCATAATAATCGGTACTCTGTGGCATATCGGCGGTTATTTCGTTTCCGTCAAAGTCTATAACCTGGATTGAGCAACCGTCTGGTACTGCGCGATACTTACAAAGGATAATTCTGTTATCCGCAAGCAGCATTGTACTACTATAATAGTAATCGCTGTCGCTGAAAAGCTCCTTTTCTTCTTTTCCATCCTTGCTGAATCTGCTTATTATGTATTCGTCTCTGCCGTCTTTTCTATAGCATACGAAGTATTTATCAAGCTGCTTTGAGTATACGGCAGATATATAATGAATACTATCGCTTACCGTAAGACTGCTGAGTCTGCTTATTTCTTCAAACTTTTCATTATATGTTACGGCGAATATCTCTGACGTAACGCTTTGGTCTTCGGTCAAGTTCTCATCTATATAAGTAAACTGTCCGTTACAGCAGGAAATATCCCAAGGTGATTTTTGGCTTCTTAAGCTTTCGGTTATCTTGCCTGTTGATTTATCATATACAGAGTAAGTATACTCAAGACCGTCTTCGGGTTCATCTGACGCTCTTTTATATAACAGAAGATAGTTCAAATCATTATCAATATATCCTACCACGTTATTTTTATACAATACGCTGTCTGATGCAGCCGTATTGCTGTTTTCAGGCTCACTTTCGGGTACATCTGCACTTGTGTCGGCGGGCGGCTGTGTTGCGGGAT
>UQBC01000049.1 GCA_900539195.1 uncultured Oscillospiraceae bacterium
CGCTTTTTCCTATTCTTACTCCGTCGGCATTGTATGTATAGTTTATCACACTGCTACCGTTTGTAAAGAGGCAAGCTGTCTGCCGTTCTTCCATGTGAACGACAGCGAATCTCGGTAGGTCAGCGGATTTCCTTTAGCATCATACGTTATTGTTTTGCCGGAACAGTTTACTTAACAACATAAATTCCGCATTCTACCGGAACGTCCAGATCTACCTCTAACATTATATCGGGATGTGTTGCTTTATCCGCAACTCTCAGAGTGGTTATTCCTTGATTTTGGGGTTCTGCAGAATCGAGAATACAGTATTCCATAAAAAATTCACAGATTTTGTTCTGACAAATCAACTCTACCTATTCCACGGTTAGTTAGTTCTTTTAACAACGGACCATATGGACCACCGGTTTGTGCAACTTTACTCCAACAAAAATGCCATTCAATACTTTTTACGGAAGTATTATTTAATATCCAAACATCTTTGTTAATTTCATTTTGAATAAATTTTGATAAACTTTGATAACCGTATTTTGCTTCTCGAATTACGTTTTTACTTTATGAATCAACTATTCTCTTACTATTGTTATAATAGCACACCATTTAGCAAATTTCAACAATTTTCTTAAATAATCAGAAAAATACTGTATCAAATTTGCAAAAATCGACGGAAAGTGCTATAATTAACAATAATATTGATGAATTACTTGAATATGCCACAGAGAAAAAGGCTGTTCAGTTTACCGCATATTTGCTTGAGTACAAAGAAAGTCATTTCAGCAAAGGTAAGAATGTGTTAGACAGCCTGAAGCTGTGATTTCTGTCCGTTTTTGTGTACTGATTTTGTGATATAATTACGGTATGACAAAAGCAGAAAAGATGCTCATTACAGCGGAGTTATCAGAAAATCTTTGAATCTGAAATGAATATTATAGTGATATGGGGGAAATATGGGATTTCAAATCAGCAACGGCGTACTGAAGAAATACACCGAAGAGAAAGGTGTGACCGAGATAGTTATACCTGACGGCGTACAAAGAATCGGTGAGCGGGCATTTTCGGGCTGCGACAATATTACAAACGTGACCATTCCCGATTTGGTCACAAGTATCGGCGGGTCGGCTTTTGCCGGCTGTAGCAACCTTGAAAATATAACTATTCCGAATTCTGTTACAAAAATCTGCGTATGTACATTTGAATGGTGCGACAAGCTTACAAGCGTAACTATTCCCCGTTCGGTCACAAGTATCAGCGACGGTGCATTCAGTAACTGTACCTGCCTTAAAAACGTAACTATTCCGGATTCGGTGACAAGTATCGGCAGTTATGCTTTTGGAGGTTGCCGCAGTCTTAATAGTCTGACTATACCGGATTCGGTCACAAGTATCGGCAAAGGTGCGTTTCAAGAATGCATCAATCTTGCAAGCGTAACTATTCCCGTTTCGATTACAAGTATCAGTGACAATGCTTTTTTTGAATGCAACAGCCTTACAGCCGTTAGCATTCCGGATTCCGTTACAAGCATAGGAGCCGGTGCATTCTGCAAATGCGGCAGCCTTAAAAATATAGCAATTCCCGATTCGGTTACAAGTATCGGCGAAGCCGCTTTTTCCGACTGCAACAGTCTTGAAAGCATAGCTATTCCCGATTCCGTAACAAATATCAGTAATCATACATTTGTAAGTTGCAGTAATCTTACAAGTATAACCATTCCGGGTTCAGTGACCGATATCGGTAACTGTGCATTTTATGAGTGTACTAACCTTACAAGTATAACGATCCCCGATTCGGTTACAAGCATAGGTAACTTAGCATTTTACAAATGCGAAAATCTTAAAGACGTGACCATTCCCGAATCTGTTACCGATATCGGCGAATATGCGTTTAATGGGACAAGGTGGCTTTCGGAATATCCTGATGATTTTGTTGTGCTGAAAAACGGAATTCTCATTGCGTACAAAGGAAAAGAAAGTATAATATCAATCCCAGATTCAGTCACAAGTATCTGCAACAGAGCATTTGCAAAATGCAACAATCTTACAAACGTAACTATCCCCGATTCGGTTACAAGCATAGGTAACTCAGCATTTGAAAGTTGTAGCAATCTTACAAGCGTAACTATACCGGATTCGGTTACAAGTATCAGCTATGGTGCATTTCAGGGATGCGACAATCTTACAAGCGTAACAATTCCCGATTCGGTCACAAGTATCGGCAACCGTGCATTTCTGGAATGCGGAAGCCTTACAAGCATAATCATTCCCGATTCTGTCATAAGTATCGGCGACAGTGCATTTGAAGGCTGTAATTTATCTTCTTTTACTATCCCTAAGACTGTAAGAAAAGTCGGGAGAGGCAGTTTTTGCCGGTGCAAGGAGATAACGGTTTATGATTCTATTGATCCCGATGCAAAGCCGTGTAAAAGTCATTCAGATAAATATGGCGGCTCTCCCAACTCATTGTTAGGATCTGTTGTCAACTATAAAACTCATGATAACTGGCTCGATTATGAGGTGACTGTGCGTTCTGCACAAACCGATGAGATAAAGTATAAAGTATGGATGGGCGCCGACCGTACTCAAGGCGAATACTGCTACACACTGGCATCATCCTGGGGAAGAAACGCTACCTTCAATTTCAATGCGGTAGATGAATTTTTTCCAAAAATCAAGGGAGCATATCACAAGATCAGAGTTGCCCTGAACAGACTGCGTTATCCTATAGATTTAACGGACGAGCAAAAAGAAATGTACCGTTCTTATATTGTACGCTCTGCAAAAAATGCGGTTAAACTCTGCATTGATACGGACGATATGGAACTATTGCTTTCTTGCGAACCGCTTGGTATTATAAAAAAGAACAATATTGATGAACTGATCGGATATGCCACAGAGAAAAAGGCTGTTCAGTTTACCGCATATCTGCTTGAGTATAAAGAAAGTCATTTCAAAAAAGGTAAGAATGTGTTGGACAGTCTGAAGCTGTGATTTCTGTCCGTTTTTATGTACTGATTTTGTGATATAATTACGGTATGATAAAAGCAGAAAAGACAGCTGTGGCTTAATCTGTTATCGGATACCGATGCGATATTTTGATAATCCGGGAAATTGATAAACCGAATAACAATATCAGAAAATCTGCAAAGCTGAAAGAAACGTGCGGAAAGGGAGAGGTATATGGGATTTGAAATCGTAGACAGCGTGTTGGTGAGATATTACGAAACAACCGGAGTTACAGATGTTGTTATTCCTGATTCGGTTACAAGTATCGGCAAGGGTGCGTTTCAAGAATGTGACAATCTTACAATCGTGACTATCCCCGATTCGGTTACAAGCATAGGTAGCTCAGCATTTAAAAGTTGCAGCAATCTTAAATACGTGACTATTCCCGATTCGGTAACAAATATTGGCTCGTCTGCATTTTTCTATTGCAAAAATCTCATAAGTGTAACAATACCGGATTCGGTTACAAGTATCAGCTACAATACATTTTTGGGATGTACCAATCTTACAAGTGTAACAATTCCAAATTCGGTCATAATTATCGATGACTGTGCGTTTCAAAGCTGTAATTTATCTTCTTTTACCGTCCCTAAGACTGTAAAGAAAGTCGGAAAAAGCAGTTTACGCGGATGCAAAGAAATTACAGTTTATGATTCTATCGATCCTGATGCAAAGCCGTGTAAAAATCATTCAGATGGATATCACGGCACTCCCAATGCATCGTTAGGAACGGTCGTCAACTATTTTGCTAACAGAAACCGGCTTGATTATGAGGTGACTGTGCGCTCCGCACAAACCGATGAGATAAAGTATAAAGTATGGATGGGCGCCGACGGCATTCGGAGCGAATACTGCAACATACTGGAATCATCCTGGGGAAGAAACGCTACCTTCAATTTCAATGCTGTTTATGAATTTTTTCCGAAAATCAAGGGAATGTATCACAAGCTCAGAGTTGCCCTGAACAGACTGCATTATCCCGTTGATTTAACGGACGAGCATAAAGAAATGTACCGTTCTTATATTGAACGCTCTGCAAAAAATGCGGTAAAGCTCTGTATTGATACTGATGATATGGAACTGCTGCATATATTAGAAACAATCGGTGTTATCAAAAAGAGTAATATTAATGAATTACTTGAATATGCCACAGAGAAAAAGGCTGTTCAGTTTACCGCATATTTGCTTGAGTACAAGGAAAGTCATTTCAAAAAAGGTAAGAACGTGTTGGACAGCCTGAAGCTGTGATTTCTGTCCGTTTTTGTGTACTGATTTTGCGATATAATTACGGTATGACAAAAGCAGAAAAGATAGCTCATTACAGCAGAGCTATCAGAAAATCTTTGAATCTGAAATGAAAATTATAGTGATATAGGGAAAATATAGGATTTCAAATCAGCAACGGCGTATTGAAGAAATATACAAAAGTGAAAAGCGAAACCGAGATAGTTATACCTGACGGCGTACAAAGAATCGATGATCGGGCATTTTCAACAGCTTTCTTTTTAGCTTCATCAGCAGCCTTGACAAGAAAAGTATGTTATCAATGTCCAAAATGTTATAAACCAATTAGTTCTGAAAATCTTGATCAAAGAGTTTTTTTGTGTCCGAAATGCAATGTTGAAATGCATTATGTAGAAACTTATGATTTCGATACCGAAACTCACAAAGTAATAAATAGATGGAAGGAAGAGGATAGGATAAATTATGTTATCCCAACTAAACCTGTTGTTACCTGCCCCTACTGTAACTCTACAAATACAAAGAAAATTTCATTAACCGCTAAAGCAGTAAATACAGCTTTGTTTGGTATATTAGGCACTAAGAGACATAAGCAGTGGCACTGTAATAAGTGCGGTAGTGAGTGGTAAAATAAACATAAAAATAAGACACCTATTTTTAGGTGCCTCAGTTTGTAGAAAAAGTCTGTATTTATAAAAATAGAGCAACTTCTCAATCCCTATCCCCAAACCCCTTTCCCCAGGAAAGGGGCTATATTACTGGGGCTACCGCCCCTAGACCCTGTCGGGGGCTTCGCCCCTGCGACCCCATTTTTAATATTTACAAGAGGTTTTTCGACAGCCTGAGACACCTATTTTTAGGTGTCTTTGTTGTTTAAATAAGATCCTTTATTTTGACAATTCGTTATATAACTGATTCCAGAAACATTCTTCGTGTTCATTCACTAAGCATATCTGCAAAATACTTACACATCTGAGGATTCCTTATCAGCACAGGACCGATAAGATGAGTGCCGTAAAAATTACCGTAATGCACGCCCTCTTTGTTATCATCCTTGCCGTTGCCGCTTCCCTGCTTTACATCAAACAGCGGCGAATCAACTCCGGTTGTAAGGCTTGCCTTATTCACAAAGCCTATTACATCTCCGCCACACAGCGAAGTAGCACAAAGGCTGTCGGTAACAATCCTCTCTTTTCCTTCAATCGTTTCGTAAGGAAAAAACGAAAGTCCTTCGTGCTTTACACCGTCACAGTCGGTAACACTCTGTCCGAACATCTCAAACGAATTGCCAGTTGCAAGAATTACCGTACAGTTATCAAGAGCAGATTTTATATTATCCTTATAGCTTTGCAGATATTCCAGTGCAACCTTCTGATTTCTCTCAGTAGCAGAACCGATAAACACAAGATCCGCACCCGAAACGTCTATCTCATCATCTATCGACTGATATTCAATTTCAACATTCTGCCCTTTATTTTCAAGTGCTCTTTTCAAGCCACATACATTGCCGTAATCGCCATAAAGGTTGCACAGATCCGCAAATAAATGAATTATCCTCATACGTCCTCCTCTGCCTGCGTAAGCTCTACCTTTGACAAGAACTTATCCTTATCAGAAAAGCAAGTGACAGTATACAGCTTGCCTAGCGGTTTAGCCGCAATTTCATCAAGTGCCGCAGGAATATCCTCGTTCACGGTCACCTTAGCTATATCAATATCCGTATACGAAAGCCTTGTTTCAAGATCCTTTGCGTGTCTGCCGAGCAGATAAAGGTGCTGTATACAATCAGCCTTAAGCACACCATAGTCAATATCCCACAGCCAGCTTGTTTCACCCGTTGAATAACGTCTGCTTACCGAATCTATTATTATGATTACCGAGCAGGGCTGATTTTTTCTTATGATATAATCATATACACGGTCGCTTGCAACGGAGTTTTCGTGCTTTGCGATAAGGAATGTACCGTTGTTCATACCAAGTTTGAACTGCAAAATACGTCCGCTCTTAAGGAAATAATGTGACAGTTCATCTGCTATGACATCACCGTCAATCCCGACAATAGAGCAAGCCGCAAAGCAGGCAAGAATGTTATATACGTTATAAACGCTCTTGAACAGCAGTTTTATCTTATATTTGCCGTTTATAGTAACAATACCGCTGTCATAATCGACATTCGTTACAGTGTACTGCGTATCGTGTTTTTTATGTCCGCAGTTGTCGCAGTGATAGCTTCCGATATGTGCATAGTGATAGTAGTCATAGCTCATTCTGTGCTTACATTCGGGGCAGAACGCACCGTCATTATATACGCCTGTAGCATGGTCGGTGCTGAAATCCTGCTTATCCATACCGAACCATATCACATTATCTCTGTCCTTGCCGTATCTCGAAACAAGCGGATCATCGGCATTGAGGATAAGCTGTGATTCGGGTCTGATGCTCTCCTTTACCGATTCATAGACCCATTCGGGATGACCGTTTCTTGTAAGCTGGTCACGGTAGAGATTTGTAATTATATAGTGCGTAGGAGCAAAGAATTTAAATGAATACTTTGCGTATCTCTCATCGGATTCAAGTAAAAGCACATTGCCCTTTACTTTACCGCCGAATGTGCAGTTGGATAATATTATCGCTGTAACTCCCGCTATCTGATTTGAGCCTTCTTTATTCCAAATAACCTTTTTTCCCGATTTACGCATTACCTGTGCAATCATCTCAACGGTCGATGTTTTGCCGTTGCTTCCCGTAACCGCAATGACCTGTTCGGGCAGCTTCACTCTCGACAGTACATCGGGGCAGATTTTAAGTGCTATATCGCCCGGCAGACTGCTGCCTCTTCCGATAAGTTTAAGCAAACACTTCGACACTTTACAAGCAAGTATCGCTAAGAACATTCTCATACTTTATTACTCCTTATGTAGTATGTACTTATTATAGCACAAACAGAGAAGTAATTAAAGCGATTTTATAAAATTTTAGTCTGCCTATCAAAAATGTTAATATCGTCATACAATTTCCGAGAATAAAACAAGACAAAAAGATAACAGAGGTGCTAAAATAAAGGCAATGGTGTAAAGCACCGAAAACGTTTTGTATTTTACAGAAAGGAAATATTTTATCATGAGCGAAAACAGACTTATAGGCGATTATCCCGTAATAGGCATACGTCCCACGATTGACGGCAGAAGAGGTGTTCTCAAGGTAAGAGAATCTCTTGAAGAGCAGACTATGAACATGGCAAAATCAGCCGCAAAACTGTTCGAGGAAAATATCAGATATTCAAACGGCGAACCCGTAAAGGTCGTTATTGCCGACACTACTATAGGCAGAGTTGCCGAGGCGGCAGCCTGTGCGGATAAGTTCAAGAAGTGCGGCGTTGACATAACGCTCACAGTTACTCCCTGCTGGTGCTACGGTGCAGAAACAATGGATATGGATCCTATGACGATAAAGGGCGTATGGGGCTTCAACGGCACAGAGCGTCCCGGTGCCGTATACCTTGCGTCTGTACTTGCGACACACGCACAGAAAGGTTTACCCGCATTCGGCATCTACGGTCACGATGTATGCGAGGCAGACGACACATCTATCCCTGAGGACGTAAAGGAAAAGCTCCTGCGTTTCGGCAGAGCGGCTGTTGCCTGCGCTACGATGAGAGGCAAGTCATACTTACAGATAGGCTCTATCACAATGGGTATCGGCGGTTCTATCATCGACCCTGCATTTATTGAAGAATATCTCGGTATGCGTGTTGAGTCTGTCGATGAGGTAGAAATAATCCGCCGAATGACGCAGGGCATTTATGATGAAGCCGAATATCAGAAGGCTCTTAAATGGACCCATGAAAAGTGCAAGGAAGGCTTTGACAAGAACCCCGAACAGTTCCGCCGCACAGACGAACAGAAAGAACAGGACTGGGAATTTGTCGTTAAGATGATGTGCATTATAAAGGATCTGATGAACGGCAACAAAAATCTCCCCGCAGGCTGTGAGGAAGAGGCTGTAGGTCATAACGCTATCGCCGCAGGCTTCCAGGGTCAGCGTCAGTGGACAGACTTCTACCCCAACTGCGACTTCCCCGAGGCTATGCTGAATACATCGTTTGACTGGAACGGTGCAAGAGAGCCTTACATTCTCGCTACCGAAAACGATGTTCTCAACGGTCTTGGAATGCTGTTTATGAAGCTGCTCACAAACCGTGCTCAGATATTCGCCGATGTGCGTACATACTGGAGTCCCGAAGCCGTAAAGAAAGCCACAGGCTATGAGCTTGAGGGCGTTGCAAAGCAGAGCGGCGGATTTATCCACCTTATAAACTCAGGTGCCGCCTGCCTTGATGCCTGCGGTAAGGCTACAGATAAAAACGGCAACGGTGTTATGAAGCCGTGGTATGACGTTACAGACAAGGATATTGACAATATTCTTGACGCTACCACATGGAACTATGCCGATCTCGGTTATTTCAGAGGCGGCGGATATTCATCAAGATTTGTAACAGAAGCTGAAATGCCCTGCACAATGATAAGACTTAACCTTGTAAAAGGTCTTGGTCCCGTATTGCAGATAGCTGAAGGCTGGACGGTTCATCTTCCCGATGAAGTTACAGACAAGCTGTGGAAGCGTACAGACTACACATGGCCTTGCACATGGTTTGCTCCGAGAACAACAGGCGAGGGCGCATTCAAGACAGCCTACGATGTAATGAACAACTGGGGTGCAAACCACGGTGCTATAAGCTACGGTCACATAGGCGCAGACCTTATCACACTCTGCTCTATGCTGAGAATACCCGTTGCAATGCACAACGTACCCGAAAAGGATATATTCCGTCCTGCCGCTTGGAACGCATTCGGTATGGATAAGGAAGGCCAGGACTTCAGAGCTTGCAACGCCTACGGTCCTATGTACCGCAACATAAGATAAGGCGGCAGTATGAAAAACGTACTAGCCATTGACTTCGGTGCGTCAAGCGGAAGAGCCGTTATCGGCTCTTTTGACGGCACTGTAATAAAACTCACAGAGATCCACCGCTTTTCAAACGATCCTGTGATACTCGGAAAGACAATGTACTGGGATTTTCTCCGCCTGTTCCACGAGATAAAGCAGTCACTTATAAAATCAAAGGAATACGGCGAGATAGACAGCATTGCGATAGATACATGGGGCGTTGACTTCGGTCTGATCGACAAATCGGGAAGACTGCTCGAAAACCCTGTGCATTACCGTGACAGCAGGACAGCAGGCACTTCTGACTACAGCAAGCGTTTTATTGACCATAACAGGCTGTACGAAAAGACAGGCATTCAGATAATGGAAATAAACACGGCGTTCCAGCTTTTAAGCATAATAAAGGAGCGACCGGAACTTATTGACAGAGCCGACAAGATGCTTATGATGCCTGACCTGTTCGCATATTATCTCGGTGCAAAGCCTGTTGCGGAAATGTCGATAGCGTCAACCACACAGCTTTTTGACGCAAATACGAAAACGTGGTCGGAAGAATGCTGTGAACGTCTTAAAATAAAGCATTCGCTTCTGCCCGAAATAGTAGCCGGCGGAACGGTAGTCGGCACACTGTCCGATGAAATCTGCAAGGAGCTTGATATAAAGCCCGCAAAGATAATCGCCGCCTGCGGTCACGATACGCAAAGTGCGATGGTCGCAGTACCCACAGTCGAAAAGGACTTTGCTTTCCTGTCGTGCGGAACGTGGTCGCTTCTCGGCACAGAGCTTGACGCTCCCGTAATAAATGAAAAATCCGCAAAGCTCAACGTTTCAAACGAAACCGGCTACGGTGCAAAGACATCATTCTTAAAAAACATAATCGGTCTGTGGCTCATTCAGGAGAGCCGCCGTCAGTGGATTAGAGAGGGCAGGCAGTACAGCTTTGCCGAACTTGAAAATATGGGGAGAAAAGCCGAGCCGTTCAGGTGCTTTATAGATGTTGACGCTCCCGAATTTACCCCTGCCGGAAACATTCCGGAAAGAATAAAGGAATACTGCAAAAAAACAGGACAGTATGTTCCTGAAAATGACGGCGAGGTTATGCGCTGTATCTATGAGAGCCTTGCGATGAAGTACCGCACAGCCGTAAACGAGCTTGAGGACTGCACAAACAAGAAGTTTTCAAAGCTCTATATGGTCGGCGGCGGAACAAAGGATAAATTCCTGTCGGAGCTTACCGCCGATTCGCTCGGCATAGAGGTTTCAAGCGGACCTGTTGAGGCGACCTCCTACGGCAATATAGCAATTCAGCTTATAGCTGACGGGGAGATAAGGGATATAGAAACGGCAAGAAAAATTATAGCCGCTTCGGAAAAGCTCTGTACATTCGCTCCCGAAAATACAGCCGAATGGAACAAATACTATAAAATCTATCTTGAGAAGGTGAAATAATGCTTAAAAATATTCCTGCGATATTATCGCCCGAACTGCTCAAGACCCTTTGTGAAATGGGTCACAGCGACAGAATAATAATAGCAGACGGCAACTTCCCTGCCGAGAGTATGGGTAAAAACTGCAAGGTTATCCGTGCAGACGGTCACGGCGTACCCGAACTGCTTGATGCGATACTGACGCTGTTCCCTCTTGACACTTACGTTGAAAAGCCTGTAAATCTTATGCAGGTAATGCCGGGCGACACAGCAAAAACTCCTATATGGGACGAATACAAAGCAATCGTTGCAAAGCACGACGAAAGAGGAAACAACGCTATCGGTCAGATAGAACGTTTTGAATTCTATGAACAGGCAAAGACCGCCTATGCAATAATCGCAACAGGCGAAAAAGCCGTATACGCAAACATAATGCTCCAGAAGGGCGTTGTTTAAGCATACAGACGCAAATCGAAAGGATATAAATATGTACGAAGAAATTAAAGAACAAATGGTAGACATCTGCCACAAGCTCTGGCAGAAGGGCTGGGTTGCCGCAAATGACGGCAACGTAACCGTAAAGGTTGGCGAGGGTAAATATCTTGCAACACAAACAGGTGTCAGCAAGGCGTTCATCACTCCCGAAAAGATAGGTCTTATTGATGATGACTTCAACATACTTGAAGCTGCTGAGGGCTTCCGTCCCTCGTCAGAGGTAAAGATGCACCTGAGATGCTACAAGGAGCGTCCCGACGTAGGCGCAGTAGTTCACGCCCATCCTCCCGTTTCAACCGGCTTTGCCTGCGCTCATCTGCCTATGGATGATTACTGCATGATAGAAACTGTAATCGGAGTAGGCTCAATACCGCTAACTCCCTACGGCACACCCTCAACCTACGAGGTACCCGAAGCGATCGCACCTTACTTAAAGGATCACGATTGTATGCTCCTTGAAAACCACGGTGCTCTGACAGTAGGTGCAGACCTTATCACAGCATACTACAGAATGGAAACAATGGAGCTTCAGGCTCACATTTCTCTTGTTGCACGTCTGCTCGGCGGTGTAAAGGATATTACCCCCGACAATATCGACAGACTTATCGGTATGAGAGAGCAATACGGCGTTACAGGCAAGCATCCCGGTTACAAGAAATACCTTTAATGTAACTTTTACATATATTTACCTCTCGAAATGTAAAACTTTTGTGAAAAGTGTTGCATTTTCTGACCAAAGGTAGTATAATGAATACAGCAAACGGAAATATATATATTCCGTGCTTTAAATTAAAAGAACAGGATGGTAAAGACCAATGGCTAATCGTTTTATACTTAACGAAACTTCATATTTCGGCGCAGGCGCAAGAGAAAACCTCGTTCCTGAGCTTACAGGCAGAGGACTTAAAAAGGTAATGTTCGTTACCGATAAGGTACTGCTTGAATGCGGAGTAGCTACAAAGGTTACGGCAGAGCTTGATAAGGCAGGAATCGCCTATGAAATATACAGTGACGTTAAGGCAAACCCCACAGTTGCAAACGTTCAGACAGGCGTTGCAAAATTCAAGGAGATGGGCGCTGACTCACTCGTAGCGGTAGGCGGCGGCTCAGTTATGGATACAGCTAAGGCTGTAGGCATCATTATAGCTAACCCCGACTTTGCGGATGTTGTATCTCTTGAGGGCGTTGCAGACACAAAGAACAAGAGTGTTCCGCTGATCGCACTTCCCACAACATCGGGTACGGCGGCAGAGGTTACTATCAACTACGTTATCACAGACGAAGCAAACAAGAAGAAGATGGTTTGCGTAGATCCCAAGGATATTCCCGTAGTAGCTATCGTAGACAGCGATCTTATGATGGGTATGCCTAAGGGTCTGTGTGCATCTACAGGTATGGACGCACTGACACACGCTATCGAAGGATATATCACAAAGGGTGCGTGGGAGCTGTCCGATATGGTTGAGCTTCGTGCTATCGAGCTTATCGCAGGCTCACTGTACGACAGCGTTCAGGGCGACCCCAAGGCAAGAGAAACTATGGCGCTCGCTCAGTACATAGCAGGTATGGGCTTCTCGAACGTAGGTCTTGGTATCGTTCACTCAATGGCTCACCCTCTCGGTGCATTCTACGATACACCCCACGGTGTTGCAAACGCACTTCTGCTCCCCTACGTTATGGAATATAACGCAGAAAGCCCCGCAAAGCCCAAATACAAGGCTATAGCAAAGGCTATGGGCGTACAGGGTACAGAGAATATGACAGATGAAGAAGGCGTAAAGGCTGCAGTTGAAGCTGTACGCAAGCTGTCACTGTCGATAAACATTCCTCAGAAGCTCCACGAGATCAATGTCAAGGAAGAAGACCTCAAGGATCTGTCCGTAGCCGCATTCAACGATGTATGCACAGGCGGCAATCCCAGAGAAACCAACTCCGACGAGATACTCGAAATCTACAAGAAGGCATTCTGATAAAACGTTTTTTCGAGCAATAACATCAGCCCCTCCGTGAAAACGGAGGGGCATTTGCTATGTATCCGGTTTTTTATTATGCTTTAAGCTCAAATCCTGCATTACCGTTTTCTGCTTGACAGCCGCCTTATCGGTGAGCTCTTTCAGATATATTATAACGGTTTTAACGCCTACGGTTACAAGCGCCTCACAGCGTTCTTTCTCGTAATATGCCGTACGAAGCCGATTGGCAGCCTGCTCATCGTTTATGTTCAGTACCTTAAAGTCTATCCTGTATGGATATTTTCCGTTCAGCGCCTGCCCATAAGCCGCATCGTCCTTTGATATAGTCTTAACCACAAAATAATTTTGTCAAGGCTGTATTAAGGATTAGCAATCAGACGAGGCTTTCCGACACAAAAAGCCCTGAGCGTTTACTGATGTGCGATAAAGAAGTAATAGAAGTGTAAAAAATTTTGCCGTTCCTATCCGGCACTTGCGCATTGTGTCGGATAGGTCGGGCGGTTATTCGGGCAAGTCCACCTTGCCAACAAAAGAATAATAAATCTCAATGTCCTGTCTGCGGGTCTTGTTCTCGT
>UQBC01000050.1 GCA_900539195.1 uncultured Oscillospiraceae bacterium
CAGTATTGTCAGAGCTGTTGCTTGCACTTTCGATATTGCTGTCGATACCGCCGCCGCTGCAACCTGCGCAGGCGCAAAGCATGAATGTTGCGAGTATTATTGTTAAAAAGCGTTTCATATACTGTATCTCCTTTTTGTAATGGTTTTATTAAAGTTATTGTAATAGCTTTGACTATATATTATCAAATATTAATGTTATTTTCAATAGCGATTTTGCTTGTTTGTATGATCTAACAACATTTCTTATCATTTTTTGTTCATATATCACAAAACATTATACTACACATAATATAATGCTCCCGCGGCTGTCTTTCTTATTCTTCCGTGCCTATCTGCGCCGCATTATCCTCACCCACACTCATAAGCTGCTTGTTTATCGCTCTGGTTCTTACTCCGACAAGCGTTTCAAGGTCGGTGTCAACCTGCTGTAAATGTTTCTTAGTCTTGGTCAGCACATCTTCAAAAGTTTCAAATTCTTTCTTTACACTGCTCAGTATCTTCCATACCTCACTGCTTCGCTTCTGCACGGCAAGAGTGCGGAAGCCCATATACAGCGAGTTCAGCAATGCGGACATTGTGGTAGGGCCTGCTATGCTCACCCCGTAGTTACGCTGTAACTCCTCCACCAGCCCGAGCTTTACGACCTCGGCATACAATCCCTCAAACGGCAGGAACATTACCGCAAAGTTGGTCGTGTACGGAGGACAGATATATTTATCGTGAATATCCTTCGCACATTTCTTTATCGCTACAACAAGCGCCTTTGACGCTTCTTCGATCATTACCTTATCTCCGCTGTCATAAGCGTTGCAAAGGGCTGTGTAGGTGTCGCCCGGGAATTTCGAGTCGATCGGCAGGTACACCGTGTCATCATTCTTGCCCGGCAGCTTTACCGCAAACTCAACGTGATTACGGCTGTCGGGAACAACTGCAACCTCGGTATCATACTGTTCGGGAGCGAGAATATCCGCAAGAATCGCTCCAAGCTGCATCTCTCCGAGTATACCTCTGTTCTTTACGTTGGACAGGACTTTTTTAAGGTCGCCTACACCTGCGGCAAGGCTCTGCATTTCGCCCAATCCGCTGTATACCTTGTTAAGCTGTTCGCTGACGGTCGCAAATGAACGGCTTATCTTATCGTCAAGAGTGGTCTGCAGCTTTTCTCCTACCATTCCACGCATTTCTTCAAGCTGATTTTTTGTATTCGCATTTATGTTTCCAAGCTGTACCGCCATTTCGTTACGCATATTCTGCATATCGGCGGCGTTCCTCTGCTCAATGCTCTGAAGCCGCTGTTCAAACTGCGACAGCAGCCTTGCTGTTCCGTCGGAGTTCTGCTTTTGCGTGTCGGTAAGCGTGTTTCCGAGATTTGTCACAAGGTTCACAAGCTCGGTTCTTAGCACCGATTCGCCGCTTACACGGTTTGCCTGCGCCGTATCGAATTTTGCCGAAAGCTGTGCGGTACGCTCGGCAAGCATTTCAAGCTGTTTTGCGGTCTGCTCGTCCGTTATCTTGCTCACGCCGATATTTTCGGCAAGCCTTTTCTGCGTCAGAAGCGTTATTACCGATATTATCACCGAAACTACGCACGCAACAAGCGTTATTATAATAAGTATTTCCATATTCCTTGCTCCTTTTAAAGTAATCTAATGATATTATAGTAGATTTTCCGCCTTAGGTCAATGCTTTAAAAGCAAGCTGTACTGTTTATAGGACAGAAAAAACGGTCACCCGAAGATGACCGTTACAGACTGTCGATAAACCTATATAATTTTTGAAAATGGGTGTTTAGCGTTGCTTGCTATGTTGGTTTTGCATCGTGCAAAACTTTTGGCAAGCAACCAAAGCGTCCTTGCTTTGGGCGTAGCCCCAAGCGGGGTGAGGGCGGCAGCCCCACACTCAGCCCGGCACGGACGCCGGGCGTGTATGTCCAAATGCTCTGCACGATGCAGAGCCAACTAAGCATACACAGTCCTTCACCACGGGGAAGGGGTTTGGGGTTTCGGCAAGGATGCCGAGATAGAACGCCCAAAGGCTTTGCAGGACGCAAAGCCCACAAAGCGTTCTTATAGGGATAGAGAATTTGCTCTATTTTTATAAATACAGACTTTTTCTACAAACTGAAACGGTCACCCGAAGATGACCGTTAAGTAAGCGATATTCTATTCAGCTTGTAGAAAAAGTCCGCTCATAAGACTCAGACGTGCAGCTTCTCGATCTGCTCGTTAAGCAGTCTTGCCTGTGCGGAAAGCTCCTCACAGGAAGCGGCAGATTCTTCGGCGGTTGCAGAGTTGGTCGCAATAACACGGGATATCTGATCCACTCCTGCTGTTACCTGACGGACTGCATCTGCCTGCTCCTCTGCGGCGGCGGAAATATCTGCTACAAGTTTTGCGCTTTCCTGAGAAAGTGTCGTTACCCGGCGAAGCGTGTCGGCAGTCTGGTTTGCTATCTCAGAGCCGTTATGCACCGCCTCGATAGTGGACGTTATAAGATCGCGGGTGTTATTTGCAAATTCTGCCGACTTAGACGCAAGATTTCGTACCTCGTCCGCAACTACCGCAAAGCCCTTGCCCGCTTCTCCTGCTCTGGCTGCCTCAATAGCCGCATTGAGTGCTAGTATGTTGGTCTGGAATGCAATATCCTCGATGGACTTGATAACCTGCGAGATCGCTTCGGACTGTTGCTGTATCTTATCCATCGCTTCAAGAAGATGTTCCATCTCATCGCTTTGGCGTATCATCTGCTGTGCACAGTTGTCGGAAAGCCCGCTTGCCTTGCCTGAGTTTTCCGCAGTCTTGCTGATATTGTCGGATATATCCGATATAGTGGAAGAAAGCTGGTCGACCGCTGTTGCCTGACGTGTAGTTCCGTCTGCGAGGACCTGCGAACCGTCAGCCATCTGCTGTGAGCCTGCCGTAACATTGCTTGCAGAAGAATTCATACTGAGAATAACGTTGCTCAGCGTTTCCTTTATACTGCGGAACGAGCGGTTTATCTCCTCAAAGCTGCCGACATATTCCATTGAAGGCTGTGCAGAAAAGTCGCCTGTACCCATCTGTGACAGCACTCGTGAAATATCGTCAACATAGCTGCTCAGCGTATGCTTTGCTTCAGTAAGATTTTCGGCAATATCACCCATTTCATCGCCGCTGAATCTGAAAGCGGAATCCGGAGCGTTAAGCTTGCCTGAGCGGAGCTGTCCGCAGATATTTACGACTTCCGCTACAGGCTTACGCACCAGCTTCTTCATTACTCCGAACAACAGCGCCGCTATACCGCCGCATACAATAATAAGCACTCCCAGCGAAACCAGTATAGACTTTATCAGCTCTCCGTCCGCCTCAGCTGTGGTATAGCCTGCAAAATAAGCACCTACCACCTCGCCGCTGTAATCGACCATCGGCGTATAGTTGACATAATAGTTCGTGCCGCCGATAACCGTTTTTCCGATATATATATTATTGCCCTGTACCTGCTGCCAGATACCGCCGTCCATCTGAGTTCCGATGTCGCGTTCGCCCGAAGAGTTCATCAGCGTTGTATTGTAACGTGTGTCGCCGCAGAACAGCGTAAGCTCTGCACCGGTCTTTGCCTTGACGGAATCGACATATTCCGAGCCGTTCAGATCTATGCAGACAACCAGTGCACCGTTCTCTACCTTAAGCCCGTATACCGTATACAGCTTGTCGCCGTCAGCCATAATGCCCTTTATTTCACCGTTCGTAATGCGCTCTACAGCGCTTTCGCCGAGCGGAAAGCCCTCACTGCTCCACGCCGCAGCTCCGCCTTTTATATAAGCCGCATAGCTGTTGGCATTAGGCTTGTTGGCAGCCCAGAAGCTGTCATAGTCCGTATTGCTTGTCTTACTGTCAGAGCTTGCAACGAACAGCTCAGCCACATCGCCCATTTCGTCTATGTCACCCTCGACCTCAGCGGCAAGTACATTAACGCCTGTCGCAGTTTCGTCCTCCTGTATGGTTCTGACAAATGACATAAACACGATTATCGTGACAAGCGCCATTGATATTGCTGCCATAACGGCGGCAATACACGAAATAACCGTTATTTTCGTTCCAATCCTCATTGATCTTTTCACTGTAAAAAGCATCCTTTCATAATATATAATAATATCAAGTCTGCGGTACGCCGCCGACCGTGCTTTTGCACGGCAAGATCCGATATCGGCGGATCTTGTGTCTGAGGTTATTATAACATAAAAAAGATCACTTTGCTACCATTTTTTTCAGGAAATATACCGTCTTTTCTCAAAAATGTTTTCACTGCACCTGCAAATTTCCCCATAAAAAGCTAAAATACACCATTTTTTTGTAGTAAAGCGTCTTATTTCAAACCGAAACGGTCACCCGAAGATGACCGTTTAAGTATTATTGTTTATTAACGGCTGTATTCTTGTAACTTATAGTTATATGACATATTGCGAACACAACCGAAAGTACAATAAGCGGAATGTTCAACGTCAGTATACCACTTTCAAAGAAAAGCACTGATGGCAGAACAGACAGCGTCAGTGCCTTTGCCATGCAGTTTCCCTTGCGGAATACTATCCAGCCGCCGCAATAAAGCACCAGCAAAGCCACACCGAATATAAAATACAGTGTCTGCGCGCCATCATATATATACCCGAGCGTTACAAACGGGAGCTGTATGAACATCAATATAAAACAGCCGAAGCGACCTATCTGCTCACCTGTTTCGATAAACTTGTTGTGATAGTTATCCGCAAAGCCGTCCTTGTTTGTCACAGCATAGATCATATTAGGTATCAACAGGACAACGACAAATATCAGCCCTGTGAGATTAAACCATTCCATCTTGCCGCACTCTTATGCAACACCGAAGCCGAGAATTTCGACATATGTTGTCTTGTCGTCACCGCTCTGCGTAACAGGCTTTATGCTGACCTTGTGCGTACCCTCCGCACCGGAATATGCAAGAGTTGCAACGGGATTGCTCCAGCCGTCGGTTGCGCTTGTTGCGACCGTTGTATAAACCTCGCCGTCAACGGTAAATTCAAGAGAACCGTAGACCTTGCTGTTTGAACACTTATAGACAAGCATAAGATTCTTACCCGTGAATTCAAACTCCATAGGCTCACAGCCGGAAGGCTTGCCCTTGTAGCTCCAGCCATCGGGGAAGCTCGTCAGCGTTTCCTTTTCCGTGTCAAACGTACCTGTCGAAGATATTTTCAGCTTGTCGGACGAATGAGTTCTGTCGATGAATGTCATATCCGCAAATCTGTCGGAATATACCCATGTATCGGGCAGAGGAGTGATAGTTACGTCGCCCATTGTCTTTATCTTCTCGGTCGCCTTGTCAAACATATTCATGATAAGGTCGGCGGTCATCTTGTGACCCCACTCGTTCGGGTGGGATTCGTCATCGGAATAATCCTCCCACTTCATTCTGCCCGTTTCAAACTCGTGGGAAAGGACGTTGTTCAGCGATATCATAGGCAGACCGTAAGCCTTGCCGACCTGCGACATATATTCCTCGCAGGTGTGTCCGCTCTTTATAACGGTGAAGTACAACGCAACGGCGGGCTGTTTTTCCTGTGAGAGAATCTTTCTCACCATAGCGTCATAGCTGTCCTTGTATATCTGATCGTTTCCGTCATTTACCGCAAACTCAACAAATACCATATCGGGGGCATAATCCAGCACATCACGCTGAAGGCGGATATTTCCGAGTACGCTCGGCGTGCCGCTGAGTCCGGCATTGACATAGTTTATCTTTGTATCGGGATACTTTTCGCAAAGGCGGTCATACGTCAGCTTTGCCCAGCACTTTTCGGGTCCTGCCGTAAGGCCCTCGGTTATGCTTCCGCCGATGAAGGCTATAGTTACCTCCTGCTTATTCTCAAGCTTTTCGATAAACTTTGACATTCTTTCAAGGTTGCCGAGATCCATAAGCGACCTTTCGACCATATTGTCATATATCTGCTCCTCGGTGAGCTTGCTTTCATCTATACTGATTGTTTCAGATGATGTATCCGAACTGCTGTCGGTCGATTCCGATACAGATGATGTTGTCTGTGTATCGGACGAGCTGTCCGATGATACGGCAGAACCGCCGCTTGCGCTGTTATCCGCACAACCTGCAAGCATTGACGCACACAGCACCGCACACAGTGTTATCTTGATTTTTTTATTCATATTTACCTCCGTCAGAAAAAATATGTCTATACTATTATACATTAACGCCGACCGATAATCAACCGTTATTTACCCGAAAACGATCAATTTCACTAAAATCCGACTGCAGTAATATACTATATAAACCGACTGTAACGCAAGAGGGTAATCATTGTATAAATCTGTACGGGCGGTTAAAAATAACTATGTGCATCAAGTTCAAAATATCGCATTTCAACAGAAAGGAAGAAAACCATGTTTGTAAAAAGAGGAGAGATATATTACGCAGATCTGAGCCCCGTGGTCGGAAGCGAACAAGGCGGTATGCGCCCCGTACTTATCGTCCAGAACGACGTGGGCAACCGTCACAGCCCGACTGTCATTGCCGCCGCCATAACAAGTCAGAAAGACAAATCACGGCTTCCTACCCACATTTCGATAAATGCCGACCGTTGCGGTCTTGCAAAGGATTCTATCGTACTGCTTGAGCAGGTAAGAACGCTCGACAAACAGCGGCTCAAGGAGCGAATGGGCGAGCTTGACGAGGGCGCTATGAACAAGGTCGATAATGCACTGTCGGTCAGCTTCGGGCTTTCGGGAAACAATTAATGAATATTACCTTAACATTATGTAACGCCGTTACACAGCATCTCATATTTCGGACTATGTAAAGGTTATCATTGACAGCCGCTTTAGCTAAAGCTACAAAAATAAATCCGTTTATGAATTTTAGGTTGTAAAATCATCTTTATAATGGTACAATAATCACGCAGTAAAGCAAAAATTGACGGAACGGAGAAAAACCATGAACATAGCTATTGCGCAGTCGGGCGGACCTACAGCGGCGATAAACTCTTCACTCTGCGGAGTATTTGACGAGGCGGAGAAGTATAACGAGATTGACAGAATATACGGTTCGCTGAACGGCATAGAGGGTATACTGAACGATAACCTCATCGACCTCAAGGAAGTGCTTATCACAGAAAACGACAAACAGTTACTGAAGCGTACACCCTCAACGGTGCTTGGCTCATGCCGTTTCAAGCTGAAAAACAGCAGCGATGACGACAGCGACTACAAACGTATCACCGAAACATTCACAAAGCACGGCATAAAGGCGTTCTTCTATATCGGCGGCAACGATTCGATGGATACAGTAATGAAGCTTGACGCTTATTTCAAGGAAAATCACATTGATATTAAGGTAGTCGGCGTACCGAAAACAATAGACAACGACTTACCTCTTACCGACCACACGCCCGGTTTCGGCTCTGCGGCAAAATATGTTGCGACAACATTACAGGAAATAATCCGTGACAGCCGTGTATACTCCATTCCGTCCGTTACGATAGTAGAAATAATGGGTCGTGACGCAGGATGGCTCACTGCGTCGTCCTGCGTACTGCGTGCTAACGGTGAACCCGCTCCCCACCTTATATATCTTCCCGAAAGCGACTTTTCGCAGGAGCGTTACCTTGAGGACGTGAAAAGAATATCCAAAAGATACAAGGCTGTTATAGTTGCAGTATCCGAGGGTATAGACTGTCTTGCAAGCCGTTCGGAAGCCACCGACGCATTCGGTCATAAATATCTGTCGGGCGTGGGAAAATATCTTGAAGAGCTTACCCGTGACCACTTAGGCTGCAAGGTGCGTTCGATAGAGCTTAACGTAATGCAGAGATGCGGCTCGCATATAGCCTCTCTAACCGACCTTGACGAAGCGTGGAGAATAGGTGCGGCGGCAGTAAACGAGGCGCTCAAATACGGCGGCAGCGGCGTAATGATGGGTTTTAAACGAATCAGCAACAATCCTTACCGTGTCGGCATCGCTCCGCTTGACGTAAGAGAATGTGCAAACAAAGCGAAATATTTCCCGAAAGAGTGGATAACGCCAGAGGGAAACAACGTTACGATAGACGCACTGAATTACTTCCTGCCTCTTATACAGGGCGAGCCGAAGATAGATTATCTCAACGGCATACCCGTACATTTCAGGCTTGACCAGTAGGATTTCAGCCATATTGACAAATATCTGCATATATGCTATACTGTCTGCGGAAAGAAAAGTTTAATAACGAAAGCTTTTGTCAGGGGAACAGTATGAAAACGACAGATATTTTCGCATTAAGCTTAAAATTGTATATTTTTGTCACATTGGCATAGTTCTGCGGAGAACTATGCCTTTTTGTATATAAACCATAAAACTAAACGGAAAAGAAGGAATTACAGATGAAATTTGTAAAATGCCTCACTGTAGCATTAACTGTACTTGCGCTCAGCGTTATATGCGCAGTATGCGCCGCAGCGTCAGACGGCATCATCGCATCGGACGGCTACTATGAGTATAAGCTCGAAGATGACGGAACCGCAACTATCGTAAGATATGTCGGTAATGATATCAGAGCCGATGTCCCTGCAAAAATCGGAGGCAGAAATGTAGGCAGGGTAGAAAACATTTTCAACGGCAACGAAAAAATCATATCCGTCACAATTGCAGACGGCATACCTGAACTGGCAGATAATATATTCAGTTCGTGCAGTTCTCTGACATCGGTAAAGCTTCCGTCGACACTGAAAACTGTGCCGAACGGTGCATTTGCATACTGCCCTAAGCTTACATCAATTACAATTCCCACCGGAATAACAGGTATAGGCGAAAAGGCGTTCTACTGGTGTGATGCACTGAGTACGGTAAATATGCCGACGAAGTTTGACTATATCGGAAAGCAAGCCTTCTATGCCTGCAAGTCGCTCAAAAGCATAAGCATACCGACAGGCGTCAAAACGATCGATATACAAACCTTTGCAAGCTGTATGCTTCTTCAGAAGGTCACTCTGCCATCTACTGTAACAACTATCGATCAGGGCGCATTTGAAATGTGTCTTTCGCTCAACAGTGTAAACCTACCGGAAAATCTTGAAGAAATCTCAGATAACGCTTTCTGCTTCTGCGATGTTCTTGATAATATAACCATACCGTCGAAAGTAAAATTTATCGGCAGCAACGCTTTTGCAGACTGTGCATCGCTCAGTAAAATCAACATCCCCTCAAGCGTTAAATTGATCGGAAACAACGCTTTCAGCCGATGTGGAAAGCTCGCATCCGCAACTGTTGAGGCAGGCAGTAAGTCTTTCTGCAACGAAAACGGCGCATTATACACAAAGGACCTGAGTAAGCTGATCCTTTATCCCGCAAAAAGAGCGGGGACATCTTTTAAGGTTTCAGACAAGACCTATGATATCAAGCCTTATGCTTTCTATAAGGCGGAAAATCTGACAAGCGTCACACTTCCTTCCAAGCTTTCCTCTATAGACGAGTGTGCATTTTACGGCTGCACGGGTATAAAGACAATCACCGTTCCGCAGTTTGTAACATACATAGGAAAAAGAGCCTTCGGGTTTTACCACAAGATCAATGTAACTGCGGATCAGAAGATCGACGGGTTCAGAATCCGAGGATACAAAAACTCAATCGCACAGCTCTATGCAAGCGAAAATGATATAAAATTTGAAATTATAGTTGCCGCCCCTGCGGCTGTAACCGGTTTAAAAGCAACCGCAACAACAAGCACGTCGGTTACTCTCGGATGGCATTTCACCGTTAATGCAGACGGTTATGAAGTTCAGCAGTATAAAAACGGCAAGTGGACGGATATATTCACTTCGTCAAAAGCTACCGATACAAGCTATACCGTAAAGGGCTTAAAGGCAGGCACAGCAGGTTACAGATTCCGCATAAGAGCATACAAGACCTATGGCAGTTCAAAGCAGTACGGCTCGTGGAGCAGTGAGCTTAAGGTCAATACAAACCCCTACGGCGTGAGCGGCTTCAAGGTAAAATCAAAATCAAGCACAAGCGTTACTTTACAGTGGAATAAGGGTACTACCGCAAGCGGTTATCAGCTACAGCAGTATAAAAACGGCAAGTGGACGAATATATTCACTCCGTCAAAGGCTACCAAAACAAGCTATACGGTCAAGCGCCTGAAAGCTAACACAAGCTATAAATTCAGGATCAGAGCATACAAGACTTACGGAAACACAAAACAGTACGGCTCATGGAGTAAAGAGCTTACAGCAAAAACAAGCAGATAAAGCTAACGGGTATCGGACTTCCGATACCCGTTTTGCATAACCGCTTATATCAATCAAACTTCGTTATCTGCGGATTTCTGCAATGCTGAAGAAGATAGAGCACTTCTTCACTCTTTACAAAGTACGACTGTGAATAAGTATCATCAACATAGAAATCAAGCAGGAATTTATCCTCCCATTCATGAAGCGACACTTTGAGCTTTTCCTTTATTCCGTCGTACTTGTCACCGAACAAAGCTCTCAACCCTTTTCCTCTGCGTAAAAAGCCGTAAACGAACATTGCTCCTCGAAAGCACGGCAGAAGCTGTGAGTAGATCGGCGAATCACGGCGAAACTCGATAACTACCTTCTGCTCAGTAAGCCCTCCGGGTGCGTCCCTGTCCTCAGGGAGCACAGTCCTGAACTTTTCGGGCGGCATTATCGTGCCGAGCTCGATGAATTCTGCATTTTCATAGGGTGCTGTCATAATATATCCTTCCTTTCGTCTTCATATAAAACTATCGATGTCTTTATTATATATGCGCCGTTTTGTCAGTTCAACGAGCGGACGCACAATATACTTAAACCATAGCACAGCAAACCGGCTTAAAGGAATTCCTTTATAAAGAATGAAAGCATAAGCCTCAGCTTGTCCTCATAATTCAGCTCACAACCGAGAATTTCCTTTATACGTCTGAGCTTGTAGTTTACCGTGTTGCGATGGACAAATGTCAGCCTTGCGACCTCCTGTACACTGCTGTCGTTTTCAAGATAGCACTTGAGCGTTTCCATATAATCCGTGCCGTTGGCGCTGTCGAATTCTTCAAGCGTACCCAGCGTTTCGTCATATATCTCGTGCAGTACCGATGTATCTTTTATATGTACAAGCAGCTTGTATATGCCCATATCGCTGTAGCCTACGCAGTTTTCGCCGTGCAGGGTCGCCACCTTGAGCGCCATTACCGCCTTGCGGTAACCGTCGGATATTGCGGTGTACCCCTGCTTTGACGGGCTTATGCCGCAGGTGAGCTTTGCTCCGTATTTGCCGGAATTGAAGATAGAATCGAATGTGGAAAAAATCTTCCGCACATCTTCTTCCTTACAGTCCGGACAGACAACAACAAGATTTTTATCCTGGAAGAAAAAGCTGAACTGTTTTCCGCTTGTATTCAGCACCTTCTGCATATCGCCCGTGACCGCTTTCTTAAGCTCATCATCGCCAAGGCCTGTATCGGAAAAAACACATACACCGACGCAGTATTCCGATGTCGGAAAATAACTGCGCCGTTCAAGCGTGGATTTATATCCCGCCTCATTTTCGGGGGAAAATATCAGATTGCGTAAAGCGGTGGCGAGCGCTGTTTCTATTTCTTCGCCAGTTACTATCCTGTGACAGAAGTCATAGGTGATATCTATAAGCTTTACCTCCCACGGTACACTAAACAGCGGAAGTGAATTGAGGTCACAGCAGTCCTTTACGCTCTGCGGTATACTCTTTATATATTTACCGGTGTTGATAACAAGCGCACTGCAACGTTTTTCGACAAGCTCTTCAACAAAGCTGAGCAGGTGACCTTCATCGTTTATTCCGACCCCTGTCATAAAGACTATTTCGTTTCCGTGAAGAAAAGGTGACACATCAGCGTTTTCAACCAGATGCACCCAGCGGACGTAGTTCCCCAGTCCCTCTTTTCCCGCAACAAGCTTCATAACGTAATTCGCCTGTGCATTTGCACATAGCTTTGATACTGTAATTGACACATTCTCACCCCTTTTTCTTTTAAGATAGCAAAAACCGCCAAAGCTCCCTTGTTGCCCGACAGCCTTGGCGGTGTTCATCTCGTTTATTGATATAGAGTATAACACGGTTTTGCATAATTGTCAAGCAAATATTGCAAAATTCAACTACAGCACAAACAAATCGTCTTTCTTTAGGTGCTCTGCACAATTCAGCACAAATGCTATTGCAATGCGCTTTTAAGCGTGATATAATGCAGTTAAGCCGAAAGGAAACAGTGAAATAAAACAAAAAGAAACTTGCAACGGCGCAGAAAATGATTTCTGCGCCGTTTTGTTTTGCAGGAATAAAAAGATAAGACTTGCAAAACAGGAAAGAAAGGAGTGCTTAGAAATGAGTGAAAAGGTAAACGCACCGGAGATCTCGGTAAAGAACGTCAGCATGGTGTTCTCCGACAGCAAAGGCAACCCGGTACAGGCACTTAAGAACGTAAGTATTGATATTCAGAAAGGTGAATTCATATCGCTCCTCGGTCCTTCCGGCTGCGGTAAATCCACACTTCTTCGTATAGTATCGGA
>UQBC01000051.1 GCA_900539195.1 uncultured Oscillospiraceae bacterium
TGCAGGACGCAAAGCCCACAAAGCGTTCTTATAGGGATAGAGGACAAGCACTTTTGTTGAAAAAACATACTTTTTCTACAAGCTGACAGTCCGGGAAGAACAAAACTTCCCGGACTGTTTTTTATATCCCTATCACAAACCGACACTTTTTTCTTTCTCTTTGTCCTATAATAAACGAGGGGCGTGGAAATGGTGATCTATCTTGATGTGCTTATACTTATAAATCTGTACGTTACATATTTTCAGATACTTGCGGTATCTGTGCTTACTCACCGTAAGGTTATATGGTACAGAAAGCTGATATCTGCGGGAATAGGCGGAGCGGCATCTCTTTGCATATTCATACCTCAGGATATGGTTATCACACTTACAATGCTTAAAATAGCGTTATGCTTCGTTATAGCGTTTACAGCGTTCGGGTACGGCGGATTTTTGAAGTATATGAAGAGCGTTTTGTTTTTGCTGTTTGTAAACTTCCTGTTTTCAGGGCTTATGCTTTGCGTTTGGCTGTTTGCCGCTCCTATGAAAATGCTTTTTATAAACGGCACAGTATATTTCGGAATAGACGCTATGACGGTGATTTTATGCACCTGTGCCGCTTATACGGTAATGAGAATGATAAGACTGATACTTGACAGAACCGGAAGAACCGACAGAAAATATACTGTTGAAATTCAGAACAACGGAAATGAGTGCAGGCTGTCTGCGCTTGCCGACAGCGGAAACGGACTTGTTGACTGCTTCAGCGGGCTTCCTGTCATAGTGTGTAGACGTGATATATGCGCAGATATTTCACCGCCTGCAATTATGGCGATAGACGGCAGTAAAGACCTGTTACAGCTACGCCCGGAAATGCTAAAAGGCGTGCGCATTATGCCGTTTTCGACGGTCGGTAAGGATGGACTTATCTGCACATTCAGAGCCGATAGTATTGTAATTAATGACGAAAGGCAGCATAAATATCCCGTGAACGCCCTTATTGGTGTAGTGGTCGGCGGTAAACAGGAATATGAAGCGATCTTCAACCCGAAAATACTTGTGTGAGGTGTAAAATATGCTGAAAGTAATAGAAATTATCAGCAGACTGATACAAAGACTGCGTATGTCCGCTGTCGGAAGATGCGAAATAGATTATATAAACGGTGCAGAAACCTTACCTCCTCCGCTTTCCAAGGAAGACGAAGCAAAAACGCTTGCAATGCTTGACAATGATTTTGAGAAGGCAAGAGAAAAGCTTATTGTTCATAACCTGCGGCTGGTTGTGTACATTGCCAAGAAATTTGAGAGCACCGGTATAGGAATAG
The DNA here is from genome assembly GCA_900539195.1 of uncultured Oscillospiraceae bacterium. Lineage (GTDB taxonomy): Bacteria > Bacillota > Clostridia > Oscillospirales > Ruminococcaceae > Ruminiclostridium_E. Next base: position 1,305 of record UQBC01000051.1, read on the forward strand.
AGGACCTTATTTCAATCGGAACTATCGGACTTATCAAGGCAGTAAATACATTCAGTGTTGAGAAAAATATAAAGCTCGCTACTTATGCCTCAAGGTGCATAGAAAACGAAATACTTATGTATCTGAGAAAAACGAATCCGCAAAAAATGGAGGTTTCAATAGATGAGCCTCTTAATGTTGACTGGGACGGCAATGAACTGCTTTTGTCGGATATTCTCGGAACGGATGATGATACTGTAAGCGTCAACATCGAAAATGAAGCGGAAAAGCGTGTACTTCTTGAAGCGGTAGAAAAGCTTGACGAAAGGGAAAAGCTGATAATGGAACTTCGTTTCGGGCTTAATAACCGCCCCGAAAAAACGCAAAAGGAGGTCGCCGATATGATCGGGATCTCCCAGAGTTATATATCACGTCTTGAAAAGCGCATTATAAAACGGCTTAAAAAGGATATGGAAAGCCTGTGCAGTTAGCGCTTCGCAAAATCCCTGCCGAGTACAGCCATAGCGCACCTCAGTCCGTCCATTGCAGCGGTTACGATACCGCCTGCATACCCTGCACCTTCGCCGCAAGGATACAAGCCTTTTACGCTGACAGACGAAAGGTATTTGTCCCTTACTATTCTCACAGGCGAGGAACTTCTTGTTTCCGGTCCTGTCATGACTGCGTCAGGTAAGCCGAAGCAGCTGATTTTTTTAGCAAACTGCGGCAGTGCGAACCTAAGTGCATCGCATACAAAATCGGGTAAATATTCATCGGGCGGTACAAATTTTGTGCCGATTGGGTAGGAAGGGGTTACGTTGCCGAATTTTTCGGAAGTACGCTTATTGAGAAAGTCGCCGACTAAGGAAACAGGTGCTTTATAATTGCCGCCTGCCGCTTTGTAGGCGGCTTTTTCTATTTTCCGTTGCAGTTCAACGCCTGCCATAATATCGTCTTTATCAAAATCGTCAGGGATAATGCCGACGAGAACGGCGCTGTTTGCATTTTCACCGTTTCTGGCATAGTAGCTCATACCATTTGTGACTATCGTGTTTTCTTCGGAAGAAGAAGCGGTAACCACGCCGCCCGGGCACATACAGAATGTATAAATACCTCTGCCTGTTTCATCGTGTACGGAAAGCTTATAGTCGGCGGGCGGGAGCGCAGGGTGTCCGCTCATATTGCCGTACATACTGCGGTCGAGATCCGATTGTTTGTGTTCTATTCTGACACCTATCGAGAAGTTTTTTGCCTGCATAGTAACGTTGCGGTTTTTTAGAAGATAGAATACATCTCTTGCACTGTGACCTATGGCAAGGATCACATTGTCGGTTTCGATGGTAATTTCAGTATTGTTTTTTATATAGCTTATGGCTTTAATTCTGCCGTTTTCGGTATCATAGCCGCAGAATTTTGCGCCGAATATCACATCACCGCCGAGTGAAACAATATCGTTTCTGATATTTTTAACTGTTGCTGAAAGCTTATCAGTGCCTATATGAGGTTTTGCGTCGTACATAATTTCTTCGGGCGCACCGTGACGGACAAACTCTTCAAAGACTATCCGTGACAGCGGGTCGTTTACGCCTGTGTTGAGCTTGCCGTCCGAAAAAGTACCAGCACCGCCCTCGCCGAACTGCACGTTGCATTCTGTATCGAGTATGCCTTTTTCCCAGAATAAGCGTACTTTTTCCTTGCGGCTGTCTACGTCAAGACCGCGTTCAAGCACTATCGGTCGCACTCCGCACTGCGCAAGATACAGCGCCGCAAACATTCCCGCAGGACCGAAGCCGATTATCACGGGACGATTTGAAAGTTGTGCTTTTCGGGGAAGAGAATACGGTGTTTCTTTATATAAGGAAACATTTTTGTTTCCCGTATTCTTTTTTAGTATGCCGTTTTCGTTATCATATTGAAAAGCAACCGTATAGACAAAATGTATATCGTCCTTGTGGCGGGCGTCAACAGAACGTCTGATTATTTTGATGTCAGTCGGTTTAAGCTTTTCAAGCTTTAATTTTTTGCTTATAAATGTCGCTATGTCGCCCGTTGTATGTTCGAGCGGCATTTTTATATTGCTGTATTTGATCATTACTTACTCCAATAAAGAAAGGCTTGCATTCATACCTGCGGTATAACCGCTTTTCCATGCCCAGTCGAGATTATATCCGCCGCATCTTCCCTGAATATTGAGTATTTCGCCGCAAAGGTATAATCCGCTTGCTTTGAGCGATTCCAGCTTATCTGAAACTTCATTTGCCGGTATACCGCCGCAGGTAATCTGCGCAAGGCTCCAGTCGGATACTCCTTTAACGGGATATCTGCTGTCTTTTGCGGCAGTGCAAATCAGAGATATTTCCTTTGGCGTTATTTCACCGCAGGTTTTTGAAAAGACGACACCAACCTTTTTCAGTATAGCCTGACCTATGCGTTTGTGATATATTCCTGTCAGAAGTTCTTCACAAGGAAGCGTAGCCCTTATTTCAGCCGAGCTTTTTATTATGTTGTACAGCTCTTCTTTACCGAGCGTGGGTGCTGTATCAAGCGATATCTCGCCTTTGTCAACATACTTTGCGGCTGTTGCCGACAGATTGAATATGCAGATACCTGACAGAGCGCCGTCTGCGAACTGGACTTCACCTGACTGCCTGTCAATTATCTTTCCGCCTGCAAGCAGTGAAACATCGGCTGCGATACGCAATCCCTTTACCGCTTTTACAAGTCCGACATCTGTTCTTATAGGGGCTAATGCAGGATATAGCTTAGTTGACGAGTGTCCTAGCTTTTTACACAGCGCATATCCTTCACCTGTAGTTCCGAGTGACGGGGCGGCTTTTCCGCCGGTGGCAATTATAACGCGTCTTGTTCTGACCTCAGTTTCTCCGTTAGTTATGATAAAGCGGTTTTTTGCTTTCTTTATATCTGTGACATAATATTCGCAGATTGTATTGATACCGGCAAAATCAGCGGCAAATCGCAGTGTGTCAAGCACCGATGCAGCCGTATTGCTGAAAGGATACACTCTGCCGGTATCATCTGCACGGCAGAGCAGTCCCAGGGAAGAAAAGAATTCTTCCGAATTTTCTATATCGCCGCTTATATACGACAATAACTCAGTGTCGCCGTCATAGTCGTCTGCCGAGATGAAGCTGTTTGTAAGGTTGCATCTTCCGTTACCGGTAGATAATATTTTTTTGCCGACCCTTGGCAGTTTTTCGAGAATGGTTATATTGTTACAGCCGTATCGTGCGGCGGCAATGCCTGCAACCAGTCCTGATGCGCCGCCGCCGACAATTGCTATATCGGTATCAATTATTTTCATTTCTGCTCCGTTCAAAGAAGTTAATTAAATTTATAATCCGTTAACATAAGAAGTATAACATATTATCATTCGGTAAGCAAGAGGTTTGCTTTAAATGCAGATTGTATGGGAAAATCTGCGGAGTACAGGAGGATAACAAAATGGACGACAGAATAATGAAACTTATAATTGCGCTTGGTAAGTTTTCGGCTCAGCCAAGGCAATACAGAATAATGGATGGACTTAACGCGAGCGAAACAGGCATTTTCTGGGCTATGACACAGATCGTTGCGGAAAGACCCGATACCGAGCTGTTCGGACTGAGCGAGCTTAACAGCTATCTTAATTTTACCAGACCGAATCTTTCACAGACTGTCAACAAGCTGGAGGATAAGGGCTATGTTGAGAGGGTCGTTCTTAAGGATGACAGAAGGGTAACATACATCAGACTCACAGAAAACGGCAGAGCAACGGCAAAAGCAAAATATGACGAGATATTCACACGACTTGAAAATATAGCAAAGATACTCGGCGAAGAGGATACAGATAAGCTTATCGAGCTTGTTCTGCGTTTTGCCAACGCTTACGAAAAGTCGGCTGAACTGAAGTAAGAGAAAGGGAGCATAGTATTTGTGTAAAATATTCGGGTATCTCAAAAACAGCATACCGCAGGTTTTGCTGATAATTGTACTGCTTATAATTCAGGCTTGGGGCGACCTTACCTTACCGCAATACACATCGGATATCGTGGATATAGGTATACAGAACGGCGGTATAGAAAATGCGGCGGCAGATGCGCTGAGCGTTGACAGCTTTAATGCGCTTGAAGCGTTTATGAATGATGAGCAGAAAAGCATATTTGTAAAAAGCTATACTCTTGTGAAAAAAGGGGAAGCGACCGATTCTCGGAAAGACCGCTTTCCTGCGTCAAAAGACAATGATGTGTATTTTCTGAATGATATTACTTCAGATGAAAAGACACAGCTTATTGATGCCATAGGAATACCTATGACTGCGGCTGAAATGATGAGAGAACTTTCTTTTGAAGATTTTTCGGCTATGGCAGAAAAGCAGGGAGTGGCTCTGCCGTTCACATCGTTTGAACAGGCAGGACAGGCTCTCGGAATTGAAGAAGGTAAAGTGAATGCTCTGACGATCATTACCGCACTTGCAGGCACGGGAGCGATGGGCGATACTGATTTATCGGCATCTCTTGATAAATTATCGGATATGCCCGTAACTATTACCGAGCAGTCGGCAGTACTTTTTGTAAAGAATGAATATTCATCTCTCGGCGTTGATATGAACGTATTACAGCAAAACTATCTGCTGTCAGCCGGCGGAAAAATGCTGCTTATCGCACTTCTTATGATGGCGGTATCCGTGACTGTCGGTTTCTTTGCTGCTACAACAGCGGCAAAGGTCGGAAGAGATTTACGGGCTAAGGTGTTCAAGAATGTTGTCGGTTTCTCAAGCGCCGAGATCGACAAGTTCTCTACGGCAAGTCTTATTACCAGAAGCACGAACGATATACAGCAGATACAGATGGTTATTGTAATGCTTCTGAGAATGGTTATATACGCTCCAATACTCGGTATAGGCGGAGTATTTATGGTACTGACTACCGGTACGGGTATGGCGTGGATTATAGCGCTTGCGGTAATAGTGATCTTTGCCGTTGTAATGGTGCTTATGAAGATTGCGATGCCTAAATTCAAGCTGATGCAGAAACTGGTCGATAAGCTCAACCTGGTTGCAAGGGAGATACTTACCGGTCTGCCTGTTATCCGTGCCTTCAGCCGTGAAAAATATGAAGAGGATCGTTTTGATAAGGCAAACAGGGATCTTACGTCAACGATGCTGTTTACAAACCGCACAATGACATTTATGATGCCGCTTATGATGATGATAATGAACCTTATCACTGTTCTTATCATATGGGTAGGCGCCGGTCAGATATCGGACGGTTCGCTCCAGGTCGGCGATATGATGGCATTCATAACTTACACAATGCAGATAGTAATGTCGTTCCTTATGCTGACTATGATATCAATAATGCTGCCGAGAGCCGCAGTTTCGGCAGACAGGATAAACGAAGTCATAACAGCAAAGAAGAGTATCGAAGACAAGCCCGGCGCAGGAACTTTCGACAGGTCAACGCTCAGAGGCAATGTTACATTTGATCACGTTTCGTTCCGCTATCCCGACGCAAAGGAAGATGTGCTGACGGATATATATTTCACTGCAAATGCAGGCGAAACAACAGCCATTATAGGCAGTACGGGAAGCGGCAAATCAACGCTTATCAATCTTATTCCCAGATCCTTTGATGTTACTGCCGGCAGAATCACTATTGACGGTACGGATATAAGAGATGTGACACAGCATTCTCTTCACGAAATAATCGGTCTTGTGCCGCAGAAAGGCGTATTGTTCTCAGGTACTATCGACAGCAATATAAAATTCGGAGCAGAGAACGCAAGCGAAGAAACAGTAAAGCTTGCCGCTGATGTTTCACAGTCGTCTGAATTTATTGACAGCAAGCCGCAGAAATACAATGAACCTGTTTCTCAGGGAGGTACAAATGTATCGGGTGGACAGAAACAGCGTCTGTCAATTGCTCGTGCAATAGCGAAAGAGCCGAAAATATACCTGTTTGACGACAGTTTCTCGGCACTTGACTTCAAGACAGACGTCAAGCTCAGAAATGCACTTGCCGATAATATTCACGACTGTACGATAATCATCGTTGCACAGCGTATAAGTACAATACTTAACGCCGACAAGATAGTCGTACTTGATGAAGGTAAGATAGTCGGTATAGGAACTCACGGACAGCTTATGCAGAGCTGTGAGGTTTACAGACAGATAGCACACTCGCAGTTATCACAGAAAGATCTTGCTGCAATAGACAATGCAAAGGGGGTTACTGACAATGAGTAATTCTCATAGAAGAGGACCCGGCGCACCAGTGGAAAAGGCAAAGGATTTCAAGGGCAGTATCGGAAAACTTGCAAGATATATGAGTGAATATAAACTTGCGCTTGTTTTCGTTGTGATCTTTGCCATAACATCAACTGTTTTCAATATAATCGGTCCTAAGCTGATGGGTAATGCCACAACGGAGATTTTCAACGGCATTATTGCTAAGGTGAACGGTACGGGCGACGTAAACTTTGATACGCTCGGCGCTATACTTCTTTTGCTTATAGGATTTTATCTTATCAGCAGTATCTGTTCGTTTATACAGGGTTGGCTGATGACCGGCGTATCACAGAAGGTCAGCTACAGACTGCGTAAGGAGCTTATTGCAAAGATAAACCGTCTGCCGATGAATTATTTTGACCGCAGTACAAACGGCGAAGCTCTTTCAAGAGTTACAAACGATGTAGATACTCTTGCACAGAACCTGAATCAGAGTATAACACAGCTTGTCACATCGATAACGACAATTATCGGTGTGCTTGTTATGATGCTGTCTATAAGCCCGCTTATGACGCTTGTGGCAATTCTTATATTGCCGGTATCGCTGGCACTGGTGCTTATTGTTGTAAAGATATCGCAGAAATACTTCAAGTCACAGCAGGAGTATCTTGGTCATATAAACGGACAGGTTGAAGAGGTATACGGCGGTCATAATATCATAAAGGCTTTCAACAGGGAAGAACGTGTTATAAAAGACTTTGATGAAGCTAATGATATCTTATACAAATCGGCTTGGAAATCACAGTTCTTCTCAGGCATAATGATGCCGGTCATGACCTTTGTCGGAAATCTCGGTTATGTCGGAGTTGCCGTACTCGGTGGTCTCCTTGCCGCAAACGGAACAATTATGGTCGGCGATATACTGTCGTTTATTCAGTATGTAAAGAACTTCACACAGCCGATAACACAAATGGCACAGGTGTCAAGTATGCTCCAGTCAACAGCCGCTGCCGCAGAGCGTGTATTTGAATTCTTGGCAGAGGACGAAGAAGAGCAATGTGCAAAGGAACACGCTATGCTTACAGATACGTCTGGCAATACAAGAAATGTGACAACACTTGATATTACCGGTGATGTAACGTTTGAACACGTCCGTTTCGGCTACACCCCCGAAAAGATAATCATTAATGATTTCAGTGCAAACGTAAAGCAAGGTCAGAAGATAGCAATCGTTGGTCCTACCGGCGCAGGAAAAACCACTATTGTCAAACTCCTTATGCGTTTCTATGAACTTAACGGCGGAAGGATACTCATTGACGGGTATGACATAGCAGACTTCGACAGGAGCGAGCTTAGAGAGCTGTTCGGAATGGTACTTCAGGATACCTGGCTGTTCAAGGGCAGTATTAAGGAGAATATCCGATACGGAAAGCTTGATGCGACAGATGATGAAGTTATTGCTGCCGCAAAAGCGGCTCACGTTGACCATTTCATAAGGACGCTTCCCGGCGGTTATGATATGGAGTTAAACGAGGAAGCTTCCAACGTATCGCAGGGACAGAAACAGCTTCTGACTATAGCGAGAGCAATTCTTGCAAATAATAAGATACTGATTCTTGACGAGGCTACAAGCTCAGTTGATACCCGTACAGAGATACAGATACAAAAAGCTATGGACAACCTTATGAAGGGCAGAACAAGCTTTGTTATCGCACACCGCCTGTCTACTATAAAAGACGCTGACCTGATACTGGTACTAAAGGACGGCGATATTATAGAACAGGGCAGTCACGAGGAGCTTTTGGAGAAAAACGGCTTCTATGCAGAGCTTTATAATTCTCAGTTTGATAGCTGATATACCGCACTTTTTGCATAGTTTTCTGACGGAACTTGCATATTTGGCGTACAAACTATTGACAATCACTGAAAAAAGCTGTATAATAATAACGGCAAAGGCGCAAAGCAGAAATGTTTTGCGCCTTTTTTTATATTGCGTGGACAGCAGGAAGGTATAAATATGGATAAGAAAGTATTTAAAGACAGACTTGCAGAAAATGAATATGAAAATATAAATGTACTACAGCTTTTCGGATTGCAGGATGATGTTTATGTCGGCGGCAGTATTGAGATTTATCACAAGCCATGCGGACATACCGATACCGTGATATTCAGGCAAGGAATTTATGAGAACACCGTCAACGATTGCATAAACGATTATTGCAGTGAATGCAGACGAAAAATGAATAACACCGTTGAATTTGTCAAGAGTTATATTGAGTGGCTGTATGTTGACGTGATTACCGATATTCACGGCAGAAAGTCGATACTTGAAGACGGCGATTATAGGGAATTTTTCAAGAGCGATATCAATCTCGATAAATTTGTAAAGCAGAATTATATCGATTCTCCGATTGAACTTATGACCGCCATTGACAGGTTTATTTCAGATAATCCACGTTCGTTTACCGATGAAAGCGGAAGAAACGTATCTACCGTCAAGATAGATACAATCAAGAATCGTATAACTCATTTCAGAAATAAATGCGGTATTTCCAGAAAAGAACTATCAGACAAGACCGGAATAGCTTTCAAGACTGTAGAAAATTATGAACTCGGACGTACCAAGCTTACCTCAATAGCGGTTGACAATGCTTTCAGGATAGCGCAGGTACTCGGAATAAGCGCAGAATATCTTATATAGCGAATCTTGACAATACGCCCAAAAGCGAATATACTTATATCAACACCAGATTTGCGGAGGTAATCATTTGTTACAGGATGTTGTGTCTGTTTCGCTCCCTGTGAACGAGCGGATGAGAATAAAAAAGAATCATTTTGAACCGTATAACCTTACCGGTAAAGAGAAACGTATCTGCATAGTTACCGGTATACACGGTGACGAGTTGGAAGGGCAGTATGTTTGCTATGAACTTATAAGAAGGCTTGGTGAGAACGGACATCTTCTGAACGGTATTGTTGACATATATCCGTCTATGAATCCGCTTGGAATGGATTCGATAAAACGTGAAATGCCGATATTTGACCTTGATATGAATATGATATTTCCGGGTTCGGAAACAGGTGCGGTCGCAGAGCATATAGCAGCCGCTATCATGAACGATATAAAGGGTGCGGATATATGTATTGACATTCACGCAAGCAATATATTCCTGCGTGAAATTCCGCAGGTGCGTATTTCGGAAGAAACTGCGCCGAAGCTGTTGCCCTATGCCAAAATGCTGAATGTTGACTTTATATGGGTACACTCCAGCGTCACCGTTATGGAGGCTACTCTCTCGCACAGCCTTAACAAAGAGGGAACACCGACACTTGTTGCTGAAATGGGTGTTGGAATGCGTATAACCAAGTCTTACGGCGACCAGCTCCTTGACGGTATTTTCAATCTTATGTCAAAGATGGGTATATGGACGGGTGAAACGAAGAAGGTTTCTCATCCTATTGTTTCTACAGACGGAAACGTATCGTTCATATATTCGGATACATCCGGTATTTTTATGCCTGCAATAAAGCACTGGGCAGGAATATCCAAGGGAGATCATATAGGCGATATACTTGATCCGCTTTCGGGTGCTGTCGAACAGGAAATATTCGCACCTTGCAGCGGTATTGTATTTACGCTGCGTGAGTACCCCGTTGTATATGAAGGCTCGTTGCTTGCAAGAATACTCGGAGGGTGCTGAAATGAATAAAGAAAACATAGTTACATTGAAATCGCCTTACCGTGATGATTTTCAGATAAACGGATACAGATTCGGTAAGGGTGAAAAAACCTGTTGTATAGTCGGTGCAATGCGTGGCAACGAGGTTCAGCAGTTATATGTATGCTCACAGATTATAAGAGCCCTTTCAAATATTGAAAAGAAGGGCGACATGGCTCACGGTAAGCAGATTATGGTTATTCCATCGCTGAATCCGTTTTCAATGAATATCCAGCGCCGTTTCTGGTCGGTTGACAATACCGATCTTAACAGAATGTTTCCCGGTGACGCACACGGAAAGACCACACAGAGAATAGCCGCAGGCATATTCGATTTTATAAAGGAATATCAGTACGGCATACAGTTTGCTTCATTCTATATTTCCGGTGACTTTATACCTCATGTAAGAATGATGGATACAGAGCATAAGAACATAGGACTTGCGAATTTGTTCGGTCTGCCGTATATACTGCTCAGAAAGCCAAAGCCGTTTGACACAGCAACACTGAACTTCAACTGGCAGAACTGTGATACGAGCGCATTTTCCGTATATACAAACGAAACAGAGCATATTGACGAAGAATCGGCAAATATAGCGGTTAGCGCTGTACTTCGTTTTTTGTCGAGAATGGGGGTAATAAAGTATCAGAGTCACGGCGGTTATATGGCAACTACGCTTGAAGAAGAGCATCTGATGTCTGTTCACGCACAGAGCGGGGGAATATACCGCAGGATAAAACAGCCCGGCGATGAGGTGGAGCAGGGCGATGTAATGGCAGAGATACTCGATCCCTTTGAAGGCACGGTTAAGGAAGAAATCAAGTCGCCCGCAAACGGAATAGTGTTCTTTGCACATAAATCACCGCTTGTACTCGAAAATTCGGTAGTGTATAAAATAATCAAAAGACTTCATATATGATCGATATATCCGCGCCGTAAATGCTCATGTACGGTAGAGAAGCACAAAGCAAAACAAAGACAGCCAGCCCTGCCACTATTCCGAAGTCAGGGGAACGCAATAGAAAAATTCATAGC
>UQBC01000052.1 GCA_900539195.1 uncultured Oscillospiraceae bacterium
CCGTACCACCGCCGCTTCCGCCCTCAGGTCCCATATCAATGATATAGTCGGCAGTTTTTATAACATCAAGGTTATGCTCTATTACAAGCACGGTATTTCCGCCGTCGGTCAGCTTCTGAAGTACATCTATCAACTTGTGTACATCGGCGGTATGAAGTCCTGTTGTAGGCTCGTCAAGAATGTACACCGTCTTGCCTGTTGCACGCTTTGAAAGCTCCGAAGCCAGCTTTACTCTCTGTGCCTCACCGCCCGAAAGCGTTGTCGCAGGTTGACCTATCTTTACATAGCCAAGTCCTACATCGTAAAGCGTCTGTAACTTTCTCTTTATCTTCTCGTGGTTTTCAAAGAAAGCTATACCCTCTTCTACCGTCATTTCAAGCACATCGTAAATATTCTTGCCTCTGTAGTGAACCTCGAGCGTTTCACGGTTATAGCGTTTGCCCTTGCAGACCTCGCACGGTACATATATATCGGGCAGAAAGTGCATTTCTATCTTGTTGATACCGTCACCCTCGCAGGCTTCACAGCGTCCGCCCTTTACATTGAATGAAAATCTGCCGCTCGTATAGCCCCTCATCTTGGCATCATTTGTCGATGCAAAAAGCTCCCTTATATCGTTGAATACACCCGTATAGGTCGCAGGATTGCTCCTCGGTGTTCTGCCTATCGGCGACTGGTCGATAGCTATTACCTTGTCAAGATACTCCGTACCCTCGAATGTATCGAATACACCGGGTTTTATTCTTGCACGGTTCAGCTTTGCAACAAGGTGCTTGTAGATTATCTCGTTTACAAGCGAGCTCTTGCCGCTGCCCGATACGCCCGTAATGCAGGTGAATATTCCGAGCGGAACTTTTACCGTGATATTTTTGAGGTTATTTTCGCGACAACCCGTTATCTTAAGCCACTTCTTAGTTGGCTTTCTGCGTTTTTCGGGTACTTCTATCTTTAATTTTCCCGTAAGATACTGCCCTGTTATTGAACGCTCGCACTTCATTATATCGTCAAGCGTACCCGCACAGATAACCTCACCGCCGTGAACGCCTGCGCCCGGTCCTATGTCAACGATAAAATCCGCCGCCCTCATCGTATCCTCATCATGCTCAACGACTATAAGCGTGTTGCCGAGGTCACGCAGTCTTTTCAGCGTTGCGATAAGCTTGTCGTTATCCCTTTGATGAAGTCCTATGCTCGGCTCGTCAAGGATATACAGCACTCCCATAAGACTGCTGCCTATCTGGGTTGCAAGCCTTATTCGCTGACTTTCACCGCCCGAAAGCGTACCTGCCGTTCTTGATAATGTCAGATATTCAAGTCCGACGCTGCTCAGAAATCCCAGACGTTCCTTGATTTCTTTCAGTATCTGACTTGCTATCATCATATCACGTTCCGACAGCTTTATGCTTTTGACAAATTCAAGCGCTTCGCTGATGCTCATATCACAGAATTCGTTGATATTCTTACCGCATACGGTAACGCAAAGAGCCTCCTTTTTCAGTCGCTGACCGTGACAATCCGGACACACCGCATCACCCATATACTGAGCTATATCCTCTCTTGAATATACGCTCGTTGTTTCCTTATAGCGTCTTTCAAGGTTGTTTACTACACCCTCGAACGCCGTCATATAGACACCGCCGCCCTGCTCTTTACTGCGCACGACCTTTATCTTCTTTTCGCCAGTACCGTAAAGCACCGCATCTAACTGTTCCTTTGTCAGTTCTTTAACAGGCTGATCCACGCTGAACCCGTATTCGTTTGCAACAGCGTCAAAATACATCTGCGCTATAGTTCCGTCCGCATACTTCCAGCCGCTCGCCTTTATCGCATTTTCACGGATAGTAAGATCACGGTTAGGTAAAATCAGGTCTACATCTATCCTTCTGAAAATTCCGAGACCGGTACAGGTAGGACAAGCGCCGAAGGGATTGTTGAACGAGAACATTCTCGGTACAAGTTCCTCTATGCTTACTCCGTGTTCGGGGCAGGCATAGTTCTGTGAAAAACTCAGTTCTTCACCGTCAATTACATCTATAAGAATAAGTCCGCCCGAAAGATTTCCCGCAACCTCAAGGCTGTCGGATAAACGTGACTTTATATCCTCTTTCATAACAAGACGGTCTACAACGACTTCTATATTATGCTTCTTGTTCTTGTCAAGCTTTATCTGCTCGGAAAGATCGTAGATTATCCCGTCAATACGCACTCTTGCGTAGCCCTGCTTTACAAGGTCCTCAAGTTCCTTGCGGTATTCGCCCTTTCTGCCTCTTACTATCGGCGATAAGATCTGAAACTTTGTCCGCTCGGGCAGTTCCATTACCTTGTCAACTATCTGATCCACCGTCTGCTGTCTTATCTCTTTACCGCAGACAGGACAGTGCGGAATGCCTACTCTTGCATAAAGCAGTCTGAGATAGTCGTATATCTCCGTTACCGTTGCGACAGTGGAACGAGGGTTTTTCGAGGTCGTTTTCTGGTCTATTGATATAGCAGGAGATAATCCCTCTATGCTGTCAACATCGGGCTTTTCCATCTGTCCGAGGAACATTCTTGCGTATGATGACAGGCTCTCGATATACCTTCTCTGACCGTCCGCATAAATAGTGTCGAATGCAAGCGATGACTTTCCCGATCCCGAAAGTCCCGTCATAACTATCAACTTGTCACGGGGCAGTTCTATATCAATATTCTTCAGATTATGCTCTCTTGCACCCTTGATGATTATTTTATCTATTCCCATTTTCTTTTGTCATCTCCGTCAACAGCTTACTTGCTTTCCTGAAGCTCTTTTATCTTGTCACGCAGATATGCGGCGTGTTCAAAGTCAAGCAGCTTTGCCGCATTCTTCATCTCTGCGGTATACTGTTTGATAAGCGCCTCACGCTCTGCCTTGGTGTATTTTCTCTTTTTGCCCTTATCCTTGCCGGACGATATTTCCAGCACCGCCCTTACATCCTTTACTATAGTCTTTGGAGTGATGCCGTGTTCCTCGTTATATTTCATCTGAATCTCACGGCGGCGGTTGGTTTCGGTCACTGCCTTTTCCATACTGTCCGTAACAGTATCGGCATACATTATGACCTTGCCTTCGGCATTTCTTGCCGCCCTGCCTATAGTCTGTATAAGCGAGGTTTCGCTTCGTAAAAAGCCCTCTTTATCTGCGTCAAGTATGGCAACAAGCGATACCTCAGGCAAGTCAAGACCCTCACGCAGAAGATTTATTCCAACAAGCACATCAAAGACGTGCATACGCAGATCTCTTATTATCTCCATACGTTCGATAGAATCAATATCGTGGTGCATATAGCGTATCTTCACGCCGAGCTTTTCATAATAAGCCGTCAGATCCTCAGCCATTTTCTTTGTAAGCGTAGTGATAAGCACACACTCGCCCTTTTTGGTACGCTCGTTTATTTCGGAATAAAGATCCTCGATCTGTCCCGCAACAGGCTTTATCTCGATTATCGGATCAAGCAGACCCGTAGGACGTATGACCTGCTCGGCTGTGTTCACAGCGTGGCTCTTTTCGTATTCTCCCGGTGTAGCCGAAACATAAATGACCTGATTTATCATCGAGGTAAACTCGTCAAAATTCATCGGTCGGTTATCATACGCAGACGGCAGACGGAAGCCGTAATCCACAAGGTTTTTCTTTCGTGCAAAGTCGCCGCCGTACATACCTCTTACCTGCGGCAATGTAACGTGGCTCTCGTCAATGAACATAAGAAAATCTTTCGGAAAATGGTGCATAAGAGTTATCGGCGAGCTGCCCGGCGCTCTTCCTGCAAGCACCCGTGAATAGTTCTCCACGCCCTTGCACGTTCCTATCTCACGGAGCATTTCCATATCATAGCGTGTTCTCTGCTCTATCCTCTGCGCCTCTATCAGCTTATGGTTATCGGTGAAGAATTTTACACGCTCTTCCATTTCGTTTTCTATCTCAGTAAGCGAATTTTCAAGCCTTGCCTTGCTTACGATGTAATGTGACGCAGGGAAAATTGCAACGTGCGAAAAGCGGCGTTTCACCTCGCCCGTCACTATATCTATCTCGGATATTCTGTCTATCTCATCACCGAAAAATTCTATCCTTATCGCCTTGTCGGACGTACTTCCCGCAGGGAAAACCTCAAGCACATCGCCTCTTACTCTGAACTTGTTACGGATAAAATTCATATCGTTGCGTTCATACTGTATTTCGACAAGCCTTTTTATTATATCGTCACGGCTTCGCTCCTGACCCTCACGGATAGAAAGCATATTCTCACGGTAATCCTCCGGACTGCCCAAGCTGTAGATACAGCTTACACTGGCAACGATAATTACATCCCTGCGCTCTGCAAGAGCCGCTGTTGCCGAGTGTCGCAGGCGGTCTATCTCATCGTTTATCGCACTGTCCTTTTCGATATAGGCATCGGTTGACGGAATATACGCCTCAGGCTGATAGTAGTCGTAATAGCTTACAAAATATTCGACAGCATTATCCGGGAAAAACTCCTTGAACTCACTGCACAGCTGTGCCGCAAGCGTCTTGTTATGCGCAAGGATAAGCGTGGGACGGTTGACCTTTTCGATAATATTTGCCATAGTAAAGGTTTTTCCCGAACCGGTAACTCCGAGCAGAACCTGTTCCTTATCGCCGTCAAGCACGCCGTTTGCAAGGCTGTCTATAGCCTGCGGCTGATCGCCCATCGGCTTATAATTTGATTTTAATACGAACTTATCCATTTTAGCTCCTTAAAAATCGTTCCATATATCAGGAAGAATACCGTTCTCACGCATAGACAGACTGCCGTGCATACCGACTATAACGTGGTCGGCGAGATAAATTCCTGCCTTTTCAAGAAGATTGAAAAGATTTCTCGTCATTATCTTATCCTCCGTAGACGGCATTTCACTGCCTCTCGGATGGTTATGCGTCATAACGACTATAGGACATCTTTTCTGCACTGCCTTTTCAAGCAATCTCATTATATCCGGCCGCACCTGTTCAAGCGCACCCGTGCTTATTATTTCCTGCGACATAAAACAATACTCGCTGTCGAGAAATATCATTCTCAGCTGTTCGGTATCTACAAAGCGGAAAAGCCCCATACAATAGTCCTTTACCGCTCCGGATGCGCCGAGCATCTCTCCCTTCTGAACGCTCTCAGACAGCATACGTTCTATGTTCGCACGAAGTACGATTATCATCTGAGCGGTAGACCTGCCTACACCCTCGACCTCGCACAGCTCGTTTTCGCTTGCGGAGAACACACCGCTGAGCGTTCCGAATCTGTCAATAAGCCTGTGCGCTATCGGGTTTGTATCACACTGCTTAAAAGAGCTGTACAGCATCATTTCAAGCAGTTCGTGCGACTGAAACCCCTCACTGCCGAACTCTTTAAGGCGGTTTATCATCCGCTCCCTATGTCCTGCGTGCATATTGTCCTTCACTGCGATATCTACCGCCCCTTTCTGTCTGTTAATATCACCGCAAGGCTGTGTACCTAAATACACAGCCTTTGCTGAACAGTATTAAATTAGCATATCAATCTTCAAATACAGCGCCTGTATTCGAGCTTGTAACCAGCTTTGCATAACGCTTGAGATAGCCGTCAAGCTGTCTTACGGGAGCGTTTACTCCCTTAGCCTTACGCTGTGCTATCGTTTCATCGTCAACGAGAAGTTCAATGCTTCTTGCAGGTATATTGATATGTATCTTATCTCCATTTTCAACGTAAGCTATAAGTCCACCATCAGCCGCTTCGGGAGAAACGTGACCTACTGCCGCACCTCTGCTGGCACCGCTGAAACGTCCGTCTGTGATAAGAGCAACGCTTCCGTCAAGACCCTTGCCGACAATAGCCGCCGTAGGAGCAAGCATTTCAGGCATACCGGGTCCACCCTTGGGACCTTCATAGCGGATAACAACAACGTCACCGGGGATGATAACGTTATTGAGGATAGCGTCACAAGCAGCCTGTTCGCCGTCAAATACCTTCGCAGTACCTGTGAAGTCCATCATTTCGGGCTTGACAGCACCCTGCTTTACAACAGAGCCGTTTTCTGCAAGGTTACCGCTGAGTATTGCAAGACCGCCGTCTTTTCTGATAGGATTCTCGCAGGTGTGGATTATTGTACCGTCCGCATTCGGAGCCTTGGCGATTCTGTCAGCCTGTGTACCCGATACCGTAAGAACGCTTGTATCAACGTGACCGCCCTTTGCAAGCTCCTTGATAACCGACTGGATACCGCCGACATCGTTAAGGTCTGTTATGAATATATCGCTTGCAGGATTGAGTTTTGAAAGCTGAGGTGTTGTCTTGCTCTTATTGTCAATATCGTCAAGAGAAATGTCAACTCCTGCCTCATGTGCGATAGCAAGAAGATGAAGGACCGTGTTTGAGGAAGCACCGATTGCCATATCGGTAGCGAGTGCGTTCATCATATTCTTCTTTGTGATAATATCCTTAGCACAGATGTTCTGCTTTACAAGCTCGACTATTCTTTCGCCCGTTTCCTTTGCAAGTCTGCGGCGAGCGGCATTTACAGCAGGCTCTGTACCCGACTTCGGCATCGAAAGACCGATTGCTTCTGTAAGGCAGTTCATTGAGTTCGCCGTGTACATACCCGAACATGAGCCGCAGGTAGGACAAGCGTTATTCTCATAGTCAAGAAGAACATCATCGCCTATAGTACCGTTAGAATACTGACCGATAGCTTCGTATATCTCGTTATATCCCACTCTCTTACCCTGTACTCTGCCGGGGTTCATAGGACCGCCGCTTACAAAAATAGAGGGGAGATTCATTCTTGCGGCAGCCATTATCATACCGGGAACTATCTTGTCGCAGTTCGGGATAAATACGATACCGTCAAGAGGATGCGCCGTCAGCATAACCTCGATGCTGTCGCAGATAAGCTCACGGGATGCAAGAGAATATCTCATGCCTCTGTGGTTCATTGCAAGACCGTCGCACACGCCGATGGTGAAGAATTCAAAAGGAACGCCGCCTGCGTTTCTGATACCGTCCTTTACCTGTCTTGATATTTCGTGCAGATGCGCATGACCTGGAACATAGTCGCTTGCCGCACATACAACGGCAATAAACGGCTTGTGCATCTCGCTGTCTGTTACACCCAGTGCCTTCAGTAAGGCTTTGTGCGGTGTTCTGTCTACGCCGCTCTTGATAAGATCGCTTCTCATTTTTACTGTCCTTTCCTTTGCAAAAAAGTGTTTTTATTTTCTGCCGAGCATGGCACTGCCGATCATACCTGCTTCATTTGCAAGTGTGCAGATTACTATCTCGGTATTTTTAGCATTGTTTTTTGAGTATATCTGCTTTGCCACCTGTGCTTTCAGCGGTATAAGCAGATTATCGCCCTCGTTGCATACTCCTCCTCCGATACAGAGAATATCGGGCTGGAATACGTTTATCACATTCGTAATGCCACAGGCAAGATACTTGATATATTTATCAACAACTTCCCTTCCCTCAGGGTCGCCGAGCTTAGCGGCATTGAACGCAGTTCTTGCTGAAATTTTCCCGTCACGGTCAACCATTTCGTGAAGCCGTCCGCTCGGATATTTTTCAATCATTTCACTCGTCATACGGACAAGTCCCGTAGCCGAAGAATAAGCCTCAAAACAGCCGTTTCTTCCGCAGGTACACGGCGCACCGTCAACCTCGATAACAGTATGACCTATCTCGCCGCCTGCGTTGTTTGAGCCGCTGTATATCTCGCCGTTTATAATTATACCTGCGCCCACACCCGTTCCGAGCGTCAGCACTACAGCGTTTTTCGCACCCTTTGCCGCACCTGCGAGATACTCGCCGTATGCTGCAACATTAGCGTCATTTTCAAGGATGATACGCTTGCCGAAATGTTCAGCAAGATCCTTCGCAAGCGGAACGTTCTCCCAGTGCAGGTTATTTGAATACAGCACAGTGCCGTTTTCGTTATCCATAGTTCCCGGACAGCCGACACCGATAGTCTTTATCCTGTCAATGTCCTCGCCCGAAAGCTGCACAGCCTGTTCAACAGCGTCAATGATTACCGCAAGGACGCTTTTATAACCGTCTGCCGCATTTGTCTTGAGTGATATTTTCGAAATGAGCTGTGCGTTCTCGTCAACCACTCCTGCCTTGATATTCGTACCGCCAATGTCAACGCCGATATAATACTTCATATATCCCCTTTAACCTTTCAAAACACAAGTCTTAAACTATATCAGAAAGAATTACCTCAAGATTACCCGTAAGAGTAAATCTGCCGTAGCCCGCCGGAACAAAGAAGCTGTCGCCCTTCTTTGCGTCAAGCTCACCGATCTTACCGCTGCCGTCAAGCACCAGAACCGACATAAACGACTTTTCATCTGCGTCAAGCGTTACGGTTCCTGAAACCTTGATTTTATGAACATCGAAATATTCACAGCTACGGAGCAATGTTTCCTCGCCGCCGTCTATCTTTACAGGCTTGCCCTGAGGCTTTGTATCATATTTCGGAGGGCAAAGCTCGGTAACGTCTATAGCCTTTTCTATATGAAGCTCTCTGGGCTTTCCGTCCTTTCCTACTCTGCCGTAGTCATATACTCTGTATGTCGTATTGCTGTTCTGCTGAATCTCGGCAATAAGTATACCCTTGCCGATAGCGTGTAGCGTACCCGACTCGATGAAGAACACATCTCCCTTATGTACGGGAACATTGTTAGTGACCTCAAGCAAGGTATTGTTCTTTATTCTGTCCGCAAACTCTTCTCTTGAAATTTCTTTATCAAAGCCGTATATAAGCTGTGAGCCTTCCTCACAGTCAACGATATACCACATTTCCGTCTTGCCGTACTCGCCCTCGACACGCATAGCATAATCGTTGTCGGGGTGTACCTGTACAGACAGGTTATCCTTTGCATCAATAAGCTTTATAAGTATGGGGAAATACTCAAATCTGTCGCAGGCTGTACCGAGTGCATTCTTGTTTTCCGCTACATATTCGGAAAGCGTCTTGCCTTTGTCCTTACCGTTTGCGATAACGCTCTGACCGTCCTTATGGCAGGACAGTTCCCAACTCTCAGCTATCTTATCTGCGTCTGATACCTTGCCGTACTCCTCTCTTAATCTGTTACCGCCCCAGATATAATCCTTGCAAGGCGCACTGAGCTTTAATATTTCCATATTATGTTCCTTTCTATTTATCGGAATATTACCGTTTTATATCGTATCTTCATAAACCGCAGTTCACAACTCTGCTTATAGTCAATTATAGCACATTCAGCTTTAAATGTCTATCACTATTCTTGACTTTTTTGCGAAATATGTTATATTTATCTTATACAGCGGTCATACCGCACGAAAGGAACGAATGATATGAATGAAAACGTAAAAGCCGCACTCAAAAAGAGAGCGGAAAAGGTAATATCCGCCCTTGAAAAGAACAATATGAAGGGCTATCTTGTCGATACTCCCGACGAGGCTAAGCAGATAATAAAGGAGCTTATAAAGGACGACAAGCTGATAGTTTCCGGCGGAACAATGACGCTTAAGGAAACCGGCATTCAGGATTTTCTGAACGAAAACTACAGCGGTATCTACATCGACCGTGAAAAGCTCTCTCCCGATGAGGTAAACGACCTTTACAGGAAGGCTTTTTCAGCCGACACCTACTTTGCAAGCACTAATGCGATAACCGAATACGGCGAATTATACAACGTAGACGGCACCGGCAACCGTGTAGCCGCAATGATATTCGGACCGAAGCAGGTAATCATTGTTGCAGGCTTAAACAAAATTGTAACAGACCTCCACTCAGCCGTTGACCGTCTTGAAACGATAGCATCTCCCGCAAACTGTGTAAGACTCGGCAGAAACACCCCCTGTGCAAAGACAGGCAGATGTGCGCACTGCTTAAGCCCCGACAGGATTTGCAACGATTATGTCATAATGGCTCATCAGCGTGACAAGGACAGAATAAAAGTAATCCTCATCTCCGACGAATACGGCTACTAAGGCGGCGGGTCGCCGCTGACTGTTCCGACCTTTTTATAGGTTGCGGATATATGCAGGATAGTGAAACGGTCGGGAATGAATGATAGCGATAAATTAAAATATTAAACACAAAAAACGGTGGGCTTGTGAGGCTCACCGTTTTTGTAATTCTTATCGAATCAACTCATTCTTTGTATTCATTGCACTTTGAACAAACCATCACATCTCCGGAATTTATAGTACCACACTTTTTGCATTCCCAAGATGATATAGACGAAATAATCGGATTCCACCTTTTGCTATAATATACCATAGTTTCAAGCGATCCTGAAATTATACCAAATGCGGCAATTATAAACGAAACAACCAGAGTTTCAAACACACCGAATCCCCCGCCTATAATTCCAATCCATGTAAACGCACCACCGGTATTGACACATACAATGATTACAACTAAGGAATGATGATAATGGTGTGCAAATCTGTTTCCGAAGCAGTTTCAAGACGCATATTACAGCTATGCAGGGATAAAAACATAACCGTAAACAAGCTGGCAACTCTTTCGGCTGTTACACAATCAACCGTAAACGATATAATCAATATGAAATCAAAAAACATCGGCATAGTGACGCTGAAAAAGCTTTGCGACGGACTTCAGATAAGCATTACGGAATTTTTTGACGATGATATGTTCAGAAATCTTGAGCAGGAGATATGCTAAAAGCCTGTCGGTTTCCCGACAGGCTTAAAAAGTATCCGTAAAAAGCAAAAACGCCGTGAATGTTTCCACGACGAATTTTTTCTGGAGCGGATTACGAGGCTCGAACTCGCTACCTCCACCTTGGCAAGGTGGCGCTC
>UQBC01000053.1 GCA_900539195.1 uncultured Oscillospiraceae bacterium
TTCATCCATAATGATTTTCCTTTCTGTAAAATGGGTAATATAAAAACAGCACCGTGAAAGTGCTGTTTTAATCCTTGTTTTTAGGATTCCCGTTTTCTTTAACTATCGCACAAATTATTTCCAATATCAGAAACACCCATGCTGTTATAAAGCATTCGTTCGGGGTCTGCCCATTATCAAGGGCGTATAATAATATAAGTGTTGATAACATTTTATCTCCTTTTAGGCATAAGAAAAACACCCTCGAAAGGGTGTTTAATCTATAAATTTAACGGATTCAATGTCGTCATCTATTAAAAGTACTGTCGTACCATCATCATCTTGATAACGGACACCATCTTCATCTTCACCGTCATCATTTGTAACGATGCAATCGCCGATGCATCGCCCTCTGTATATTGTTCCGTCCTTGCAATATACAATAGATTTACGGTCATCAATTTCTAATTGTACTATATAGGGTTTCATTACTTATCACCTCTTCCTTTTGTCGGGAAAACATTAGTGCCTCTGTCAGAATACTTGATTTGAATTGTTCTTGTTTTAACATAACGTCCCAATCTTTTATCGAAAGTAACACCAACATCAAACGGTAATTCAATAAACTCATCTGGGTATTTACTGTTTTTGCAAAATTCCAACTCACCGGTACCTGCACAATTATCAACGATGGTTTGTGGGTCAATATTATCCAGCAATCGACTCTTTGGCTTTTGCTTTGAATCAGGATTTTTCTTTATATCATCGAGCGCTTGCTTGACTTGCTGTTTCCAGACCTTTCCGGTTATATGTTTCTTTTGATGATTTTCGTCGATTTCTTTCTTAATATTGCCGTTTTTAAGGTCACTATGAAAAGAATTTTCTTTTTCTTTTATTATAGCATCTTTTTCAGCTTTGTCAATTTCTAACTGCTTAATTTTCTCTTGCTCAGCCTTAACCGCCGCCTTATAGCTTGCAGTCGTCTTTGCCGCCTGACTGCGACCGTATCCCGGAGTAGCGGTGCGGTCGGGCTTGTATGTAAGCCCGTTTTTCTCACAGTAGCTTTTAAGCTGCTGTTCCTGCTGCTCGGAGGTGCACCCACCCTTTATTTAATAACCATAGGTTTATTGACATACTGAAAAGAGCGACTCACGGTCGCTCTTTAGGAATTTATAGATATGCTTATATGTCAGAATAGAATATGCCTGTTGCAAGCTGAACGACTATTGACACCGCTGTTATCGAACACCAGCAACAGAAGCCGAGAATAATCGGCTTGCCGCCTTTTTTGACAAGACTTACAATATTGGTACCAAGTCCTATTGCGCCCATCGCCATTGCTATAAAGAACTTTGCCAGCCACTTCATGGCAGGGACAAACATATCGGAGTATGCGGCTGTAAATCCGCATTCGGGCAGTACGCCGATAACCGTAGTGAGAAGCGACGCTCCGACAAACCACAGAATAAACCATGGGAAAATTTTCTTGAACGAAAATCCTTTAGCGCCGGCTGTCTTTGCTTTTCTTGCTCGGTAAAATGCAAGTACAAGAGTTATCGGTATTATCGCAAGAGTTCTTGTAAGCTTTACGGTAACTGCGGCTGACAGAATACCGCTTGTGTGGTAAAGATTTTCCGCCGTGGCGGCTGCTGCGGTAACTGAAGACGTGTCGTTTACGGCAGTTCCGGCAAATACCGCAAAACCCTCCGTGCCAAAGCCTATAGCCTGTCCGAAAACAGGAAAGATAAGCGCCGCCAGAATGTTGAAAAGGAATATTACCGATATCGAACGTGCAACGTCTTCATCGTCTGCGTCAATAACGGGTGCGCTCGCCGCAATAGCAGAACCTCCGCAGATAGAAGAGCCGACACCGATCAGGCAGGCGGTTTTCGGATCGATCTTCATCAGCTTCATAAGCAGGAATGACACGATAAGTGATACCGATATAGTGCAGACAATTACAGGCAGGCTCTTTGTGCCGACCTGTGCTATCATTCCGAGATTGAGGGTAAAACCGAGGATAATTACGGCATATTGAAGTATCTTTTTTGAAGTGAATTTCACGCTGCCGCTGATTTTACCGTTGCCTGCAAATTTCGGTGCGACAAGTGAAATGATCATTCCGGTAAGTATTGATATAACAGGTGCGCCTATAAGTTCCATCGAAAATCCGCCGAAATTCAACGAACCGAGAAATGTTGCAAATCCTGCGATAAGTGCGCACATAAGTATGCCGGGACCGTTCTTTTTGATAAATGTCATTATATTTCTCCTTTTTGTTTTTGCTACTTGATTATATCACGGGTTTGTGATAAAATCAAATTATCATTTAATATCAAATGATAATAAAAATTTATGAGGTGGCGCTATGGTAGACAGCAGAATCAAGACATTTCTTGCACTGTGCAGAAATATGAATTACCGCCGCACGGCAGAAGAGCTGAGTCTCACACAGCCTGCAGTGACGCAGCATATAAAGTTTCTTGAAAATGAATATAATTGCCGGCTCTTCAGTTATGACAGGCGGACGCTCAGCCTCACAAAAGAGGGCAGACTGCTTCAGAACTATGCTGAAAACGTATTGTATCAGGAGCGGAAGCTGTCTGAGAAGATGAAATTTCCCGAAAGTACAACGCTTTCAATCGGTGCAACGAAAACTATCGGTGAATATGTTATACCGCCGCTTATAAAGCGATATCTTGACGAACCTACAAAAAATATCACGGTCGACGTTGACAACACCGACCGCTTGCTCGGCAGGCTGAAAAACGGTGAGCTTGACTTTGCGCTTATAGAGGGATTTTTCGACAGAAATGAGTTTGCAAGCAGGTTGTACCGTCATGAGCCTTTCATCGGAATATGCGGTAAAGAACATCGTTTTGCAGGTAAGACGGTAAGTCTTGAAGATGCGCTTGAAGAAAATCTGCTGATACGGGAAAAGGGCTCGGGAACACGAACAATTCTTGAACAGCTCCTGACCGAGCACAACTATATGGTCGAACACTTCCGTCGCATTACTTGTATAAGCAGTTTCGGGCTTATGACGGAGCTTATTTCTTCTGGAACAGGGATAACATTTGCCTATGAGGCGGTACTTGCGAGCGGCTGTGTTGCGCCGTTTTATATAACAAAAACCGATATGTTCAGGGATTTCAATTTTGTATACCTTGACACACCGGACGCAAAGAGTGCGGTGGAAGATTTTATAAATGGCGGTTGCGAACAATCTTTCGGTATGATATAATTATAAAAACGCTTCGAGGTGATAAAATGCACAGTGCCGTATATCCTGTTTTAGGCAACGAAACAGGGCTTCCTTTCTATCTGTCAGGGATAGGCAGGACGGAGCCCGAGTTTCATGTAAAACGTGAAAATGGGCTTACCTCGCACCAGCTCCTGTTTACTGCAAATGGGAGCGGCATACTTCGAGTCGGGGATAAAAGATATATCCTTGAAAAGAACTCTCTGTTGTATCTTCCGCCCGCACTGCCGCACGAATATTATCCCGAGCGCGGGGATTGGACTACCTGCTGGATGGTGTTCAGGGGAGATAAGCTGGCGGATATTATGAAAAGTATGGGTTTTGACGGTGAGATGGTTGCAACAGGGGCTGATATTTCCGCATTTCAGAAAATATTCGAGCGGATATTATCGCTTGCGTCCGATAACCCGCATAACAACGAAAAATGCTCACTGCTCATATACAATGCCGTGCTTACGGCTAAAGGCATTTTTGACGGAAGAAGCGCTGACGGCAGTACAGGAAGCACTATAGTTGACGAGGCTGTACGGTACATAAACGAGCATTCAGGCGCAGATATAACACTCGGAGAACTGGCAGAACTTTCGGGGGTATCACCACAGTATTTCGGGCGGGTTTTCAGACAGCGTCTTGGTATGCGCCCGATGGAATACGTCGCCCGCGTCAAGGTTTCAAAAGCAAAGACTATGCTCCTCGATTCGGATATCCCTGTGGCTGAGCTTTCGCAAAGACTGGGATATACAAGTCCGACCTATTTCGGTATAGTGTTCAGAAAATATGAGGGAGTTTCACCGTCTGAGTTCAGAAAAAACAGAGGTAATATAATTTAGAGCTATCCGTTTTAAATACTGCCCGGTATTGATTTTAGTTTCAAAAAGTTAGAATTGTCACTAATTTAAGATTGACTTCAAGTCCCTTTCCGATATATATTATTATTGTGATTTAAATATCGGAGAGGGGTGCATTTATGAGCATTTTAAAACGAATTTCCGCACTTGTTATCAGTGCGGCGATGATGTGCGCAGGCACAAATGCGGTATACGCAGAAAATAACGGCGGAGGTGATACGGTGAATATCAAAGTTGACGGAAGTACGGCAAATACTAATGAAAACTTTCTTTACCGCGGTCAGGGAATGATAAGCTGTAACGGCTCATCAAGACTGCTTATAGATTACAAGGAGAAAAGTCCCGAAAGCTATAATAAAATACTTCAATATATGTACGGAAAGAACGGACTGAAATTTACACATTTCAAGGTCGAGATGGGCTCTGATGTCAATACTTCATCGGGTACTGAGCCTACGACGATGAGATATGAGGACGAAAAGGCGGACGTTACTAGAGGTGCGGGTTTTCAGCTTGCGGCTGATATCAAGAAGATAAACCCCGATGTAACGCTTGATATGCTGTGGTGGAGCGAGCCGCGCTGGGTGACCGATGCCAAAGACGTGTACGCGGCAAGGTACAAGTGGTATAAGCAGACGCTTGATGCCGCTTATGAGACCTACGGCCTTGTGTTTGATTATGTAAGTGCGAACCGGAATGAGCGTGCCGTTGATACGGATTGGATAAAATACCTTTCAAAAGCTCTCAAAAGCGAAAAGGACTGCCCTTACGACTATTCTAAGATAAAGATAGTTGCGGCGGACGAATGCGGCACTTGGGGCATATCAAGGCTGATGATGAAGAATAAGGAGCTGTGTGATGCGGTCGATGTGATCGGTTCTCACTACACAAGCTTCGCTGATGATACTACAAAAAAGCTTGCGGAGGAATACGGCAAGGAATTATGGTTTTCCGAGGGAAGCTCACCTATGACCTATGCACAGTCGGCTTACCGCTTTGACGAGGGTAATTCCGGACTCACAGGTCTTAATGGTGCGCTTGACATTGCAAACCGTATGATCACAATGGTTAGCGGCGGATATATGACGCTGTACGAATATCAGCCTGCGGTTGCGGGATATTATGACGGCGTTACCTACTGTCAGAAACAGCTTATAAACGCAAATACGCCGTGGAACGGATATTATTCCCTTGACAGCGGTTATTTTATGAATTTGCATTTCTCGCAGTTTATGGATAAGGGCTGGAGCTTCATATTTGACGCTTGCTACAGCGATGCAAAGGCGGGCGGTGACGGTCATGCACTGGTCGATGCAAAGTACAGCTATATAACCGCTTGCAGTAATGACGGCGACTACAGCACGATAATTACAAACACGACATCAGAGCCTATAACTTATAACTTTGAGGTAACAAACCTCGCAAAAGCGGATAATGAAGTATATGTATGGGAAACAAGAGGTCCTGATGAGGGTCAGGAGTACAATGCTAATTATTTCAAGAAGATTTCGACAGTTACTCCCGAAAACGGCAAGTATTCGGTTACGATAAAGCCGTATTCAATGATAACTGTATCAACTTTGAATATATCAGAGCCTGAATTTGATGTGCCGCAGGAAAGCGACAATAAGTTACTCTCATTGCCGTACACAGATGATTTCGGTTATTCCGATGAGTTCCTTGCTTCAAGAGGAAACGCTCCGCTTTATACTACTGATGAGGGCGGTGCGTTTGAGGTAGCTGACAAGGACGGCGAAAAGGTGCTCATGCAGAAAATCACCTCCGCTATAAAAGCCGAAGAGTGGGGCGGTACACCTGATCCGACTACGAACTTCGGCGACGATCGTTGGTACAACTACAGCGTAAGCGCCGATATACTGACTGACGGCGAAGGAAGCTATGCAGGTATAGGACTGAGATACAGTCTTGCGGACAGCGGCAAGAGCGGCTATAGCGTGACGCTCAATGAAAACGGCACATGGATACTTTTCGGTGACAAGCGTAAGATAGATACCGGTGAGATAAACGGCTTTGATGCGTCAAAGTGGCACAATATCAAGATTTCGGCACTGTATAATGATATAACGGTGTATGTTGACGATAGCAAGATAACCGAGTTCAAAGCGGAAAACGCAGGTTACGGTTCGGGAAGAGCGGCACTGTACAGCTCGTACAACAACTGCTGCTTTGACAATGTAAAGGTTGAAGCTACAGATACGGTTCATCCCTATGTCAATAAGTATGACAATTTCGACAACATATTTACTTACAGCGAAAACGGCTGGGAACACAGCACTATGGACAGCTTCAAGAACTTCAGACGTACGCTCTCGCACGGAACTGAGGGTGCGTCCCTGACTGTGGATTTTGAGGGCACGGGAATAATACTCACAGGTATGCAGAGCGGCGAAGGAACGATCAACGTATCCGTTGATGATAAAAGCATCAAAGAGGGCTATGAGCTGTCTAAGACCGCAAACAGACAGGCATTCATTGTGATAAACGGCTTGGAACAGGGTAAGCATACTCTTAAATTGACTGTCGTAAGCGGAAGCTGTTCTGTCGATGCGGCACAGGTGCTGTACGATTATGAGGCTGTAAATAAAGCCGTAACCAACGAAACGTCATCGGTAGCCGAAAGCACAGATTCATCCGACAGCGTTCCCGAAGATAACGACAAATCAGCAAAAAGCAACGGCGGCGACAGCGGTAAAGGCTCATTCCCGTTTGTTCCCGTTGTCGTAGGAGCGGTTGCTGTGGCTGCCGCAATCGGCGCAGGTGTTGCGATAGCAAAAATGAAAAAGAAGAAAGATTGATAATCAGGAGGGTATATTATGTCAAGATTTGAGATAAGAGATAAGTTTTATTTGGACGGGAAACCGTTCAAGGTAATTTCGGGTTCAATACATTATTTCCGCACCGTACCGGAATATTGGCAGGACAGGCTTGAAAAACTCGTAAATATCGGATGCAATACAGTTGAAACGTATATTCCATGGAATTTTCACGAAACTGAAAAAGGAAATTTCAATTGGAACGGAATGCATGATATCTGCCGTTTTATAGAGCTTGCCGATAAACTCGGACTTTATATGATTATCAGACCGTCGCCGTATATCTGTTCAGAGTGGGAATTCGGCGGATTGCCTGCGTGGTTGTTAAAAGACCGTGCAATGCGTCTGAGATGCTCCTACAAGCCGTACCTTAATGCAGTGGAAAGTTATTACAGCGTTCTTATGCCAAAGCTTGCACCTTATCAGATTGATAATGGCGGCAATATAATTATGATGCAGATTGAAAATGAGTATGGCTATTATGGAAATGACACATCCTATCTTGAGTTTCTGAGAGATACTATGCGTAAGTATGGCATAACTGTACCGTTTGTGACATCTGACGGCCCGTGGAGTGAATTTGTTTTCAAATCAGGTATGGTTGACGGTGCATTGCCGACCGGCAATTTCGGCTCTTCTGCTGAATGGCAGTTTGGTGAAATGCGGCGTTTTATCGGAGAAGATAAGCCGCTCATGTGTATGGAATTCTGGAACGGCTGGTTTGATGTCTGGGGCGAAGAACACAATATCACAGCACCTGAAAAGGCAGCTCAAGAACTTGATACTCTGCTCAAAAATGGCAGTATGAATTTCTATATGTTCGAGGGCGGAACAAATTTCGGGTTTATGTCCGGAAAGAACAATGAGAAAAAGACAGGCATAGTGACATCGTATGATTATGATGCACCCTTGACAGAAGATGGTCGAATAACCGAAAAATACGAAAAGTGCAAAGAGGTGATTTCTCGTTATACCGATATAAATGAAGTCCCGCTTACAACACAAATAAGACGTCTGGAATACGGAAAAATCCGATGCACCGCCAAAACCGATCTTTTCAGCACACTTGACAGTATCTCAGACCCGGTAAAGTCGGTGTACCCGCTGAGCTTTGAGGAACTGGACTGCTATTACGGTTATGTTCTTTACAGATTACACATCGGAGAAAATGAAACAGTCAGCACTGTGAGATGCGAAAATACCGCAGACAGAGTACAAGGCTTCAGAAACGGCAAGTATGCGTTTACAGCTTTTGCAGAAACGATAGACGAACAGTTTGAGCTTGCTGAAAAATCCGCAGGCGGAACAACAGATCTACTTGTTGAGAACATTGGCAGAGTTAACTTTGGCACAGGACTTGAGTGCCAGCGCAAGGGCGTTCTCGGCGGAGTAAGAATTAACGATCACAGGCAGTATGGATTTGAAATGTTCACACTTTCACTTGATGAAAATCAGCTTGGCAGAATAGACTATAACCGTGGTTACAATGACGGTGTACCGGCATTCTATAAATTTGAATTTGAAATAAGTGAAATTGCTGATACATTTCTGGATACCGATGGCTTCGGAAAGGGTGTTGCGTTTATTAACGGATTCAATCTCGGCAGATTCTGGAATATAGGCCCTCAGAAAAAGCTGTATATCCCGGCTCCGCTTCTGAAAAAAGGTAAAAATGAAATAGTTATTTTTGAAACCGAAGGAAACAGCGCAGACAGCATCACTTTGTCCGATAATAACTGAATTTATGTAAGCCTCTGCTTTTTTGCAGAGGCTTCAGTCTGTCGATAAACCTTAGTGTTTTCTGAAAATGGGGTCGCAGGGGCGTAGCCCCCGACAGGGTCTAGGGGCGGTAGCCCCAG
>UQBC01000054.1 GCA_900539195.1 uncultured Oscillospiraceae bacterium
ACTGCAAGCATCCTTGCTTGGTCTAGGGGCGGTAGCCCCAGTAATATAGCCCCTTCCCGAGGGGAAGGGGTTTGGGGTTAGGGATAGAGAATTCGC
Source organism: uncultured Oscillospiraceae bacterium (assembly GCA_900539195.1). Lineage (GTDB taxonomy): Bacteria > Bacillota > Clostridia > Oscillospirales > Ruminococcaceae > Ruminiclostridium_E. Next base: position 97 of record UQBC01000054.1, read on the forward strand.
TCTATCTTATAAAAAACAGACTTTTTCTACAAACTAAAATTATTTTATAATTACACTTTAAATTTCGGAGGAATGCTTTGCTGTCAGCTTATATTTCTATGGTCGATACACCGACCGAAAAAGAACTTGTGACGCAACTTTATAATTCGTATAAACAATTTATGTACAATATAAGTATGTCAATGCTCGGCAAACGGGAAGATGCCGAAGATGCCGTGCAGGATTCATTCATACGCATTATAAACAACCTTGACAAGATAGGAAACCCGTATTCCAGAAAGACAAAATCCTATATCACAGTCATAACAAAAAACATCTGTGTCGACAAACTCAGAAAATACAACATAAACAACACACTGACAATCGGCGATTCTGTGGAGGATATCCCCGATGATAACGAAGAAACGGACATTGCCTATGAGCAGGTCATAAAAAATATGAAGCAACTTCCTCCGCGGCTGAAGAGTATAGCATTTCTCTACTATGTCCAGAAACTTCCTACAGAAAATATTTCACAGATGCTTGATATCGAAGTCAACACCATTCATGTATACTTATCAAGAATAAGAAAGATTCTGCTTTCAAAAAAGGGTACAACATTATGACAAACAAAGAAATTTTAAGTGCGGCTCTGAAAAGCGATTATCTTTCTGAGCTATCCGTGTTTGAGGCTCTTCCCGACTACAGAATGAGCCGTAGCTTCGACAGAAAAATGCACAAGCTGATACGGGCATATTTAAAGCGAAAAAACAGAGAAAACACCGTATACAAGCGCCGTACCAGAGTACGTCTGTTGGCAATTGCAATAATTATCGCTACCGTTGCGCTCGGCACAGGCGGTGTGGTTCTGCTGCAATACTGGGATACTTTCAGGCTGAGAGGCATCGGTAACAACGAATACGCCTTTGATGTAAGCGACCCCGAAAGCTCACCTACGGAAATTCTCGACAAATACAGGATAACAGCCGATCTCAGCAGTTATAAAAAAGAAGTCATAAGCGACAGCGATCTGGACTACTGGGTAGTATATACCGACTACAGCGGAAAGACAGTCTGCTATAATCAGTTCACAAAGACTATGGCTGATTCATTGCAGATCGGACTTGGCGATGTACAGATTCCTCCGGAGAAAACCGATCTTGGCAATTATACCGCTTTATATTATGTGTCGGCAAACGGCGTACAGAACCTTATGTGGGACAACGGCGACTATATATTCGAGCTTTCGGCAGAGGGTCTGAGCAAGGAAGAAACAAAAGCGCTTGCCCTTTCTGTCAAAAAAATCGGATAATATCGGATATGTGTGATTTATCACTTGATTTGATATACTCGGATGTGTTATACTTATAACAATTAATTCAGCTGTTTTCAGCAGAAGCTACCGGAAACAAGAAAGGAAAAATATGAATAAAAGAACTATTTCCGCGCTTTGTTGCGCATCAATATTGCTCGGTATGTTATCGGGCTGTGCAAACAGCAAGACGGAGGAAAGTATGAACAGCACAACATCAACTGCCGAAAGCTCGGCAATATCTTCTGCTGAAGTGACATCATCGGCATCATCAGACGTACAGGAAGGTCAGTCGGTCGTACTTACGGCAGATACAGCAAAGCTTGTCGGAAGGACATATCTCAATGACGATACGCTCTGGACTGCATTTTCGGGTTCAGGCGCAGAGTTTACCTATACCGGAAAGAAGCTTGATATCACCATAGTCGGTGACAACGCCTCAACCGCAGGAAACGAAGAAAATTACGCACGCGTTGCAATTTATATTGACGGCGAACGTGTTATCGACGATATGCTAAACGAAAAGGAAAAGACATATACCGCCTTTGAAAGCGACACTGAAAAGAGCGTAGACGTTCAGATAATCAAGCTGTCAGAATGCGCAATGTCGACATTCGGAATAAAGCCGATAAAGCTTGCCGACGGCGAAAAAATCGAACCTGCGAAAGCAAAAGATCTCAAGATAGAGTTCATCGGCGACTCGATCACCTGCGGATACGGTGTTGACGACGAGGATAAGGAACACCACTTCAAGACCTCAACCGAAGATGTGACAAAGGCATACGCATACAAGACTGCAAAGGCGCTCAACGCTGACTACAGTATGGTATCTATAAGCGGCTACGGCATCATTTCGGGTTACACCGATGACGGCAAGAAAAAATCGGAGCAGACAATACCTCAGTACTATGATAAACTGGGCTTTTCGTACAACAAGTTTGCGAACAGCCTTGAGGTTGCTTCCCTCAAATGGGATTTTGACAATTACAAACCTGATATAGTTGTTATAAACCTTGGCACGAACGATATGAACTATGCTGCAAACGACGTTACACGAGCTGAGTTTGAAGAGGGTTATAAGGAATTCTTGAAGCAGGTACGCTCTCATAATCCCGACGCATACATATTCTGCACATACGGCGTTATGGGTAACTCCCTGCTGAAAAACATCAAGAATGTATGTGAGCAGTACTCGGAAGAAACAGGCGATACCAAGGTTAAATTCTTCACCCTCTCAATGCAGGACGAAAACAAAAACGGTATTGCCGCAGACTGGCACCCCAGCGAAAAAACTCATGAGATCTGCGCCGAAAAAGCGGTAAGAACAATAAAGGAAACCCTCGGAATAGAATAATCGACCGATTGCAAACGTTGATAAACTCATAATAACAAAAAACTGTTCGCAGAGCCTTTTTCAGGCTCTGCGAACAGTTTTTTATATATCATTTTAAAATCAGTTCAAATAAAATCTTCGGCATTACGGCGGCGTGCGGCTTTATCTTATCTGATCCTGTAATATATCAAGTATCTCTCCAAACCGCTGGAAATGCACTACCTCACGTTCACGCAGGAATCTGATAACATTAGACACATCGGGATCGTCACATACTCTTAATATATTGTCGTATGTTGCCCTTGCTTTCTGTTCTGCCGCAAGATCCTCGTGCAGATCGGCAAGCGGATCTGCTTTGCTCTGCATATATGCCGCTGTAAACGGTACTCCTCCCGCATTTGCGGGATATACCGCATTTGCATGATCCATATAATATGCGCCTACACCGTATCTGTCGAAACTTTTTGCGCCCTCTCCCGTTGTCAGCTGAGAAACTATTGACCCTATCATTTCCAGATGAGATAGTTCTTCCGTGCCTATATCGGTCAGTATTGCAATTGCTCTCTTGTCAGTCTGGGAAAACCGCTGTGACAGATATCTCAGCGCTGCGCTAAGCTCTCCGTCAGGTCCGCCGTATTGAGAAAGAATGTAGCTTGCAAGCTTAGGATTGCGGTTTTTGATAACGACAGGCACCTGCGTCCTCTTTTCAAATATAAACATACGTCCTCCTTATAATATCCACTGACCGCTGAGCCAGTCCCAGTTGCAGTCCGTACCGGCAGAGGACGCTTTGAGCGGATAGAATTCATTCTCAAACGCACATCTGCAAGCGTCCGCCTGCTTCACAGCCTCACGGTACAGCTCAAGCGCTCTTGTATCATTGGGGTGAGTATCAAGAAACAGCTTTAAGTCCTGCGCATAGAAATCTGCGGCAGACAGCTTGCGCAGAAGCTGTGACGCTCTCGATGACAGATTATACGCCATTATAAAGCCCCCTCTCGTATTCGTCTATCGTGATATTAAGCTCAGGAAATATAGTTCCCGCTCTCATTGCCGTTTCGGGGTCGTACAGCTTGCCGAGCCTCTGGAACGGCGCATACGCATATCCGAGTTTCTTTTTTGCGTTCATCGTTTCTGCGTTTTCACAGAAAATATCGTTCTTATCCATTCTCGGAATACTCCTTTCATTCGTGATTTTTCGGCTTTACAGTACAATTTATGCCGATTTGCACCTGTATGTTACAAATGGGATATTTTGACATAGACATTACAATGGTATCTCAAAAACAGCATTGACACCGCCGCAAATGTGTTATATACTGTGTCTGTCAGACAGATCCTATACGATTTTAACATCTATAAAGCAAGGGAGCTCGTGAACGGGCTGAGAGGGAATTGCAATTCCGACCTTTGAACCTGATTTGGATAATGCCAACGTAGGGAACGGTTGTTTTAGTGCGCATAAAAACATCGGCTCCCGCAGACAGTGTGGGAGCTTTTTTGACGGATAAAAGAAAAGAGGTATTTTGTATGAATAAAAAGGTAAGTATTCAGAAACTCGCAATTTCAGGCGTTCTCATCGCATTAGCGGTAGTGCTGAGCGGATTTTCGATCCCGATAGGAGCGTCAAAGTGTTTTCCCATTCAGCATATGGTAAACGTGATAGCAGGCACACTGCTCGGACCGTGGTACGCTGTGGGAATGGCATTTGTCACATCGCTTATAAGACTTATAATGGGTACAGGCACACTGCTCGCTTTCCCCGGAAGTATGGTAGGCGCACTCTGCTGCGGACTTGCTTTCAGATACATTTTCCCGAAGTGGTCGTTTGCTAAGCGTGTTCCGATAGCTTTCCTCGGTGAGATTATCGGCACAGGTATTCTCGGCGCTATGGCGGCTTTCCCCATTGCCACATTTGTAATGGGCAAAGAGGCGGCTTTATTCACCTACGTTATCCCCTTCGGCGTTAGCACGGTAGGCGGTGCGCTCATAGCATCCGTCCTCATGTTCGCCCTAGCAAAGACGGGAGTTATAAATATGATGTTCAGACAGACAAGCGAGAAAAAAGCGTAAACGTCCATAAATAAATCAAAGCCACAGAGAGCATTCCCTGTGGCTTTTTCTTATTCTCCTCAACCGCTGTCCTTTGTCTGTTCCTTCTTCTTATGATACTTCTTTATCAAAACCGCCGTAAGCAGCGATGTAAACGGCACCGTCAGCACAATTCCTATAGTACCCGATAATCCCTGCATTATCTCTATACAGATATTGTTCGAGTTTATAAGCTGATAGTAGGAAAGATCATAGCAGTAGTCGATCATCAGCGTGACTATCGAGCCGCCGACAAACGCAAGTATCAGCGTGTTGGACATTGTACCCATCATATCCCTGCCGACATTTATGCCGCTCCTGAAAAGCTCCGATACGCTGAGCTCCGGCTTCTTTTCGTGTATTTCATCAATAGTTGACGCAAGCGACATTCCCACATCCATAACTGCGCCGAGCGTTGATATGAGAATACCCGAGAACAGAAGTCCCTCTATATTTATAGGTATATTCTGCCCGATAAACAGCAGACTTTCTACCTCGGATACATTATAGCCGCTGATTCCGGCAAGCTGTCCGAATATCAGAGCCAGTACGCCTGCCACCAGTACACCGAAAGCCGTTCCTGCGATAGCACTGACAGATTTCACATTCGCTCCCGCAACAAAGAATATCGTTATGACGGTAGACAGGACGCATATAACAGCCGCCGCCCAGAACGGCGAAAATCCCCTGTATACAAGCGGAAAGTAAACGAAAATCGTCAGCACGAATGTAAGAGCAAGACATACCGCAGATTTTATGCCTTTTTTACCGCCCACCAGCCACAACATAATCACAAACAGCGCAATAAAGGCATATACAACATATTCTCTGTCACGGCTGTAAACGGTCACTACAGGCTCTCCGCCGTCATTGGCGCTGACTATGGCTACTACGTCAAGACCTACCGTACACGGCGCACCGAAAAGATTTCCGTTAGGGCTTATCGCACTCAGCTCCTTGCCTGCATAGCTTCCCGTCTTTATCTTTAGAACTACCTCCTGATTGCCGTACCGCTCGCCGTCCTCTTCAAGGTTATCCTTGGTGATTTTTGTTACGGTCGCTTTTTCAAATGTCCTGTTGTATGTCGATACAAGCTCCACCTTGTCGAATGAGTTGAGCAATACAATAAGCACCGCACTTAATGCAATACCGACAAGCGCTATTATATATCCTATGATTTTTCCTTTTGTCAAATTCAGCTTATTCATATTTTTCTTTTCTTTCCGAATACAGCTATCCCCACTGCAAAAGCGGTGGGGATAACCGTTATTTTATGTGTTTACTTGGAAGATTTCTTATTCTTGATAGCTTCGGGTACTACCATACCTGCCAGAGCGATTGCACTGAGTACCGATAGAGCGGCAAGGGGAGCAACCGATACCATATTACCTGTGTTGGGGTTTGTGATGTTGTCGTCAGGTTTGCTTGTGTCATCAGGCTTGCTTGTGTCATCGGGCTTGCTTGTGTCGTCAGGCTTGCTTGTGTCATCGGGTTTGCTTGTGTCATCGGGCTTGCTTGTGTCGTCAGGCTTGCTTGTGTCGTCAGGCTTGCTTGTGTCGTCAGGCTTGCTTACATCTGAGCTTGTATCGTCATCTGCGGGTTCTTCGGGCTTTACTTTAAGAGCGGCAACCGCTTCGTTGAGATAAGCTGTAGCTTCTGCAATCTTGTCGCTTGTAGACTGATCGTCTGCGATGATCATTTCGGCATTCTTGATAGCCTCGTTTACCTTGGCAACGCTTTCGTCTGTGTACTTGTCAGCCTCAAGCTGTTTCTTTGCGGCTTCGACAGCCTCGTTCAGTGCGGTTGTATCAGCCTTCTTTACAATTGTGTATGCAGATGAGCCTTCAAGCACCTTGTTTGTATCTGCGTCATAGGTTGTGATTGTTACTGCGGTTTCTGTCATATTGATTACCGAGTAGCTGGGTGTCCAAGTCTGGCTTCTTTCAGCTATGTAATCCTGCTGTGCGGGGATAAGCTCATAGTACTTTGAACCCGTAGCTGAGTTAGCCTCCATATATACCGTACCCTCAGGGTCAACTATCGTGCCGGTAACAAGGTCTGAGTTTATCGTGTAGCAGTTGTTCTGAGTAAGATAATCCTCGCCATAGGCATTGCTTTTGTCGAATGCCGTATGTTCTTTACCGTCACCGCTTAACTGATAGCTTCTTGAATATGTGTGGTCGTGACCCTGTAAAGCTACGTCAATGTCAAACTCGTCAAAGATAGGAGTAAGCTGTGTTCTTAAGATGATACCGTCAGAGTCGGAGTGGTCAAGACCCGAGCCGTAAATATCCTGGTGGAACATTACGATTCTCCACTTCTTGTCCTTGTTTTCGTTTACTGCCTTTTCGATTACATTTCTGTGAGTAGCGCAGTTGTAGTTGTTCGTGTCGATTACGATGAACAGTGCATCGCCGTATGTGTAGTAGTAATCTGTGCCTGCGTTTGTGTGACCGAGAGCGTAAGTTGTATCGTCAAGGTCGAATGCGTTAGGTGTGTTGAAGTGGTAAGAATACTGATATGATCCGCTGTCGTGGTTGCCTATTGTAGTGGATACGGGTAATGATGCGAGTGCGGAAGCGTTGAGGTAGCCTGCATATTCATATTCCCTGTCGGCGTAGTTTACCTGGTCGCCTGCGCTTAACATAAAGCTGACCTCTGGGTGAGCCGTCATTGCGTTATTAAGTGTCTTGTTCCAGTTATAAGCGTCGTTTCTTGCGGCGATCTCATTCTTCATTTTTTCATTTTCACTGCTTATCTGATTCTTACATGCACCGATCTGGGGATCGCCTACATAAAGGAATGAGAACGAATCGGGGTTGCCGGTCTTTACGCTTTCGACCTTCTGCCATGCGCCGTTCTTGAATACCTGATAATAGTACTGCGTTTCCTTTTCAAGATTCTTTACGGTTACCTTGTTAGAGAAATAACCGTCAAGAGCCTCAATGTTTATTGAAACCTGTGTGCCGGTAAACTCTGTAGCGTCCTTCATATCCTCTGTCTTTGCGATTCTTACCTTAGGCTGTTCAACAGTCTTTGAGTACCACGCAAAGCCAAGCTGTGTTTCGTCTGCGCCTATGTTTACCGAAACCTTTTCGTAATCGTTCTTGACTGTTTCCCAGTCTGTTTTCCACTGTGTCCATTCGGTCGTAGCTCCCTGCGAACCGTCATTCCAGTGCTCTGTAGCGGCATAAGCTGTCATAGCCGCACTTGATACCATAATAGCGGCGAGTGTGCCTGCCATTACTTTCTTTCCTGTTTTCATGTTTCTCATGATGATGTCCTTTCATTTGTTCATTTATACCTCTTGTGTACAAGCCGATTATAACACCGTCAGAGAAAATTAATCACCAAAAGAATTTAAAGAGTTTGTAAAATGTGAAAAATAAGAATGCACGGTTTGAGGAGTTCACTTAGGAATTGAATGAAATTGTAATTTTTGAGTGACACCTTAAAGTGAAAACAAAATGACAACTACCCTATTGAAATTAAAATACTCATGTAGGGTTGTCTTTTCGCTTTTTCAAATCTCAAGTACCGAAAAAGTTATGAGATGTTATTTTATGAAATATTTTTAATGCGCGTACTACGCTCGAATATTGATTTATTTTAGAGTGACTTCAATATGTATGTTTTTTGTGTGATTCCTTACAAATTCTTGTGCTTCAAATTTCAATTTGTCGCAGGATTCAACAAAATTTGCAAATGTATCT
>UQBC01000055.1 GCA_900539195.1 uncultured Oscillospiraceae bacterium
ATGATTTACCGCATAAAAATGCGGAGGTGCATACGCACCTGTCCGAGAACGTTTTAGCATTAAATAGTTTTGCTGTGCAAAACAGTGGCGTACCGCCACTGTGGCTTGACAGCCACTTAATTTAATGCTATAATAACAACAACGAATAAGCGGTGACTAACCGACAGAAATAACCAATTGAAAAGGTGGTGCTTGAATGCCCGATATTCACGAATCCGGTGAAAATTATCTCGAAACAATCCTTATTCTGCGTGACAGAGGAATAGATGTACGTTCTATTGACATAGTACACGAAATGGAGCTTTCAAAGCCGAGTGTAAGCCGTGCCATGAGCATATTGCGCAACGGAGGTTTTATAGAGGTTGACAGGGACGGATATATAACACTTACCGAACCCGGTGAGGAGATAGCACAACGTATATACGAACGTCACAGAGTGCTTACCGACTGGCTTATCGGTATAGGCGTAGACGAAAAAACAGCTGCCGAGGATGCCTGCAAGCTTGAACACGATATAAGCTCCGAATCGTTTGACAAGCTGAAAAAGCATATAAAAGAAAAGCACGTTGCCGCAGAAAATGTGTAACGGTTTGGTTTTTTATCTTGCAGTTGCCTTAAACTAACTTATATACGGCAATCAGGGGAAAGAAAAGAGGAATGTCAGAGTGGAGCAGGAACAACCGAAAATTATCGACGCCAACAGTATAATTACACAGGACAACAAATTATATCACGAGTTTGTGGAGTGTATATCGTCTGCACTTGATGCGAGAGATCCGTATACGGGAGATCATTCGAGGAGGGTCAGTGATACGGCTACGGTCCTTGCAAAAATGCTGGGACTTGCAGATGACGAAATACAGGAAATACATATAGCCGCTCACCTGCACGATATAGGAAAAATCGGAATACCCGATTCAATATTGCTGAAGCCAGGCAGACTTGACGATGAAGAATGGGCGCTGATGAAACAGCATCCGCAGATAGGAGCGGATATACTGTCAAAGTCGCCCAGCTTTTCGAGAATTTCAGCGATAATACTTCATCACCATGAAAGATATGACGGAAAGGGCTACCCGTTCGGTGCAAAGCAGAAAGAGATACCTGTAGGCTCAAGGATAATTGCCGTGTGTGATTCGATTGATGCAATGGCATCGGCAAGAGCCTACAGAAAAGCGCTTCCGCTTGATATAGTCAGAAATGAAATAGAAAAGAATATCGGACTTATGTACGATCCTGCGGTGGCAAAGAAAATGCTTGACAACTGGAGTATAATAAAAGAGATATACGGACACGGCGAGCTTTGCGGAGAGTGTCATTTCTGCCATGATAACGGCGAGGAAATCTGAAAGAGGGTCTTTTTTATGAAAACGTTGCAGCAGATTGTTGATGAGAGCAGATCTATAGTGTTTTTCGGCGGTGCGGGAGTGTCTACAGAAAGCGGGATACCCGACTTCCGTTCACCCGACGGGTTGTATAATCAGAAGTACGATGTACCTCCCGAAGAGCTTTTAAGCCACGAATATTTCTTTGAGCATACCGGGAAATTCTTTGAATTTTACCGTGAGAAAATGCTGTGCCTTGACGCAAAGCCGAACAAAGCGCATCTGAAGCTGGCTGAGCTTGAAAGGGCAGGAAAGCTGACAGCGGTTATAACCCAGAATATTGACGGACTTCACACTGCGGCAGGAAGCAAAACGGTTTATGAACTGCACGGAAGCGTTCACAGAAACTACTGCCTTAAGTGCGGAAAAAGCTACAGTGCGGAGTATATGCTCCACAGCGAGGGAATACCTCATTGCGAATGCGGCGGAATAATCAAGCCCGATGTTGTACTGTACGGCGAAAATCTTGACGACAGGACGGTAACCGGTGCGCTGTCTGCTATAGAGCAATGCGACACACTGATTATCGGCGGAACTTCGCTCACAGTGTATCCTGCGGCGGGATTTATACGTTATTTCGGCGGCAGAAATCTGGTGCTTATAAATACGTCTGCCACTCCTTATGACAGCAGGGCAGACCTTGCCATACACGAAAAGGTCGGAGAGGTGCTTGACAAGATAAAGGTAAACTGACAAATACCCGTTGCAGTAAATTTGCAAGGGGTCAGATTGTCGATAAACCTCTTGATTATTTAAAAATGGGGTCGCAGGGGCGTAGCCCCCGACAGGGTCTAGGGGCGGTAGCCCCAGTAATATAGCCCCTTTCCTGGGGAAAGGGGTTTGGGGATAGGGATTGAGAACAAGCATTTTTTTGAAAAAACATACTTTTTCCACAAGCATACCCCTTGCAGTAAATTTGCAAGGGGTATGCTTTTATTCTCCGTCAAATTTCAAGTTCCATTGTTTGCGGCAATTGTCCATAATTTCAAGGACGGCTCTTGTCTGCCACAGCGGATTTATATCGCTCTGCTTTTTGTTTTCGTCAAGACAGCGTTCCACCTCACGCACCTCATATTCATAGCCGTTGCAATCGTGAGTAATAGCAGGCTCAGCAACAAGGTTGCCAAGCTCATCATACAGCTTTACCGAGCAAGTGCAGAAGAACCAGTTGCCGAAAACTATTCTGCCTTTGTTGCCGATTATGCAGGCGGAATTGTCTTTAAGAAAATCAAAACCGATATGCGAGTCGGCAAATTTCCCGTTTTCATATCTTAACAGCAGGGAAGCATCATAGTCGACATTGCTTTTACCAATGTATGCGCTTGTAATGATCTCTTTCGGTTTATATCCGAGGAAATCACAGGCAAATGTCAGCGGATATACGCCCAGATCAAGAAGAGAACCGCCGCCGAGAGAATTTGCATAAAGCCTGTCGTCCGGGTCATACGGGCACAATGACGACAGATCGGCACGGACAAGCTTTATGTCACCGATTCGTCCGGAGGCTACCCATTCCTTTGCCTGCCTGAACGCAGGAATAAACTTCATCCACATAGCTTCCATAAAGAATACGTTGTGTTTTTGGGCAAGTGCGATAAGCTCGTCAAGCTGTTTGCAGTTAAGCGTTATTGTCTTTTCGCAAAGTACGTTTTTCCTTTTTTCAATACAAATTTTTGCGTTTTCGTAATGCTGTGCCATAGGTGTTGCTATGTAGATAATATCAACATCCGTATCATCTGCAAGCTGTTCGTAACTGCCGTAATGCTTTACCGCACCGTACTTTTCTGCAAATGCTCCGGCTTTATCTTCACTTCTTGACGCTACCGCATGAAGCACGGAATTTTCACTGTAGTTTATTGCCTCTGCAAGCTTAACGGCGATTTTTCCGGTAGCCATAATACCCCATCTGATTTTTTTCATATTGCTCCTTATTATTTATAAAAGTACTGCCGTACAGCTTTCACTGCACGGCAGTTATGTTCAGTTGTTTACTTTTTTATACCGTTATCAGACTTCTGAGGGCTCAAGAACCGCATAGTTGCCGTCGTCACGCTTATAAACTACATTGATCTCGCCTGTCCGGGCATTCTTGAACATAAAGAATGTATGCTCAAGCATATTCATCTGGAGGATAGCCTCTTCCTCTGACATAGGACGGAGATTGAACTTTTTATGTTTAACGACTTCAAAATCAGCCTGTTCTTCAACAACATCGTCAAATCCGCCCTTGAATGAGCTGTGCATCTGCTTTTCAACTCTTGTCTTGTTCTTGCGGATCTGTCTTATAATACGGTCTATGCAGGCATCAAATGCGTCGTTCTTGTCTGCCGCTTTCTGCTCTGAACGGAATATAAGTCCTGCTGTGCGGACTGTAACTTCGCAAGTTATCATATTTTTCTGCTCGGAAAGTGTTACCTTGCAGTCAGCGTCACCTGAGAAGAAACGATCAAGCTTAGCTTCAATCTTCTTTGTTGCGTAATCTGAGAACGCCTGTGTTACCTGAATCTTCTTCGCTGTAATGTTTACTGTCATATAACTGTCATTCCTTTCGGGGCGATAAACGCCTTGAACTTTATTTGCAAGCGAAACCGTTTGCAAGGGTCTGAGGGGTCATACCCTTTTGACTTGAGTTAATTGTATCATATTTAGCTAAAATATACAAGCCCTTTTCGGCAAAAAAATTAAATTTTATATAAATTGTGCAAAAGTGCCTTTTAAAATTCATCGTTTTATCAATTGACTGTCACATTGTTCTATGGTATAATAAGACTGTAAAATGGCGTGAAGAATACATTCATTTATCATGGCACATTTGAACTTGAGAATTGCACAACAATTCGGGAGGTAACATATGAACAATAAATTGATGAGGGCAATGGCGTTTACGACCGCCCTTGCTATAACCGCAAGCGCAATGTCGCTGTCTGTATATGCGGCACCCGCAAAATACAGTTCTGTTGAACAGGGTTATATAACTCCTGTAAAGAATCAGGGAAACTGGGGAGTATGCTGGGCTTTTTCGTCAACAGCCATAAGCGAGGCTTCGCTGATAAAGGAGTTTCCGGATAAGTTCAATTCCGAAAATACAGACCTTTCGGAAAATCTGCTGGCGTATATGGTGAGTCATCCGTCGCTTTACGGTAAACTCAACCCGTCGGGCGATTATGCGACATACACAGCTTCATCGGCTACCGACTATTTAAAACTCGGCGGTAATGTATGGGCTACGGGTCTTGGCCTGATGAACGGCATAGGACCTTACAATGAAAACAGTGATTATCCTTACAGCGAGGACAATACGCCGAGTATCGTTAATAAGAATTTTACCGAATCTGAGTATTATGAGGTAAGAAATTCTTCTGTTGCAAAAATCACGGGAGTGTTCCAGGCTCATATCAACAACAACAGCGACAACGATGAGTTTAAACAGCTTATTATGGATTACGGTGCCGCTTCATTGAGTTACAACGAAAACTATACAGATAATAAGTTCGGAGAGGATGGAAGCAGTTACTATTATAATCCTAATGAAAAAACTTCAAATCATGCTGTAACGGTTGTTGGATGGGATGACAGTATACCTGCGTCTGCATTTAAGACTGCTCCTGCCGGTGACGGTGCATGGCTCATCAAGAACAGCTGGGGAGATTATTCAAGAGATAACGGATATTTCTGGCTGTCGTATTATGATAAGTCGATAAGCGGTGTCGGCATTGCCTATGACTTTACGGTCGATGGCGCTGATGATTACTTTGATACCCGTTACAGCTATGACGGCGGAAACAGCGTAGGCTCATTCGGCTATTCCAGACCTGATATATACGGTGCGAATGTGTTCACCGCAGATGAAGATTCATATGTTACTGGAGCGGCGACCTACACTTCTGAAGGAAATAACATCGAGCTTAGTGTGTATACAGGCTTACAGAATGCAAGCGATCCCACTTCAGGCACAAAATCCGCCGTTGCCACAATGAGCAACGTCAAGTACGAGGGTTATTATTCGCTGAAGTTCGATACTCCCGTAAAGGTGAAGAAGGGAGAATCTTTCGCAATAGTAGCAAAAATAACTAAGGATTCCGGCACGGTCAGAATTTACAGTGAATACGGCTACAGTATGAACGGCCTTACATACTCACTCAAAGCAAATAAAGGCGAGAGCTTCTATACATATAATCCTTCGTACGGATGGTTTGATTGCACCGACAGCGGAAAAAATAATCTGATGATTAAGGCTTATGCTGTTAATGCAGAATGCGCTGAGCATACATACGGCGACTGGATAACAGATACAGCCGCAACTTGCACGAAAGACGGTGCAAAGCACAGAGTATGCAAAAAGTGCGGAGCTGTCGAAAACGGCGTTATTGAAAAGCTCGGTCACAATTACTCGGCAGAATGGACTGTTGATAAGCCTGCAGACTGCAAGAACTCGGGCGAAGAATCACGTCACTGCACACGTTGCAACGCAAGAACGGATATAAAGAGTATTCCGGCAACAGGTAAACATACATACGGCGACTGGATAACAGATACAGCCGCAACTTGCACGAAAGACGGTGCAAAGCACAGAGTATGCAAAAAGTGCGGA
>UQBC01000056.1 GCA_900539195.1 uncultured Oscillospiraceae bacterium
TCGAACCTATGACCCTCTGCTTGTAAGGCAGATGCTCTCCCAGCTGAGCTAAGCTTCCACATAAAAGGTTTTGATTCAAAACACTCATCTTAAGCACTCGCGTTACCGCTTTTCTTTCGTTTTGTGTTTTGCTCTCGCCACCTGACAGTAATATATTTTACACGAAATCCACCCGTTTGTCAACACTTTTTTCACATTTTTTATCGTTTTGTGATATTTCTGATTATTTTTTATAATTTTACACTTTTTTTGTGCATTTCTAACAAGTATAATGCTCTTTTTTGCGGTAACAATACTAAAAGAGTGCGTATGTGATGCAAAATCACAGGCATTCACGTTTAACGGAAGGACGGTAACGGTAATTATGCTTGACAAGATAGCTCTTTTTATATTGCTTGTAGGCGGACTCAACTGGGGACTGGTCGGATTGTTCCAATTTGACGTAATAGCCTGGGCATTCGGCGGAAGTGCAGGTATTATAAGCAGGATTCTGTATATAGTAGTAGCGCTTGCGGCTGTATGGTGCATATCGCTTTTCTTCAGACAAAACGAAGTAATAGACACCGGCAGAGATACAAACGAAATGCACAACTGATAACACTGCACCGTACCTGTTAAGGTACGGTGTTATCATATTTACGCTCCTTACAGCATATATTTGAGCAAACGATATGCACGGTTGTCATAAGCCGTGCTATCTTATGAAAGGGGCGATTTTGTGAAAGCCGGAACAAGAACAGTACCGGATACGAAACGTGAAAGATGTGTCATACTCGGAGAATATATAATAGATAACAAAGCAACGGTTCGCAGTACCGCCAAAGTGTACGGGATAAGCAAAAGTACGGTTCACCAGGACGTGACTGTCAGACTTGCGAAAACAGATCCGCATCTTGCGGAAAAAGTCAAGAAAATATTACAAAAAAACAAGGACGAGCGCCATATCAGAGGAGGACTTGCAACTAAGCTGAAATATCAGAGCAGTTCAAAATAATACATAAAACCGCCGTGACTGACCCGATCGTGAGCTGTCACGGCATTTTTTAAACGTTATATAACCGTATACTTAAAAATCCGCCGTTATAAAAACAGCGGATTTCTGTGTATCTGACTTATATTATCTGTCTTTCAAATGAGGTTACGCAAAGCACTGACTTCCATAACGGTAAATCAGAAACAACATTGCCACACCGCCGGTAACGGATGTCACGCAGATTGCCAACACCAAGAACGGCGAATTTGCCGTGCCGCATCGGCACTTAGGCGGTTTCTTCGGCGAAGTTACCGGTGTACAGGCTGTAGTACTTGCCCTTCTTTTCCATAAGCTCGTCATGCGTGCCACGCTCGATAATTCTGCCCTGCTCAAGCACCATAATACAATCGGAGTTGCGCACGGTTGAAAGCCTGTGAGCGATAACGAATGTTGTTCTGCCGTGCATAAGTGCGTCCATTCCCGCCTGTACAAGCTTTTCGGTACGGGTATCTATTGACGAGGTAGCCTCATCAAGAATCAGTACAGGAGGATCTGCGACCGCCGCTCTTGCTATAGATAACAGCTGACGCTGACCCTGACTTAAATTAGCACCGTCGCCTGTAAGCATAGTCTGATAACCGTCGGGAAGTCTTCTTATAAAGCTGTCGGCATTAGCAAGCTTTGCGGCGGCTATACATTCTTCATCCGTAGCGTCCAGCTTGCCGTAGCGGATATTATCCATTACCGTACCTGTGAACAGATTGGTTTCCTGTAAAACGATGCCGAGCGACTTACGCAGTTCGGGCTTCTTTATCTTATTAATATTGATCTCGTCATATCTTATCTTACCGTCCTGAATATCGTAGAAACGGTTTATAAGATTGGTTATGGTAGTTTTTCCTGCACCGGTCGAGCCTACAAATGCAATCTTCTGACCGGGCTTTGCATATAGCTTTATGTCGTGAAGCACCATTTTTTCGTCAGTGTAGCCAAAGTCTACACCGTCAAAGACGATACCGCCCTCCTGCCTTTTATACGAAACTGTGCCGTCAGCCTTATGAGGATGCTTCCACGCCCATTTGCCTGTGCGGTGATCGACCTCCGTAATATTGCCGTTTTCGTCTATTTCGGCATTGACAAGTTCAACATAACCGTCATCGTGTTCAGGCTTCTGATCCATAAGGTCGAACAGACGCTTTGCACCTGCTGAAGCCATTATCACGAACGTCATCTGCTGGCTTAGCTGTGAAATCGGGTTTGTGAAATTCTTGTTGAGAGTACAGAATGAAACAATAGTACCGAGAGTAAGACCGCCGAAGCCGTTTGTTGCAAGCACTGCGCCGAGCAACGCACATAAAACATAACTGATGTTGCCTATATTGGCGTTTATCGGCATCAGGATATTCGCATACTTGTTTGCCTTATATGCACTGTTTCTTAGGTTATCGTTTATCTTTACAAAATCGTCTATTGCCTCCTGCTCGTGACAGAACACCTTTACTACCTTCTGACCGTCAAGCATTTCTTCAATAAAGCCATCAACCTCGCCCAGATCGTGCTGCTGTTTACCGAAATATTTACCTGATTTTGCGGCGATCTTCTTTGTTACAACAAGCATCACAGCCGCCATACCTACGGCAAGTATCGTCATCGGTATGCTCATAATAAGCATAGAAACAAGCGAGATTATAACTGTAGTACCGCAGTTTATCACCTGAGGTATACTCTGACAGATAAACTGTCTGAATGTATCAATATCATTTGTATAAACCGACATTATATCACCGTGCTGGTGTGTGTCAAAATACTTTATCGGGAGCTTTTCCATATTGGTGAAAAGGTCGTTACGGAAGTTTCTGAGCGTACCTTGTCCTACGTTTACCATTATCCTGTTATACGCATAAGATGCCGCAAGACCGACAACGTAAACAATCGCAAGTTTGAGCATTGCAAACGCAAGAGGTGTGAAGTCTGTGCTTTTGGCTGCAATCATAGGCTTGATATAATCGTCGATAAGCGACTGTACAAAAAGCATTCCGGCAAGCGTTGTGACCGCCTGCACAAGAATACATACAACTACGCAGATGCACGAGAATTTATAACGGCTGAATGTGTAATTAATAATTCTGCCGAGCAGTTTTACCTGTTCCTTCGGTGAAACATCGGGACGGGGTCCCATTTTTCTTTTATCCATTACGTTACGCTCCTTTCCTTAATTCTGGGGGCGGTCAAAGTCGCCGCCGTCCTTTGTCTGAGATTCGTATATATCTCTGTATATCTCATTATTGGCAACAAGCTCATCGTGCGTTCCTACACCGTTTATTCTGCCGTCGTCAAGAACGACTATGCGATCTGCATCCTGAACGCTTGATACACGCTGTGCAATAATTATCTTGGTTGTACCGGGTATGCACTTCTGGAATGCCGCTCTTATCTTTGCGTCTGTAGCTGTATCCACTGCGCTTGTGGAATCGTCAAGGATAAGCACGGCAGGCTTTTTGAGAAGTGCTCTTGCTATACATATACGCTGTTTCTGACCACCGGATACGTTAGTACCGCCACGCTCAATAACCGTATTGTACTTATCGGGGAAACGCTCGATGAATTCATCAGCGCAAGCCCACTTACAAGCCTCGATACATTCTTCCTCGGTGGCGTTTTCGTTACCCCAGCGTAGATTATCAAGTATAGTGCCTGAAAACAGGACGTTCTTCTGAAGCACTACCGATACCTGATCACGCAGGAACTTCATATCGTAGTCCTTTACATCAACGCCGCCTACCTTTACGCTTCCCTGCTGTACGTCATAAAGACGGCTGATAAGATTTACAAGACTGGTCTTTCCGCAGCCTGTTCCGCCGATTATGCCGATGGTTTCACCTGACTTTATGTGCAGGTTTATGTCGGTGAGGACCTCCTCTTCGCTTGTCTTATGGTATCTGAAATGTACATTATCAAAGTCTATGCTGCCGTTTGACATTAACTCTACGGGAGCGAAAGGCTCGGCAAGATCTGGCTGTTCACGCAGAACTTCGGTTATACGGCGCATACTTGCAACGCTCATTGTAATCATAACGAATATCATCGAGAGCATCATAAGCGACATCATTGAACCCATTACATAGCTGAACAGCGATGTAAGCTCGCCTATCTGCAAGGTCTTGTCAACAACGATAAACTTAGCTCCGAACCAGCAGATTGCCATAATACAGGCATAGATTACAAGCATCATCACAGGGTTATTGAAAGCAAGGGTGCTTTCGGCTTTTTTGAACATATTATAAAGATTGCCGGAGGCTTTCTTGAACTTTTCATTCTCATAATCCTCACGGACGTACGATTTCACCACTCTGATGCCTGAGATATTCTCCTGTACGCTTGCGTTAAGGTCGTCATATTTTGTGAATGCCACATTGAAAATCTTCATTGCCCTGAGCATAATTATCACAAGAACTACCGCAAGGAAAACTATAGCGCCGAGGAATATAAAGCTCATATCCGCATTTACCACAAAGCACATAGCCATACTGCTTATCAGCATAAGAGGCGCTCTCACGGCTATTCTTATTATCATCTGATATGCGTTCTGAACGTTTGTTACATCGGTCGTCATACGGGTAACAAGTCCTGCCGTACTGAACTTGTCTATGTTTGAAAATGAGAAGCGCTGTATGTTACGGTACATCGCCTCTCTTAGATTACAGGCAAAGCCCGATGATGCGCTTGCGGCATATTTGCCTGCCATCATTCCTGCAAAAAGACTTATCATAGCGAGGACTATCATAATTATTCCGTAAAGCAGTATCTTGTTCATATCGCCTTTCTCTACGCCTTCGTCGATCAGCAACGCCATTACGAAAGGGATTATTACCTCCATAACAACCTCAAGTGCCGAATAGACGGGAGCTAAGACAGAATCTTTCTTGTACTGCTTTACCTGTTTAAGAAGCTCTTTCACTTAATCAGTCATCCTTTCTGTTTCAAGTTATCTGTATTTATGTTG
Source organism: uncultured Oscillospiraceae bacterium (assembly GCA_900539195.1). Lineage (GTDB taxonomy): Bacteria > Bacillota > Clostridia > Oscillospirales > Ruminococcaceae > Ruminiclostridium_E. The sequence goes on from UQBC01000056.1 coordinate 4,977, forward strand.
TCTATATTGTTCAGCAGCTTTTTCTGAAGCCGCATGAATTCATCCAGCTCGGAATCTGTAAAGCTGCGGAATGCCGCCTGCTCTATATTTCTCATATGACGGGATATAAGCCCTGCAGTTTCCTTGCCCTTATTTGTTGCGGTAAGATTTTTGTAGCGTTCATCGCTTTCACAGCCTGTACAGCTTATATATCCCGATTTTTTCAGCTTTTTAATAAGTGCGGAAACCGAAGGCTTTGAGATGCAAAGACGTCTATGCAAGTCGGCGGCGAATATATCTTTTTCGGGGGAATTTGCAATATACATAAGCACTCTGCCCTGTGCCGCAGTAATGTCAATATCTGCAAAAATCACGTTCAGGCTGTTTTCGATACGCTGATTTATGGTCTTGTTATCAATCATTATCGCCTGAATGTCGGTTTCATTCATAACGGTTAACCTCCTTACCGATAATATGCTAACAGTTTATCTCCTTGATAATAATACACCAAACGGTCTTGAATGTAAAATCTGTCTCTTATACACATCTCCGAG
>UQBC01000057.1 GCA_900539195.1 uncultured Oscillospiraceae bacterium
TCGTTTCCCTCTTTTTGTATCTATAATATAACACAAAATCAAGCCGGTGTCAAGTGCGTCGCCCTGCATAATCCGAAGAACCGCCCCAATTAAAAGGCGGTTTCCCGTTTATCCGGTTTTCCTCACAGGCCTTATATACTTCCAGTATCTCCTGCAGTCGTGATAGAAGTAAAACACCCTGCCCTGCGTTTTGTCAAGCTCATAGCCCGACTTTTCATAATCAAAGTCATTCATAGCCTGTTCTATCTTTGCTTCAACCGCACTGTTTTCGGTCTGAAAGTCAAACGGTCCGTGTTCAAATACGATATAGTCACCCTCAGGCACGTCCATGATCTGCATCTGCCTTGGTATCTCTCCGCTGTAGTCGGCAGGAAGCCTTACACCGTAAGCCTCAGCCAGTGGAATGCCCCAGCTGCATATTCTTCCCTCAGGCTCATTAATGAATGCCATGACCTGACCGCTTCCGCTGTTCGCCTCATCGCCGCCCATATCGTCGAGCTTGCCCTTGATACTGTCAAGCAGTCCGCATATAGTTTCGCAGTCCTGTCCGGGAATGTGACTCTGCTTTTCCCAGAAGTCGTAATACCCTATACTCTCGTAGTTTCTGATATGCAGGAATTTATGAGCCGGTATCGTTACGAAATACACCTTAATATCACTGTTTGTCTGTGCCATACCTGTTCCTCCTATACCTAAAAGATAGCAGTCGAAAGGTCTTATAGCTGTGCGGAGAATTACAGGTACAGGGTGTAAGCGGTAAGTGCTCGGAGTAATTCCGTATGCCGCTTTGAATGCCCTTGTGAACGCCTCGTGAGATGTAAAGCCGTAGTAAAGTGCTATGTCAAGTATGCCCTTGTCGGTATCTCTCAGTTCCCTCAGCGCAAAAGCAAGCCTGCGGTATCTCATATAATCCCTGAGCTTCATTCCCGATATTTCGCTGAATTTCCTTGAAACATAGTATTCCGAGTAGCCAAGCGTCTGCGACAGCCTGCCGAGCGCCAGCTTTTCGTCCTCGCCGCTTTTTATACACCTGTCTATGTCGTCAACAATATTCTGAATATTCATATACCATTCGTTTATCCCGTTCATCTGTTTTTCTCCGCACAGCTTTCTTCCGCCTTTCCGACTGAATTTATTTTATCACAAACGAGAAAGCCGAAACTTGATACGGCTTGCTGTTTTTACTGAAGGCAGCACAGTATTTTCATATCAAATCAAGATAAGTCTTGAGATCGCCGACAAACTGATTTCCGCACCGTGCAAGCTCACCGAGCACTCGATCGGTTCCTTTTTCGGTCGTATACCAGTTTTCTTTGGTGATGTTATAGCAATGTACGGGGCAGACCGTCATATCAACATTCGGGAAAGCCATTTGATACAGCATTAAGCATCGGCGAGCATGAAAGGCTTTACAAACAATTATACCGCTTTTTATCATTATGCCCTTTTCATCAACGGCTTTACGAGAGAGAAATGCGTTATCACGGGTATGCCCCGACTTGCTTTCTTCAATGATCGCAGTCTGCGGAACGCCGTTTTTTACGAGTACATCTGTAAAAAACTCGCAGTCTGACCGGTAATCGCCACTATAAATTTCCGCTTTTGAGCGGACGCCGTGCCATTTTTCCTCTTTAACGCTTATTCCTCCTGACGGAACTATCCAATCAGTCAAACCTTGTCGGTATAATTCTGCGGCATATTCGGGCTGTTCGGGGTGTGAGCCGCCCGGCAGAAAAATCGCATCGACCTTTTGAGGTTCTCCTGACACAAAGATATAATCTGAAATATCTGTGATGATCCGGTTTGGCATAGGGGTTCTCCTCTTAGTTTTTTGTAAAAGAAAAATGCGTGATCGATACAGCTTGCTGTTTTATTATTCCTCCGGTGTAAAGAATACATTCCCGTCATCGTCGGTCGTAAACACCGTGAAGCCGGTATAGCACACATTTCCGTAAATATCGTTTATAACAAAACTGTATCTGTAGTCGCCTGCAGGCAGATCGACAAACTCTATCATATTGTCGCCGCTGTAGGTGCATTCATCACCCTCGGCTTTGCCTGCAAAGTTACCCTCGCTGTCGTAGGTGTTGAATATCGGCACTATGACATCTCCCTCTTTAAGCGGAACAACGCTCCTTGCCGACTCGCCGTTTTCGTTTACGCCGTCCCATGTTCCGAGTACCGTTATGTCATACTCATTGCCGTCCTGCGTCATAGCTATACGCAGATTCGTTTCCTTGCCGTTGAGCTTTACGGGAGATGTGTAAACCGAGCTGTTTCCGTTCTTCTCCACTATGAACATAGGAATGAGGTTATCCTCGATCATGTACCACTGACCGCTGAAAGTGTCTTCAACAAGTCCCGAAGAGAAATCTACCTTTGTACTCTGGTCAACGCCAAATTCAAGCAGTTCGCCTGTTTCCTCGTCCACACGGTAAACCGAGCAATTGACACTTGCAAGATTATTTATTGTATCGTCCGTAACATTGAAGTAGAACGTTCCCTCGTCGTCAAGCACAGGTCCGACATCTATCTGCACACTGCTCTTATCACCGCAGAAATCCATATTGGCGTTCTGATTATTGTAATGCTCCCAGTTGCTCTCATAGTCGGAATAATCCCCGTCGCTCCAGTACACCGCACCGTCCGCAAGCCATGTTTTTTCACCGCTGTACCCGTCCGTACTGCCGTTTTGTGCGCCGTATGCGATTCTGTCAACAAACGTCATATAGTACGGACTTACGCACACCTTGCCAAATGTTGCAAGCTCGTTAGAGCCTGAAACGCCGAACGGATAGTAGGTCGAAAGCCCCGTTGAGCCGTCCTTGTCCTCGCCGTAGATGTTATACACTACCGCCTTTTCAAGCGCCGACATAACCTTGTCCGCCTTGTCGCCCGATACCGTAGCCGCTATCATAGAGCCGAGATCAACCATATTGGTATATCCCTCTGTATCGTTGTTACTGCCGTATGCTCTAACGTTATAGATGCTTCTTACCGCATCTGCAAGCAGTGCAGGATCGGAAGAAATATCGTTCATTTCCTCGGCGGCGTCATTCACCGCCTTTACAAGCTCGTCTATTCGGCTGAGATCCGTTATCGAAAGCGTAGCCTCGCCGCCTGCGCCGATAGCCTCGCACGATGCCATAAAGCTGTCAGCGACCGTCTTTCCGAGTTCGGCTGTATCCGCTGTAGGATTACTTTCCATAAAGCCTGCTATCTCGGTATAATCCCAGCCGTATCCGGGTTCGGTTTCCTCGGACGCAAACATATAGTCCGCATGAGGAACAAGCATATTCGCCGTTTCGACCGTTGCCATAAGGCAAGCGTCAAAGCCGATGAACGCAAACTTATCCGTCATCTTATCATATACAGATGTAAGCGCAGTGTCTATCTCCTCAAGCGACAGCGAATCGTTCTCGTTAAGCTCGTCAAAGCACACGCCGCTTATACTTCCTCCGCCGTGATTCCAGAAGATAAGCCCCATTTTAGCCGCCGCATAGTTTTCTATACCCCAGCTTAAAAAATCGACAAGCACATCCTCCTTGCCCATATTGACAGACTCTTTTTCTTCAATAAGGCTTATTTCTCCGCCCGTTACAACATAACGCTGTGTCTTTTCGGCAGAGATGCCGTATGTATCCGCCCACGCTCCGGCACCGCCCGTCTGAATGACGAACTTAACGTTCTCGCTTTGTGACCCTGCGATCATTTCCTCAATGTCGCCGCTTGCAAGCCCGTTCTCGCTTTCAAGGTCGCTTCCGCACATATATACAAAGACCGTCTGTGTGCCGTCCTCGCCCATAGGCTTTTCGGCTTCACGCTGTTTTCTTGCAATGCTTATCCCGTCCGAACCGCTGAACGTCAGCTTTGACGCACGACTGCCCGTAACACTTCCCTCATATTTATTATCACTGCCTTCACTGCCTTCACTGCTTTCCGCATTGCCGCCGTCACTCGTCTGCCTGTTGTCGCTTGCCGTGCTGTCGGAAATCTCCTCCTCATCGTCAAGGCAGCCGCTCGAAAGCACAGCCGTTGCAAGTACCGATACCGCAAGCAGTGTCCGTAAAATCTTTTCGCTTGTTTTTCTCATAAGCTCTCCTTTTCTCTTGACCGGAATTATAACCATATTCTCACATTTAATTATAATCGTTTTTCTCGGCAATTGCAACGAAAAGGCACAAACGGTATTTAATCGGCTGAAAACGGTAATTTTCCTCCCAAGCCGCCCCAAGTAAGTTCTAACTAACCTAATTTTTACAAAAAAATTTTGCAAAACCTATTGACAAACGCCGAAGTATCGGTTATAATAAAATCAACAAATCAGTAAGCGTTACTGATTTCACTAACAACAATAATAAAATTAAGATTTTATTACTATGAAAGGATAGGTAATTTACTATGAAAAAGTGGGTATGTCCGGTATGCGGTTACGTTCATGAGGGAGATACACCTCCCGAGTTCTGCCCCCAGTGCAAGGTTCCCGGCAGCAAGTTCACAGAGCTTAAGGAAAACGATAAGCTTGTATTTGCAGACGAGCACAAGGTAGGCGTTGCAAAGGCAGTTGAGGATGAAGAGATTCTTGCAGGCTTAAAGGCAAACTTCGAGGGCGAATGCACAGAGGTAGGTATGTATCTCGCTATGGCAAGAGCCGCTCACAGAGAAGGTTACCCCGAGGTAGGTCTTTACTACGAAAAGGCAGCTTGGGAAGAGGCTGAACACGCAGCAAAGTTCGCAGAGCTTTTAGGCGATGTTGTAAGTGCATCGACTAAGGAAAACCTCGAAAAGAGAGTTGCCGCAGAGCATGGCGCTACACAGGGCAAGCTCGACCTTGCAAAGAGAGCAAAGCAGTTAAATCTTGACGCTATCCACGACACAGTTCACGAGATGGCTAAGGACGAGGCAAGACACGGCAAGGCATTTGAAGGCCTTTTAAACCGTTACTTCAAGTAAGCGGGCGGCAATGTGCCGCACCAAATTCGCCGTTCTGACTGTTTCCGATTATCTCAGGTTACGGTATCGGCGGATATGAACATAATAATTATGCAAATAAGGGGTGCTGTAATAAAGCAGTACCCTTTTTATTTTGCGGCTGTAAG
>UQBC01000058.1 GCA_900539195.1 uncultured Oscillospiraceae bacterium
GAGCCTTATCGTCGGCAGCGTCAGATGTGTATAAGAGACAGGCGTACCGCCGTGTCGGTTGACACCGACTTGATTTTATGTTATAATATAAATAAAGAGGGAAACGACAGACGGTCACTCCCTGAGATAAGTTTAATAACCGCTCACAGTTTGCGACATGGGGCGGTTATTTCTTTTTATTTATAAAGTTTATAACAAAAGAAATGATACTGAATATCATAACGGTAAATCCCGTTAGGAAGATACCGATCTGAATCAAGTTGTCCAGAGTTATGTACACAACTTCACCTCCTTTCCAAGTGCTTAACGCACTTTCGGGAGATGAATTTGACCGCCTGACGTCCAAGGTTTCCCTCAACTGATATTTTAGCATAATATAGCAAAAAGTGCAATCCCCGACGATTTGAAAAGTTCGTCGGGGATTGAATTGCTATATGATCAGATCGGTATCTTCAAGACGTTTATTGAAGAACTTCATTATCTTTATACACGGTTTTCTCAGCACTATGCCGATAAAGAGGGCTATCGCAACATAAATCAGCAGGTAGAGCAGGTCCTCTATATAGCTTTGTGCATATACGCCTGCGACCGCTTCACGCATTGCGTTTATGCTGTATCTGAAGGGCAGATAGGGAAGAATGTTGCGGAAAAATTCGGGGAGAACTTCGGGAGGGAATGTACCGCCCGAGCCTGCAACCTGAAGTACAAGGATAATTACCGCAAGAGCCTTTCCTATTACGCTGAATGTGATCGTCAGCGAGTAGATGAGCAGTGAGAATACAATAGAAGATACAACGGCGGCGATGATGAATAACAGCGGGTCTTCACACTGTACTTTCAGGAATAAAAGGTCGCCGAGTGCTATTATTATCGCCTGAATTATTGATACCATAAGGTAAATCATATATCTGCCGAAATAAGCCTGTATCGGTCTTACATTACTGCCGAGCTTTTCGATGTCACGGCGGCTGATCTCTGCTTTCAGTACGGCGACAAGTACGATCGAGCCTACCCAGATAGCGAGTATCGTGTAGAACGGCGTCATGGCTGAGCCGTAATTTTCTACAGGATAAACCTTGACGGTGTTAATTTCAACGGGTGAGCTCATAAATTCGCCGAGAGATGACGGGTCACTTGAAACCTCTTCGATAAAAGCTATAAGCGCCTGATCGTTGCTTATATCATCGACCTTTTTCTGCATATCGGTGAGCTTATCCTTTGCATTGCCGATTATTTTATCGAGGTCGGTAAGGCAGGATTTAAGGCTTGCAAGCGAGTTCTGAGCATCGGTGAGAGCCGTTTCGATATTCGGAACAGATGTTCCTGCGTCAGAAAGCAGTGCGGAAATTCCGTCAAGCGTCTTGAATATTTCATTTACGGCGGTATCGATCGATGATTTGACCGATGTATTCCAGGTGCTTCTGATACCGTCAAATTCGTCTGCCGCTTCTTTATTCAGCGCGTTTACGTCCTTTTCAAAGTTGTCGGGAGCGTGACCAGTACTGCTTATAGTATCAGCCCCGTTGTTCAGCTTGTCGATTATAGCGTTCTGCTTTTCTATATTGCGGTCTATCTTGTCGGTAAGAAGCGTTACTTTTACGCCGAGCTTATTGCCGACTGTTACTATATGCTCTCTGAGGTCTGTCAGCAGGTCGATCTTCTTCTGATTTATCTTGGAGATATTCCTTACCTTTTCCGCGGCGTTATCGGCGTTAGCGGCTATTTCTTCCGTAATGCCGGATATGTCGCTTTCAACCTCTGTGTAAAGAGCATCTATCGAGCTTAAGACCATATCGGTGCTTGCGGTTATCTGCTGTGAAACCGCCTGAACCGCTGTTATGCTGTCCTTGGCGGAAGATGTCAGTGTACCCGACTGAGCAAGCAGCTGTTCAAGATCCGGGATAGACTTTTTGGTGTTTGCGATCATTGTATCTGCACTGTCAAGTGTTGTGCTTATCAGCGAAATTGAGCTTTGGAAAGCGGAAAGATTGTCGATAACGTCGCCTATGGCTGATTTTATATTGTCTGTTATCTCGGTGAATTTCTTGTTGCCCTGCTCAGAGGTGTAGTTTAATATTCCTGCAAGCTCGGTGGTAATCGTGTCAATAAAGCTCTCGTTTACCTGGTTTTTTATCGCCTCTGCGCCTTTGTCGGTGATTTTCGGAGCGATAGCGTTTTTCTTTTCGTTGAGCGTGTAGGTTATCTGCGGACGTGTCAGCTTGCCCGAAAGTATGCTTGTGAAGCTCTCGCTGAAATTTTCGGGGATAACGACGCTGGCATAATATTCGCCTATTACTACTCCGTTTTCCGCCTGCTGTTTATCTACGAACGTCCAGCACATCTGCGTGTTCTTTTTAAGATTATCCACTATCTGATTGCCGATGTTGATTTCCTTTGAAGCAAGCTTAGTGCCTTTATCGCAGTTTGCGACCGCAATCTTGATATTGCCTGTATTTGAGTACGGATCCCAGTTTGCCGCAATGTTGAACCACGCATACAGCGCCGGCAGTATACAAATACCTATCATTACCGCAAATGCCATAAGATTTGTGCGTATCTTTTTTATATCGCTTAAAAATATCCTGAATATTGTCTTCATTTGTTTTCCTGCTCCCTCGTTTTCATTCCGGAAAGACGGCTGATGTCCTTTTTAGCCGATTCTATTGTGGTTTCTATGTTAGCCTTTGCGTTTTCAAGCTCAGTTTTTGCGTTGCTTATCGTCTTGTCGATATCGTTCTTCATCTTTTCAAGGTCGTCTTCCTTGTCGGTGTTTTTAATGCCGAGTATCTTTTCATACTTGTAGCAACGGTAATCTATCCGTGTCATTACCGCAATACCCGAAATAATGAAGATTATCCACAGCGTCAAGAAGAATGTTTTGCTGTCAAGGCTGAACATCAGGGCGAGAAATACAACTGCACTGATGATAATGAGCAGTATCCCGACCTTGATACATTTTTCACGTTTTGCGTATTCTGCCTTGTATTCGTGCATAAGGCGCAGATATGCGTTATGCTCCTTGTCCTGCGTTGTGGCGGGATCTTTTATAAGCCCGTCTATAAGTTCAAGCTCGTCCGGCTCTTCCTCATGTCCCTCTTCAAAAAGGTCTATATCGGAAAACTTCGTTTTCTTTATCTGCTCTTTTCCCTTTTTATCTTTATTCTTCAAACCGACACCCCACTTTTTAAGTGCATTTTTTCTTGCTATAACAACCTCAGCCTGAAATCGTCATAAGACGATTTCGCCGCATAAAAATGCGGCTTTGCTACGCAATGGCTGAGAACGTTTTAACATAAAAACTTTTGCCAACAGGCAAAAGACGGCGTACCGCCGTGTCGGTT
>UQBC01000059.1 GCA_900539195.1 uncultured Oscillospiraceae bacterium
GATGTGTATAAGAGACAGGGCTTATTTGCCGAATAAAAATTTTTCTCATAAAATTATTTCGTCGTTTTCTGCATTAAATTAAGTGAAAATAATTATAAAAATCATTGCATTTACAAATTCGCAGTGATATAATTAATATGAAAAATCAGCACCCGTATGACTTGAAATATACTTTATTAGGAAGGATGAATCTTAATGTCGGAAGTAAGAGCTGTTCAGAAAACAGAAATGCCTGAGATAAATGCACAAGCTGCAATAGTTGTTACTCAGCACGAAGGTCGGATACTTCTTGAAAAAAACGCCAGAATGAAACTGTCGCCTGCTTTTCTTATAAAGATAATGGCATCTATAATAGCTCTTGAAAAATGCAACCCGAACGATACTGTAACAGTGTCCGAAAACGTTATTAAACAGATATCAAACTGGAAAGGTTCAGCCTCGATTAATCTCGAGCCCGGCGAAAATATATCGGTTCTCAACTTGATATATTCGATGATGCTTGTATCTGCAAATGATTCTTTGTTTGCTCTTGCGGAATTTATATGCGGCAGTCTTGACAAGTTTGCGGTAATGATGGAAGAAAAGGCTAAGGAAATAGGTGCCGACGATACCGTCATAGCCTCTTCTGACGGAAAATTCACTTCCGAGCAGTACTCCAACGCATATGACCTGGCTATTATCTGTCGCTACTGTATGACAAACAGTATGTTCAGAATTATAGCCGCATCCGATAAGTATACAATACCCGCAACAAACCTGAACGGTCCGCGTGAAATCCAGAACACGAATCTGCTTGTCAACAGCAGGAACAGAAGATACAGATATGAAACCGCAATAGGTATAAAAAGCGGTTATACAGCCCGTTCAAAATCCTGTCTTGCCTGCTCTGCTCTTCCTCCCGCAGGTAAATTCGGTGAAGAAGTACTGGCTATAATTCTCGGCGCAGAGAATACGAAACAGATGAAATATGTATTCTATGACGCAATAACATTGCTGGACTTTACGTTTGACAATTACGAATCGCTCAGCGGGAAAAAGCCGGGTGAACAAAACAGTGAAAAAGATGATTCAATCACCACTGTAAGTAAACTTTGCGAGGTGCTTAACGCAAAGCTTCGCAATGCCGCAGATATACCTGTTTCATCATTTGCATTCGGAAGGCAGAAAATCAAGCCGGGCTGTGCTTATTTTGCTGACACAAAGGAAGCCGCAATCGCCGCATTTGAAAAAGGCGCTGCAGTAGTAATCACAAAAGAAGCTGTAGACAAAATACCGAATATAGTCGTAAGCGACCTTGACGAAGCGCTCAGCAAAACGGCTGTATTCATAAAATCAAAACTTGGTATGTGGTCGATAGCGGTAATGGACAGCCCTGAAAAAATAGATCCGCTTGATATGATAAACCAGATGCTTTCCAACAAGATGGAAACCGTTAGATCTGTTTCAGTAACAAACAACTATTCATCTATGCTGAGAGCAATGTTCTCGGCAACGAAAAAGACAGAGGCTGCCGTTATAAACGTTTCCTGCGTGAACGGCGGCAACGTGGAACATGTTTCACAAACGGCAAACTTTGATATTGCAGTACTTACAAGTACTGTAGTCTCCAAGAATCCGCGTGATCTTACAAAGCCTGAGCTTATTGATGAGAAGCTGAAAGTATGCGGCGGAATGAATGAATCCGGCGCTGTTATAATAAATATCGATGACAAGAATCTTGCAGGAATATTTACTATACCGCAGGATATCATCACGATCGGTGTTGACAACAGAATGGCTGATTATTATGCCGATAACATTCAGCTGTTGCAAGACAAGATAGTATTTGATATAATCCACGGCACGGATAATTACCACATTGAGTTGTACTCCGATGACAAGCACAGCGTATATCAGGCGCTTGCCACATTTGCACTGGGTGAGATAATGGGTATACCGCCTAAGCAGATCATCCCCGCTATAGAAAAATACCGCCGCACCGGCGGACTGAACACAGTCAGAAACGAACGCGGAATATACGTTATTTCAGATTTTGAAAACGATGCAGTCGAAAGCGTCGGTTCGGCGCTGAAAGAGCTGTGTACCCTACCGCTTTCTCCGGATTCGCGCAGAATTGCGGTGTTATCCGAAGTCAGTGACGGTGATGATCATGAACTCGAGATTTTCCGCAAAGTGGGTAACATCATCAATAAAGCAAACGTAAACATTACCGTATGCTATGGTGATATTTCCGCAAAGCTTATGGAAACTGCCGATCTTAAAAACAAGTTTGTAATAAAGTTAAAATCGCGGGAAGCTCTGACCGAGTTTTTAAAACTCAATCTCCGTGACAATGACGCTGTACTGTTCAAAGGCTCGTCAAACACTGATCTTGATGAGATAATGACTGATGTAACTTAAAGCCGTCCTTCAAATCCCGCATAAAACTAAACGTTAATAAAAATATACAAAGCGGACATCGATTTTCACCGATGTCCGCTTTATTATAGCTGCATTACTTTTTCGTCCTGACTGTCAGCGTACCGCTCCACGAGCTGTACTGTGTAGCCTTGCCGATCGTCTTGTAAGCTCTGATCCTGAACTTGTAAGAAGTATTCTTCTTAAGATTCTTCACAGTGCTTGTAACTGTGC
>UQBC01000060.1 GCA_900539195.1 uncultured Oscillospiraceae bacterium
CGTGGAGCAATGAGGTCAAGGTAAATACCAATCCTTACGGTGTAGGCGGATTCAAGTGTTCGTCAAAGTCGAGTACCTCAGTGACATTGAAGTGGAACAAGGGCACAACGGCAAGCGGTTACCAGTTACAGCAGTACAAGGGCGGCAAGTGGGTCACAATATCTGCGCCTGATAAGGCTACAACTGTAAGTTATACGGTCAATGGCTTAAAGGCTAACACAAGCTATAAGTTCAGAATAAGAGCGTATAAAACCTATGGCAGCACTAAGCAGTACGGTTCGTGGAGCAACGAACTGACGGTTGGAACGAAAAATTAAAACAAAAGCGTTTGCAGATCGGTTTTCGGAACTTCGCAAATAGTTTTCCGAAGCGGTCTTGCAGAATAATTGAAATCAACATAGCTGCATTTTACAGTGCGCCCCGCTTTTGCGGGGCGTTTTTGCGTATATCCGAAAATTCGGGAGAATATTCCTTGGAAAAATGCAGTAGAAAATTCACTTTCAATGTGATAAACTGATAGATAATGATAAAAGTATATCAGTATTTATCAATGAAAGGAAGAGATTTATGAAAATCGCAAAGTTTTTATTAGGCATTGCTGCATTCACAGCAACAGCCGCAATATGCGCAGTGTGTGCCGGTGCCGCTACCTACGGCGATTATAAGTACACTTATAATGACGATGACACGTTGACGATCACGGCATATAACGGCTCGGAAACATCGGTCGATATCCCGTCGGAAATCAAAGGTTCAAGGGTTACAGCTATAGGTGATAAGGCTTTCTACTCCAACAAGACCATTCAGCAGGTAAATATTCCTGATACGGTATTGACCATCGGTGAACAGGTTTTCTATGATTGTGATTATCTGAGTAACGTTAAGCTGTCTGATAATCTGACAAGTCTGGGCTATCGCGCGTTTGCAAGCTGTGACAGCTTATATAACATAACTTTACCGGCTTCTCTCGAAATAGTCGGAAATGCTCCGTTCGACGCAAGCGGTCTGGTCACTGTCGAATTTGAACAAGGAACGACAAAAATATGTGAAAGCACATGCTCAAGTGCCAGAAAACTCAAGTATGTTTACATACCGGATTCGGTTACAATTATAGAAAAAGAAGCTTTTTCTTCCTGTAGCAGTCTGGAGGAGATAATCATACCGGGTAGTGTCAAGACTGTTTCATCGGGCGCATTCAGTTATTGCTATGGTCTTAAAACAGTAATTATGCTTTACGGTGTAGAAAAAGAGCAGGGGGCATTTAACTGGAGCAATTCAATTGAAAAAATTACTTATCCTGAAAGCATGAAAGTAATAGAATCAAATCTGAACAGGTGTGAAAAGTTGAAATCCGTAGCACTGCCGAGAAGTCTCACTGAAATTACTAACAGATGTTGTTTCGGAAAGAATACAACAGTATATTGTTATAAAGGCACGATAGCCGAAGATTTTGCCAAAAAGAATAAATTCGATTTTGACTATCTTTGCGAAAAGCACTCATTCGGTATGTGGAAAACGGTAAAGGAGTCTACCTGCACCGAGATAGGCTATGAGTCAAGAATCTGCGCCGACTGCGGACTTGAAGAAACCAACGTGCTGAATAAGCACAAATTTGTTGATACGGTAATAGCGCCTACATATACATCGGACGGCTACACGCATCACGAATGCTCGGTATGCGGTTATTCTTACAACGACAGCTTTGTGGATATGCTCAAGGTCGATCCGCTGACCAATGTAAAGAGAACAGGACGTACAAGCGAAAGCCTTACATTCGGCTGGAACGTATCCGATAATGCGGACGGCTATGTAGTTGAGCAGTTTATAGGCGGCAAGTGGGAAACCATAGACGACCTGGCTTATGACGTTACGGGTTATACAGCAAATGAGCTTGAACCGTCAACCGTTTATCAGTTCAGATTTGCGGCGTATCTTATGGTGGACGGCAAACCCGTATACAGCGAATACAGCAGAATATTCTCCGAAAGAACAGCACCGACAAAACCTGTATCTGTAAAGCTTACAAAGCGTACCGATAAGTCGGTAACTCTCGGCTGGAACAAGAACAATACAGCTGACGGCTATGTGGTACAGGTTTACAAGAACGGAAAATGGACTACAGCGGTAAAGAATACAGGCATAAACAAGACAACCGCCGAGGTAAAGGGACTTAACCCGGGGGCAGAGTATAAACTCAGAGTGATGTGCTTTAAGGATGGCACGGAGGTTATTTACGGTGTACCTGCGGAGATAACAGTAAGCACTCTCCCGTCTGTAGTGGCAGGATTTAAAACAAAGTCCAAGTCTTATAACAGCATAACGCTCCAGTGGAACAAGAACACTTCTGCTACAGGTTATGA